>CAZVWR010000033.1:0-35238 GCA_964630905.1 uncultured Spirochaetales bacterium | reverse complement strand
CTTTCTGATATTTGAGCATGTCAAGGTTCGATCCGTATTTTTTCTTGTTCTTTCTGCCGTGGGTTGTGTAGCATGCTTCGGCAACATCAATAACTGAAAAACCTTTGTGCATCAAGCCTTTATGAATGTAGGTGTCAAGCTGTGGAACATGGTAGCTTGTTCCTCTTGCGACAAAAGTGGCTCCTGCACCTGTGGCAAGGTCAACAATATCAAAATGGGGCTCAATATTTCCATAAGGGGATGTTGCAGTTTTATCACCGTCAGCCGTAGTCGGTGAGTATTGTCCGCCTGTCATTCCGTAGATGCCATTGTTGAACACAACGAGAGTTATGTCAATGTTCCTTCTGCATGCATGGATGAAATGGTTGCCGCCTATTGCAAGGGCGTCACCGTCACCCGAAACAACGATCACATGCATGTTGGGTTTTGCAAGTTTTATCCCTGTTGCAAAGGCGAGTGCCCGCCCGTGAGCTGTGTGAAGTGTGTTACAGTCAACATATCCGGGAAGTCTTGACGCACAGCCGATGCCGCTTACAACAACGATGTCGTCTTTGCTCCAGCCGGTCTTGTCAATCGCACGCAGAAGAGATTTCATTACTATGCCGTGCCCGCATCCGGGACACCAGATGTGAGGAAGCTTTTCATTTCTTAAATATTTTGAATAATCGAACATATCTGTACCCCCCGTTAAATGTTAAGATGGCTGATCGCCGAAATAATGTTCTCCGGTCCGAGCGGTTCTCCGTTGACAAGGTTCACAGGAATTATCTTGTTTCTCTTTGTGAATCTTTCCGCGACTGTTTTAAGCTGACCGAGGTTCATTTCTGGAACTATTATGTAATCAGCGTTTAGAGCATACTTTGCAAACTCATCTTTCGGAAAAGGCCAGAGTGTAATAGGTCTGAAAAGCCCGGCTTTAACCCCTTTCTTTCTAAGTTCAAGGACTGATTCTTCCGCCGCTCTTGCCGCACTTCCGACTGCGAGCATGAGAATCTTTGCATCTTCACAGTGAATGGCTTCAAATTTATCAACAAGATGTCTCTGGTTGTAAACTTTTTTAATGATCCTTTCATTTTCCCTTGCAACGATCTCAGGGTCCATTGTCGGAAATCCTGAATCATCGTGGTTAAGTCCAGTCACATGGAATCTGCTTTTTCCAAAATTCGGCAGACATGCAGGTTTGTAACCGTCAGAAGCGTAGGGAAGGGGACAGACGCCATCGCTGTTGGGAGTGGTTCTGTTAATTAGTTCTATTTCGCCCGGGTCGGGGATCCTTATCCTTTCTCTCATGTGACCGATTATTTCGTCTCCGAGAACGATGACGGGAGTTCTGAAATATTCAGCAAGGTTGAAAGCTCTTACTGTTTCAGTGAACATCTCTTCAACTGAATTCGGAACAAGTGCGATCGTGGGATGGTCGCCGTGTGTTCCCCATTTTGCCTGAAGAAGATCTGACTGTGCCGGAGATGTGGGAAGTCCTGTTGAAGGTCCGCCTCTCATGATGTCAACAACAACGATCGGAACTTCGGCAATACAGCCGTAACCGATCAGTTCCTGCATAAGCGAAAATCCGGGTCCGCTTGTGGAAGTCATTGATTTTGCTCCGGTAAGTGACGCTCCGATTATTGAGCCGATCGAAGCTATTTCATCTTCCATCTGAATAAACTTTCCGCCGTTTTTCGGGAGCCATTCAGCCATGTATTCAGCAATTTCTGTCGAAGGTGTTATCGGATATCCGCCGAAAAAACTGCAACCGGCGTATGCGGCACCTTTTGCACAGGCGATATTTCCCTGAATGAATTCATAATTTGCTTTTGTCATTTCTTTGCTCCTTCTTTTTTCTCGATATAAATGGCAAAATCGGGACATCTGAGCTCGCACATTCCGCAGGCGATACACTTTTCCATGTTGTCTGCCGTCACAATGAGTTTCTTTTTGTCAAGTGAAAGGGCTTTCACCGGACAGAATTCAATACACACTTCACATCCTTTACAAAGTTCAGGTCTGATGTACAGCGTACATTTAGCATTTTCGTGTCTGATCTCGACAAATTCTTTCTTTCCCATGATCACCTCTTAAGAAAATATTGCACCTCTGGTGTCGATTGATATTATCAGCGGAAAATCCGCGACTTCAATTTTAAATACTGCTTCCGGCCCAAGCTCTGGGAACATTATCGGTTCCATTGCCGTCATACGGCTTCCATAATATGCTCCTGCTCCGCCAAGTGCCTGAAAATAAAGAGCTTTGTGTCTTCTTATCGCTTCGGGAACACCAACAGGAAGAAACCCTTTTCCGACAAATCCTTTTACTCCGAGTTCGAGAAGGAAAGGGATGAACGCACCCATTCTCCAGCTTGTTGTCGGTCCGATGCTCGCCCTGTGTTCAGTGTAGCCGGGAGTCGGAGCGGCAAAAAATATGTATGCCCCTTTCATTTCAAACGGAAGCGGTTCGCCTTTTTCAACCATTTCGAGAATCTTTTTGAGTGACTGGTCTCGCACGGTTATGAGTTCTCCGGTAATACGGGTCACCATGCCGGCATTGAGCATTTCTTCAGTCATTCCGTTAGAAAATATCAAAAAGTTCGCTCCTTAAAAAATTATTTTTCCGCTTCTGAAGCTGTGACAGTTAAGTGCAACCGCGACAGGCATCATCGCGATGTGGGTAGGTTCCTTTTTTATGTAAAGCGCTTTAATAGCTGAAATACCGGGAAATCCGAGTATTCCGTAGTCAATCTCTTTTACGCGTGTCATTATTATATCATATAACTCTTTGTCTTCACTGCATTTTTCAAGAAGTGCTGTTTTTGCTGTTATAGGGATGCTGTCAAAGGTTCCGCCTATTCCTAATCCTATGAAGTAGGGGGGGCATCCCTTTCCTGCGGCTGATTTAAGGGTTTCAAAAACAAAGTCGGCAACACCGTGCCTTCCTTCAGCAGGGGAGATCATTTTGAGAGTGCTGACATTTTCGCTTCCGCCTCCTTTTACAAGTCCCCATAGTTCAAAAGTATCTCCCTCGCATTCTTCAATGTGGATGAACGCAGGCAGATTTTTCCCTTCGTTCACTCTTTCAAAAGGGTCCCGTACTGTCGATTTTCTAAGAAGTCCTTCGCTGTAGGCAAGCTCGACACCTTTGTTGATGAGTATCGAAAGTTCCGGCGCGTCACTGTATGAAACGAACTTTCCTTTTTTTATGAAGACCTGTGCAACTCCGCAGTCCTGACACAGAGGTCTGAGTTCATTTTTTGCGTTAAGCATGTTTTCGTCAAGGATATTGGCAAGTTCCGCTTCGTCATCAGACATGTCGTCTTCTTTAAATGAAATGTTTTTCAAGGATTCGGGCTGATAATTAAGCTCGATGAAGAGGTTTCTGACCGCCTCAATTATGTGAGTCCCGTCAATAATTCGCATTGCGACCCCAAATAACTAAGGGATTATTAAATATTGATAGTATATAAGTCAAGCAAAATCACAAAAACTTATTTAAAAGTGGTGACTGTTTTTATTTCCATTGTCCGGTCAAAAGTGTAAAATCGGTTGTTACTGTTTAATTTTAAGGAGTTAAAAATGGCGGTTAAGATTGAAAAACTGACAGATGCACAGTTGAAGGAAAGAGGCGTATTTTCGTGGGGTATATGGGAAAAGGAAGTGAGCAGATTCCCTTGGTATTATGATTCGCAAGAGGAATGTTATCTGCTTGAAGGCGAAGTCGAAGTCACAGACGACACAACAGGCAGTGTCTATAAATTCGGAAAAGGTGATTTCGTCACATTTCCTGAAGGGATGAATTGCCGCTGGAACATCAGAAAAGCAGTGAGAAAACATTATAATTTTAAGTGAATTCAGATGCTTGCGAGTGAAAACATATGTACTTATGGCGCCCTGACACCTATGGTTCCATACACCCCTGAAATTGATTTTTGGGAATAGGAGGTAAGAAAAATGAAAAACATGGCAGTTTTGTTAATAATTATAGTGTTATCAAGTTGTTGCACTGGAGAGAAAAAAAACGATCATATTTCAGAAAAATGGAAATATGATGAACATGAAATGATAGCAGGATATATAGATAAGGAAGGAAAATGGATAATTGAACCGGATGAGAAATATTTTAAATATGGAAAATTTGAGAATGGAAATGCACATTACAGTTTTGAGTACTATAATCTGAACATGAATATTAAGAGGTTCCTTGATAAAAACGGGACAGAAAAAGAAGAAGAAATAAAAAAAGGGAGATTTGAAGAAGTCAGAAACAGGTTTAAAGAAAAAGGACTGTGGTTTTCAGTGGGATTTTATGAAGGCATTGAAAATGAAGAATTTTTTATTGTTGGAAAACCAGTTGAACCAGATGAAAACGGGAAAGTAGATTATAAAAATGGCATAATGGACAAAAACTTTAACTTGTTGACAGAAATGAATTATAAATTTCGAGGGCGTTTTAATTTAGGTTTAGCTCCGGCACAGATAAAAAAAGGGGATATTTTTAGATATGGATATTTGAACATAAAAGGCGAAACAGTGATAGACCCAGAATTCGATTATGCAGAGCCATTTTGGGATAATGGATTGGCTAAAGTTTGCCGAAGGGATAAAGGAAATTATATTGATGGATTAATAGATACGAAAGGCAACAGAATTCTTCCGTTGGAATACAGCTACATTTCTGAGTTTTCAGAAGGATTAGCAGTAGCTTGTAAAAATGGTGCTGATAATAAATTCTCATGTTTTTATTTTAATGAAAAAGGGGAAAAGGCTTCTCCTTTAACTTTTGTGTATGCAAAACCTTTTAAAAATGGTGTGGCAGTTGTTAAGGAAAAGAACAGAAAAGCAGGATTTATAAATAAAGAATTTCAATATATTATAAATCCTCAATTTGATGATGCATCTGATTTTTCAGAAGGATTAGCTGCCGTTAAAATTGGAGAAAATTGCAACAAAAGAGAATATGATTGTGGGAAATGGGGATTTATAGATATTAATGGCAACTGGGTGATAAAACCTAAATTTAATGGAATCGGGACGGGTTTTTCTGAAGGACTTGCAAAGGTTTATATTTGGGTAAAGTCTGAAATGCAGCCACTTCCTAATGAATATAAAGAACAAATTTTGATTTGGAAAGATGATTCCGGGAAAGAGAAAAAAATTGTAATTTTACTGGATGAAATGGATAACAAAAAAAACAAAAAGGTTTTTGTGAACGGTAAACTTACAGAAGAATATGATGCTGTCCCTGAGATGGACAATGGAAAAGGTGCATGGAAAATCGAGAATAAAGTGAAGAAGAAATAATGGAAGAAGAAATAATGGAAGAAGAAATAATGGAAGAAGAAGGACCATCTGGAAGACCGAGATGGGTATTTGTTTTTAACCCATTTTACAAAGGACCTGATCCAATGAAACAAATAATATGGGAAACAAACAACGCAGACGGAACTAAAGGATTTGTCAGAAATCCGTTTGCTCCGGGCGCAGATACAAGTAAACAGCAAAACCTTAAAAAATTGATTGAATCGGATGGAGTTGTTGGACCTTCGGTTATGGAATTTAAGTTTTAGAAAAAGGAGAAAAAGTATGAGTATAAAAATATGTATTTTAATGTCGTTATTTTCATTGATTTTGCTAAAGAATCCCTTTTACTTAAATGCTGATGAAAAAAAAAGAGAGCATAAAAAACAAGAAAGTTATGTATGTTTTTAATGAAAACAAAAAACAAGGACTCTTATTCGATGACGGCAGTGTTGCAGTTGAAGCACTTTATGACAAGTTTTTCACTATGATTGACGGAAGGAATCGATTGATATCTAAGCAGGTGAATGGCGTGACGGAATACAGACTCATTTACGCAGGGCAGTTATCACCAGTGGCCAAAGTTGACGGATCAGGCAACACGCTTGAAACATATATCAAAGTAGGGGTCATGGCGCAACATTTACATATAAAACTGTGGTTTAAATCCACCTTAACCCCCTAAATCAATTCCACTTTTCTTAGTTTTCCCGGAACTTTAAGAATCAGGAATGTTATGTAAATCTGCAATTGAATTGCAGATATTCATAAAGTTGATTGACTAAATTACATAAATATGCTATGTTGATTTCTGTGGTTTTTGTTTGATGGAGAAAAAAATGTGGATTGAAAGAGCGTGTTCAGATCAGTTATTAAAGGCGGTTAAAACAAGACCTGCTGTTCTGCTGACAGGGATGAGACAGTCAGGGAAATCATCTCTTTTAAAGCGGCTTTTTCCGGAAGCTGTCTATGTCACTCTGGATGATATGATCCTTGCAAGAGAGGCGAATGAAAAGCCGAAACTGTTTTTAAAAAGATTTGAAAATGCTTCAAGAGTTATAATAGATGAGATTCAGTATGCTCCCGATCTTTTAAGGGAACTTAAGATTATTATTGATGAAAATTGTGATGTTTATGGAAAATGGGTGCTGACTGGAAGCCAGCGCTTTTCTTTGATGAATAACATCAGTGAATCTCTTGCAGGAAGAATTTCAATAATTGAGCTTTCAACTCTAAGTGCAGTTGAGATCAAAAACGCCGGAATAAACACCGGAGTTGAAAATCTTGTCAAAAGGGGCGGATTTCCTGAATTATGGAAAAATTCTGATATGGATTCAGACATTTTTTTCAGAGATTATCTGAAAACCTATATTGAAAGAGATGTCAGAAGCATCGTAAACATCGGAGATCTTAATAGTTTTCAGAAATTTATTCAGTTACTTGCCTTAAGATCGGCAAACATTTTGAATTTGTCAGAGCTTGCAAAAGATGCTTCAATTTCTCCCAACACAGCTAAATCGTGGGTATCAGTTCTGGAATCAAGCGGAGTTATATCAATTATCCCGCCATATTTTGAGAATATTGGGAAAAGACTGATAAAATCGCCTAAAATGTTTTTCTGCGACACAGGACTTCTTTGTAATTTGTTAAGGATTAGCGGTGATGCCGGTTTATGGGAAAGTCCTTTAATTGGTCAGATATGGGAGAATTTTGTTGTCTGCGAAATAATTAAAACTGTATCAATGGACACTTCAGCGAATGTTTTTTACTACCGTGATTCAAACGGTGTTGAAATTGATGTTCTTGTGATAAAAAATAATATGATTTATGCCGTCGAAGCAAAAAGTGCTGAAAAGCCGGATGAAAGAAAATTCAATTTTGACAAAGTTCTGCCCCTGCTTGAGAAAAAAGGATACAAGACTCAGGCAATTGTTGCCGCCCCCATAGCACACGGCAGAGTGACATTGGAAAAATATATTTATGTAAATCCGGGAATTGGAAACATCATTTGATCAGAAAATTTAACTCAACAACATGCACGGATATAATATAAAAACCTTGAATCATCCGTTCTTTTTTGACTCTATCTCAGTTAGACTGTAGAATATTGCAGTTTTTTTAATTTCTTTTTTAGGAGAAAGTGATGACAAAACTGCTTGATACTGTCCTTCTGATGGCGCTTCCGGCTTCGGGAAAATCTGAAGTGAGGCGGTTCATGGAGCTTCTGACACCGGCTCAGTGCAGGAAAGATATGCACATGGGGCCGACCTTGCAGCTTGATGATTATCCTTATGTCCACTTTATGCACCGGATTGATGACGAACTTGGAAAGATGGGGTTTGACTATGTTTTTTATAAAGGGCCGACAAGACCTTTCAAGGACGGAATGGAGTGGGGGACGCTTGTTGAACTTCTCAATCTGGATTATGAAGATCTCTGCAATTCAACCGTGATCAATGTTCCGTCTGCGGCTCAATGGCTTTTTGAACGACTTGATATTGCAAGATCAAAGTTTGGTATGGGTCGTGAACTTGGCAAGATCCCGTGGGATAAAAGAATAGAGTTGGGACATGTTCTTGAAAATGAAGTGGCTGAATTTATTAGGGAAAAAAACAAAGTTGCAAAGACTGATAAAACAGGAAAAACGATAGTGATAGAACTTGCAAGAGGAGGCGCCAACGGTGCTCAAATGCCTCTTACGCCACCGCAGGGTTATGCATTTGCCTTTGAAACATTTTCTGAACACATTTTAAGCAGAGCATCAATTCTTTATGTCTGGGTAACCCCTGAAGAAAGCAGAAGAAAAAATTATGAAAGGGCAAAGCCGGATGGACAGAGCTCGATCCTTCACCACGGAGTTCCGCTTGAAGTAATGCTTGGCGAATACGGCTGTGATGACATGGCTTATCTCATTGAAACAAGCGACAGAAAAGACACCGTGAAAGTTGAAAGGTTTGTTGCAGCAAAAAAAGGGGGGAAACAGATCTATGTCACAAAAAAATGGAACATCCCCATCGCCCGTTTTGACAACAGATCAGACCTTACAACATTTATAAGAAAAGATAAAAAAGATTGGAAAGATAAAGAATACAAAGCAATGTATTCAGGCCTTTCAAAAGCTATGACAACTCTTGCTGAAAAATCGAAGTAACATTATGAAAAAACTAAGAATTTCAATATTGGTTGTGCTTGCTGTCTTTTCAGTTGTCACGCTGTATGCACAGAAGAAAACAGAAAACGCTCCAAAAGCGGAGGTATATTTCACAAAAGATATCTCGCCTAATGGTCTGATGAAGGCATTTGAAAAAATTCGTCCTTTGGTAAAAGGGAAGCGGATAGGCCTTAAAGTCCATTTCGGTGAAGACGGCAATAAATACTATATCAAGCCGGCAATGATGAAAGATCTTGTTAAATCGCTCAACTCAACTTTTGTGGAGACAAATGTTCTTTATGTAGGAAAGCGACGCTATACCGAAAGTCATATCAAACTTGCAAAAGAGCACGGTTTTACCTATGCCCCGATTGATATTCTCGACTCTGAAGGAACGATAGAATACCCTGCAACAGGTCTTAAACACATTAAAAAAGCGATCGTCGGTTCTCATATGAACAATTACGACACAATCGTTGTTCTTTCTCACTTTAAAGGTCATAAAGGTGCCGGAGTAGGGGGCGCCATCAAAAATGTTGCAATGGGCCTTGGCGCAATAGCAGGGAAAATGGCGATGCATGCTTCGACAATACCGACGGTGAACAGTTCAAAATGTATAAAATGCGGCATCTGTGTTCCGCAATGTCCGGGAAATGCCATAACTATTGAACCCAAAGTTGTCATTGATCCTTTAAAATGCATCGGATGTGCAAAGTGCATCGGTTTATGCCCGACCCGCGTTTACGGCGTTCCGTGGGGATCCACAGATACTCCGGCGTTCATGGAAAAACTTGTCGAATATGCGAAGATCATTAAAGATAACAAACACATGATCTATATAAATGTTCTTGCTGATATTTCACCTGATTGCGACTGTATGAGCAGTGCAGGAAAACCCTTTGTAAAAGATATAGGAATAGTTGTCTCAACTGACATGCTGGCAATAGATGCGGCTTCATACGATCTGGTGAATGAAGCGGTTCACACAAAAGATGCCTTTGCAAAACATTCGGGAGTTTCCGGAAGACCGCAGATAGAATACGGCAAAAAGATAGGGCTCGGGAATGATGTTTATCAACTGATAGATCTGGATAAGAAATAATGGAAAAGAAATCATTTGAAGAGATTTTTGAAAAATTGAAAGCGATTGAATTTGCTGAGCATTTTGACATTGTTGTGGCAATTGCACGGGGAGGGATCATTCCCGGAGCGCTTGTTGCACACAAGCTGGGAGTCGATTTTGCGACAATTGTGATAAATTTCCGTGATGATATGCACAAACCCTGCCGCAGCACTCCGGAACTCATTCAACCCATAGAATTTTCATATTCAGGAAAAAAGATACTCGTAGTCGATGACCGCTCCAAAACCGGCGCGACACTTCAAAAAGCAAAAGAACTGCTTGCGGGAGCGGCACTTGTCAAAACTTTTGCCGTGAACGGAAAAGCTGATTATTCACTCTTTGATGAACCGTGTTTTAAAATGCCGTGGGCGTAAGCACAGGCACTATCTCAAATTCTCCGGACAAGGCTATTTTGTCGTTAATGACTATGACAGTTGAGAGTATTTCCTTAAATTGTGAAGTAAATTCAAGGGCTTTGTCAATATCTGATTCAGTTTTGACGATGTTGCAGACCGCTGTGGCGAATGCATCGGCTATTGCGGCGTCATGAGCACAGATCACAACGGCATCCGCTTTGCCAAAAGAGAGTGAATGTCCCACAGTTCCTGATGATGTGCATATTCCAATGGGAGTTCTGTTTTGAGGGATCTTTAAAGCAAGTTTTCCGTTAAGTGCCGAATTTCCCGCAAGAATTTCAACAAAAAGCGGCTCATTGACACTTGCCCAGATGTCTCCGCCGTTTTCAACAACGATCTCTTTAATCTGAAATTTTTCAAACAGTTTTCTTCCCACGGTTTCACTTGTAATCCCCGCAACAGCCGCCATCGGACCCACATTTGCAAGAAGCCCTGCACTAAGCATCGATCTTACTTCAGTTTCAGCTGAATCATCAAGTGCAAGAGGGTTGAGAGACGAAAAGAATGTGCTGTTCAATTTGCTGTATTCATTAAGTATTTCTCTTGTCCGCTTAATCTCTTCAGTCGCAAATTCAATTAAAGAGGGATTGAAAGATGCAATATCGACACCGATATGGAGATCGCTTTCAAAAACAGTTACATTGAAGAATTTAAACCTTTCAGCGTTATGAACTGATCTATATGTCCTGGCTTCGCCTTTCATAAGGAATGATTGTTGTTAAAAACACGAAAATTGCAAGAGTGCTCAACTTGAAGATTTAAAAAAAAATCACCTTGCTCAAATAAAAAACCACAGTACAATACACTAAATGTCCGTTATTTTGATTAATTGCCGAATGGAGGGCGAAATGAAGAAGGTTGTTAAAACACTGGTTGTGCTGTTTTTCATTCTTTTTGTTGCAGTTGGTTGCGACAATAAGAATAATGATTCGAAAGATGATGAAGGCAATCTGCCGGATGGTGAGGTAACGGACGATCCGGATGTGAAAGACAAAGATGAAAACGGCGAATTCATTACTGCCGGTGCAAACAACAGCAATGACAAAGGCGAAGGTGATTACGGCGATTCAGGTGATTCCGGTGACACTGCTGCTGAAGATGATGAGAACGGTGCAGGTGACGATGCTGAAAGAGAGATCGTTGAATCAGATATATATAAGGTAGAAGGAAACACTATCTGGGTTGTAAACCGTTACAAAGGGCTTATCGCGATCGATATGAAGGATCCGAAAGCACTTAAAGTTGTCGGTAAAGCACCTTTTGAGGGAATTCCCGGTGAAATGTATCTTTCTGATGGTAGAGCATATATTCTTGTTACAGGACTTAATGGAAAAGATATGGATGAGAAGGAAGGTTACTGGGGCGGCAGAAGCATGTCAAAAGTGATCGTCGTCAATACTGAAAAACCATCTGCACCTAAAGTCATCGGAAGTTATGAACTGGACGGCACTATCGTTGATTCAAGGCAGGTGGGCGATGTTATTTATGTTGCGGCAACTCAGTATAAATATTACTGGTACTGGTGCGACACAAGAGATGAATACGGCAAAGACCAGATTACACTCATTTCAATAAATATTTCCGATCCGACCGACATTAAAAAGGTTGATGAAGTTTCTCTTGAAGGAACTGCATACACCATTTATGTTTCACAGAAATCGATATATGTCGCAGAAGCTAACTACGACTACTGGAACGGTGATTACAACCAGAAATATCCGGTAACACTTTTTGACATAAGCGATCCGGCTGGAAAGATCGTTAAAAAAGGTGAATTTGAAACTGACGGTTTTATGAGCGACCGCTGGAAAATGTATGAAAAAGGTGATGTTTTCTTTGCAGTCAGCACATCCGACCAGTGGGGTAACGGAGAGAGCATGATCGAAAGTTTTGAGATCAGCGACCCTGAAAACATCAAACAGATCAACAAGCTTACATTCATGACCGGTCAACAGCTTTACGGAACAAAGTTTGAAGGCGATCGCATGTATGCAGTGACATATTTTCAGCAGGACCCCCTTCATGTCATTGATATCAGCGATCCTGCAAATCTCATTGAACTTGGTCAGCTTGAAGTTCCGGGCTGGTCAACACATCTTGAGATCAGAGGCGACAAGATACTTTCTGTCGGAATTGATGACCAAGACGGCTGGAAAACAAAGGTTAGCATGTATGATGTCAGTGATCCAGAAAATCCGAAAGAAATGTCAATGATAGCAATCGGCTCAAATTATTCATGGTCTGAAGCGACTCAAGACTGGAAAGCTTTCAAAATATATGATGATCTTGGTCTCATTCTTCTTCCTGTTAATGAATATGAGGAGAATACATGGAGATATATGTATAAGCTCTATCTTCTGGATTTTGATCTTGAAAAAGGTCTCAAACAGCGCGGATCGGTTGTTTCTGACAGTCCGGTAATGAGAGGTGTCGCTCTTGAGAATGATCAGATAATCAGCATCGGTGACAGGCATGTGATGATGATCGATGCGGCAGACCGTGACAAACCGGAAATACTTTCAACTGCAGTTATGGCATATTATGTAGAAAATATAAACACTTGCGGCAACAAGCTTTGCGGCATCGACAGCAGTTACTACAGTCAGCCGTCAACTCTTGTAACTTACGAACCGGGCAATGACACAAATCCTGTAAACTGGAGAAGCAATCCTGTTTCGAAAGAGGCATACAGCTATGCCAATCTGATCAAATCAGGCGATATGGGTTATGTTTTCAACAACATGTACTGGTATTACTACGGTGCAGAGGATGGCGGAGAAGTCAATTTTGCGAACGCTGCTGCCGAAGATGAAACCGAAACTAATGCAAAATATGTGAAAATATTCAAGTTTGCTGATGCGAAGAATCCTGAAGAAATAGGTTCCATAAAAATACTTCCTCTTGAAGATGAATCGGAAAATTATTACTACAGCTACAACAATGCAGCTGTTTCAACAAGCGGTGCAATGGCTTTCACAAATCAGGAATATGACTATTTCTATCCTGAAAGCGACTGCTATGAATCAGACACAGACTGCGTTGTCAAAGGTGATGGATACAGCATTTACAGATCAAGCATGTATGTTTATGACCTGAGCGATCCGACTGTGAAAGAGGTTAAGCCGGTCGTCATTTCAAATGATGGAAGGGCTCTTGACTATGACACAAAGATCATCGCGAACGGAACAACTTTCTGGTACACCGACTGTGAAAGAAAAGGTGTTGATGAAAAAGACCGTGAACTTCTTTACTGCTATGCTGTTCCTGTTGATGTAAAAGATCCTGCAAAACCTGTTAAAGGGAAAAAGGTCAACATCCCCGGCAAGATCATCGGAATGAGCGATGACGGAAAATATCTCTATACTTATCACTACATGTGGAATGATGAAGTTTACAAAGAAGATGATTACTATTATAACTCCACATATTTCCAGACTCTTTACATCCTTAAGTTCAATGATGACAAGACAAAGGTCAGTGTTATCAAGAAGATAAGTGTTACCAATTCGTATGAGAGCACTGACAAGATGTACCGCTATGAATCATCTGATTTTATTGTGAAAAATGACAAGGTTTTTATCGGAACGAACAAAACGGTTTACAACTATGAGCAGCAGGAGTGCAACTACTGGTATTACAGCAATCGTGAAACATCAATGAATGTCCAGATCTTCAGGGCGGAGGACGGAAAGAGACTGTTCAATAAGTCTTATGAAAACGGTGCGAGATACAGCTCTGTTGAAGGTGGCGGATTCCTTCTTTCGATCGAAGACAATGAAGACTATTACTACGGTTATACCAACTCGAACAACATGATCTATCTGTCTGCTGACGGAGTTGAAAAAGAGCTCAAACTTGCAGAAAAAACATACGGTTACTATTCCTACAGCCTGAGTGCTGCAGTTATAGGTGACGACCTTTTCGTGGCAAGGGACTGGAACGGAATAGAGCAGGTTTCACTTAAATAATCATCAGTTATAAAATTGTCAGAAACTATCAAACCAAAACTCACTCTTTTCTACTTTTCAGGAAGTGGCAACACAAAATATGTTGCTGAAAAGTTCTCATTGCAGTTCCTGGAAAAATACTGTGTCGAGCTTGTTGACATTGATGAGTTTGACAGGTTGGGGAAGGGGTTTGGTGATGATTTTGCCGTTGCGGGGGTAATTTATCCGGTTCATGCCCTGAACGCACCTGCCAATGTTCTTGAATTCCTTAAAAAATCGTTGCCGAAAGGTGAGGGGAGAAAATTTTTCATCGTGAAAAGTCCGGGAGATCCTTTCTTTAACGGCGGAGCGACAACGGAAATCAGAAAAATACTGAATAAGAACGGATATATAGTGACTCACGAATCGCTTGTTGTCATGCCCGCCAATGTTTTTATGCGATACCGCGACAGATTCATTTCAAAACTGGTTGAAGTTGCCGGTTTAAAGATCGTGAAAGCATCCTCAGAAATAATGAGCGGAACAGTCGTTCTTCACAAAAACCCTCTCTGGATGAGGTTCTCAACATGGTTTTTCAGCCGGCTTGAAACATTCGGCGCATCGTTTTTCGGAAAAGACCTGAAAGCAAATAATGACTGCACAAAATGCGGACTCTGCATGAAAATATGCCCGAAAATGAACATCACCGCAGACACAGAAGGGAAACCCCGGTTCGGCTGGAAGTGCATGATCTGCATGAGATGCATCTATAAATGCCCGGCAAACGCAATATCACCCCGTATCATGAAATTTTTCAAAGTAAAAAACTTCTATAAACTCAGCGAGTTACAAAAACCATCCGATTTAACCAACCCCACTGCATTCGAAAAAGGGTTTGGAAAGTATTTCGGAGATTAACTGTTTTAAGAACTGACAAACAATATTCTTGTAATTTATTCTATGTTAATGTATAAATCCACGCGTTTTTGTTTGTTGAGATTGTAAAATATTCGGCCTTGTGGGAATTTGAATGAAAAATATCAGGAATATCAGGAACTTCTCGATTATTGCCCATATCGACCACGGAAAGAGCACTCTTTCCGACCGTCTCCTCGAAATGACAGGAAGCTTAACAGAAAGGGAAAAAAAGGAACAGTTCCTTGACGATATGGAACTTGAAAAGGAACGGGGAATAACCATTAAAGCGAGGGCGGTCACTGTTCTTCACACATATCAGGGGGAAGTTTATGAGCTTAATTTCATTGACACTCCCGGACATGTTGATTTTTCATACGAGGTGAGCAGAGCGCTTACAAGCTGTGAAGGGGCTCTTCTTGTCGTTGATGCGACTCAGGGTGTCGAAGCACAGACACTTGCAAATGTATATATGGCGATAGATAACAACCTTGAGATCATTCCTGTCATAAACAAGATCGACCTTCCGAGCGCAGATCCTGAAAAAGCAAAAAACGAGATCATCGAAATAATCGGAATAGATGCTACAGACGCTCTCGAAGTGTCGGCAAAGACCGGTTTCGGAGTCAGGGAGCTTCTTGACAAAATAGTCACTGATATACCATGCCCCAAAACAGATCCTGCAATGAAAACAAGGGCTTTGATATTCGACAGCTGGTTTGATGCCTATGTCGGTGTGAGAATGCTTGTGAGAATGTTCGACGGATGCATAAAGAACGGCGACATGATATATCTGATGCACTCGAACATGGAATATGAGGTGATCGAAATACTCAGATATACACCGCATCCTGTCAAAGTGAACGAACTCAATGCCGGTGAAGTAGGGGTCATAGCGGCAGGGATAAAAACTATACACGATGTCAATATCGGCGAAACAATAACTCTGAAGAACGATATCTCTCCTTTGCCGCTTCCCGGTTTCAAACCGATGAAACAGATGGTGTTCTGCGGAATATTCCCTGTGGAGACATCAAAGTATGAAGAACTCAAAAAAGCTGTGGAAAAACTAGCGCTTAACGATTCAAGTTTTTCCCACGAGCCCGAAAATTCAAGTGCTCTCGGTTTCGGTTTCAGATGCGGATTCCTGGGAATGCTTCACCTTGAAATAGTAAAGGAACGGCTTGAGCGGGAATTTGATCTTGAACTCATCACAACAGCTCCGAGCGTTTCATATAAAGTCATTCTCAACAGCGGTGAAGAGGTTTTTGTTGAAAACCCTGACAAGCTTCCTAAACAGCAGTTGATTGACCACATTCAGGAGCCATTTGTCAAAGCTTCAGTGTTCACTCCGGCTGAATTCATCGGCGGATTGGTCAAACTCTGTCTTGATAAGCGGGGACGGCAGAAAAATCTTACTTATCAGACAACTGACAGGGTAATACTTGAATATGAAATACCTCTAAGCGAAATAGTTTATGATTTTTATGACAAACTTAAATCCATCTCAAGAGGTTTTGCGTCACTTGACTATGAACTTCTTGATTATGAACGGTCAAATCTTGTTAAAATGGATATTCTTATAAATGGTGATCCGGTTGATGCTCTTTCTGTCATAGTTCACAAGGAAAAGTCTTATTACATGGGCAGATCTCTCGTTGCTAAAATGAGAAAAGTGATCCCCAGACAGATGTATGATGTGGCGATTCAGGCGGCGATCGGCTCTAATGTAATATCGAGAGAAACGGTTAAAGCATACAGAAAGGATGTAACCGCGAAATGTTACGGCGGTGATGTGTCAAGAAAGAGAAAGCTCCTCGAAAAGCAGAAAGAGGGGAAAAAGAAAATGAAACAGCTCGGAAATGTTGAGATACCGCAGGAGGCGTTCCTTGCGGTCCTTGATGCTAACGAAGAGTGAAAACCTGTTTATGGAGAGAATGTGAAATGACAGTACATCTTGTTACAGGAACCCAGTGGGGTGATGAAGGGAAAGGTAAAATAGTTGATATTCTTACCGAAAAAGTCGATATAGTCTGCCGGTACCAGGGCGGAAACAATGCAGGACATACGATAGTTGTGGATGGTGTTAAATATGATCTTCACGCAATACCTTCAGGGATATTGAGAGACAATGTAATAAGTTTCATCGGCAGCGGAGTAGTTCTCGATCCCAAGCAGTTCATTGAAGAATCGGCAAAACTCGCAGACAAAGGAATCAAGGTCTCTCCTTCAAAACTTCTTATTTCGCCAAAGACCGCTATAATAATGGAATATCATAAAACGCTTGATAAATGCAGAGAGGAAGCAAAGAAAGATAATAAGATAGGAACGACAGGAAGGGGAATCGGTCCCGCCTATGAAGACAAGATCTCAAGGATCGGCATCAGAGCATCCGATCTTCTTGACAAAGACCATCTCCGCAGAAAGATCAAGGCGGCATTAAAAGAGAAAAACGCACTGTTTTCAGACCTTTACAAAACACAGCCTTACAGTGCGGATGAGCTCACCGAAACTTATTATGATCTCGGCATGAAACTTAAACCTTATATTCAGGAGCCCGATTTCGCTTTCGCAGGGTTTTCAAAAGAGAGGAAAATACTCATGGAAGGTGCACAGGGGGCACTTCTTGACATAGATCACGGAACATATCCGTTCGTAACTTCTTCAAACACCGTTGCAACTTATTTCGGTGTCGGATGCGGCATTCCAGTGAACAGTGTTTTAGACAACATCGGACTTGTAAAGGCATATACCACAAGAGTCGGTGCCGGTCCTTTCCCGACTGAAGATCATGGATCTGACGGCGATGAGCTTCGAAAAACAGGATTTGAGTTCGGAACAACGACAGGAAGACCGAGAAGATGCGGATGGCTTGATATGGTTGCCCTGAAATATATCTTTGACATGAGCGGATTTACATCGATAGCACTTACAAAAATAGATGTTCTGAATAACTTTGACAAGATAAAAATTGCGACGGGATATAACCACAAAGGTCGCAAATTAAATGGCTTTCCGGCTTCGATAGAAATGCTCGAAAATATCGAACCGGTTTATATCGAAGTTGACGGATGGAAAGAGGATATTTCCAGAATCAGAAAATATGATGATCTTCCTGCAAAAACAAAAAAATATGTCGAACTGATCGAAACTATGCTCGGAGTTCCGGTCTCAATAGTTTCCGTCGGTCCGGGAAGGGAAGAGACGATAATCAGGAAAGAGTTTATTCAACTTATGAAGTGACGGAGAATTTGATATGACCTATAGACCTGAAGTGGTCGAAAATATTAAAAAAGCCGTTGAAAAGATCAAAACCGGTCAAATGGTGATAATGGTTGATGACGAAGACAGAGAGAACGAAGGTGATCTTGTTGTCGCTGCCCAGTTCGCAAATGCGGAAAACATCAATTTCATGGCGAAAAACGGTCGCGGACTGATATGTCTGGCACTTGAGAACAGTATTGCTGACAAGCTTGATCTTCCACCGATGGTAGTTGACAACCAGTCGAGGTTCGGAACGGCATTTACTGTTTCAATTGAGGCAAAGTGCGGAGTGACCACAGGCATTTCAGCCGCAGACAGAGCCACCACAATAAAAGCCGCTGTGAAAGACGGAGCAGTTCCAACGGATCTTGCAAGACCGGGACATGTTTTTCCGCTTCGGGCAAAGGACGGCGGAGTTCTTGTGAGAACAGGTCAGACTGAAGGATCGGTCGATCTTGCAAGGATCGCTGGACTTAAGCCTGCCGCTGTAATATGCGAAATAATGAATGACAACGGCACTATGGCAAGAATGCCCGAACTCAAGGTGTTCTCTGAAAAATATGACATTCCTATAATAACCATTGAAGACCTGATTGCATACCGTCTTATGACAGAATCCCTCGTTGAACAGATTGCGGATGCCGTTCTTCCTACAAAATGGGGAGGCGATTTCAACATAAAGGTTTTTAAAAGCATGGTTGACGGTTTTGAACATGTCGCATTGATAAAAGGGGATATCACTACTGCAGAATCTGTTCTTGTCAGAGTTCATTCGGAGTGTCTGACAGGGGATGCACTCGGAAGTGTCAGGTGCGACTGCGGTTATCAGCTTCAAAATGCCATGGAGATAATTGACACGGAAGGACGGGGTGTGATCCTTTATCTCAGACAGGAGGGCAGGGGGATAGGGCTTGGCAACAAGATAAAAGCATATCATCTTCAGGACAACGGGATGGATACGGTGGAAGCCAATATCGCTCTTGGATTTCCTGCCGACATGAGAGATTACGGAATAGGGGCACAGATACTTAAAGAGATAGGTGTTAAGAGGATAAAACTCCTCACGAACAACCCGAAAAAGATGGTAAGTCTTGCCGGTTACGGTCTTGAAATAACAGACCAGATACCAAATATTTGCGGAGTTCAGGAGAAAAATATAAAATACCTCATGGCCAAGCAGAATAAAATGGGCCACAAAATATTTTCCAAGGGAGATAAACATGAAGACTAAGACCTTTCAGGGAGAGCTTACAGCAAAAGGGAAGAAGTTCGGGATAATTGTTTCCCGCTTCAACAGTTTTGTAAGTGAATCACTTTTGAACGGAGCAGTTGACTGTCTCGAAAGACACGGTGCCGAGAATGCCGACATTATAAAAGTTCCGGGGGCTTTTGAGATCCCTTTTGCGGCAAGGAAGGCGGCATTGTCAAAAAAGTATGATGCCATTATCTGCCTTGGAGCGATAATCAGAGGCAGTACACCTCATTTTGAATACATTGCGGCTGAAACAGTTAAAGGAATAGCACATGTATCACTCGAAACAGGTGTGTACATCAGTTTTGGTGTTCTCACGGTGGATACAATAGAGCAGGCAGTTGAAAGGGCCGGCACAAAAGCGGGGAACAAGGGGTTTGACGCAGCACTTGCGGCAATAGAAATGTTAAATGTAACTGATAAATTTTGAGAATGAAACATGGGACTTAGAAGACGATCCAGAGAAAAGACTCTCCAAATTCTTTACAGTATGGAATTCAACAGGAACAGCACTGTGGAAGAAGCTGTTGGGCTGTATGTTAAATATTTTAATATCAACTCATCAAAAAACTGTGATAATGAAACTCCTGAAGAGGAGAACATTTTCATTATTTACCTTCTGAATACAGTGAAAAACAATCTTACAGAAATTGAAAGGCTCATAGAAGAGGCTGCCACGAACTGGCGCATTGAAAGGATCGCCCTCATAGAAAGGAACATCCTCAGAATGTCCGTTGCGGAACTTATTGATGAATCGAACGGTGTTCCGTTCAAAGCCACGATCAATGAAGCGATAGATATCGCAAAGAAGTTCGGAAGCAAGGAATCGAGTTCATTCGTTAACGGCATAATCAATAAAGTAGCTGATATTATTGATATTAAGAGCAAGAAGTTATGAGATTTCTAAGAAGGATCGTACCGTTTACGACAGTGATCCTTACTGATGCTGAGAATTTTATTTCTATTATTGAACAATCTTCAAAATGGTGTTCAAGTGATTCATTCAATCCGCAGGGGAAGGTTTTTGTAATAGATTGCGACACTGAAAAAACAGCGGCAGTGAATTGCGGGGGTGTAAAATATTCAGAGCCTTCAAAAGATTTCTCGCTCTTCAATTTTATCAGGGAGACAAAACCTTCCATAACCATTGATTTCTGCAATACAAACGAATCAAAACTTCTTATGATGTTATCAAGATCAGGAAGAACTATAGCATCTAAGAGTTTGTTTTCATTCTTTTTTTCAAGCACTTCATATAAGAGGTCGCTTGCAAACGATCTTCAGCAGGCTGTGCCGTATCTTTTCAACGATCCGGGCAGTGAAAGGGTCGGTTACAGGACAACATCAATCGTTGACAAAAGCATTGAATGTGAGTGTCTTGAAGATAAAAATGAGGTTGAAAAAGGCGAAAAAGAGGAACTGATCATTGATCTTGGAGCAATTCCTACAGATCCTTCGGGGAAGATCCTGTGGATACCGAAAAGAACGACACCAAAAGGAATGTGGAATGATTTCATAACATTAACATATTTTGCACAAACTCAGAACGCTCGTATAGATGTCCATTTCAAGGATGAGGTGATACTCAGAAAATTCAGTGCCATATTCTTCATAAAAGGGAGAAAGATGGATTTCGACAAGTATCTGAACATCATAACGAGCAGAACAGCAGATGAAATAATTTTCTCCAATGAAAGGATCAACTACAAGTTCATAATTTTCTCTTTCGGTTTTACACCTGAATACAGATCTTTATATTTCAGACTGAAGAAAGCAGGGGAAAAAGAAAAGATTGCGACGATTGGCAGGATCAGAAAGGCCTTAATATGATTAAGACTTTTTACCATCAACTTCGCATAACATATATTATGTAAACTAAATGCCACAGAAAACGGTAAAAGATAATATTCTGACTGCGGTCAACAGAAAGAACCTGCCCCAGACGATTCTGTTTTATGGTCCCAGCGAAAAAGCCATCCTCAATCTTGTCAATTCATTCGCATATGATCTTGTAAAACCTAAACGGGACATCAGTGTTGAGAAATTCATTGATCTTTGTTCTTTACAATCATTCCCTGACTTCATTACACTCTCAAAAGGTTCAACGGGTTCCATAAAGATCGAAGATGTTCTGTCCCTTGACAACATAATATGCTATCAGCCTTACGAATCTGAAAACCGCATTGTTTTCATCAGAGAATCAGGAGCCTTGACCATTCAAGCCCAGAATGCGCTTTTAAAAAAGATCGAGGAACCTCCGGCCCGAACCTATTTCATTCTTTCTGCGAACAAGAAAAATTCTCTTCTTCCCACCATAGTTTCAAGAAGTGTCGCAATATTTGTCCCTCCTGAAAAAAAAGATGACGGAGAGATCACCCCTTTTGAATTTTTCACCTTTCTTGAATTCATGTGTGAAGAGATCAGTGTCGATAAAGTTCTTGCTGAAAAGAAAAAAATGGAACTTGAAACATTGAACATAAACTTCAACTCTCTTCTTTTTGTTGAACGGATGGCCGACATCATAACTGATCTAAGCTCTGTGTCAGATAATTCAAATGAAGCTGTAACACCCGAAAGATCAGACTATTTTAAAAGAATGTTCGTAAGAATGCGACTTGCTTTTTTTTCGTTTTATATTAAAAATAGATTTCCTGCCGTATCAATGAGAATTGTGCAGTTCCTTAAGAACAATCAATATTTTTCGTTTGATGCGTCGGTCTTTTACAACCTTATAGGAGATGAAATTGGAAAAGAACAATAGAAACATTTCAAGGAACATCGATATTTCCGAGGAAGAATTCAGGAAATTACAGGAACTTGAAGTAAATGATGAGGGTTTCAAGGACGAAGAGAACCCTAAACACAAGAAGGCCGGTTCACCTATCGCCCCGCTTGGCGGCGGAAATGCGGTCTATTTTGATTACAGCGATGAATTTCCCCTTTTTGAAGATGTCATAGCCATTCAGTTCCAGAACGCGGGAAAAGTTTACTGGTATTACTATCCTGAACAGAAAAACCCCGGCAATGAACTTAAACAGGGAGATGTAATCGTTGCATACAGTGAACGCGGAATGGAGCTTGCCGATGTTCTGAATAAAAGTGCTGACGAGTTCAAGCGGCAGAACAAGATAAATTTCATAAAGAACGGATTTATACGAAAAGCCCGCCCCGATGATCTGGAGAAAGCCAAGCGGCTTGAAAAAAGTGCTGAACAGGCCTGGGAAGTTATCGAAAAGCTCAACAAAGAGCTCGGAATAAGGATGAAGATCATAAAGGTGAAATACACTCTTGACGATTCAAAGGCCATCTTTTATTTCTCATCAAGCGGTCGTGTCGATTTCAGGGAACTTATTAAACGGCTTGCATACGAACTGAGACGCCGTATTGAAATGAGACAGATAGGTGTCAGGGACACCACGAAAATAATGGGCGGTCTAGGTCCATGCGGAATGGATCTGTGCTGCAGCAGACATATGCATAATTTTATTCCGGTTTCGATAAAAATGGCAAAAGATCAGAACTTGTCCCTTAATCCCAACAAGATATCAGGTATTTGCGGCAGATTGTTCTGCTGTCTTGGATATGAAAATCCTTCATATGAGGAGATGCGGAAAGATTATCCTGAAGAAGAGACGAGAATAGTCGAAAAAGCCAGCGGTCGTGAAGGAGTTGTAAGGAAGATAAATGTCATAACTAAAAATCTCACAGTTTTTTTCAGTGAAAATTATGATCGAAAGGAAAAGAACGAAGAAAAAACTTTTCCGAAAGAAGCTCTGAGAAAGGAAAATGGAAAGTGGGTTCTGATTCCTGTCACCACCCCGCCCGAAAGATTCTCCAAAGAATCCAAGAATATACTTCCTGTTCTTGCAAAGGAGAAAGAGCTCCTTCTTCCGGAAGACAGATCAGAAAATGATACTGAAGAAGAGAGGGAGAACGGAGAAAGGAAAAAGAACCCTGACAACAACAGAAAATTCAACAGAAACAGAAAGTTCAGAAAGAATTTCAATCAGAAGAAAGAAAACTCCTGAAATGTTTATTGATTCTCACGCCCACATTCATATGCTTGTCAAGGAAAAAGGATGTCAACAGTCTGAAATAATTGATGAAATGAAGAATGATGGTGTGGGTACAGTGGTGAATATCTGCGGAAATGAGGATGAATTGATTTTTTCGCAACAGATACAAAGTGCTTTTCAGGATAAAGGGATCTCTTTTTTTTCAGTAGCAGGTTTTCATCCTCACGAAGCTGAGAAATTCATCGATTCCCCTACCCGCTGGATTTCAGACAACGGTGACAGAATTGTTGCTGTCGGTGAGGTTGGACTTGATTTTCACTATGACTTTTCTCCCAGAGAAACACAAAGAAAAATGCTTCGAAAAATGATAGGCCTCTCTTTAGAATTGCAAAAACCTCTGATTATTCACGGAAGGAACGGCGAGGAAGAGATCATAGAAACTCTTCTGGAATACGGTCTGAAAGATGAAAAAGTCCTTTTCCACTGCTACACAGGGTCTTTGGAAACCGCCAGAAAAATATTTGAAAACGGGTGGCACATCTCTTTTTCCGGAATTGTAACATTCAATAGATCGGTCGAACTTCAGAATATCTTAAAAAATTCTCCACTTGACAGGATATTTTTTGAAACCGATTCCCCTTTCCTTGCACCTGTTCCGTTCCGCGGCAGAATAAATACACCTGCAAAAGTCAGATATGTATATGAATTTGCAAGTAGATTTCTGAATATTGAAGTTTCTGAGATGCAGAAAAAAGTGAAAGATAACTTTGAAAGATTTTTTAACATAACAATGTCATGAAAAGAACTGCCGCATTTACAACATCTGTCCCTGTTGAGGTTATTCTTGCCGCGGGATTCAAACCGCTTGATCTTAACAATATATTTGTAAGTGCTCAAAATCCTTATGATCTCGTTGAAAAAGCTGAGATTGAAGGGTTCTCAGGGAGCAGTTGTGCGTGGATAAAAGGGCTTTATTCGGTCATGTCCGGAGATATTCTTGATCCAAAGAGCGATGTTTTCATTGCAGTGACCGAAGGCGACTGTTCCAATGCAAAAGTTCTTGAACAGATAGTTTCCATGAAAACAGGGATAAGAAGTTTCATATTCAACTATCCTTACGAAAGAGATGTTTCAAAAATGTCTGCTGAAATTGAGCGCTTTGCCAAATTTATGGGGACAACTTTAGAAAAATGTGAATTGGTCCGTTCCTCTCTTTCAGGATTAAGAAAAAAGCTTAAATATATTGATAATTTGTCTTATAAATTCCCGGGCATTGTCAAAGGAGTTGAGAACCATCTTTTTCTTGTCAGTGCATCCGATTTCAACGGTGACCCCGTTTCATTTGAAAAAAATGTTGATGAATTTATGAAAACGGTTGAAAAAAGAAAAAAGACTTTTAAACAGAAGAATATTAAAAAGATCGCATATCTCGGTGTTCCTCCGATAGTGCCTATCCATGAATTCATTGAGAAAAAGGGTGCTGTTGTCATTTATAATGAGATCCAGCGCGAGTTTGCAATGGTTGATGAATATGATTCACTTGCTTTGCAGTACACAAACTATTCATACCCCTACTCCGCCCGTTTCAGATTTGAAAAAGCACTGTCGGAAATAAGGAAAAGAAAGCCCGACGGGATAATTCATTATGTCCAGTCGTTCTGCCATCGCCAGCTTGAAGATATAATACTCAGAAGTATTCTATCAGAACTCAAACTGGAAGTGCCTGTATTAACTATCGAATTTGACAAGCCGGCAGGAAATGTAGATGCCCGGGTCGCAACAAGGATCGAAGCATTTCTGGAAACTTTCTGAAAACAGTAAATCCTTTTGACAAACAACATAGGGTTTGTTATTATCTCCGCGTGAATTTCACTGTTATTTAAATATTTAGAGGAAAATCATGGGAAAAACGATCATTGAGAAAATATTTTACGATCATCTTCTTGATAAAAATGAGGCTGTTACGCCGGGTTCAATAGTCTGGATAAATATTGACTATAAAACAGCCCGTGATTTCGGCGGAGCAAATGTCGTCAACAATCTTCAGACAAGTTTTACCGGTGAACTGGTTTTTGACAAGAAAAACACAATGTTCACTTTTGACTGTGTCGCTCCTGCAAAGACCATTCCTTATGCGGTAAATCAGCAGATATGTCGCAATTTTGCAAGAAAGGAAGGGCTTAGAGTTTATGATGTTGACGCAGGCATCGGTTCACACATTTTAATAGACAGCTATGCAAAACCGGGTATGACAGTTGTCGGAACAGACAGTCATTTCAATATAATGGGTGCTATCAGCTGTTTCGGTCAGGGAATGGGTGATGTTGACATTGCCTATATCTGGAAAACCGGAAGGACATGGTTTGAAGTTCCTGAATCTGTTAAACTGACAGTCAAGGGAAAAAGAAAAGACAACATTACGGCTAAAGACATCGTCCTTTTCATGCTCAAGAAGTTCGGTTCAAGGACATTCCTTGGCAAAGTTGTTGAACTTTACGGTGACGAAATGGAAAAACTGACTCTTGATGAAAGGGTTACTATCGCCAGCATGGGAACTGAAATGGGTGTCATTTCGATAATGATACCGACAAAAGGAATTCCGGGGCTTGAACTGATTGAAGCCGATAAAGATGCTGTTTACGAGATGGTTTATGAACTTAATCTTGATGAACTGAATGAACCGCAGCTTGCCGCTCCGCCCTACCCTCACAATGTCAAAGGACTGAAGGAATTCAATGGCAAAAAAATAGACACTGTATTCATCGGAAGCTGTACCAACGGCAGATACAGTGACTTTGAGGAAGTTGCAAAAATTGTTAAAGGAAAGACAATAAAAACAAATGGTTATATTGTCCCTGCGACTAAAGAGATATATGGCAGAATGCTGGAAAAAGGGTTGATCAAAACTCTTTTTGATGCCGGCTTTGTTATTGCAAATCCCGGGTGCGGCGGTTGTGCTTCCGGACAGATCGGTATGACAGGAGACGGAGAAGTGATCGTTTCCACTTCCAACAGAAACTTCAAAGGAAAACAGGGAAACGGCGAGGTTCACCTTGCAAGTCCTGCGACGGCCGCAATGAGCGCTTTAAATGGTGAAATAAGTGGAATCTGAAAACCGTCTTTCACTTCTTTTTGTTCTGGAGTCATCTCCTGAAGACGGGAATGCCATCTCATTTCTTAACAGTTACATAAATTCCCTCGTGAATTTTCTTGCAGACGAAGCAGATATTACGCTATTTTATCCTGAGTTTTCAGATACAGAAGAGCACTACTCGCTTAATATAATGCAAGTCTCCAAAATTAAAAAAATGGTGACATACCTTCCATCAAGACATGAATCATTCCGGGACACTTTCGCAAACAACAGAATGGAGAATATTTTCAGTTACATTCTGAAAGAGCAGCACTTTGACTGCATCCACATCTGGAGCTTCAAGAATCATTCATTTAATTATCCGTTCCTTGCAAAAGAACGGTCAATACCCGTCGTGGCAGTGGTCTGTGACGGATTTTTATTTTCAAATTCTGTTTTCACCAAAGGATTTCCGTCTGATCCGGAAAATGAAAAAGTCAGAATATCAAATTTTGTCAACAGTTCAGTTACAGTATTTTTTAAGAAAATGTTTAATTCAGTAAAAAAGAGGTCAACCCGTTCATGCTGGTTTGAAAACATCGGCCGCTACAGCAGCTACTACAACAAGACAAATCTCAATCCGGTTGAAAGTTCCGTTTTTGAAGAAAGGGCTTCTCTTTGTGAAGATGTTATCAAGCTGGCAGACAGGTTTCTGTTCTTCTCACAGATAGAATACAACCTTTTCTACAGAAATATCATTCCGGAGAACAAGGTTTCTTTTCTTGAACAGGGAATAGAAAGCGATATGTCGTTTGCCAACAGACCTTTTGAAATCGAGGGTGCTGTAAAATTCGGATTCATGGGAGAAATACTTCCTGAAGAAGGAGTGCTTGAACTTGTTGAAGCTTTCAACATTCTTTATGATGACGGATATCATAATGAACTGCATCTTTACGGGGAACTGCACGAAAACAGGCACTATTTTACCCGCCTGAAGAAAAAAGTCCGTAATCCCAATGTTTTCTTTCATGGACCTATCCAACAGGGGCGATTGAATTCGGTTCTCAATACTTTTGATGTTCTGATCATTCCGTCAAAATGGCACAGAAGCGATTCATTCCTTGTTAATACTGCCGTTTCATTAAGAAAAGCGGTGGTGGTTTCTAACAGGAACAACATTTCTGAAAAGATAAGAAAACACAACAGAGGCCTTATTCTCGAACAGGTCGACCGGCTGAATATAGCAAAATCGGTGTCGGAACTTGAAAGAAATCGCAAAAGGTTGTATTATTTCATGCGGACGACAGAGGACTTTAAAAATTCCGATATTGAGGAAGATGTGTGCACTCTCATTGACACATACAACAACTGTTCGAAAAGACCGGAAAATTCTGACAGTGTTTTATTAAAAAGGAAGCTGCTTAAACGGAAGATCGACCGACAGAGAGGATAAAAAAAATGAAAAACGACAATATTCAACTGAATCCCGGACTACTTGTTAAATCACTGGTAATATCGTTCTTTCTGCTTGCCGCCGCATTCACTGCAGGGCTTATTATCGGAAGGAACAGTCATGGACAGATAGAGCGGACAAGTGCCGATCAGGGAGATGTGCAGGAAAAGCTCAGTGACTGCAGTTACAGACTTCAGGAAATCACTGCAAAACACATTAATCTGACTGACATTGCAAAGGAAAAAGGCATCCTCGATGAAAACGGACGGTATAACACAAATGTTGTATGCGATATTCCTGAACTCCCAAAAAAGATCGAAACTGTTGATACTGAAAAACAGGAGACTGCTGTTGAACAGAAACCCGTTGAACAGAAAGTAGAAAACAAAATTCCTGAGAAAAAGGAAAACAAAAAATGTCTCTATTCAATACAGATATTCTCAGATCCAAGCAGGGAAATGGCACTTTCAGCACAAAAGCGGTATGATATACCTCAAACCCGCCTTGTTGAAGGTGTGGTGAATGGAAAGAACTGGTACAGGATAAGATCGGGATGTTATGCTACAAGATCTGAAGCAGAGGTTGACCTTCCGCTGATAAAAGATATTGTCGACAGTGCTCTGGTAGTGGCAGAATAATTGAGCGTGGAGATTAATATGAAGAGATTTTATTTTTTTACTTTTGCTCTTTGCACATTTTTTCTTTTTTCTAATGTTTCAGGTGAAGACAAAAAAGAACAGGAAGAACCTGCAAAAGAAGAAAAAGAAGAAGTGAAGGAGGAATCAAAAAAGGAGTCAAAAGATGAAAAAAAAGAGGAAGTAAAGGATGTTCCGGCTTTTTATCCGCAGGATGAACTGGTTGAGCCTCCGGCTCCTGCTCCACAACCGCAAACTGTAACTCCGCAACCTGAACCAGTACCTGCACCTGAAACGACTGCTCAACAGCCAACTCCTCAACCGGAGCCTGCTCCTGTTCCGCAACCCGAACCGGCACCTGTAACTGAACCTCAGCCTGAACCTCAACCTGTTGCAGCACCTCAACCTCAGCCTGTTACACCTCCTGTGCCGGAGCCTGCACCGAAAGAACAGAAGCAGGAAGACCCTGTGGCAAAGAAGGATGAAAAACCGAAAGAGGAAAAAGTTTTCTGGAAAGGAGAACTTGCTAATATCGGCTCAAAAGAAATATTGTCGCCTTATAACAGTGCAGGCCTTTCAATCGGTATGTCAATGATAGACTCAATATATTACCTCCTGATCAACCCTAAGCTTTCTTTGCGGTTTGAGAAGGTCAATCTTATCTTCGGGATTCATGTGCCTTTAAATATTGAGCTTTTTAACACTGATATAACTAAGAATAACAACACTTTCAGTTTCCGGACAAAAGACTGGGATGAATGGCAGGATTATCTTAAGATCCTCCGGTATCTGCAGGTCGGAGGCTCGGAAGACACTTTCTATTTTTCTATCGGCAGCAATTTTGCTCAGACTATCGGTCACGGCTCAATACTTAAAAGATATGTGCCGAACCACGACTCGACCTTTTCAACCCTTTCAACCAAACTTAACTGGTATGCAAAATACGGCGGTTTTGAACTTCTTCTGGGTGATGTGGCACGAGGTAACATTTTCGGCGGACTTGCTTTCGTCAAACCTTTTTCAGGACTTGGCGGATACCATGCTGAAAGTGCTTCTTTCGGATACACTTTCGTTGCTGACAGGAATGCACCGAAATCATTGCAATATGTAAATTATTACGACATGCCGGATGCAAACAAACAGCCTGAAATGTGGGATACAATAAATGAAAATCTTTATGGCGGAGAAAGAGTACGGAGGATTGACACAGACTCAAAGAACAGACCGATTGTAACAGACCATGAATTTCTCTATCTGCAGGGAATAGATTTTGATTTTAAGATCTTTAAAACAGAGGACAAGAAAGTTGATATCAAGACCTTCCTTGATTATTCATGGTTCAAAAATGATTTTGAAAGGGGCGGACTTACACTCGGATTTCTCGGCAGGTTCAACCTTGATGAAAAGAATCAGCACGGCATCAGGACTCAGCTTGAGTTCAGGGTTCATCACGATTCCTATCTCCCCTCTTTCTTTGACACTTTCTACGATATTGAAAGAATGGAAATGCTCACCAACATTTATGGAAAAAGCGGTTTCCAGCCAGATGGAAGATCGAAATATTATCATCTGATGAACGATTCGTCAGACAAATGGGTATTCTCGTTCTATGGAGAGTTCACATACAGCTGGAAGACATGGATGGCACTTTCGCTCGGATATGAACAGCTCCCCTCCTCTTTTTCACTTTTTGCACACTTTGAACTTCCCGATCTGTGGATACTCAAGACTATGCTTTCATATTACAGACGGGGAATCGACTCTCCGTCTGCGATATTCAAGGAAGACCGGGTAAGTTCACTTTTCAGGGCAACTGTCAGATTACAAGTCCTTCCGATTCTTTATATTAACGGATATGTCGGGAAACACTGGAGTTTCTGGAGTGCAGACAATCCAAGGCCCAATGACAACCTTGAAGGGCACTACATCTCTTCATGGGACTGGGGATTTGACCTTGAATTCGGATATGAATGGGGTCGTGCCGGAAAAGGAAAGAAGAAAGATAAAAAGAAAGATTCAGCGGATGAACTTCTGAAAAAGGAGGAATAGGTTTTGAAAAAAGCATTGTTTTTGTTACTTATTATGACATTTTTTTCACTTCAATCGGCCGATCTTTTCATTAACGGCGTGAAGGCGACAGGGATGAAGGACACTGAGATTAAGAACTGCAATGTGAAAATCGACAGTTCAGGTAACATCCACATTGATGCCCCGGATGTTAAAATTGTTGATGAATCGGCAAAACCTTCAAAGGAATATATCATTTCGATCTCTTTTGATAAGCCGCTCACCAATGATTTTGTTTTTTTCATCAACGGCAAGGAAGCGGTAAAAGTTCTGAAAAGCCAGCAGGATTCGATTCTTGAAATAAATCCATTTCTCAAAAAAGGGGAAAATGTTGTCGCATACAACTCAGTTCCAAATACGGAAGTGATAAAGTTCACGATCGTTGCAGGAACCGGTGTGAAAAAGGGCAGCTCAATAGAATTTGCACCGTTTGCTGAACATAAAGGTGAGATCAACAATCTCGGAGCAAGCGGAAACTTTAAGATCGTTGCGGAGTAGATAATGAAAAGAGTTCTCTCAGTTTTTCTTGTTGTAACAGCGTTATTCTCCTTCTCATGCAAATCGGCTGAACCTAAGACCGTCAGTGATGAAAAAAAGGCCGACAGTTACTATCAGATGGGCCTTGCCGCATGGAATCAGGGTGACTATATTAAGGCGACAAGGGAGTTTTCAAAAGCCATTGAAGCGGCCCCTGAGATCCCTCAGTATTACAACCACCTGGGCATGGTTTATCTTCAGGACGGGCAGTATGACAAATCTGAGGAAAATCTGAAAAAAGCGATAAAGCTCGACAGCAAATATTCTGATGCAAGGAACAATATGGGTGTTCTCTACACCAGACTTGGCAAATATGATCTGGCACTTGAAGAATTGAAGAATGTAAGTTCCGACGCCCTCTACCCTTTTCCCCATTATGTCGAAACGAACATAGGTATTGTTCACAGACTTCAGAAGCAGTATGACATTGCGGAAAAGCATTTTAACTCGGCTATCAAAATGAAAGGAACTTACTGTGAACCTTACAAAGAGCTCGGTGTAATGTATGATGAACAGGCGTTGCATGAAAAAGCGGCTGACAATTATAAAAAAGCTATCAGTTTCTGCCCATACTATGTTGAAGCCTTATACCGCGGTGCTTTAAAAATGTATGTGCTCAAGCAGGAAAAGACCGGAGAAAATTATCTTCTGCGGTGTCTTGATGTTGACGCAAAGAACATAAAAGAAGTGACAATCCCATTCCTGAAAGACTGTCTTGATCTTGCCACCAGTATTGGTGTAACTTCGGATATGCAGAAATCCAAAAAGAACAAACAGCAGATAGATTCGGACTGATGGATACATTCAAAGGGACAATTGTAGCTCAGACAAAAGCTGACAGAGGTTTCTGGTACACTATTTCCTCTTTTAGCGGAACCTGCCGTTTTTTTTCAAGAAAAGAGATTTTTTCACTTTTTGAGAATTGCGAAGTGGTGCTGGAAAAGAAAAATAACTGCTTCTTTGTTTCAGATTATTCCACACTTGATGAAATTCCCCCTCTTAAGTCAAGGCCTGACAACATCATTGCCGCCTTCTGGCTCTCCCGTCTTGCGGACTCGCTCACATTTTCAGATAGTGCCGAATTCGATTTCATTGAAAAATGCCGGAATGCCGTTGCAACTGATTTCAATAAAGCTTCCCTTGACGCCATTGAAAACCGTTATGTTCAGGTTTCAGGATACAATTCATCTGACGAACCCGAAAAGATTATTCACGACTGTTTTTTCAGTTCAATAAAACTTAGAAGATCGCTTATAAACCAGATATCATTGAGGAAATAAATGATCCAACTTCCGGAAATTAATTATTTAAAAGTCGTTGAATTCATTACTAATTCAATTAAAAACGAAATGGTGCATACCGGTCATTCAAAAGCAGTACTCGGTCTTTCAGGAGGTATCGACAGTGCGTTTGTGGCGACTCTTGCATCCCTTGCACTTGGAAAAGAGAATGTCACAGGAATATTAATGCCTTACAAAAGTTCAAGCCGTGCCAGTGTTGAAGATGCAATGAAAATGGTTCATCATCTTGGAATAAACCATGAACATATCGAAATAACCGCCGCAGTTGATGCGATCGCGGCAAATAATATGGTGAATCAGGAAATTTCAAGACACATCCGTCTTGGCAACATCATGGCAAGGGTCAGGATGATAACCCTTTTTGATTATTCAAATGCAAAAAAGGCGATAGTTTTCGGGACAGGGAATAAAAGCGAGATAGAACTTGGATATTTTACTCTTTTTGGTGACAGTGCTTCTGCAATAAATCCGGTCGGGTATCTCTATAAAACTGATGTGTTTAAAATTTCAAAATATCTTGGTATTCCTGAATCGCTGATAACAAAAGCTCCGAGTGCAGATCTTTTTGAAGGTCAGACCGATGAATCTGAGATCGGTTTTGCCTATGCCGATATGGACCCGGTGATATATGCTCTGACAGACCTCAAAATGAACCCTGATGAAGTTATAAAAGCTGGTCATGATGCAAGGCTCGTGGAAGCTCTGAATAAAAGGATTAATGCAATGTCATTTAAAAGAAATATTCCTGTCATTCTCAAATATGAATAATAAAATCAAAGATATAGCAATTTTCGGCGGGAAGTTCGACCCCCCTCACCTTGCCCACAGAATGACGATAGATCTTGCTTTTGAAAGGTACGCAATGGATGAAGTCTGGCTGATCCCGAGTTTTAACCACCCTTTCGGTTATAAACCGACATCTTTTGAACATCGTCTTGAGATGTGCCGCATTCTGGCAGAACTTTTTCAAAAAGACAAAGTTAAGGTTTTTGAAACTGAACGGGAGATCAATTCCGGTTTTACAATTGATGTTTTAAGACACTTTATGAGCTTGTATCCGGCTTTTAATTTTCATCTTTTCATCGGCGCAGATAACTGGAAAAACAAAGAAAAGTGGAAAGAATTCAATGAATTGGAACAGATCTGCAAAAGCATTAAAGTGATAGGTCGAGGAAAAGATGAATTTGACGGTTCCGCCCTTCCCGACATTTCAAGCACAATGATAAAAGAAATGATGAGACAAAATGAACCCGTACACCGCTTTCTTCCTGAAGGTATTGAATATTACATCAGAAAAAATTCTTTATACATTTAATTTGACACCTCTTTGTTTTTTCCTAATATGAACCCGTAAATTCGATTTTTTATTTCTGGAGGGAAAAAATGAAAAAGTTATTGATCGTTGCTGTTTTCGGAATTATTCTTTTTGTTTCTTGCGGAAGCGAAACAACTCTTGCAGATGCACAGGAAGATGCCGCCAGAGTCTATTGTGAAAAGCTTTTTACTTGTGATGAAGGTATTGCCGCTAGACCGATGTTCGGTGGAACAGAGGCAAAGTGCAGAGAAGCTATGCTCGCACTTATGGAGCAGGAAGCAAATGATGATCCATGCACAAATTTTAATGCTGACAAAGCTGATGAATGTTCAACATGTTCAGAAAATCTGAGCTGTTCTGAAACTTTTCCTGCTGAAGAGGATGCGGAAGATCCATGCCCTGTTTGTGATCAGGTTTGTGATTAATTTAAAACTCTCTTAATTTCCTCAACAAATTCAAGGACATCTTTTTTCTCAGTTGCCCAGTGGGTCATCCAGCGAACTATTGATTCATCTTCATCCCAGACATAGAAAAAGAACTTTTTCTGTAACTTTTTTATTGCCGCTTTATCAAGTTTTGCAAAAATGGCGTTCGCCTCAACGGGATAAACAACTTCAATACCTTTCAAGTCTTTAATTTCATTATATAAAATATTTGCCATTTCATTTGAGTTTTGAGCAAGTTCTTTCCAGAGATCATGCCTTAAAAGTGCGTGGAACTGAGAAGAAATGAATCTCATTTTGCTTGGAAGCTGCATTCCCTGTTTTCTGAAGAACAGCATATCTTTGGCAATTTCAGGTCTCATTACAACAATTGCCTCTCCGAATATCATCCCGTTCTTGGTTCCGCCGAAACTGAGAACATCAACTCCGCAGTCAGTTGAAACTTCTGCAAGTCCTTTGTTCAGGTGTACTGCCGCATTGGCGATCCTCGCTCCGTCCATGTGAAGATACATTTTCTTTTTATGAACAAAATCAGCCAGTTTCTTTATTTCATCAGGAGTATAAACTGTTCCAAGTTCAGTTGATTGTGTTATTGAGACTACTTTCGGCTGGACATGGTGCTGATCGTGTCTTCCGTGAAAAAGCGGCTCGATCATTTCAGGTGTGAGCTTGCCGTCAGAAGTTTTTATGGTTTTTATTTTGCAACCGCAGAAATTTTCCGGCGCACCGCATTCATCAACATTGATGTGAGCACATTCAGCAGTAATTACAGCATTATACGATCTTGTCATGCTTTTTATCGCAACAGTGTTTGCACCCGTTCCGTTGAAAACGAAGAACACTTCAGCCTTTTTACCAAAGATATCCCTCATCTTTTCAATAGCCCGCTCAGTCCACTTGTCTTCACCGTAAGCAACCTCATCGCCCGTATTTGCCTGCAGCATCGCCACTGCGATCTTTTCATTCACACCGCTGTGATTATCCGACCCGAAACTTCTTTTCATGTGTATCTCCTACTAATAATTGAGTATAAATTTTTTGTTATAAAACGAGTTCATTGATA
>CAZVWR010000032.1:0-36487 GCA_964630905.1 uncultured Spirochaetales bacterium | reverse complement strand
AGAGATTTTTAAGCAGAATATCTTAGGTTTAGCAATCTATGGGATGGCTGTGAATATTAATGAAATAACCGAGAATCAATATAATTTGCTCAACAGCAGGAGAGATTCATTCAATTCTCTGGTTTGGCAAACTCCAGTAACAAGTTTAACTGCTCAGGCTTTCTTGCTTGTAATTGCTCTAGGAAACAATATTGATAAAACACCGAGGCTAATTGCTTCATTCTTAGCTTTTATAGCAGCAACAGCTTCTATACAATTATTAATGAAGCACCGAACAATGGAATTATTTCATGCAATTACACTACATAAATATGAGAAACTAAAAGGTCTCGCTTATATAAGTGACAAGATCAAGAACGGGGATGACAGCTTAATAAACAAAATTCAGGGAGCAAGTTCTTATAGAATTTGGATTGTATTGTTTTTATCGTTTGCTCTTGTTTCCTTATATATCATGGCAAGCACCTTGTTTCCCAACAGTATGATTTAACACTGTTGACCTCATAGTGTTTAAATATTACAAGAGCTGACAAATAATGCTTGTCGGGAGGAGTGAAGTTTATGGCTTATTAAAAAACATTACCGTTTTCATCAGTTTTGATGATGAACATATCATTTTCGCCATTTCCAGAAGAATTGGTTATCCCCAGTATGAGGAATCCGTTGTCTTGAGTTTGGAGCACGGATTTTCCTTGATCACTCTCTATTCCTCCAAAAGTTTTGTACCATTCCTGATTTCCGGAATCATCTGTTTTTATTAAAAATACATCGTTGCCGCCAAAACCATACGATGCTGTTGTTCCGACTAAAACAAAGCCTTCGTCTGATGTTGATATTAATGCTTCGGCTTTGTCTTCCATAGTATCCTCACCAAAGACTTTTAACCATATTTGATCGCCCGAAGAATCTGTTTTCATAAGAAATGCATCACGATTCCCATTAGCGTTATACATCGAACCACTAATTATAATACTTCCATCAGAAAGTTCTATGGCTTGCCGTGCTTCTTGAAAATTAGATTTGCTGTTACAGGGACCATAAACCTTATCCCACAGTTTATTACCTGACGAATCTAATTTTAACAAATAAACCTGATGACAACTTGTCCAACCTCCAGTATAACCAGTTACCAAGAAGCTACCATCGGCAAGCTCTATAATATTTCGGCCAGTATCATCTTGAGAATTTGCATAATATTTTTTCCAGATCTCAGTGCCATCAAAAGCGATTTTTCTAACGACAATATCTAGCCAGACATCAGTATCTGTACTATTACCTACTGTGACAAAATTTCCATCTAATGTAGGAGCGATATCAAAAGTATTCGTATAATCTTCTCCGCCAAGGGTAAAATAACTAAGTTCTTCAAACCCTGAATCCATGTTTACGCAGTAAAGTTTTCCCCGACTAGATCCATATGTTGTTGATAGCCCACAAGATATGAAATTATCTCCAGCGGGAATAACAGATGTAAAAAGGTCTCGACCTGATCCCCCAAATGTTTTCTCGACTAAAATATTTCCGTTAATATCAAAGTTTAAAAGATACGCATCACCTGTCGTATCTGAACTAGAGTTGGTCATTCCAACTGCAATAAAAGTGCCTTCTGATGTTTCTTTTAAACTTCCACTATAACCGGGAATATCATTAAGCGTACCACCATAGGTCTTTGTATATGTTTTGCATGACCCTTCTTTAATCTCAACTTTTCTAAATGAAGTGTCATTCGCCCCCGACTTCCATGCTGCAGATCCTGTTTCCAAATGCAGATACACCTGTGGAGGAATATTTGTAACAGTATACTGCCCGATCTGAATATCATCCGCATAATATATAATCTGATCAGCATTAACAACAACACGAAACTTCACCCATCTATTCATATATGAAGTGCCTGAAACACCTGTCCCGTTTCCAGTCGGTCCATTTCCATACCCTTCTCCATAAATCATTATCCAGGGCGTATCGTCGGTGTCGAGTTCAATAGAACTCAGAACTGTTGTTCCAAATGTACTTGGACCATCATCCAGCCTAATCCTAGTCCGACCCCAACCCTCATGTTTCACTTCAACAGTGACATCCAGTATAGCACTTTCAAAAGATCTGTTGCTTGTAATTTGAATCCCGCTGTAATTACTAGAAGGTTTGTCAGCATGCATAAGGAGATTATTTGAAGTATATGTCAAAGAAGCAGAACCGACCGTTACAGCAAGATTCCATTTATTGCTAATATCCGGCGGGTTGTCAAAATCTTCCTTCCAGATGTCACAAAAAATTTCACATTCAGACCCATTCCAGAAATAATTCTCATCACATTTAAATCTACACTCAGTTGAACTGGCTTCTTCATTATATGTTCCATCCTCAGAGGGCAGCCACCCTGTTCCACTCCATGTCTGAGTGATTTCTGATGCTGTATTCCATGAAGCGTTAGCAGGAAGTCCTGTACAACTTGTAGTTTTTGTATCAGCTGCACATTCATTATTAACCCCGCTCCAAGAATAATTTTCATCACATCTGAAAGTACATGGATTGCTCGGTCCGACATAAGATGGACTGTAATCAACAACAACATCATCATAAGGAGACCACCCCCAACTTCCACCGTTATATGTCCAGGTTTGTGAGTATGTCGAAGGAGTGTTGAGCACCTCGCCTGCTACGGGTAAAAAATAGTTTGAACAGTCAAAATCTGGTGTCTTTGTTATTCCTACACATTTATCCCCATCCCATTCCATATTGAAGCTGCATTTGTACCTGCATGATGTGGTGCTTGCTGTCAAATCGTAATTTGTTTCACTGTCATCAACCGGACTCCAGGCAGTTCCTGTCCATGTCTGAGTATAGCTGTCAACCGTATTGTAAGCTGTGTCATACTGGTTGTTCCAGAAAGGTTTTTCTGGACAAGTCCAAACTTTTGTATCTGCAACACAACTTTCACTTATCGGATTAAATGTATAATTTGTATCACATTCCCACTCACAGGTGTCAGTAGACGGTTCCCAGTACTTTCCATTCCATGTTTGATTAATCTTTCCACCTGCATAAGAAGCTGTCCATACCGAATTTTCCGGGTTAGCGTTAGTGCAGGCAACCTGTCTTGATGTGATTTTCATAACACAGGTGCTTTCACTGAATCCTGTACAGTCATTCTTACAGTATGCGTTACCTGAAGCATATTTATCTGGGTCGATCTCAACACAGGATTTTATATTTCCATCACATATCTCAGGACTGTCAACCACACTATCACCGCAGATTGGATCTTCAGCTGTCCCAGTGCAATCGGTCAGATTCCATGAAGTACACGTGTTTCCACATTTTGCCGTGCCGTCAGAATACTGTGATGATATATCACTGCAAAGTTTGCTTTCTTTGTCACAAAGCTCGCCTTCTTCCAGGATGCCGTTACCGCACAGACTGCTTTCAATACAGTTGCTCAGATCAAAGCTTGAACAGTCTGAAGAACATGTAGCAAGTCCACCGGAGTAGCTGTCACTAATGTCAGAACATTTCCTGACATTTCCATCACATTTCTCAGAAGTTTCGATCATACCGTTACCGCAGACCATTAAAGGAATCAGTTTTACAGGATTAAGTGTAACTGGCGAATCCTCGACCGTAAACTGAACTGAGCCAGTGTAAAAACCGTCTTTTGAAGCAATGATCGTATAGCTTCCTGTCTCAACTTCACTGAAAGTAAAACTTCCGCTCTGAAAAGTTTCATTTTCCAGAGTCACGCCTTCTCCATTCTGAAGTACAACTCTTATGTCCCCGAGTGTCTCATTTGTGTATCCGTGAACAACTGTTCCGCTTACTTCCGTTTTAACAGTAGAGGAAGGAAGAAGATTCGTAAAGATCGGATTAATGACCTTGTATTCACCCTGCTCTACAAGAACATTGGTGTTTGCCGGCAAGTATCCTTTCTTTGATATATGGATAGCATAGTAACCTTTCTCCAGATTAGTGAAAACGAATTTTCCATCTGCATCTGTAAGAGCAGTCACGCTGCCCGGATGAAGAACAGCAACCGCATCCTTTAGCGGAGACATACCTTCTTTTATAATCAAAGTTCCTTCGATAGAAGCTTTCTCATCAGGCAGGATCTCAAGTTCATTATCTGGATAAACTGCAAACTTGTAATGTCCACGCTTAATATTTCTTTTTCCGTTAAACTGGTAGGTAACGATCAGGTTGATCTCTACAAAACTTCTTTCGTACTGACTTACATCAACATCTTTAAGAATGTTGAAAAGAGACATGCCTGATCTATTTTGATCTCCAGCAAGATCGTCAACAGAAAGACTCGTTGAAGTATATGAAACTTCACTGTGTTCCTTATCAAAAAGAAGAAGCGGTCTGTTTCCATCATAACTGTCTTTTCCTACAATGCTGTTAACTTTCACATCCGCAACAACACGCTCGAAAGAGTAGCTGGAAAGAGCATCTGTATTAACAGTGACATTTACCTTATCGAGAAACTTGTCAACCGAACTTACTAAAGGGACTTCGTAGATCTTGTTCCTGTCGCTGTCACCCGCAAAGACATGTTTTCCTTCAATTGTTGTAAGGTCTGTAACTGAAGAACTGTCAACGACTGTGCCCATCTCAAGGAAAAGCAAAGCTATACTGTCGTAGATGTCCTGCTTGAGATCTTCAACCAGAGTATCCTGCGATACGGATCTGGAACCGTATTTAAGAATCATATACAGAACTTTAAGAATTGTCTTTTTCCTGGAATCGGATTCTTTATGTGACAGTTTCGGGAATCTGAAAGACAACATCTGATACGCTTCATCTCCTGTAACTTCATTTCCATCACTGTCTGCAACAAAACCATCATCATTGATCGAATACTGCTCCGGAGAGGAAAGACAATCATTAAAAGTGCCATCTCCATTATCTGAACTTGTCCATATACAGAAAAGAGAATCGAATGATATCGGATCGTTCGGAATTGAATGGATCTGAGGACTGATTATCGTTTTTAACAAAGTTCCAAAAGGCATAAACGCTTCAGGGAAAAGTTTCAATTTATACAAAGATTCCTGATCAACATTTTCGGTATCCGTTATTTCAAGAAAGAGTTCCAGAGCTTTTTCATGAACATCCGGCAGTGTTTTATTCAGACTTACTCTTTCATGAAGAGAAAACTTTGTATTCTCGCTATACATATCCGATATTGTCATGGTTCTGTTGAATGCCGTTGTACCTGAAAAAAGATAAAAGAATAATTCTCTTAATGAAGAACCGTCTGACGGGAATACATTCTTATCAGTGCCTCCTGACCTTTTCTGAGCATAAAGGGCATGTCTCCACATCCAGTAATAGTTTTCAAGTATAGAGTAGTTAAAGTGGTTGCCGGACTCTCTGCCCAGTATTGAACCTATAATATCGGAATAATTTTCAACGCTATCAGGATCGTCAAATATATATGAAAAAGCTGCTGCTTCAGCATATTTTGAATTATTAAGAGATTTGACAATAAAACCCCATGGGTTCATAGACTTTCCTTCATCATCAACTAATTGAAGAGCTTGATTTTTAGTCCACTCCTCCATGATGTCTTTTACAGACACTTCAGAACTGCCTTCCTCAAAAACTGAGAAATGATCGGCAGTAAAAGTTATAGCTCTGCTAACCACCTTGTTCATGATGGGATCACCGCTCATTATCGGGTCACCGCTCATAATTGGATCTCCGCTCATAATGGGGTCACCGCTGAGCACCTTTGACATAATGGGATCTCCAGATGCTGCAAGCATTATAGGGTCTCCGGAAGAGCTTTCCATAAGGTCAAAATAACCGTTGGAAGATCTTTTAACAGATAGAAGCGAATGATTGCCTGAAAAGACATCATCAAGGTTTAAAGTGACATACAGAGGGATATCGTTCTCAAATTCAGCTCCAGCCGGTTCCATTACGAAACGGTAGATAACATTCCCCGGGAAGCCTTCAATCTCTTTAAATGTTATCTTTTCAACATTGTTTCCGTCTTTCTTTAGAGATATCCCGGGAGGCATACTTAAAAATGCGACATCGCTTACCGGTCTATGCAGAATTTTATCAGAACTTTCTACAGTTACTTCTCTGGTGCTTTTAACTTTCAGAACTGTGACTACGGTCGTCCTTTTTGCCAGAGTAAGTACATTCCCGTCAGTACCTTTATATATAAGCTTAGTAACTACAGGCAATTCTCCCGGCACTTTTACATTATGATCAATGGAAAGCACACCGTCCTTTTCGACATTCTCCGGTATATACCACCTGAGTTCAAAACCTTCCGCAGTATCCTGACTTGATGAGACAAGATTCATCTTTACATTTACGCCGCTGTCTTTTTCTATAAAGACTTCATTGCTGTCTGTAAATATCACAAACCCGTTAAAAAGGTTGGAGTAATTATCTGAGTCTACACCTTTCTTAACATCTTCTGTTACGCTTTCTATTATTGCTTTTAGAGATTCATCTCCAATGGCTTTGCCTACCAGTGAGAACCCTTCTGATATACCTGGATACATACTGTAGTCCAGTTCGTATATATGAGCACCGGTAGCAAGTTTAAAGTAAAACCTGCTGTTTAACTCACTATCCGCAAGTATTTCTTTGCCCTCCATATAGATCATTGACAGAATTGTTGTAACAGGATTGACATTTATGGTTATAGAAGTTCCGCCTTCGTACTGAAAGCATGATTTCAAATCCACATATTCATTGTCAGTATCAATGCAGTATACCTCTCCCTCTTCAAGATCCGCCGAAAAAGAAAAAACTCCTTTATTATCGGTATTCTCTGAGCTCAGCTCATTTTCCCCATGCTTAAGTAAAACCTCTGTCTCGAAAACGGAATCTTTTCCGTAAACTACACCCGTTATATTAACAAGCCCTGTGTCATTATCAGGAACAACACTGTCTTCATCAAGTTCATTATCAACCGTATCGGGAACAATGTGGTCCAGGTCAGTATCAGCAGTGTCTTTGTCATCTGATATATTGTCTATGTCGGGTGACAAGGAATCGTCGTTGTTAAAAGGTTTTCTTTTTTCAATATCACACGAAATAAAAACAAAGACTAAGAACAAAACGATAATAAATTGTTTCACAACTGCCTCCGGATAATATAATTTTCGACTTTTTCAGACTACAGTATTTTAAACTTGTTGTCAAACTTATGATTGCAAAATATGATTGCGAAATTCGATCACTGTTATAACCCTTCCTGCTTTCAACCATTTTTTTGCCTACTTTACAACGGAAATATTTTAATGAATTTAGTTAGGAATCAAAGTTTTGGGGAATTAAAGGGGGGAACCTTCAGTGGGACTAAGAACGGAAATATCAAGGCTCCTTGACGGAGCGTTGAACCGTTCGAAGCAAAGAGGCTTCAGCCGGCGTGAGACCGCTGAAAAAATACTGTTCCTTTCAGAATGAAAGAACCGGCTTGTCTGTCGTAAATTCATTGAAGACAGAAATGACAACGGAGTCCGCAGGGGAGCGTTAAGACGGCATAAAAACAAAGGTTTTAAACAACAGAATCTCAGAACTCTAATTTTTCAAGCATTAAAGAAGAGAAAGAATCTCATTTCACACACCGAAACGATAAAGGAGAGGACTTAAGATTGGTACTTATAGCGGCCTTGATGAAATCAATATGCCATGCATAATCCTGATCCATGTCAGATGTCTCCGAAGCCGACCAGAGAGCAAAAGTATCACCAAAAACTGAATATTCGAAGACGAGGCCATCCTCAAGATACTTATTTTCACAATAGCACTCTCCATCAAGACAATCACATGAACTGGAATAACACAAACAATCATCAGTAACATTGCACGACCCACCAGTAACTGTGCCTGTGCAATTTTTAACCAGTGTCCTGAGTTCAGAGATTGTCGGAAGCCGACCACCAAGGATTTCACAATAATTGTTTGCCATAGTCCAATTCATTCCTTCACTCGAAACATCCGACCACCATAATGTGCCATCATTGGAGTTGCAGAATTTATCAACTCCGGTGCAATTTACCCCGTCATCTTTATTATCAGAACTGTCATCTCCACCGCACGAAACGAACAACAAAACAAACATCAATGAAATTAGAACTCTTTTCATTTATCTCTCCACAAAAAATTAAACACAACGGAAGTATTTTAACAGATTGAATGAGTAAATACAAAAATTATAAACGACTTGAATTTGAAAAATTTTGTCTGGCGATTAATCACCCGAAGGGGCAGAGGACTTAAAACGGATAAGAAAAGGCTCCGGTGGAGCGTTTTCCCGTTTTAAGCGCAGAGGCTGTGCCGTCGTGAGACCTTAGAGAAAACAGGAAAATTTTTGCAAATAGCCCTATCCGAACGGTTTTTATACAGCAAGGGCGGTTATTTTGACATATTCCGGATCAGCCAGTGTTGAGATCCCCCTTCTGTTCAAAAAAAGAATGCACAAAGTGCCACCGACAGCGGAGCGGATGAAAAGGTATTGATAAAAGAAACAGGGTTTATCCGTCAGCTGTCTGGAGGGTGCGAAGCAGTTCCTTTCAGAAGGAAAGAACCGCAACGACAGTGAAGTCCGTAAGGGAGCGCCCGGACGGCAGGAAAATCTAATATGTGAATTCCACTCTAGCTGGCGAAGCATAATTTAAGGAATCACAAGTGCCAGTACCGACCTGACCGGCATTATTCTGACCCCAGCAATACAGTTCTTTTTCATTCTTGTCGTTCCCGCATGTGTTCTTGCCACCTGCCGATAAAATTATCCCCTTAAAATTAACCAGTGTCGGGATTAATTTATTATTTATGCTTCCACTTCCTCCAGTGCCATCACCAATCTGACCAAACTGATTAGAACCCCAGCAATAAAGACTGTTATCTGACTTTTTAATTCCGCAAGTATGATCAGAAGCCAAATCTATTTTTATCCATTCATCGTCATTCACCTTGGTGGGTGTTGTCTGGTCATCTGTGGAATTTATTCCCAGCTGTCCAAAATAATTATCGCCCCAGCAATATAGTTTATTATCCCCTTTTATTCCGCAAGTCGAACCGTTGTTTCCAGCGGAAACAGCAATCCAAATGTCATCATTTATTTTAGTCGGGGTATTACCAACACCACCGCCCCAACAATAAAGTTTATCATCTGTTCCTATTCCGCAAGAATGACCACCCCCGGCAGAAACCATTTTCCACTCTCCTGAACTGATTTTAACTGGTGTGAATTTGTCAAAAATTGTGCCGTCACCGACCGTCCCGCCTTTACCCCAGCAGTATAAATGGTCATTGCTATCTATTCCACATGAAGAGCTCGAACCGCACGATACTGATTTCCATGTTAAATTGCCGACCATCATCGGAATCTCTGAGTGATCTTTTTCCGGATCCTGTGCTATTTCACCAAAGTTGTTTTTTCCCCAACAATAGAGTTTGTTGTCAACTTTTCGTATTCCGCAAGTATGTTCGTTACCGGCTGAAATAGTAATCCACTGATAATCATCAACTTTTTCAGGTGAACATTTTGCCTGTGTTGAATTAATACCAAGCTGTCCCCAATTATTACCACCCCAACATCTTAATTTTTCATCATAGTTTATTCCGCATGTATGGAATCCACCTGAAGTAATCAATATAAACTCATTATGCGACTTACATATTGAACCATCCCATTTAAAACCTGTGTTACATCCGCAAATAAAATCGCTCTCTTCAGGGATGCAATCCCCATCACTGTTTGAAATCGCAGTACAAGGGTTTGGGTCACAAGGATCAAAAACTGTATTTCCTGTATTTCCGGTATCCCCTGTATTTCCTGTATCTCCGGAATTGCCACTATTCCCTGTATTACCACTATCCCCTGTGTTTCCAGTGTTTCCAGTGTTTCCAGTGTTTCCAGTGTTACCCGTGTCACCGGTATTACCACTGTCTCCTGTGTTTCCTGTGTTTCCTGTGTTTCCTGTGTTTCCAGAATCGCCAGTATTCCCTGAATCTCCTGAATTCCCACTATTTCCGGTATTACCTGAGTTACCAGTGTTCCCGCTGTCACCAGAGTTTCCAGAGTCGCCAGTATTACCACTGTTTCCTGAATTGCCTGTATCATCTGAATTCTCAACACATTTTCCATCATCACAAATTAAACCATCATCACAAGTGCCGTTGTTGTAACAATCGCCACCTTCCTGGCCATCTTGAATCTTAATTTTTATCTTCCCGCCATCACAAGCAATAAGAAATAACGACAAAACAAATATTAATAAAACTGAACCCTTTCTCATATCTATCTCCAAAAAATTAAACACAACGGAAGTATTTTAATGAATTTAGTTAGGAATCAAAGTTTTTAAGAATTTCCTGCCTTGTTTGCCATGAGCTTGCCGAATGGAGTGTGCCGAAAGGTCACTCGTCACGCTTCACGCGTCACTCTTCACGGTCGCAAAGCGACACTTAGGCCCCGATCAGTTATAAAGTTTAAAAGTAAATTTAAACGAAGATACGCCCGGTATTTTAAAATCCGTCTGCGTAAAACTACCTTTTTTAAGAATCTCGGCAATGTCATTACCGGAACCAACAACACACCCCGCCACATCGTGATCGCTTACATCAATATCTACTGCACAAAACTGTATTTCGTCACCAACATTTATGCTGGTCAATATCCGTTCTCCGCTCCATGAAGCAGAATAACTGTCAGAAATCTCTTCCGTCTGAAGGATAATTGTATCGTTCTTTAATACAATGGCCATAATATCAGGCTTTATATAGTCCCCTAAACCGTTATCCCAATCTGTACCATCAGGCTTGGTATTGTTAAAGGTCATGGATTCGGCATAAATATACCAGCTTAAACCCAAAGGAGAAACACATTTATTTTCTCTGCAAATATCATTTGCTCCGCAATCAGCGGTTTTTGTACAGGAACTGATATCACCGCTGCCGCATATAAGATCTACGTTCTTTTCAACTCCGTCCTCACATTTAAAACAACAGTTGTCACAACCGTGGTTTGCATTAAGACCTACGCCCCAGTAACTACCGCTCGAATCATCAGGTTCCCCTCCATAACAGATAAGTGTTGATTTCTCACATGCGATTTTTGTAGAAGCTTTGTTGTTTAATCCATTTGAAACATACACCTTTGTTGAATCAGAGGGCCAGAACCTGTCGTAACCGGAGCTTTCTGAAGAGGCAAACTGAAAAAGTCTGAAACGAATGTCTGCACCATCATCACACTGATCAGTTATAGAAAATGTAAATTCCTGAAATTCTAAGCAGAAGCTCATATTGTAACCGCTACAGTCACTTTTACAGAGGGCGTTCCCATAATATGAGCCATCAAGAACTTCACAAAGTTTAGAATCGCCGTCGCATACTTCACCCGAATCAATTTCATAATCACCACAAACAGGCACGCGGCAAACACTTGTGTCGTATCCGCTGCAATCATATTTACAAGGAGCATCTCCCTTTGTACCGGAAACAAGAGATGAACATGCAACAGAGTCGCTGTCACAATCTTCATCAGAGTCTTTTATACCGTCGCCACAATAAGGCTCCTTACACCAGCCAGTATCATAACCACTGCAATCATAGCGACAGGCTGCCGAGCCTCTCGTGCCGGGAATTAAATATTCACAATCCCACTCACCCCCGTCACATATCTCACCTTTATCAACAATATAATTACCGCATGAATTACTTTCTTCCTCATCACAGGAAATGATTATAAAAACTATCAGAAACATCAATGGAATTAAAATGTTCTTCATCCTGAACCTCCTTTTATTCCGTCCGTTCACCGTTCACAGTTCACCGTTCACGGTCACGAAGTGACATCACTAAACACAACGGATATATTTTAATGAATCAGAAAGAAAAGGGAATTTTTATGCAATTAAAAGTCGCTGTGAACTGTGAACGGTTTTTCCTGCCTTGAGTGAGCCGAAAGGTCACTCGTCACGGTCACAAAACGACCAACGAAGTGACAAATCACTTAACGCAACGGACATAACCGTAGTCGTACTTGTAGGCGCTGTACACATTGCCACCTTGAAAACCCACATGCCAGACACCACTTTCACCATCTGATCGTTCCGAGGATGACCAGAACCAGTAAGCATATCCTCCAAATACCGAATATTTGCCAGAGTCATCATATTCACATCCGTCGCAGGCATCATTCCTGCAATCCTGCCATGACAGACAACTATCCGTTACTCCGCATTCGCCGCCTGTTTCAGCTCCCGGACAGTTTTGGACAAGTGTCCGAAGTTCTGAAATTGTCGGGAGACGGCCACCCATATTCTGACAATAGCTTGTTGCATCATCCCAAGTCATTTTATTACTTGAAGCATCAGACCAGTTTAAGCCGTCATGCTCATTCGGGAAATTATCTCCAGAGTCATCTGTGTTTCCTGTATTGCCAGAGTCACCAGTATTAATCTCACCACACGAACCCATCACAAACAACAAAACAAATATTAATGAAATTAGTGCTTTATTCATTTTGAATCCATCTTTTTTCACTCGTCACTCATAACTCGTCACCGGCAGCTATGCTACCTATTGTACACATAAAGCATAGAAATTTTGATAAGTTCTATCGTAGTAATCCAATGTAGCGCTACTAAAACTAATTATCCAAATATCACTGTCTTTCCAATATCCCCCATCCTCGGTTTCAGAGCTAGACCAGAACCACCCCCCGTAATGGCCGAAAGCACTATATTTTCCAGAGTAATCCGAGTCGCAACCATCACAGGCTGCACTCCTGCAACCAGCTCCCCAACAACTCTCTGCAACTCTGCACCAATCTTCCTCATCAAGTCCATCTGGTTTTGGATATTCTGTCTCAGGACAATTTTGGACCAGTGTTCTCAGTTCACTTATAGTTGGAAGTCTCCCGCCTTTCTCCTTACAATATTCAATTGCATCTTCCCAGTTCATTTGATTTAAGGAACGATCCGCCCAGTTAAGCCCTTTGTTAGAATGGCAAAATTTGTCTGAAGCAGGACATCTGAGCAAACACTCTCCATTTACGCATTCATTAAAGCAAGTTGTTTTTTTACTCTCTTTGTTGCCACATGAATCATACCACCAGACAGTATCTATATGACAACGGGTTTCGTATTGACTTATGCAGTCAGTATCTCCAGAGTCACCCGTGTTACCTGTGTCTCCAGTATCCCCAGTGTCGCCAGTATCCCCAGTGTCGCCAGTATCCCCAGTGTCGCCAGAGTTCCCAGTATTACCCGTGTCACCAGTGTTCCCACTGTCACCAGAGTTTCCAGAGTCGCCAGTATTACCAGTGTTTCCGGCATTACCTTTGTTCTCCCCACCACAGGAAACAACCAAAAACAACAAAACAAACATCAATGAAATTAAAATCTTACTCATCCTGAACCTCTTTTTATTTCCCCCGTTCACCAGTCTTCGCCAAGGCTACAGCCGACAAGCCGTTCACAGTTCACTGTTCACGGTCACGCAGTGACATATCACTTAACACAGCGGACATTGATCGTACCACTTTTGTTGCCGTAGTTCACAAGACCGAGTTTGAAAATCACGACCCATGCACGGTCTGTTATATCTGATGGCTCCGACGACGACCATAACCATTTGGTGTCTCCAAATTTGGAATATCGCCCGTCAGATCCACCTGAGCAGCCATTGCAGGCAGAAGTCCGGCAATTACCATCATGTAAACAATCATTCGTAACCATGCAAGCTCCGTCCGTTTCAGTTGCAGGGCAGTTTTTGATAAGTGTTCTAAGTTCTGAAATTGTCGGCAGTCTCCAATCTGAATGGCCGTCTTCATTTAAATTTTCACAATATTTCTTTGCATCACTCCAATTCATGCTGTTTGGCGATTTCTTTGACCAGTTATTCAAAACCGTATCAACCGCAACCTCTTTCTTTTCCTGCAAGTCATTAGCAAGTTTATCTTTATTCATACAACTACTAAAAAATAATAAAAGAAACATCGTAAACGAAAAATATATGATCTGCCTCATACCTCACTCCCCAAAAAATTAAACACAACGGAATTATTTTAATTAATTTAAATCAGAATTAAAGTTTTTAACCTGTCACCGGAAAAGAAGCGAAAAGGTATCTGCTCTGATCATCTAATCTGCTTTATAATACTGAAGATACCAGTCGATGAACCGGTCAATTCCTGTTTTGATGGTGGTGGCGGGTTTATAGCCGATATTTTGAACAAGGTCCTCAACATCGGCGTATGTTGCGGGAACATCGCCCATTTGAAGGGGCATGAATTTCTTTTTTGCGGTTTTTCCGAGTTTTTCCTCTATTGCTTCAATGAATGACATCAGTTTTACGGGTGCATTGTTTCCGATGTTGTAAATTTTATAAGGTGCTTTTGAAGATGACGGGTCGGGCTTTTTCCCGTTCCAGTTCTCATTGCCACGGGGCACATTGTCAACAACTCTTACAACGCCTTCGACAATATCATCTATATATGTGAAATCTCTTAACATTTCACCATAATTAAAAACTTCTATCTCTCTATCTTCAAGCATCGCTTTTGTGAAAAGGAACAACGCCATGTCAGGTCTTCCCCACGGTCCGTAAACTGTAAAAAAACGGAGTCCGGTCGTTGGAATTTTGAAAAGATGGCTGTAAACATGCGCCATGAGTTCGTTTGATTTTTTCGACGCCGCATAAAGACTTATCGGGTGGTCAACATTGTCATGAGTGGAAAACGGAAGCTCCTCGTTTGCTCCATACACACTTGAACTTGATGCGTAAACCAGATGCTTTATCCCGTTGTGCCTTGATGCTTCCAGAATGTTCATGAAGCCGGCAATGTTGCTTTCAATATAAGCATCAGGATTTGTGAGTGAATATCGAACCCCTGCCTGAGCGGCAAGATTGCACACCTTGTCAAACTTCTGATTTTTAAAAAGGTCTTCTATCAACTCTTTGTCTTTAAGATCCAGCTTAATAAATGAATAGTTGTCAGACTTTGTGCTTTTAACAAGCTTTCCATAAACAGCCCTGTCTTTATCAATGCCCATATTTTCAAGCCGGCTGTATTTGAGATTTATATCGTAGTAATCATTCACAACATCAAGCCCTACAACTTCATCCCCTCTGTTTACGAGGTGTTCTGCAACATGATAGCCGATGAATCCGGCAGTTCCTGTAACAAGGATTTTCATATTCCCTCTCTGACTTTATTCTTCTTCGTCTTTTTCCTTTTCACCGGCAGAAGCGGCTATATCTTTAGAATAAACAGTAACTTTGTTGCGACCGTTTTCCTTGGAGAAATAGAGTGCCTGATCAGAATTTTTAACAAGATCTCCGCTGCTCATGGAAATTGACGGAAATGATGATACTCCGAAAGATGATGTGATGTTTATGTGCGAACCGTCTGCATTTATGGTGGAGTCCTTTACAAGTATCCTGATCTTTTCAGCAAGTCTTGCAGCACCTTCAACATTCGTATTGTGAAGAAGAACAACGAATTCCTCACCACCGTATCTTGCGGCTACATCCACCTTTCTCACATTGTTCTTGACTGTTCTTGCAAGAAACCTGATGACATCGTCCCCTGCTTTATGACCGTAAGTATCGTTGACTGCTTTGAAATGATCTATGTCAAGCATTATCATCGAAAGGGGAGTCCCTGTTCTGCTTGATTCCATGACCATTCTTTCGATCATATCCTGAAAGTATCTTCTGTTGTAAAGCCCTGTCAGGCCGTCAACATTTGAAAGTTCTTCAACTTTCTCATACATCTCAAGGTTGTTAAGCGCCGAAGAAACAACTTTATAGATCATTCTTATTGATGTTGTCTGATTCCTGAGCGACTCAAACTTCTCGCTATTGTCGGTAAGTATTGTCACCGTCCCTTTGATGTCGTTGTTGAAAGTTATGAGCCGGACAGACATATTCTCAAATTTATTAAGATATTCAAACACTTTCTGAGTAAACACCGGATTGTCTTTTCTTTTGTTTATTCCGTGAAGTTCATAGACATTGTCCAGTTTGCCGTTCACCATCAGTGAATGAATTGACTTTTCATCTGTTATCTCTTCTTTTCCGAACTCTTCGATATTTTCCATTTTTACCGAATCACTTCTTAAGGAATCTTCTCTTATTCTGAAAGCATGACCTATGTGAGCGTCTCTTTTCTGTTCCGTAATGAAAATAGCACCGGCTTCTGGAACAAGGTTGAATACGGCAAGAGCAGTCGCCTGGAAAAGAGATTCACGGCTGAAAGAGTCAACTATGCCTGCGGTGCCGCTGTAAAGATTTTCCTTTTTCTGTTTTTCGATCGATATCTGCCTGAAAGCTTCACCCTGTCTTATCAGTTCGGCAATATCATTCCTGATCTCTCTGAAACTGTTGAGCAGTTCATTTTTAATATTTGAATTTTCTGAGGTCTCATTTTTTTCCTTTATCTTTATATCAACAGCGAGAACATATTCCGGCTCCATTGATATTGATCCGCACTCAAACATGCTTATCGGATAATAAAGGCGGAAATTATATTCAGACATCATCGGAACATCTTCCTGTTCAGCAAGAAGCGTTTTTGCGGCGAGTTCTATTCGATCGTGAACAACCCTGTGGATCAATCCTCTCAGTTCAAAATTGTTTTCGCTGTTGTATTTTCTCGCTTTTCCGCCCGGCATAAGTTCAATGAGATGGAGCTCTATCTTCATGCCGTGGAAAACTGTCGTTCTCAGAAGATAGTTCTTAAGCGGTTTGAAAGGATCTTCAACAATGGAACTGCTTATCTCATCAATTTTTCTTGGTGTTTCTGTCTCAACTCTTTTTTCTAAAACAAGGTGCTGCCACAGGTCCTTTCTCTGGAAAAGCCATACGAATACCGAAACAAGAAAAAAAACTATGTAGAGAATAAAATCTTCAGGCTTTCTGAAATCTCCGGTCATGACCATAACAGCAAAAGAAGATACCGCAAAAAAAAGATAGTGTACCTGATCAAGTCTGCTGACAATATAAGGAAGAGCAATAAAAAGGAGAGCCATTAGTGCACTTGATTTGCCTCCAGTAAGAACGACCGCTATAATTATAAGCGGCGGCAGAGGCGGCCTTATCTGTTCAATAAGGATGAAGTAAAGCAAGAGAACAGCAAACACGCTCCAGACTGCGATAACGAAACTTAAACTTTTCCCGACATGTATTGACACAAGTGAAAAAACAAGGGTGAGAATGTAAAAAAACGGTCTTGAATTAATTAGTTTTGTCATTTATAAAATACTGATCAGTTCGTAACATCTCAAATTTTTTCCTTAATATAGCCTCTGCGGCTTTAGGGTCTTTTTTAAACCTTTCCACTTTCATCCGTGTTTCAATTATTTCCTCTTCTATCTTTTTTGAATCTCTTTCCAGAACCTCTATTATCTCGCTGTTCCTTGATATTTCTGAATATGAAACAAAAGTGTCGTATATAAGAAAGATAGCAACTGCCGAAAAAACAGCTATCGCAGCAATCGGTAAAAACTTGTTATTCACTTTTTTGACCTCGTTCCCACTGCTATATTCTCAAATTTAAGAAATTTCAATATATCAAGCACTTCAGTCACCTTACCATGAGGAGTAGCCGCATCCGCTTTAATTACCATAACATACCTTAACCGCATATCCGTGTCAAATTTTGAAAGGATATCCTTCATTTCAACAGTAGAGCTTACAGGAACACTGTTAAGACTTATGCCCCCTTCCTGACTGACAGTGATTTCGTATTTTTCCGGAGAAACAAGCGGAGCACCTGATGAAGCCTCAGGAAGATCGACCTTCAGCCCGGATTCTTTCACAAATGTGCTTGTAAGCGAGAAAAAGATCAGAAGCGTGAAAAGGACATCGACAAGTGAACTTATGTCAATATTGAATTCCTTCTCTTTTCGCCTTCTTATGTTCATTTCCGCCTTCCATCAGGACACGATTCAGAAAAAAGAAGAAATATTGCGCCTGCAAAAGCTGTAACTATGAATGGAACATGAAATATCACAAGAGCCGAATAAACAAGTGCAAAAAACGCAGGACTCATATATTTTGCAAAGATCTCCTCAGGAAGTTCAGGCACCTGATCACAAATAAAAGAATAAAGACCTGTGACCTTTGATGAAACTGTTGCAACCATAAGGATCAATATTATAAACCCTGCAATGAAATTTGCTCCAAGAACAACAGGTATCATTGATATTACCATATTCACACTGTATGAAAAAAGTGAAAAGCCGGACTGGTCATCGAAAGAGGGTTTGACCGAGTTCTTAAGCCTGTTAAGGTAAAAAAGGATCGTTGCACCAAGAACAGAAATAATTGAAGGAAATGCAATTTCGAGCTTTACACTTATCACAGAAACAAAAACCGCTGAGATGAAAAAAAGTGTATCAATGATCCTCCAGTCAAAGTGTTCTTTCTTGAAAAGACCAAGTGCAGTTTCCTTCGCCGCCTTATAGAAAAAATTATTTGAAAAGAAATTCACGCACGGTTCATTTCTGATGAAAGCATCGATCAGCCTTTCCTCTGCTTCGTTCTTCATCGAAGGGGTGTCAACATCCTGCCAGAGAAAACCTGTCATATCAACAGCACCGAATTTCTTTTCGTCAGCAAGAGCCTTCATTCCTTCAGAAATTGATACATCACCGTTTTTTCTGTATATGTCATCCAGCTTATCAAAAATTTTATGATCACAAAGGAATAATCCTGTATCAATGGCATTATAACCGCCCAGATCTTTGGCAATTTTTGTGATAAACATTCCCTCAGTAAAAACCTTTGTGGCATCATCAAGATCAAAAACACCTTCGATGTCCCTGTCAACAGAAAGAAGAACATCAGTTTTTTCAAGTCCGGGCTCAGCTTTTTCAATAAATTTTGCAAAAAAATCATTGGAGAATATATGATCGGCCATTGAGAGCAGAAAAGGCTCCTGCGAAAGCTTATCCCTTGATCTTAAAAGAGATATTCCGTTTTTCTTGTTGTATTCATCATTTATCACCCAGTCTATTCCTGAAAATCTTCTTTTTTTGAAGAAATCGAGTATCTGGTCACTTCTATAACCAAGAACAATAACGATGTGCTCTATTCCTGCAAGCTGCATGAGGGTAATAACTCTTTCAATAAGAGCCACTCCTCCTACCGGCATCAGAGGTTTGGGTTCGTTTCTCCCTTCACTATTAAGACGGCTTCCCAGACCACTTGCAAGAATAACTCCCTGTTTTATCATTGTTTACCTCAAATGTTCCGGTTTCATATCACGAGCTATCTCAGCTTTTTTATTTTTCACATATTCTTCATACCCGTCCATATCCCATGGATCAAATGCAAGCGGCGTAAAAAAAGTATAGACCAGCATCTCAAAAAGGAGGCAGTCCAGAAGCCACGGTTTTCCGGTCATACTTGTTGCAACACCTGATGCTAAAAGAACTATCACAGCGCATCCCATAAAAAATTTCAAAGGCTTATTAAATTTTCTGCCGTGATGGGCAAGAAAAGGTCTGAACGAAAGATTATTGTATCCTATCCAGATTATTACCGGAATGGTTATCCATTTATAATATGGCACCACTTCAGAAAGCTGTGTTCCAAGAACACCGACAATGTAAAAAGCTGAAACAGGCCTGGGGGTTCCGAGCCAGAAACGGGGGAAGCTTATGTCGTAAACAGTGTTTCTCGCATGTCTGATGCATCCGAATATCAAAGGAACGAGTGCCATGACAAAAGCGAGGAAGATGCTTGTTTCCCTGTAGAAAGAGTAAACTATAAAAGCAGGACATACAGAATATGTAACATGATCGGCAATGACATCCAGCTCCTTGCCGAACTGATTACTCATTTTTGTCCATCTGGCAATTGCACCGTCAAGATGATCAAAAACAAAAGCGGCAATTATGAGATAACATGCGGCTGTAATATTCCCTTCAATGGCCAGTATTGCTGAACTGAATCCGATAACAATATTCCCGAGCGTTGCAATGTCTTTAAGATGTATGAGCCCCATTTTTTTCTCCTGATTCAGACAAAAAAATCCATAACCGGATAATAATAAGAAAAATTACTGAAAAATCACTATTTCTTTATACTTTTTGACCGCGAAGGGTGTTTTCGAGAACTTCAAGGACCTTGACATCGATTATGCGTCCTTTATCCGATTCCACTGCATTCACCACATGTGTTACCAGATTGTGTTCGTTCCTGCCCATAAGTGTGGAACTTTTAGGACTCTGCTTTTCTACAAGGACCTTTACCGTTCTGTTCAGATATCTGCTCCTTACATCTTTCATCCTGTTTTTCTGTGCATCAAGAAGACGATTGAGTCTTTCAGCTTTAACATCAGGAGGAATGTTATCTTTCAGCATGGAAGCCTGTGTCATAGGCCTTGGAGAATATGCAAATGCATAGATAACATCATATCCAGCCACCTCTATCAAATCGAGTGTCCGCTTAAAATCATCTTCTGTTTCATCCGGGAATCCGACAATAAAATCTCCACTCAATGCCACATCAGGAAGATACTTTCTTGCCATATCTAATTTTTTCAGATAATCAGCTATCGTATATTTTCTATTCATCATATTCAGAATCCTGTCAGATCCTGACTGGGCCGGCAAATGAAGATTGGGCATAAGTTGCGGTATTTCTTTAAGTGCGGCAGCAAGTCTTTCGTTAAAATCTTTCGGATGACTTGTCATGAACCGCAACCGCTGCAAACCATCCTTTTTCGCAACATCATAAAGCAGATCCGTAAAATCCTTTCCTGTCTGAGGATCCTTATAGCTGTTCACATTCTGCCCAAGCAGAGTTATTTCGAGAACACCTTTCTGAATGAGCATGCCAACTTCCTGAAGTATGGATGACGACTTACGACTGACTTCTTTTCCTCTTACGAAAGGAACAATACAGTAACTGCAGAAGTTGTTGCAACCGTGCATAACAGTTATAGAAGAAACATATTTCTCAAAAAAAGCACCTTTTGAGCTTTCGGGGAAGATCTCCTCCCTTTCAAGAAGATCCTGATCGTTTGAAACGAAAGGAAAATTGCCCTTTTCAACTATATCAGGAATAAGATCTTCGGCTCCGGGACCGAAAACTCCGTCAATATACGGAGCCCTTTCAATAATTGTCCTTCCAAGCTGCTGAGCAACACACCCCATGATGAATATAAGTGTCCCCTTCTTTCTTTTTAAAGGGAGGTATCTTCCGGCACAGCTGAACAGTTTTTTTAAAGGTTTGTCCCTTACGCTACAGCTGTTGATAATTATAATATCGGCTTCACCGGCATTTTCTGTATGTATCCATCCTTTATTAGAAAGCATCACAGCAACTCTTTCGCTGTCATAGACATTCATCTGACAGCCGAAAGTCTGTATCAAAAATTTCTTCAAATGATCCTCCTTAAGACCCACTGAATATATTTATCAAAGACTTCCTGTCAACTCAAAAAAAAACGGGGAGAACGAATCCCCCCGTTATAAAATATAGAAACAGGGTCAGATCAGGGAAGAGCGTAGCTGCTAACCTGATAAATGAACTGTGTTCCGAAAATGTAAGCCTGCCCGAGTTCGTTGACAGCAATCGGTCCATCAACTATTACACCATTCTCACTGTCACTGTTATTTTTAAACAGTGAATCTTTGATTGATGCACCGAAAACATCTATTCCAAGTTCCTGATCGGGACTTCTTTTCACCTGTACTGTAAAAATTGTCTGGTCGGAAGCTACTTTGTCGGTTCTGGCCACCTGACCTGCTCCGCAATTTACAGCAACATATTTAGCAGGACTCTTTTCGGGAGAACCTATAGTTCCGACAGATGGTCTTGCACACTCATTTGAATTGGAATTAACATCATATACCCAGCTGCCGTCACTCTTTTCACTAAGAACATAAAGACTCTGACTTGCGATAGGTGCTTTATTCTCTTCTTCACCATCCATAAGATATCCGCCGACAAGAGTTACAACAGTTTCCGGAACCTCAAGATCATCCATTACCAGACTTGTAGCTCCGGCAGAAATAAGACCTTTTGCAAGAAGCTCAACGGAGTCAGCACCTGTTCTGTCTGTAAGAGCTACTGTCTTTGATGAAGCAGTCACTATTTCGGCAAACTTATCTCCAGTTACAGGTTTTTCACCGTCTTCATCAGTTGAGCCACCGACAACAAGAATTCTCGGCACAAATTTTCCGGCTCCATCTGTGTATGATACATCGGCAATTGAATGGTTGCAGCGACCAGCCTTAAGACTCGCATACTCAGAAACCGTTTGTGTTTTATCAACTTTATATATTTTTGCACTTGCTGAGTTTCCTTTGCAACCGCCGGTAATATAAACATCACCGTTTATTGTTATTGCTTTGGCCTTTGTTATACCGTCACCGTATCCTATGTTCCTGTATTTATCTTTGTCAGGATCGTACAGAAGTATCGCATTTGAGTACGAGTCATCGTCTGTTGTTCCGAAAGCTATAACAACTTTTCCAGATTCAGAACCGTCATCAAGAAAACTTGCCGTATGGTCCATAAGTCCCGGTTGTAGAGCCGCAACTTTTTTAGAAGATACCGTCTTCATGTCAAATATCATTGTTTCAGACATGATCTGTTCCCAGTCAAAACTGTAACCACCGGAAAGATAAAGCTTTCCGTTTTTAAGATAAGCTGCTGCTGCACCTTTTGAACCGTATGATTCAAAATATGACATGAGAGAGGAATCATAATTATTCCTGTCTTTGACAACTCTCACAAAATCACCTGCCGCACCAAGAAAAATGTCAACTTCAAAGTTCTCGGCATCATCATAAAGAATACTGTCCAGTCCGCCCGTAAGCTTAAGTTTTTCATTCGCGTTTGTAACTTCAACAAAAAAGCGGTAATAGATCCCTTTCTTGAGAGATCTGATAAACTCCTCTTTGCCGCCGTTACTGCTGGCAACTCTTATGAGCTTACGGTCGGCATATACATATTCACCTGAAGGAGTGGATGATGTATATATCGAAAGAAGAACCTGATCGCTCTCCTGTATGCAGTAAGTGGTATCATCATTTTCGCCGGCACCATCCCCGCAAAAATTATTATTTTCTTCTATGGGGAGTCTTAATCGTATTTTGAAATTCCCTGTGTCACCGGCTTCGCATGAAACAAGCACAAAAGCGGCAACCAAAGTCAACAGCAGAAAAAATGTGTTTTTCATAAAATCCTCCAAATTGTATTCGAACCGTTCTTTAGATTAATATACAACAACATTGCCTTCCGGTTCTTCCGTTCTGGTGCCGTAATAGATACCGACGGCCGCACCGGCGATCACCACTACAGATACAACGGTAATAAACCATGTCGATTTGTAAAAAGGAGTCTTTTGAATTTCAGCCATTGACTCTTCCTTTTCATCAGCAGCTTTGTCTTTGATGCTGCCTTCAAAATAAAAACTTTCACCAACTTTCAAGTTGATGCCTGTTTGTTGTGCCTTTTCCTGAGCATAAGCAGGAACTGCAAAACTGACAATAAGAACTGCCGTGATTAACTTTGCAATTAACTTCATTTTTCTACCTATCCAAAAAATTGTCCATTTTACACCAAAAACCATCTTCGCTAACTGCTTATCAAATTTTAATGAAACAGTCAAACTTTTTTTAAACTTTTAAAAAGCAGCACCTTGCAAGGATTATCAGCTCACTTTTCATCTTCCGGGACTGTTAAAAGTTCCCTGAATATGTCCTGTGCACCGGACACAGTTTTATTACTGCACAAAAATATTCTGTTATTTCCATACATTCCGACAAAATCAACCGAATCTTTATCACTTACAAATTTTTGTGGAGCGAGCTGATCAGAAATAAGGTCTCTTATAACTTTATTGTGCTGCTTCCTTATCGATGAAACAGCAGCCTCGCGACTGACAGCATCGTCTCCTTTAATTTCTGAAGAAACTGACAGGAATATCATTCCGGAAAGGTACACAACAGTATTTATCCTGCTAATTCCATCGACTTTATTAACTTCTGTCTGTATATGATACTTTTTGTTGCGGTGATCAATATTTGAATTGAAGCCCGGAAAAACGAACATTCATTAATCTTCGTCTTGATTTCTGAAATATTTTGTAATTCTGCGACGCTTGCGGAAGTTCTTCTTGAGTTTTCCTTCAGTAGTCTTAAGCACTATCTTGCCGGCACTTACTTCTCTTAAAGCAACGATCGGCTCTTTGTTGCCCCTGCTGTTTGAAATAAGAGGCTCAGCTCCTTCGAGCAGCTGTCTTGTTCTTTTTGCAGCCAGAATTATCAACTCAAGTCTATTTGGAACTTTTTCCAAACAATCCTCTACAGTTACTCTTGCCATTACAGATTCCTCCTCAAAAAACAAAATCAGCCGATATTATACAGCTAAAAACCGTAAAATCAAATAATATCCAGGACAAATTTCAAAAAACAATTATATATATTAGTATTTACAGAATGTTACCCCTAAGTTGACTAAGCAGTTTAGCGATAGTAGAATGCCTTGTTGTTTTTTTAACCGGAGGATAACTTATGGGATTAAAAGTAGGTATTATTTCTGCCGGCAGCTGGGGCACTGCTCTTGCCACGCTTATGGCAGGGAAGGATTACAATGTTACTATCTGGGCAAAGGAGCAGGAAATTGTTGATTCAATAAACACTTCTCATGAAAATACTTTATTTTTAAAGGGTATAAAGCTTTCTGAAAAGATCAAAGCGGTGAGTGATATTCAGTCAGCTGTTGTTTCGATGGACATTGTCATTGTCGCATCGCCTTCCCAGTACACAAGGGAACTTCTCAGCGGGATCTCCTTCATGATCTCTCCGGGAACATATATCGTTCTCGCTTCAAAAGGGATCGAGAACGGAACGCTCAAAATGATGTATCAGGTTGCCGAAGAGATCCTTCCGGCAACTCTTCACAAGAACATATTCGTTATCTCGGGGCCCACTTTTGCAGCTGAACTTGCAATGAAAATGCCTACTTGTGCTGTTATTGCCGGGCACAATTCCGAAGATATGGGGTCGATCCAGGGGATATTCAGCTCTCCTTATATGAGGATTTACAGATCAAATGACATAACGGGTGTTGAGCTCGGCGGTGCTTTGAAGAATATTTTTGCAATAGCTGTAGGAATACTTGAAGGAATGGGTCTTGGCAAGAACACTCAGGCGGCTCTTATCACAAGGTCGATCGCCGAGATTACCCGTCTTGTAATTGCTATGGGCGGAAATCCTCTTACAATTTCGGGACTTAGCGGAATCGGCGATCTTGTTCTGACATGCACTGGAGATCTCAGCAGGAACAGGCAGGTCGGAATCCGGCTCGGCAAAGGTGAAAAAATTGATGTCATTCTGAAAAGCATGCTGATGGTCGCTGAAGGTGTTGCAACGACAAAAGCGGCATACGATCTTTCAAAAAAGGTAAATGTTGAAATGCCGATAACAGAAACGCTATACAGAGTTTTATATGAAAATGCAGATCTTTATAAAAGTTTTCAGGCACTTATGACACGAAGTCTGAAAGATGAACTTCTATCTTACGGAGGGGTTAATGATTCGAGTGACACTTAACGGTGCATCCGGAAGAATGGGCAGAGCTATAACCAGGATCGCTGAAGAAACAGGAAAAATAGTTGTGACCCACAAGGTTGATGTCACAGAAGGGTTTGAAAAGATTGAAGAAATAACGCCAAATGATGTTGATGTTGTAATAGACATAAGTTCTCCCGAAGGTTTCAAGAAAGCTCTCATGTGGGCGGTCAGGAACAGAAAACCTTTCATTTCAGGGGCGACAGGGCTTCAGATCGCAGATCTCATATCACTTGACACAGCCGCTGAGTCAATACCTGTTCTCCATACATCTAATTTAAGTAAAGGGGTCAACATCCTTTTTGAAATAATGAAAAAGGCCGCCGCACTGACCGGTGACGCCGACATTGAGATCATCGAAACCCATCACAGCAAAAAGAAGGATGCACCATCGGGAACCGCACTTGAAATCGGAAAGATCATCACAAGCGGACAAAGCACAAGAAACCTTAAATCCGTTGAAGGAAGGTCCGGAACAGGCGAAAGGGCACCAAACGAGATCGGTTATCACAGCATCAGATGCGGCGATGTCCCCGGAGAACACACAGTTATTTTTGCATATGACGGTGAAAGGATAGAAATATCGCACAAAGCGCTCACAAGAGATATTTTCGCAAGAGGAGCGATCGAAGCCGCACTCTTCATCGCAGGTAAAAAACCGGGCAGATATTCAATGAAAGATGTCATCGGCAAAGGGTAAAAGTCAGCACGGAAAATAATTTTTAAACTCTTGACAAAATCATAAAATCGCTGTATTTTTGGAAGTAGATATTCCATTTCGGAAGGAGAAATGGAAAAAGCGATTCCATTTTGGAGGTGAACTCATGGCTTTAAAAAGAGAGTTTGTGTTTCCTGATAACAGTTTTTTTCTGTTCGGACCAAGGGGAACCGGAAAATCAACGATTCTTAAAGAATCTTTCAATGATGCTTTGTATATTGATCTTCTTGAAAATGAAAATTTCAGAACATACAGTGCTTATCCGGAAAGACTTGGCGGAACCGTGATGGCACACCCTGAAAAAAAGATTATTATCATTGATGAAATCCAGAAAGTCCCTGACCTTTTGAGTCAGATACATCTGTTAATGGAAACACATAAGGAAAAATTGTTCATAATGACCGGTTCAAGTGCAAGAAAGCTTAAAAAAGACGGGACGAATCTTCTTGGAGGAAGAGCCTATAAAAAAACAATGCATCCTTTTACCGCAAGTGAGCTGGGAGATCTTTTTGATCTTGAAGAGGCACTTAATTTCGGACTGATCCCTGTCATATTTTTTTCAAATGACAGACACGAAGCGCTTTCGGCTTATGTGGATCTTTATGTCCGTGAAGAAGTTATGATGGAAGGACTTACCAGAAATATCGGTAATTTTTCAAGATTTCTGGAGTCCATCAGTTTTTCGCATAGCTGCCAAATCAATTTGGCAAACATTTCAAGAGAATGTCAAATAGAAAGAAAAACCGTTGAATCGTATGTGAACATTCTGGAAGATCTTCTGATCGCCCAAAGAATTCCGGTTTTTACAAAGAAAGCCAAAAGAAATTTGTCAGTTCATCCCAAGTTTTATTTTTTTGACACAGGGCTTTACCGGACATTAAGACCATCAGGTCCGCTTGATAAAGATACCGAAATAGGAGGACCTGCACTTGAAGGACTTGTTTTTCAACACTTGAGAGCTTTTTGTGACCTTCATAGAGCAGATTCAAAAATATATTTCTGGCGTACAAAAAGCGGAAATGAAGTGGATTTTATCCTTTACGGAGAAGATCTGTTTGCTGCGATAGAGGTGAAAAGCTCAGTAAACTTGAATCCTTATGATTTTAACGGACTTAAATCTTTTGGTGAAGATTATGAAATAGCTAAAAGGATTCTTGTTTATCGGGGGAACGACAGATTTGTGAAAAACGGAGTTCTTGTTGTTCCGGCGACAGAATTTCTTTTTGACCCGGGAAAGTTTGTTCTGTGAAGTTCCAAAGTGTCAAACGGGTTTTACAGGAGTGGGTTTTTCAGGAATTCCACAACACTTTCATGGTTTATTCCCTCAACCGGTTGATGGAGCAACTCATCCATTGACAGAACAGTTTTTGGAAAATGGTCTTTGATTTTCATCAGATTACCAAACTCTCTATTGTAAACGGCACTTCCTTTTTCTCCGATGAGATATGCAACCTGATAATAATGTAATTTATTTCCAATCCGTGCGACAAAATCAATTTCGCCACTATCAATTTTCAAAGTCTTTACTTTAAAACCGCGTCTTTTGAGTTCTATAAATATAATGTTTTCAAGCAGTTTGCCAAAATCACTCTGTTCATCTGCTGTTTTTGCAAAAGAGGTGTCGTTCAGATAAACTTTTAAGGGAACGCTTTTCAAGATGTCTCCTTTTTTATGCGATATGAGTGGACATTCATGAATAAAAAAAGCATCTTTCAGGTATTCCATGTATTCAGAAACAGTATTTATCGAAGCACTTTCACCACCGTCTTTTAAAATATTTGATATCCTTGTTCTTGAAACTTCATCTGTCGGTGAAAAACAGAAATAATCAGCCATTTTTCTTAAAAGAGCTATGTTTCTGATCTGATGTCTTGTTGCTATATCTCTGACTATTATTGAATCAACAGTTGCCGAAACGAGATTCTGTCTTGCAAAAACATCTTTAACTTTAACAACTTCAGGCATTCCTCCGGCATTCAGATATTCAATGCAGGCGGCTCTGTCGGGAGATTTATTTAGAAATGAACAGTATTCCATGAAAGATAAAGGGTAAAGTGTCAACTCAAAACTTCTTCCGGCAAGGTATGTGTGAAGTTCACCGCTTAACAGTTTTGCGTTTGAGCCGGTGATGATTATTTTGTGATCGGCAGTATAATCTTCATAAAGAGAAACAACTGTTTTTTCCCAGTTTGCTATTTCCTGAACCTCATCAATAACAATAAAAAGCCGTTCACCGGGAATATGATTAAATTTCTTTTTCCATTCATTGAGGATCTCTTTGAATTTTTTGGAATCTCTCATAAAATCAATATCCTGGATAAAAAGATTGGCATAGAATATTTTTGTAGGATCAACTTTTTTCTCATTGATCAAATATCTGATTAACTGTCGCACAACAACGCTTTTGCCGGTTCTCCGTCCGCCGGTTATTGTTATAATGTTTTTCGGTTCAAGCATAGCATCAAGAGCTGAAATGTAATCAGGACGGGCGATTCCGCAACCAGTAACAACACCGTCCCAGAAATTATACCTTTTAAAAATATCAAACATATCAGACACCTCCGTAAAAACTTCAGACAAAACCACTTACATCTTTCACTATACTGAAATCTTTGTCAAGTTTTATGCCACATCTTTCAGTATAATGAAATCCATGAAGAGTTTTGGTGTAGATTTTTCAGTATAATGAAAAGCTCTAAGCACAAAGTGTCAAACGGGTTTTACAGAAATGGGCTGAAAAGGGTTCGAAGGGTTTTATGGAATCCACTCTACCGGACCAAGTTTGTAGAAATATTTAAGCATTTTATAAACCTTCTCCTTAAAAATCACCATAACCTATATGAAAAACGGGATAATTCAACAGTTATTTCAATTTGTTAATTATTTTATCCCATTTTTCACTATATTCATTTTTACAATAATCTTTTGGTTGAAGCCAGCATGATGTTTTCCCATTTTTTACTTTTGCTACGGTCTTTTCTTCAATTTCTTCGGAAGTCATAATGTAAGTGTTGTGTTTTTCGGCACGCACTTCATTGACTATCACCCATATAACTTTTTTAGGCTGTTTTTTGCTTGAACCCAAAGGAACAGGATTTTTTTTGCTTAAGGTCTTTACTTGAACTCCAACCATCTTTGAACAGTCCTCATTGTAAACTATTATATCAACACCTTTAGCATTTCTAGCCGTTGGAATAGCGTTAAACCCTTTTTTTGAAAGAACATAGCAAACATAGTAAAGACCGATGTTGCCGGTAATCTGATTGTTTTTTGTCATAGATTTTCCTTTTATAAAAATTTTATAAAATCGCTTCTATTTGTTTTCACTTCTATTTTATCATAGTGGAAATTTCCAGTCGAGCAAAGCCAGAAGAGTTTGTCAATGTAAAAGGGGGATTTGTCTGCCAAGTTTGCGAACTCTACAAGATCATTAAAAACGAAATAATCTTCTTTGGAATCAGAAAGCTTCAACCCGTAAAATACCTCTTTAATGTGGACATCCGGCTTTCCAAAACCTTCATATCCGATCTCTTTTAAGAAATCACAAGCAAGAGCAAATCCAAATCCTTCAACTTCTTTTGAAATTATCATTGGCAGTGCGACTCTGCTGCGAGAATCTTTGTTGAAAAAGTTCATCCAATCTATTAGGTCATCAATATCTTTAAATTTTGAAAGGAACTTTGCTGAACTTAATATTGAGTTGCAAAATTTTGGCCATAAACTATTATCATTTACCCGTACCTTTGTTTCTTCTTTTATTTTTTCAGCTTTTATCAACTCCTTTATCGCATCAGACAAGAGAGATTTTTCTTTAAACCTGTAATGTTCTAAAACCTTTTTGTGATCAAAATCAAAAAGAACATCTTTTAAGACTCCGATTTCATTACCATCTTTTTCAGTTCTTGTCAGAATTACATTTCTTCCCATCTGTCTATTTGCAGAAGATATAATCATTCTTTTAAAAACATTTTTCATTTCATGCGGTTTTTCAGGCACTTTAAGATGTCTTTCAATCTTCTCTTCTTTATTATCAATATGTTGTGTTATTCTTTTTAAATATTCGTAAGCTGCATCAGTTATCTTTTTTGCCCTTGCTTTATCACAATCTTTCACGATCTTTCTCCTCCAAATTTATTTGCTTGTGCTTAAATACATCAACAATCCCGTTTTTTATTTCATGTGAATGATAAGTTCATGCAGACTTATTTATTATCCAGTCTATAAGTCCAGATGAAATTACCATTTTTGAAATTTTCTCCTCGAAAACAAGGTGAACTGTAACATCATCTTTTATTTCTGGTATTTCTGTATAATTGCGCAAATCATTTTCTGGCTGATGAACAAAATAGTAGAAATGGCGATAACCTTCAAACTCTTTAAATTTTTTAATATATTGTTCGAATTCCTTTTTTGTTGAACTTGACTTAACCTGAACAGCAATTTTATCTCCTGTTAATGATGCCATCAGATCAAGATCAATTGTCTTTAACTGATCTCCGAGCGTGCTGCTTCTTTGCCATCCTCCGTTTCTAAAAATAAGATCAATAAGAATCTCAAAATCCTGCCATGACAATTCACCAATTAAATCTTTCAATGTTTTTTCAAGATCTGAAATTGAACCCATAGCTCCTTCAAGTTTTTTACTCGGAGTTCCATTAATCTTGTTAATTAAATAGTCTTTTGCTTCAACTTTACAGATTGTGCCTCTATATCCTTGTGTTTTAAGCAGTTTTCCACTTAACCTGTCAAAAGACAAGGGCTTGCCATTAATATCTTTATTATACCACTCACCTATAACCGGGCGGGTTTTGGTGCCATCTGAACATATCGTGATTTCTGGTTTTGAAAAACACCACCACAGATTATTTGCATGAAAAGTGATCCAAAGAGTTTTTTCATCGGCAGTATAAAACTGTTTTATTTGATTCATGTGGTTTGTAGCAACAGACAAACTGCATTTTTTTTCTAAAAAGATTTTTTGTACTTTTTTCCAGTCTCCTTTTTTGCAAAGTTCGTGATCAACTTCGGAATATCCGAGCTTTAAAGTTTTTTCTTCTATGCATTTTTCTTCAAAATCACCACCTCGACCCAGTTTAATGAATAAAACATTTTCTGCACTGATCTTTTCAATTTTCATTGTCTTTTTCTCCTTACCTAAGCTTCATCAACTTCCTTTTGATTTCTTCAATCTTTTCGTCATACATTCCGATCATTCTATATTTTCCGCCACAATGAAAGTTTATTTCTAAGTTTTTTGTATTTTGAGGTTTTTCACTATTGTGATTTTTGAAAACATTTACAAAAATCTCATCGTTTGATCCTTTTGCATATAGTTCTTCAAGTGTGATTCCCTGCTCAATGAATTTTAGCATGTTTTCTTTTGATGCTTTGAAATAAACATATCCGCTGCATTTTTCAAGCATTGATTCCATAAAAAATTCGCCGGTTCTTTCATCCTGCCAGATAGTGTTGATGTTCCCTTCCGCATTGTCAAGAATAGCGAACTGCTTTAAATTTCTACCAAAAACATTAATCTTTTCCATGATTTCCTCCACAAATTGATGAACAACAACCTCTTTTCTTTCGAGGTCTAATTTTATTTTACTCAACCAATGCGACACTGGTTGTCGTATTAAAAAAATGTGGTATGATGCCTTAACTTTTTTAAGGAGGTTCTCATGTCAAGCATTTACAGGATATTTTTCATTCACGATGAGATAAACCGTTTCGGGAAGGTTTCAACTGAAAAAATAGTGGAAAAATTTGAGATCACAAACAGGCAGGTACAGCGGGATATCCGTGAAATGAAAATGATGGGAGCTCCTGTTGAATATTCTGCTGAAGCGGCAGGATACATTTATAAAAAACCGTGGAATATTTTTGATTATGCGGATAAAAAAACGCTTCTTTTCTATCTTTTTGCTTCAAAGATCGCTGAAAATCTTGATCTTCTGCCGGTTGTTTCCAAAAAACTGCTAAGTGAGATCGAAAACATATATCTCAAGGATTATTCAGAAGTGATGAAAAGGATAAGTTATGAAATGAGTGACACGGAGCCGTTCAATGCCGGAATCATAACCCGGATAATTGAGTCAATGCAGACAAAAACAGCACTTGATATTGATTATTCCAATGCTTACGGCGTTGATTCAAAAAGGACAGTGGAGCCGTGGCATTTGCTGAATTATGGCGGAAAATGGTATGTTCTTGCATGGTGCAGAGAATCAAAAGAGCTTAGAACATTTTATGTTTCACGAATTTCAAAAATAATCGGAGAATTTTCTCAACCGGAACCGTTTGAAAAGGAAATTGATGAAAATCTGCTTCAGAAATGTCTCAATGATGGATACGGCATATTCAAGCATACAGGGGAAATAGTGAACACAGTCGTCAGATTCTATGAACCTGTCATCAACCTTGTGAAAAACAGGAAATGGCACATAAAACAGAAGATAGTTGAAAAGAAACATCAGGGAAAACAGTGCGTTGAACTCACAATACCCGTCAGCGATTATACAGAAATAACCTATCACATCCTTGGATTTTCACCGCACGCCGAAGCAGTAAGCCCTGATGATTTCAGAAATCAGTGGCTTGAAAGAATGAAAGAAACTGTGAAAAGATTTGGGGAATAAAAGAAACACCCTCTTTTCTTTCGAGGTCTAATTTTATTTTACTCAACCAATGCGACTACTGTTGTCGGCACTGATTCATATTGATAGATCTAGGTTCGTTCTGAAACCCGATCCCTTTTTGACTTTCAGGAATGATTTTAATACAATAACAGCGTGTGTTGAGATTTTTTCTGAGGGTTATTATGAAAATTGTGTTAATTTCTGCTTTAGTTTCAGTTAGCTTTCTGTTTAGTTGCGAAAGCGGATCAAAAAAAACAGCTGATGAAAATGTACAGGTTGACTATGATTTATCCGACGATTCATCCGACGAAGTTTTAACGGAGTCGGAAGTTTTAACGGAGGTTGATGAAACATCCGATGAAACAGCGGATATCATGACTGAAGAAAACGAAGACGATGAAGAGATGACAGATTTTGAAGAGATTCCTGATGAAGATAATGTTGTGTGGCCTCCTGTCGGATGTCTTCAGGGCGAATATAAAGTTTTTTTCGGCAACTTTCACAGCCATACCGGCAACTCTGACGGAGAGGGCAACCCTGAACAGGCCTTCATAATGGCTAGAGATGAAGCTGGCCTTGATTCGCTTGCGGTGACAGACCATCTTGAACAGTTATACACTCTTTACGGAATGGCGGATGATGACTTTCCGGATTGTATAGATACTGCTGAAACAATTAGTGATGAAAACTTTCTTGCAATATGCGGGTTTGAATACGGAAGCGGATTTAAAGTCAGCGTTGAAACAGGTCTCAATATCAGCACCGGACACAGCAATGTATTTTTTACCGAAAAACTTTTCCCTATGGTACAGCTCGATTTCAGAGATTACTACACAACACTGCAAAACTGCATTGAATGTGTAGCACAGTTCAACCATCCGGGAGATGAAGAAACCCAGACTTTTAACGAATGGGAAACTCACCCTGAAGTTTTCAGCAAAATCGCTCTTTATGAATTTAACGGTGCCGGAGATGTCTGGAACCTGTTTTTCCCGGCTCTTTCAAACGGCTGGTATCTTTCACCTACTTACAATCAGGACAACCACAGTGCAAACTGGGGCACGGCAAATGACAACAGAACCGGGCTTCACCTCACAGAACTAAGCCAGGAAGCACTGAAAGATGCTTTTTTAAAAAGAAGAACATTTGCAACCAGCGATAAGAATGCAACGATCAGAATGATGGCAGGCGACATCTGCTGGATGGGTTCACAGATTCAGGGTGTAAATAAAATAAAAATATCTGTTGAAGTAAGTGACCCTGATGGGGAAGGGTTTGAAAAGATTGAGATATTTGATCCGTTTAAAAACATTGTCAATTCAAAGAACTGCGGCACCCAGCCGGCATGCAAACTTGAATTTGATCTTGAAATATCAATGGCGACACACATTGTCGCAAAAGCGGTTCAGAGTGACGGACAGTTCCTTGTCGCTTCACCTTTATGGTTTATTCCCTGACATAACTTTTCTTATCACTTCAGAAAATGTTTCTCGCAGATAGGGTTTGGGCAGAGATCCTGAAAATCCATATTTTTCAGGGTTTGATATTATGTCGTCATCTGAATAACCGCTTGAGCATATTGCGGCAACATCTTTGTGAAATTCCTTTATTTTCTGAAGAGCTTCATTTCCACCCATTCCGCCGGGAATTGTAAGATCAAGAATTATCACATCATAAGGAATGCCTTTGTTAAAAGCTTCTTTATACATATCAACCGCCTCTTCTCCGTTCACTGCCTTATCAACTGTAAATCCGGCATCTTTAAGCATTTTGCCCGCGACTTCCCTTATTATGAACTCATCATCCATTATGAGGATCCTTCCGCGACCTGAAAAACCCTCTTTTGAAGAAGATTCACTTTCAAGTTCACATTCAGCGGAAGGGATATATATTCTGAACACTGTCCCCCTCCCCTTTTCTGAATCAAAATCTATCGTTCCTCCATGCCTTTTAATGATAGACCATGAAGTTGCAAGTCCAAGCCCGGTGCCATCCTTTTTGGTTGTGAAGAACGGGTCAAAAACATTGTTTCTGTGCTCTGCCGGGATCCCTGTGCCGGAATCTTTTATCGAGATCCTGACATATTCACCGGGAGCAAGAAGCTCTGTAGCTTTGCCATCCATCGAAACATTATCAATCCTGATTTCGAGATCCCCTTTATCAGCCATCGCATGCTTTGCATTAATAATAATATTTTCAATAACCTGCCCTATCTGGAACGGGTCAAACTCTGCTGTATACATTTGTTTTCCTGAATGGAACTCAGGAACAATTTCTGAACCGGTCAGAGCAAATCTGACGGTGTCGGTGACAGTTTTAACAAGGTCCCCTTTCTTTTTTTTAGGCTCTCCCCCCTTAGAAAATGTAACAAGCTGATTTGCAAGGTCTTTTGCCCTTTCAAATGAAGGAAGTGATCTTTCAAGGACTTCGCCGGCTTCTATAATATGCCCATTTTCTATTTCCTTCTTTGCTATGTCTACCGAACCGAAAAGACCTGTTATCAGATTGTTGAAATCATGGGCAATTCCACCCGCCAGAAGTCCGAGCGATTCAAGTTTTCTTGCGTTTGCCAGATCCTGTTCCGCTTTTTTTATTTGGCTCATGTCAACGACAATACCTCTGATGCCTGCCGGTTTTCCATCTTTAAAATAAGGAACTGAATGTAAAAGTATGGGGAAAGTCGTGCCGTCTTTTTTCACACCGGTATATTCTGAAGGTGTATTATGATCTCCTTTCATTTTGCTGATGATGTTCTGTGCACCGGTCTCTCTTTCTTCAGGGGTGATAAGATCTATGCATTTCAGGTTTTGAGGATAGTAATCATCAGGATAACCGAACAGTTCTATCCCTTTTCTGTTCACATATGTCACAACCATTGACACATCTGTTTCAAAAACAACTTCAGGAAGCATGTCGGCAAGCTCTCTGAACCTGCTCTCGCTCTCCTTCAGTGCCTTTTCGGCCTTCACCCGCAGAGTTATTTCACGAATTATTGAGATGACTTCGGTGTCGCTGAGCTTTGTTATCTCCGCTTCATAATACCGTTCAGTTTTATCCATGGTGAGAGAATATTCGAACATTCTCAGATTTCCGTCATTCATGACCTCTTTAAATATTTTCAGATGTCTTTCAGCTTCATCCGGAGGGAATATATCGAATATTGATGATCCCACTATCTTCTCTCTTGGAAGTGCAAGATCGTCATTACCCTTTGCGAGAAAATCAAGGAAAAGGCCTTTGGAATCAATGATGAATATCTTGTCGGAAAGAACTTTCAGGATCGCATCAACTCTTGTTCTGCGTGCGTCACCATCCATTTCAAACCTCCCGCAATGTTCATAATATTATCGCTTTTTTACGATTTTTAACAAGAAAAGAGTTTTATAGAGAATAGTCAGATAAAAGTATTAAAGACTGGATGTGCACTGATTACAAAACTTATGCTTTTCTTTGGGGAGATCCATATCTGTCACAGGTATTTTTTCACTCTCCCGGTTTCCAGTTCCAACCCCACGGTTTTTTGGGATTTTCTGTGTTCGGTGTGTAATCGGATAATGGACATT
>CAZVWR010000031.1:0-36519 GCA_964630905.1 uncultured Spirochaetales bacterium | reverse complement strand
CATGGAAATGGTTCTTTATGTTGCTCCGCATCCGAGTGTTATTTCACTTTTTAAAGAGAAAGAATTCATAGAAAATCAACTGAAATCGGGTGCTCCAATATTTGGAATAATTGATATAAAGACGGATAAAATTATAGGCAACACTTCTCTCATGGATATTAACCAGATTAACGGCACAGCAACTCTTGGGATAGTAATAGGTGAAAAAGATTACTGGGACAAAGGATATGGCACAGAAGCTGTAAAACTGATTCTTGATTATGGCTTTAATATCTTGAATTTACACAACATTATGCTATGTGTTTTTGATTTCAATAAACGAGCAGTAGCATCATACAAAAAGATCGGATTCAAAGAAATTGGAATCCGCAGAGAAGACAGACTTATTGCAAGACATCGTCATAATTCAGTTTTCATGGATATTCTCGCAACCGAATTTGAATCACCTTTCATCAAAGGAATCGCAGACAAGCTTTAGAGATTTCCCTCTCATCTTGCCAAACAGACATTATTTAATTATGTTGACTTATATAATAGACATAAGTAATATTCATCTGGTTTATTAATAGACGAAATGGGAATTTGACTATGAAGACTGTAAAAGATCTTTTTTGGGAATCTTCACTTGAAGAAATGAAAAAAGGTTACAAAACGACACCTGATGAAAACTCTTTCACCTGCATTTTCTGCGGTAAGACATTTGAAAAAGGGATTGTTTATCCTGAAAACGGTATTTATTATGAAGCACAAAAAGCAATGATCCGCCATATAACTCAGAATCACGGCTCGGTGCTTTCGTCTCTTCTTGCAATGGACAAAAAATACACGGGAATAACCGAGCTTCAAAAAAAGCTTATTGAGCTCATGAGTCAGGGTTCGAGTGATATTGCGATATTGAAAGAAGCAGGCGGAAAAAGCACATCAACTATCAGGAATCACCGTTTCTCCCTTCGCGAAAGGGAAAAACAGGCCAAGGTTTTTCTGGCGATAATGGAGCTGATGAATGAAACAAAAACTACTCTTCCTGTGCCGGTTCCTGTTCCTGCCGGAGCAAAAATGGTTGACAGCAGATACGATATCACAGAAGAGGAAACTGCAAAATGTCTGAAAACCTGTTTTCCGCAGGGGCTTGACGGTCCGCTCTCTGAATTTCCATCCCGTGAAAAGAGAAAGATCATCGTTCTGCGACACATAATGACAAGATTTCAAGCAGGCCGAATATATTCAGAACCAGAAATAAATCAGATACTTATGAAAGTGTGGAGCGACCATGTCACGCTCAGAAGATACCTTATTGAGTACGGTTTTATGAAGCGGACTGCTGACGGCAGTAAATATAAAGTCAGGATAATTACGGAGAAGAAATAAAATGGACAGAAAAGATTTGAAAAGAGAATATAAAGAAACAGAGCAACTTACAGGAATTTATCAAGTAAGGAACAGGATTAACGGAAAGATCTTCGTGAAAGCATCGTCTAATATTCCTGCGGCATTCAACAGTATAAAATTTCAGCTCAAACTCGGATCCGGCTTCTTCGATGCATCTTTCAACCGGGAATGGAAAGAATACGGCGAAGAAAACTTCGAATTCACAGTCCTTGAAGAGCTGAAACCATCTGACAATGAGTTTTTTGACGAAAAAGCTGAACTTGCAAAACTTGAAGAAAAATGGATAGGAAAACTCCAGCCATTCGGCGATTCAGGATATAACAGGAAAAAAGTAACTGGTTAAAACTTCATCGAAAACACTAAAATCGCAACAAAAACAGCACTTAATAACAATGATCTCATGGTTATCTCCGTATATGAAAACTGCTCAATAAATCCGAAGTCTTTTTGTTTCCAGAAATTATGGTGATTTTCATTTGGAAGAGTTAAAACGGATAATTTTCTCCCAATCAATTTTTCCACTATCCATACAAAATTCATTGGAAAATTCTTTTGTAAACTTGTTTATCATTTTTGAATAAGATTCCTGAAACTCTTCATTTCTTTCCTTAGCCTTATGTCCCAAAGGTTCAATTATTTCAATATAAAGATCTTTGTTGCCTGAAATAAACTCCCAGAATCTCTGACCACAATATTTAAAATGAGTTCCGCAATCCCACTTTTTTGATTTTCCGTAACAACAACCATTAACCGCAACAATCTGCAAATTTGAATTGCTTGTTCTGAGTGTTTTTTTTGCGACATTAAAATCATTAACCATTTTAGCAATCTGAGAAGAGTTGCCCCAATTAGGGCCAGACTTAATACTTACAATATGCCGATTCCCGTCTTTATCAAATTCGAGATCAATGCCTTTAATACCAGATTTTCTGCCATCGTATACTTTTTCATTAATGAAAATGGCCAGACCTTCAAGCCAATCTCCGAAAATTGTTTCTTCATTTGAAGAAATATATGCATCAACAATCCCGCGAATAATTTGTTCAGATGTCGTTACATTTTTTGCTTTAAAAAGATATGGATTCTTTCTTTTTAGAACATTTTTTAACTTTAATCCATCAACACATCTTATTCTTTTCTGATGGAAAACACCGATGTTTTTTTCAACATAATCAACTACGCTTTTTAGGTTTAGTTTTTCCATACTTTGGCTCCTTTTCAAATAAATAAAGATCAACCGGCATAATTTCTTTTTTAACCATTTTAACATAATCAGAAACGACATCAATTCCTATTGAATTTCTTCTCATTCTGTTTGCTGCCACAAGAGTTGTCCCGGAACCCATAAATGGGTCAAGGACAGTATCTTTTTCTTTGGTAAAAAGCTTTATAAACCATTCAGGAAGCTCCTGCGGGAATGCGGCACTATGGTTTTTATTGTTGCACTCTGTTGCAAGATGTAAAACATTTGTCGGATACGCTTTTTCTCTTTCAACCCAGTTTGATATGTTTTTCCCAAAACCGCTTCCAACTTTTGAGTTATCACGAACCATATCTGTTTCGGACAATTTTTTTAGACGAGTTTTTGCCCATTCACCTGTTGGGACCATTACTTCATCTTGATACATATTAAACTTTCTGTCTTTGTTAAATTGAAGAAGTCTTTCCCATGCATCTCTGAATCTGTTTGGCCATTTTCCGGGATAACAATTTTTCTTGTGCCATATAAACTCTTCTGTCCAGAGCCAACCTTGTTTTCTCATTTCTAAAATAAGCTCCATAACATAGGTGCTTCTCTCCCCTTCAACAACCTTTTCTTTTATATTTAAGATAAAGGTGCCTGTAGGTTTTAAAACTCTTAAAAGTTGTTCTGAGATCGGTAAAAACCATTCAACATACTTATCTGGACGGATTCCACCATATGTGTTTTTTCTTTGATCAGCATAGGGTGGTGAAGTTACTATTAAATCAACTGAATTGTCATCTAAAAGTTTAAGTTTTTCTTTACAGTCGCCCAAAATGATATCCGTTTTTATTTCTACACCATAAGTAGCTACTAATTCGTTTTTTGCTGATCTCATTTTAACGATCCTCCTTTGACATCCTCTGAATAATTTCAGATAAATCCATTTTAGTTTTCAATATAAAACAATCAACTTTATTTTCCAGTCAATTTTCTCACACCTCAAACACATCGCCGTTTCTGAGAACTTTCAGATTGTAATCGTTATTTTCCATCCGTTTGAAGAGGAAACATTTTTCCCCGAGGACTTTCACGCTGGTTTCGTTTGTGATTTCAAGGCATGCGTTTTCGTCGATTCCGGCGGCAAATAGCGGTTTCACTATTTCGATGTCGTTGATGAGTGAGGGAAACATGTTCCACTCGCTGAAATGAGGTACAACAAGCAGATTCTTCACAAGTTCAAGTCCTGTGCTTACTTCATTCAGCCCTTCTTCTGCACAATAGACTTTATCTGTGGCAATCATTGATCCTGCCGACAATCCTGCATAAGGAATTCCTTCAAAATACTTTTTTCTGATAAGCTCCTTTATTTCAGGTGAGCAATAAATCGACCAGTAATTCAAAGTATTTCCGCCAGTTATGAAAATGCCAGTCGCTTTTTCAATGTTTGAAGTCGCAGTTTCATCAAGCCGAGTTGTTCCTTTGACAGGTGCAACTGCAAAAACTTCAGCAGCTCCGAGATAAAGGCAAAGCTCTCTGAAATCTTCAAAATACGGTTCCCAGCCCGCCGCACCTTCACAGCAGAAAGCTATCACAGCTTTTTCACCACCGCTGAATTCGATAAACGGCTTCATAAGCTCCTCAAAACTCTCAGCATTATTGCTGTATAAAAACATTTTTCTCATGTTCACTTCCCTAACTCCTTTTCAAATTCCCAGGCGGTCATGTGCCTGATTCCGTTTCTGTTGCCGAAGCTCATTTCGTCAAGTGAGACTACTGTTTTGGGATAATTGTCGTTTATCATTTCAAGGTTGCCGAATTCGCGGTTTATGATTTCGTCACTGCTTAAAAGATATGTCACCTGAATATACTGCTTTTCTCCGTTTTTCTCTGCGATGAAGTCGATTTCACTGCCGTTTATTGTGCCGGTATAGACGCTGTATCCGTTTCTAAGAAGTGAAATAAATATAATATTTTCAAGGTATTTGCCTATTGCAGAATCAAATGAGGAGGAGAAAAAGGAACGGAACCCCACATCGTTGAGATAATATTTCTTTTCTCTGCTGAACATCTTTTTTCCTTTTATGTCAAACCTGACCGATTTGTGAATAAGGAATGCATTCTCAAGATAACCGAGATAGCTTCCGACTGTTTCAATGTTTCCGCTGTAACCGTTTGATTTCATATAATTTGCAAGAGAATTTACTGAAGTGAAGCTCCCTATCGAATCGGCAGTAAAAGCATAAATTCTGTCAAGAAGATAAGCATCTCTGACATTGTATCTTGTAATGACATCTCTTAAAATTATAGAATCTCTCAGCACTTTCATATAGTTAAGCTGATTGTCATAATTGTTTAGAAAAATTATCTCAGGAATCCCTCCGGTTTTCATATATTCCATAAATGAAGTTTTATCTTTTGAAATGTTTTTGGAATCACAGAACTCTTCAAAACTGAAAGGATAAACATTTATGGTAATGTATCTGCCGCTTAGATAGGTTGCAAGCTCACCGGAAAGCATGTGGGCGTTTGATCCGGTAATGAAAACCTCAAATTCAGTAACATAGTTCTGAGCAAATGAGTTAACCGCTTTTTCCCAACTGTCAATCTCCTGAACTTCATCAAGAAAAAGATATATTTTTCCCATTGGTTTCATTTTTTCGATATATTCATTGACCGCTTTAAGAAGGGAAATGTTGTCTGAAATCTCGTTTAACTCATCAAATTCCTTATTGATATACAAAATATTGTTTGCGCTTACACCGGAATCAATTAGATGTTGCATTATCATTCTGAGCAGAAAACTTTTCCCCGACCTTCTCTGTCCGAGAATTACCTTAACAAGTTTATTGCCGGTCATGGATCTGATCTGATCAAAATATGAATTGCGAAAAAAACCGCACGGAATTTTCTGTCCATCCCAGAAATTGTACTTTTTCAAAATATCGAACATAACCGAACTCCACACTAAAAACAGTAATAATTTCGATTATAACCGAAATTGTTTGTTTGTAAAGTGCTTTTTTCGATTATAACCGAATTTTGAGAATTTCTTAAAAAGTCGATAGATATATATGGAATGCCCAGATCCCTTCGTTTTCTCTTGGTCTTATGTTAAACCCGACCTGTGCTGTGAGTGCTCCGATGGGAGAGGCATAAGTCAATCCGCCGCCGGCAGTATATCTGAAAAGCGAACCATCACCGATATTGCCCAGTTTCTGCCAGAGATTTCCCATGTCAAAAAATGATATAAGATAAAAACTTTCAATGAGTTTGAACCTGAGTTCGTTCCTCATCACAAAAGAGTATCTTCCTTCAGCCGATTTTCCATCTTCAAGGTCATTGGGCTGAAGTTCATCATTGAAAAAACCTCTGATAGTTGTGTTGCCGCCGAGTTTAAGTACATCGTCAGAAGTAAGATCACCGGAATGCTGGATAAGAAAAGCGGTTTCAATGAAAGCGTGGTATATCAGTGTATCTTTAGGTTCCAGTTCTCCGGCGAAGTTAATTCTGTAACGCAAAGGAATATAAAGAGAAAGACTGTTCTCAAAATAGGAAATGCTTGTCGCCTCTCCATAAACAGATGTCTTGTTGGCGTATTTGAAAAAGGTCTTGTATCCCTTTGTCGGAAAGAAAAGCGAATCCCTGAAATCGATATAACCTCTGAATTCAGGAGAAATGACCAGTCTTTCAATGTTGTTATAATAAACATCACCGGCGTCATCCAGTTCGTGATCTCTTTCATTCTGATATGCGACTTCAACACCTGTAGAAAGAAAATAATTGTTGCTGAACCTTCTGAAAAAACTGAAGTACATACCGTTCTTGTCGATCATGTAAGGAAGCCCTGCATTACTTCTGATGTCGTGAATGTGAAACGCCTCGACCTGTGCGGAAAGGGGAAGGAACGGAAGATAAAGATCAGGAAAAAGAAATGCAAGATTGAATTTTCTTTCAAACTGCTCAAACAGTGTGAAATCACTTGAATAATACTTTTTGAACCCATCTCCCATGAAAAGTTCTATCTTTCTTGAAATTTTAAAACTGAACTTGGTTGAAAATCCAGATCCACCGAAATTTCTCCATTCTGCTGAACCGAATATTCTTCCACCTTCATCACTGCTTATTCCTATTCCGGGAGAAATTTTAAACCTTTCAACTTCACTTACTACCACCACAACATCCTTTTCTTCCGATGGAAATTCAGGATCGATAAAGTTTATCATGACAGACTGGTACATTCCCGTCTGAAGGAGGTCTCTTCTTCTGTACTGGAAAGTATCACCTTTGAGCGTATCTCCCGGTCTTATCCTTAACGCCCCTTTTACAGCCCACTCCTTGGTAATGAAGTTTCCGGCGATCACTACTTCAGTAATTTTTACAGGAAAAAGATATTCCGCTTTGAACTTAAGCAGAATTTTCTCCCCGTCATATTCAAGATCATGTGTAATATGTGCAAAAATATACCCTTTTGAAGAAAGAAACTCTTTTATCCTTTTGCGGTATGCTTCGACGATATTTTCATTAAAAGGGATCGCTTTGGGTAGAAGGATCTTTTTTTTCATTATTCTGTCAAGACTCGAGTCTCCCGTTGTAGCGGTAACCCCTGTGAGCATGAACCTTGTGTTTTCCTTGACCCCGACAAGAAGATAAAGTCCCTCAGAATTGTCAACGATCTCAGCACTTAACACCGAAACATCCCGGTATCCTTCGTTAAGATACACCTTTTCAACGATCTCTTTTATGTCGTCAAGATACGCTTTCGGTATGCCCAGAGGAGAATCGGGAAGCATTACTTTGTCTTTCTTGCTTCTTTTCAGAGCCTTGACCCTTTCGTTATCTGTATCTTTATACCCTCCGCCGGTCTGGGAACGGGTTATTTTTATCTGCGGAAAATTCTCCTCTTCTATTTTCTTTTCAATGAAATCCTTAAGACGGTTGACAACAACATTTCTGTTAAAACTTGAGCCGCCGGTAAAAACAATGTCATTAATGAATCTTCTCTCCCCTTCGTCGATGTTTACCGATATGGTTCTGGTCTGATCATTTTTTCTCAGTGACAGATCGCTTATATCTACATCGATAACGGCATCAGGAAAGCCGTATGCCTGATAAAAAATAAGAAGTTTTCTTTTTATCCCTTCAGGGTCAAAATGATAGTTGCTCAACCCTGTTATTATTGTTTTCAAAGTATCCGGTGAAAAAGATTTGTCCCCTGTTATGTCAAGAATGTACAAAAGACCCTTATTTATTGAAAAACTTACTTTCCCGCCCGGTAGACGGTCGGTATTGACATTAACATCGAGATGCCCTTTGTCTTTAAAATATGTAACAATAAACTCATTGATATCATTGATGTTCTTGTCAGTATTTGGGTTGCCTTTAAAAGCCGTCGCGAGTTCATATTCAAGCTTTCTCTTTTCAACTTTGAACATCGCTCCGGAAAGGTTGATCTCTCTTATTTTCTCCTGCACCCCTTCAACGATCTGAATTTTGAGTGAAATTGAATTTTCGCCGGTCTTTTCAGTTGCGACATTCACAAGGGCGTTGAAAAATCCGTTCTCTCTGTAAAAATAGATGATCTCTTCTCTTATCCTTTCAAGATCACTTGTGAAAAAATATGTGTTCTTCCCGGTTCCCGAAGCAAGCTTGAGCTCTCTGTCAGAAAATTTTGAGTTGCCCTTTATGCTGATGTCGGTGATTATGAGCTGGGGAGAACTTTTCAATATAATCTTTACACCATTTTTTTCCTTTTCAAGCATTACCGCTATCTGCTCGAATTTTTTTGTTGCATAGAGAAGCTTGACCGTTCTTCTGATGTTCTTTATTGAAAACTCGTCTCCTTCTTTAACCTTTATCAGCCTGACAAACGGCTCTTTTTCAAGCGGACTGTCCCAGACTACCGTTGAGATCATCTCCTGAGCACTTATTTTACATATGGCGAAAAACACAAATATGAATAATAATATTAAACGCTTATTCAAAATAATACTCCAGCCGGAAATCAAATCCTATGGCTCCGAAACTGCTCTCAAGCCGGTCCTTGTTCTTCCATCCGAGAATTGTTTCAAGACTTTTTGTCTTATATTTTATTTCAATTATCTGGTCAGTGGTGTCCGAAGGATTTGACTCAAGAGAAAGGAACAGATTTCTGTATATCTCCTTTTCGGCGACAAGTTTTAAAACAGTCTTGTCATCAAATTCAGAATATTTCGGGATCAGTTCGAACTTTGTAAGATTGAAATTCTTCCTCACCTGTGTCGTTATTCCCATTATATCGGTCACTGCGGCTATCGCAATGTCGCCTGAGAACGAATCACCGATATTCCCCCAGAGAAGAAGAGAGACAAGCTGCTGCTGATCAAGCTGCGGAATGCTGTCAAAATTGACTTCGAGTTCACCTTCAAAAGGATTGCCGCGGGCAGTCATGATTATCTTGAAATCCTTTTCGTCATCAACTACTTTTGCAGTCACATTCCTGTATGATTCCAAGTCAATGAACGGATTTATACCGTTCCCGTCCTCAAAAGTAATGATGCCGCGCTGAATCAGAAAAGAGTTCTGCTTATACTGTATATTTCCGTTTTTAAGAAGTATCGTCCCTGATATTTCAGGCTTCCGGGCAGTTCCTGTGATATTTGTGTCAATGAAAAGATCTGATTCTATAAGATTTGTCTTTATCCTGATGTTGTTTTTCCCTGTAACTCTGAGACTCAGATCGATCGGCAGGGTTTTTTCTATTTCGGCTCCGGCCCTTCCTCTGCCGAGCTTTGATATCATTTTTATAAAATCACTGTCCAGCGACAGGGGCTGGTTGTAAACGATATTCCTAAGCTCGATATCACCGCTTACCGATATCTGTTCAGGACCGAACATGATTATGTCGAGGTTTGAAGAAAGACCGAAATCTCCCGTGAGAGCGTATTTTCCTGTCAGGTTTGTAAGTCTGAGCTTTAAAGCTGCATTGTCAAAAGGGAACATGCTTCCTTCACCACTGAGAACAACTTTTCCTCCTCCTGCAAACCCGCTTAAGCTCTCTATTTTCCACCTGTTTTTATCAAAACTTAACAACCCGTTGAAACCGCTGAAAATGATCTGAGGATTTTTTAGTCTGTAAGATCCGTCAACCATCCTCAGATCGCCTTTTATATTTTGCCCGTCAAGAGCAATATCAAAATAGAATTTCCCGTCAACACCTGTGATCTCGCCGGGATAAAGGATCTCAACCATTCTTGGGAAAAGCGTTCCCTTGGCGGTTATCTGCGGAGAATAATTAAGGATTCTGCCTTCAATTGAAAAGTTTGCAGTCTCTCCGTCAAAGTATGCTTTCTCAATCTCAAGGTTGTCCATCTTTCCGGAAATATTGAAAGGGGCGTTGTTTCTGACAAAAAACCCTGACTTTTCCGCCATCAGAGTTGTCACCCTTGCGTCAATATTCTCCCCTTCCATTTTTGCGTTTAAAGAGAATTTCACAAAGAAATCCGATACCTTATGAACAAAATCCTTGACTTTAAGAGAAGCTGAAAGACTTTCCGGCTTAAATTCTTTCATCGAAGCACTGAAAACCACTCTTTCCCCGAGCTTCCCCTTTGTGTGAAAATCCATATTCTCTCCGGTAAGAGAGGCGGAAACAGAAAGATCTCCGAGCTTGACACCTGAAAAAGAGATCCCTTTGGATTCAAACCTTGCTGAAATATCGGGGTGGTCAAGAATCCCTGAAAGTTTTATATCAAGAAACGGTTCTTCATAATCAAGGTCCGCCGGCAAAGGAAAATCATCTTTGAAAAATGATGCGAAAGAGGCCGAAATATCTGTATCAAGATCTTTCTTTGACATTTTTCCTTCGATCTTCAATGAACTTTTCCCGTAGTTTAGAGTTCCGGTTCCGTTAATGAATACAGGATCTTTGTCCGTTATTTTGAAAACAAACGAATCTGCCGCCTTAACCCCTTTAATTTTCAGATTGTCAGCTTTTAATGAAGCGTTCAGCTTTGACAGACCGTTCTTATAAACTCCTTCGGCAGTAAGAGCGACATTTCCTGAAAAAGCATCTGTCTGGATATCAAAAACAGCCGCCGCGTCCTTTAAAGAACCTTTTGCATCGTTAATTAAAAAAGCGACTGGCAATATTTCATCATTAAAATCAAGTGAAACGAAAGAATCCTTTGATGAAATAGAGTTCTGCCTGATGTCTTCAATGCCTATTCTCAGAACGAATTCCTTAAGTTTCGTATCAACAGTACAGCTCTGAGAATTAAATCCGTGAAAAGAGCATCCTGTGCCTGAAAAACGGCCGGTGATATACGGGTTTTCGTAAAAAGAGGTCACCAGTGCCTCGACAGAGCCTCTTCCTTTTACATTAAAGCCGGTTATATGGTTGACATCTTCAAGATTTATCCAGCTGCCTGCAACGACCGGAATGTGGAATTTCATGCTGTCTGCAAAACCGAACCACGAATCTTTTACAATAAGGCGACTCGTCTCATCCTTTGTTTTCACTATACCGTCGTGAAGCTTGACCCCGTCCGCTCCCACAGTGACATTTCCTGTTACAAAAACTTCTCTGGGAAGATTTAATATCTCTTTTTTGCCCACATCAAATTCGTTTACAACCAGGTCGGTCTTGACATCAGCCGACAGAGTTTCCGTTGAAAAGACATAATCGGCTTTCCCTGAAACAATGAGATTCACTATTCCGCTTGTTGTCATTCTTCTCAGACAGTCATCAAGATCAAATCTGTAAAGCCGCACAACTCCCTTGATTTCCTTGGTTTTATAGGGAAAAACTCCGTCAAGCGAAAGAAAAACCTTGTCGTTGTGGAACATGTTGAGCCGGTCTATGTTCATTGTTGAAGGAGTTATCTGTAAAAACGCATGAATATCCCATGGTCTGAATCCTTCATAATTAAGACCCGACACTGTCACCGTCGTATCAATTCTTGGAACTTTCCCTGCAATATCAAGAGTATAATCTGCATAAACCTCGCCTTTTGCCGTTTGTGAAAATATCTCGACTGCCTCACTCAGATTTATTGAGATCCTGCCCGAAAGATTTCCGGTTTTATCTTTTTTTTCTCCGGAAAGAACCATTCCTTTCGATAAAACAGCAATGTTCTGTATCTCATAAAAAAAATCTTTTGCTTCAATGTTTGCATAAAGATCAACAACGACCGGTTCTTTCAGCGAAGGATGAAAATATCTGTTGTCAGGCATTTCAATTTCATATTCTCCGTTACCTGAAATGTCGATATTCTTTGCAACAAATCCGTTTTCCCCGTCTATCATCGCTGAAACGCTGAAATTTTTAACGAAAACTTCCTCCAGCGGAAAAAACGGAAAAGTTTCAGGAAATGTGATGTCACTTGGCTCAAGAAGCCATTTGCTGTCAAATGTCAGATCACCGTCAATAAGCTCAAGATAGTGAAGCACATACTCTTTTTGAAGAAAACCCGAACTTTTTCTCCCTGCTGAAACAGCGAGTTTGCCTGCTTTAAAACTGAGCAGACCGTCTATGTCCAAGGAAAAATCTTCGAGAACTATCCTGTAACCCGGCTCGTAATCAATTTTTGAGAAATCGTAACGGATGCCGTAAATATCAAGAAAAAATGAAGAAACGGGATAAAAAGCAAACTTCGCCGCAAAAAGAAACGACACAGTAAAAAGGAGGATTATTGATAAAAATTTAATTCTGTTCACGGCAACCATAAAAAATGGAGCGGGCGACGGGGTTCGAACCCGCGACATCCAGCTTGGGAAGCTGGCACTCTACCAACTGAGTTACGCCCGCAAAAGCCGTAGGATATATACCCGCAAGCCGCCGGATTGTCAAGAATTCCGCTTGTCAGACTCAACAAATCAGCTGCTTCCGAGGTCACAGCCGTTAATGTATCCGGCTGCAATTTCTTTCAAAAGAGGTTGTCTTCCTGTGTTTTCTTTTGTTTTCACAAGCTTTTCGCCGAAAACAGGGCCGATCACATTTATATTTGCGACACTTTGCGTGCCGGGAATGATCCTGTGTTCAAAAACTATTTTTGAAACTTCATCACAGATAATTATTCTGCCGTTATGTATCAGGGCAAGATGCAGTGCATATTTATCAAATTCATCTATTTCATGGGTACTAATTATCAAAGTTCTCGATTTCAAAGCTTCTTCCTGCAAAATGGAGTGAAATTTCAATCTGACCGCCGGGTCAAGGTGCTGCAGAGGTTCGTCAAAGATCATCACTTCGGAGTTTGACGATATTATAAGGGAATTGTGAAGCCATGTTTTCATCCCCTTTGAATACTGCTCAAGAGGCTTATCGGGAGATATCTTCAATTCTTTCATCATGTTGAAAAACTTTTCTCTGTCAAAGGCCGGATAAAGTAAAGCCCACATATCTGCATAGTTTTCAGCATCAAAATTCTTAAAAAAATCTCTATTCTCTTCAGCAACTGCAATAGTACCGCCGTTTGTTGTTTTTATTACTCCGCTGTTTGGCTTGAGCTCTTTGCAGAGTATTCTTAAAAGTGTTGTCTTTCCAGCTCCATTCGGTCCGACAAGGATAAATACCGTACTTGCAGGAATATCAATAGTGACATTGTCCAGTGCCGCTTTTTTTCCGAAAAACTTTGAAATACCGGTCGCGGAGATCACCATTTTTCCCTCCTATCAACAATGAATACAGCGAAAGAAACAGCGAGAATGAAAAATGCAAGGAGTAGTGACAGCACAAAATTCCTCTGATATAAAGGACTTATTAATTGATACACATTTGTTTCAGGTGTTCCGATATTTCCTGCAACAAGGTCGGTTATGAGAAGAAAAACCGGGAATGTGAGGTTGTCGGCCCCTTTGGTCGTGACAAGCATCAGTATCCCGAAATAGGCACAGTAGAAAACAAAAAGCTGAGGAAAAACAGCAAAATCGGTCTTCCCTATGAAAAACGACTCACCTATTACAGTTGCGGAAAATATCACCAGAAAGCCGGTTACAAAAGAGAACAGGAAAATTTCGCTCCTTGAAAAAGGGAGAGAGAGCATCATTTTTATGCTTCTTGAATTCACATCAGCCGGCAGAAGTTTGGAAATAAGAATAAAAACAAATAGATACTTAATGTGTCCTGGGAGAAGAAGAGAGAGGAACAAAAGTCCGAAGATCTTTTTTCTCGTTGTTGTCTGAAGAAGCAAAAAGGCCTCAAAATGATTTAAGAATTTCATCATTCACTCTCCTCTTTGTCATCTCCGATTATGAACTGGAACTTTTTAAAGAATTTCCCCCCCTGGTCCTTTTCAACTTCGACAAGACTGCTCAAAGTGAGAAGAACAGCGATGGTCATTATTGCAATGCCGGCAAAAAGGGCTGGTCTTTTTATGAAAAAACCGGCACAGAGAAATGTCACGAGTATCATGACAAGCTGAATATCCCCCCTTTCAAGAAATCCCAGTACTGTAGAAAGCACCAGAAGTACCAACAAAGCGGAAATATTGGAAAATTTTAACATCTTTAAATCTTTCATATTTAAAAAATCTCCGAAAAACAGGGGATACTACCACGAATAAAGAAAAAGTTCCAGTTTCTGAAGGTTTAAGTTATATTCATCCGGTGCCTGTGTTATTTTTCAAACTTTCAAAAGAGGACAATATGAAAGGACTTATAATTTACGCCCATCCGTTTGAAGGGAGTTTCTGTCATGCCGTGAAAGAGAAGGTGATCGAGACACTTAAAAAAAACGGTCATGAATTCAATCTGATAGATCTGAACAAAGACAAATTTGACCCGGTAATGACGGCTGAAGACCTCAAGCTTTACAGTTCAGGCGGAACAACAGACAAAAATGTTGACAGATATCTTGAACTGATGGCTCAGGCTGACACTCTTTTTATCATTTTTCCAGTCTGGTGGGGGGTTATGCCTGCAATATTAAAAGGTTTCTTTGACAAAGTGTTTCTTCCCAAAAGGGCATACATTTATAAAAAATCGGGGATGCTGAAACCGCTTTTTCCTCAAATAAAGCAGGCGGTTATCTTCAACACTCTCGGCGGACCCAAAATTTATCACAACTTCATGCTCTTTTTCCCGGTCAAGAAAGTCGTTGCCGACACAACACTTAAAATGATCGGAGTCAAAAAAACAAAGATCGTCCAGTTTGACAGAATGAAAAAAAGCACTGATGAATTAAGAGCGAAATGGCTTGATCAGGTTGAAAAAAGTGTGGGGAAAATGGTTAAATAGCTTGTTTTTCTGAAAACAAAATATAAACCGCGCCTAAATACTGAAATTGAAGCAGATTTTATGGTATCGCAAAATGCGATACCTTCAAAAAGACATCTTGGCGGTTTTTTGCCTTATGTGTTTACAGAGCAGGGTGTGGCTTCCGTTTCTTCTGTTATTACAAGTGAAAAAGCTATTGAGATAAGTGTTTTAATCATGAGAGCTTTCGTAGCCATGAGACATTTTCTTGCAGGTAAAGCCGACCTTTTTAAAAGAGTTGATTTTCTTGAAATTAAACAATTAGAAGCAGATAGTAAATTCAAGGATCTTTTTAAAGCCCTGGAATCGAATCAACTTCTTCCAAAGCAAGGCATTTTTTTTGAAGGTCAGGTCTTTGAAGCACACAAATTCGTTTCAGATATTGTAAGGTCGGCTGAAAAGTCGATCATCCTCATTGATAATTATGTTGATGATACAGTTCTGACACTTTTTTCAAAACGGAAACAGGGAGTTACACTCAGAATCCTCACAAAAAATCTTTCAAAACAGCTTCAACTCGACACGCAGAAATTCAATGAACAGTTCCCGCCCGCTGAAATAAAGGAATTCAATCATTCCCATGACAGATTCATGATAATTGACAATCGCGACCTTTATCATTTCGGCGGCTCACTCAAAGATCTTGGAAAAAAATGGTTCGGCTTTTCCAAAATGGATGTTGAAGTGACGAAAATTATGACAAAGATATAATTGAAAAACACTGATGAATTAAGAGAGAAATGGCTTGATCAGGTTGAAAAGAATGTGGGAAAAATTTAAAGTTCACTTTTCTTTCTGATTTATTAAAATACTTCCGTTGTGTTTAATTTTTTGGGGAGAGAAATATGAAAAGAGTTTTAATTCCGGGTGTTTTTATGATTGTCTTTTTGTTTTCATATAGTCTTTTTGCTGATTGCACAAAGGATACTGACTGTAAGGGTGATAGGATTTGCGAGGACGGGGTGTGTGTGTTTTCTGAAGAGGATGATGATGAGGTTGAGAAGCCAAAGACACCGTCTGTTAAAAAGGATGTGGGTTCGGTTACTGATAAAAAGTTTTTGATTGGTGTTGATACGAATTTGTTTTCTTATAATAGATTAAAATATAAAGATGAGGATGATTCTGGTTGGGAGAACGAGCAAAAGCTTGATAACTTTTATACATCCATTGGCGGAGCTGACAACTTAGGCTTGCGTTTGGGTGGAGTATTTTATAAAGATATGTTTGTTGTGGGATCGTATGTTGGATTTTCTTTTAGCAAGATGGACTCTTTAGATTGGAAACATTTTGATTTTAGACTGGCTCCTTTTTTTGAAGTGTCTTTTCTTCGATCTAAAGTCCGTCCTTTTTTGAGGTTCATGTTTGATATTCTTTTGTCGAAAGATATATTTGAAAATGATACTGATTGGGCTTCAGATGAGAGCTTCTCCTGGACATTGGGAGCTTCATTTAACGCAGGACTTCATTTTTTTGCCACAGAATCTTTTTCAATAGATCTATTTGGTGATGTGGGATTTTCCGGTGGAAAGATTGAGGACTATGATCTTACGAGAATTAGAGCCGGGGTGGGTCTTGGCTTTACAGGTTGGCTATAGCTTCCCGGCCGCCTTCCCCTTCCCTTTCCTGTTCTGCCTGTCTCGAGTTTACCGAGAGGAGCTTGTCGAAGAGCTGGCTTCATTTTCATTCCGGTTTTTAATCTCCAATTAAAGAACTGACCTTGCGGTCACCTTTCAGTCAAGGGATGGATAAGTACATAAATAAAACAATAAAATAATGATATTGCATATAGCTCTAATTTTGAGACGGAAGATTATTGCCAAGTTTGCTACTCCACTTCACACAAGTCCATTCTCGGAATTGTTTAAGGTCTCACGCCGGCACAGCATCTGTGCTTAAAACGCGGCAACGCTCCGCAGGGAGCCTTATCTTTTCTATCTTCAGTTCCTTATCCGTTTTAAGTCCCCCTGAAGGTTTACCCCTTTAATTCTTAAAAACTTTAATTCCGATTTTAATTCATTAAAATACTTCCGTTGTGTTTAATTTTTTGGGGAGAGAAATATGAGGCCGGTTCTGATTTCATTGATAATTGTTATGATGTTTGTTGTGGGATCATGTGGGGATGATAAAAATGAAAACAGCATACCTGTTGGATCATTAGGTTTCCCTTGTATTGATATTGGAGATGGTGTTTGTGTAGACGATTTAGTTTGTGAGGATGGAATCTGTGTTGTTGATGAATCCGGCGACACAGGTAACACAGGTAACACTGGGGATACAAGCAACATAGAAGACACTTGTCCTGAGAACAACAAATTCTGCCATTATCATGATGACTTGAAATGGTCTGATATTTCGGCTTATTCTATGACATGGGATGCATCATTAAATTACTGTAAAGATTTGGGCGGGAGATTTCCTACAATTTCAGAACTCAGAACCTTGATACAAAATTGCCCGGTAACCGAGACGGGTGGTTCCTGTGGAGTTAATGACAGTTGTTTATTCTCCAGTTGTCATAATTCTAATTGTGATGGATGCGGGGCAAACAATTCGGGAATATACAGTGTTTTTGGCGATAACAGTGTTGTATGGTCGTCTTCTCTGTCTTCGGATGTTCCCAACTATGCATGGTCTGTTGATTTTGGTCGTGGCTCCATTGCCATAAATACAGATAAAATCTATGTCAAGTGCGTGCATGATTTAGTTGCATGTAAAAACACATCGGACTGCAACATCAGTGAATATTGCGATCTTGAAAATCCGAAAGAGGATGCTGAAACCAACACGCTGCTTTACTATTGCAAAGCAAGACCCAGATGTCTTAAAAATTCGGATTGTCCTGAAAACTGGCGATGTTTTATTGATGAAGGATTCTGCATTACTGAAAAGGAATCGGAGGGAATTCTTTGCAAATCGGACGAAGAATGTATTTTTTCTCCCAATACAAAATGCAATCTTGAGACTGGTCAGTGCTACAATCCTGATGCAGTTAACACTGGAAACACGAATGATACAGAAGATATAGGCGATGCAGGCCATTCTGGAATTTTTGGGGATAAAAATGAATAAATCACTAATTTCATTGATTTTTGTCTTGATGTTTTTTGTGGGATCTTGTGGTGGGGATGACAAAGGAAATACCGGAAATACTGGCGACTCTGGGAACTCTGGTGACAGCGGCAATACAGGCGACACAGGTAACACAGGAAATTCTGGTAACACGGTTGATACAGGGAATACAGGGAATACCTGTGGCATTGGAAATACAGGAGATAATTTCCCTAATGAACATGACGGCTTGAACTGGTCTGATGTTTTAGATACTTCTGAAGGGGGGGATTGGGGTGAAGCAGTTGGATGTTGTAAAAAACTAGGTGGTCGGTTGCCGACAATCTCAGAACTCAGAACACTTATTCAAAATTGTCCGGGAACTGAAACAGGTGGTGAATGCGGTGTAACTGATGATTGTTTGTCTTTTGCTGATTGCTGGAATCATCCTTGTTTCGGATGTGAATATGACGAATCCGGCAAATATTCCATTTTTGGAGATGCGGATATATTATGGTCGTCTTCGGAGCAATCAGACAATGCAGATCGCGCATGGTATGTGAGTTTCAACGACGGCCGTGTTTACGGCGGACGCCACGACAACGGTAGTGTGCGTTGTGTTAAACCATGAATTTATAAAAAATCACCTGTTTTTATTTTTCACAACCCCAAACCTTTCAGTTCTTCGAGTGAATTGAGGACGGGGGCATTTGTGCTTTTGAGCATTTCGTAAGGGTTGTGCCCGCGGTTTATGAGTACAATTCTGCAGCCCATTTCTTTGGCAACTTCAAAATCGTGATATGTGTCGCCGACAAAAAGGATCTCTTCACTTTTAAGCCCTGTCTTTTCAAGGATCTTTTTGCCCAGATGCAACTTTCCACCTGCATAATGGTTTTCTATTCCCTGAACGAAATCAAAGAGTTGAGATATTCTGAAGTACTCAAGGTGCTTGTTCAGGATCGAGTGCTCCATTGCCGAAAGTATCCCTGTAGTGAACGATCTATCCCTGAAATGTTTTACAACAGATTCCACATCCTTGAAAAGTTTGAGTTTTTCTGATGCTCCAAGATAAATATCCATGAACTCTCTGGAAATTATCTCCCATTCATTTTCAACATCAAGTCCCAGTTCCTTATAATAATTTATAACCGGAAACGAAAAAATTGACTTGTAATATTCAGTTGTTATCGGTTTCTTTCCCCTTTTTTCCAGCATGGCGTTCATGGCATTTACACTGAGCCAAACATCATCAACAAGCGTTCCGTTCCAGTCAAAAATCACAGCTTTGATATCAGTCATGTTTAGTTTCTCCGTCAACCGTCTGTTCTGTGTATGTCTGCTATTTTATTGATCTTCGGTGCTATTATCATCAGAAGAATCCCGAAGAACATTGTGAATCCGGCGATCAGTCCGAACACTTTGAGTTCACCCGCAGTTTCTGCGAAAATCCCGATCTTGGAAGCAAAATATCCTGCGACCCCTGTCACAGCAAAATACCATCCCATTATCTGCGAAGTCATTCTCTTTGGCGCCATGTCAGTTATGAAGGAAAGTGACACCGGAGAAAGGGCAAGTTCGCCTATCGTGTGGAAAAAATAGGCGAGACAGAGCCAGATCATGCTGCTTTTTGCAAGCTCATCTCCGCTCCTTTCAATTGATGCTCCGACCATGAAAAGAAATCCAATCCCGAGTATCATTGTTCCAAGTCCCATTTTTGTAAGTGCCGACGGCTCCTTGCCTATTCTTGAAAGCATAATCCAGAAAGATGCGACAACAGGTGCAAATATCATTATATAAAAAGGATTAAGCGACTGGAACCATGCCGTCGGAATTTCGAATCCGAATAGATCCCGGCTTGTAAACTGCTCAGTGTAAAGACTCATCAGTCCGCCTGCCTGCTCGAAAGCCGCCCAGAAAACAATAACGATCAGGAATGAAAAGATGACAAGCCCGATCTTCCGTTTTTCAACTGCGGTGAATTCACATTTTACAGGTCTGCTTGTTGCCGCATCGATACATACATTCTTTTTAAGCCCCGCTGTTCCGAGATATTTCTGACCGTATGCATAAACTATCTGCCCGATGATCATTCCGATGCCGGCAAGTCCGAAACCGTAATGCCAGCCGTATTTGTATGCAAGCCAGCCGACTGCAATTCCTGAAAAGAATGCACCGATGTTTATTCCCATGTAGAATATTGTAAAGCCGGCATCTTTCCCTGCATCACCGTCAGGATAGAGCTCGCCGACCATTGTGGAAATATTGGGTTTAAGGAGCCCTACTCCAAGAACGATCAATCCCAGAGCTGAAAAGAACGCCGCTTCGGGAGGATATGCCAGAAGAAGGTGTCCTGCACAAAGCAGAAGTCCGCCAAGATAGACACTTTTTCTCTGACCGAGATACCTGTCTGCAATTATTCCGCCGGGGATCGCCATGACATAGACAAGCATGTTGTACCAGCCGTAGATCTCAAGACCTTTCGCATTGCTCCATCCGAGCCCCCCTTTTTCAATGGATGCCACCATGTAAAGGACAAGTATCGCTTTCATCCCGTAAAAAGAGAATCTCTCCCACAGCTCAGTAAAAAAGAGAACGAACAATCCGACCGGATGCCCCATAAATTTTTTTGATTCCATTTAAACCTCTTTTTGAGAAATAAGGTCATTTGCAATTTCATCAAGTGAAACTGTAATGTTTTCGAGCCCTTCACTTGTATCAACAATATAGTCGGCAAAAGCATATCTTTCGTCGTATGAGATCTGACTTGCGATGATTTTAAGTGCCTCCGCTTCGCTCAATCCGTCACGGGCGACAACCCTTTTTATCTGAACATCGGGAGAACAGGTGGTGATTATTATTTTGTCAAAATACTTGTGCCATCCCGCTTCGATAAGGACCGCCGCCTCAAAAATTACAGGCTGGGATGAAGGTATCGCCTCTATCATCTGCTGTGCCTTTGAAAAAAGTCTGGGGTGGACGATGGAGTTTAAAAGCATGAGCTTTGCCGGATCTGAAAAAACTATTCTGCCGAGCTTTTCACGGTTCACAGCCCCTTCCCTTATTACGGTTTCGCCGAACTCTTCGCGGATAATTTTAATAATATTGAGATCTTCCAGAACTTCATGGCCGATCTTGTCGGCATCTATCACAACAAATCCGAAATTCTTTGACAGGTAGTTTGATACAACACTTTTCCCCGTCGCGATCGACCCTGTGAGGGCCGCCACATTACTTTTTGCTTTGTTCATCACGATACCTCAGTGAAATTCTTATATAATACGGATCCTCACCTTCCACATCGCGGACTTTTATAAGCTGTCCATCGTGCAGCTTCGGAGGCATTTTATATGTAACAGTCGTTCCGTTGGGCATGAGAAGGGTCTGCGGAACCCCTTCCTTCACCTCATCGACAAATATTATCTGATCAAGAACCACCGCATTGTACGGAAGTTTCTGATCGACCTTGCAAGCCGTTGAAAAGACTGAAAAAAACAAAACCATTAAAAAAAATATCGTTTTCAAAGGACACCTCCGGAAGTTCAATCCGTTCAATTATATTTTAAAACGCTTTCAGTTCAATTAAATTTGAAATATCGGGATTATATTATCTCTTGACACTAATTTTTCCCTGTGTATATAGAGGCGGCGTTCACTCGTTATTTTCAGATCGATGGAGAAAGTCATGTTTTTTTCAGGAAAAGAGCGGTTCTTCACTGACCGTCTTTATTCTGCAAGATGGTTCAGGTCGTATTTTCTAATTGTTCTAGGTTCGGCAATAATGTCGGCAGGTTATTCGTTTTTTGCCGATCCGCACAAGATCGTTCCGGGTGGTGTTTACGGCACCGCGATAGTGATCCACCATACTTTCGGGCTCCCGACAGGTACGGTCGGATTGATATTTAACATTCCCCTTTTCATTGCAGGAATGTATGTTCTCGGTCCGAGATTCGGTGTAAAAACTTTTGTCGGAACGATACTTACATCTGTTTTTATTGATGTTTTCAATTCGCTCAACTGGGGAACGCCGGTCGAAGACAAAATGCTCGCAAGCATTGTTGCAGGAGTCATGATCGGAACCGGACTTGCACTTATCTTCAAGTCAAAGGCGACAACGGGCGGAAGTGACATAATCGCCCAGATAATCAATAAATACACTAAGATGTCGATCGGCCAGCTTTTAATAATCATTGACTCGCTTGTCGTTTCGGTAGGTGTCATCGCTTTTAAAGATGTCTCACTTGCTCTCTATGCTCTGATCACTATCTACATAACAGGAAAAGTACTTGACGGAGTTCTGCTTGGAGGCAACAACAGGAAGGCGGTTTTTGTAATTTCTGACAAACACGAACAGATCCGTGATTTCATTCTGAAAAAGCTTAACCGCGGCGGCACATATTTCTACGGTCAGGGAATGTATGAAAAAATTGAGAAAAAAGTTATCTACACCGCTTTAAGCCGTCGTGAACTTGCCGCTTTGCAGGACTTTGTCAAAGATATTGACAGCGAAGCGTTCATTTCGGTCTTTGATACAAATCAGATATACGGTCACGGATTCATCCCGATAGAGGAAAGCTGATCACTTCTTTTTAAAATTTATAGTTATTTCAAGACCTTCAAGAGCTTCCTGAAGCATTTTTGACTTATCAGTCCTGTGAAGCTCCTTCTGTATCTCTTTTGAAATTACTGAAGCTATCTCTTTTTTAAGTCTGTCGCCCTGTCCTGAGATCTGATGAACGATCTCAACGGCAAGCTGTTTTGTGAAAGTGAGATCGATATGATCTTTCAGAACATCAATTATCTCGTTTGAAAACGGAACCTTATCAAGAAAACGGTCAACGATCTTTCCAGCCATATGTCACATTCTCCATTATAAACGGGCAGAGTTTTTCCACTCTCTGTCCTGTAAAACGGTCTTTCTCCCTTTCAAGAACAGATTGGAGTTCCAGTTTTTCATTTTCGAAATGTTCAGAATTTTCAATTATTTCAAGTGTGGGAAAAATCACAAAAAGCCTTTTGGACGCTTCCTTGTGAGGTATTGTAAGATTCTTTGAACTGTGGACACCATGCTCCCAGAAAACAATATCAAGATCAATGTTGCGCGGACCTTTTTCAATAGTTTTCACCCGTCCCATTTCGTTTTCAACATCTTTAAGCTTTTTAAGAAGATCGTCGGGAGCAAGGTCTGTTTCAGCAATAACCGAAACATTCATAAAATCGGCCTGTGAAAGATAATCAACCGGGGAAGAGCAGTAAACACTTGAACATTCATCGACAAAGATCGACCTCTCTTCAAGCAGTGTCACCGCTTTTTTAAGATTTTTCATCCCGCAACCGATATTTGAACCGATCGAGAGCAGATATTTCATTTTCAGACGAATCTCCTTTCAAATTCGAGAATGTCCTCAGTCCGGCAGGCAAAACACGCTCTGAACCACCCTTCGCCGCCTGCTCCCAGTATCGACCCCGGCGTCACGACCGTGCCGTATTTTTCAACAAGCAGAGTGCTGTATTCAAGCGATGTCATTGAACCGGGGACTTTCACCCACACATAAAATGTACTCTCTGAATTAAAAATTTCAAGACCTTTTTTTGCAAATATTGATTTTAACAACATTCTGTTTTTTTTGTAGAATTCTCTCATTGTCAAAAGATACTCATCTCCCTTTTCCATCACTGCCGCCCCCGCCGCCTGAACCGGCTGGAAAGGTGAAGAACCGCGGATAGACTTGATCTTGACCAGAGAAGAGATTATTTCTCTGTTTCCGCACGCAAACCCGATCCTGAAACCTGTCATGCTGAAAGTCTTTGAAAGTGAATGGAACTCTATGACCCGTTCTTTCGCCCCTTCAAATTCAAGCAGAGAGAGGTTTCTTTCATTTTCGTAAACTTCGGAGTATGCCATATCGGAAATAACAGCCCAGTCATATTTGTGTGCCTGTTCAAGAAGTTCTTTTGCAAACGCATCTGTCATGACCGCAGATGTCGGATTATTCGGATAGTTGACATATATGAATTTCGCCTTTTGTTTAATGTTCTCAGGTATTTCGCAAAAATCTATCAAAAAGTTGTTCTGATGTCGCAAAGGGACAGAATAAACTTTTCCGCCTGCACTGACAGTGCCCGATTCAAGAGCGGGATAGCTGGGATCAGGAATTATTGCAATGTCGCCAGTATCAATAAAAGCCGAAGGCATTCTGAAAAGGGCTTCTTTAGTCCCTATTACCGCAGTTATCTCTTTTTCAGGATCAAGTTTCACACCGTGTCTTTTTTCCATCCACTTTGAAGCGGCCTCCCTGAAAAAAGGGTAACCGTTATAGAAGTTGTAATGATGGTTGGCAGGGTCGGCAACAGCTTTTATGACTGCTTCGACTGCAATTTCAGGGGCGGGAAGAGTTGTGTCACCCATGCCTAGATCAATGACATTAACCCCTTTTTTCTGAAGTTCATTTTTAAGGTCTGTAACTTTTTTAAAAGGATATATCCCTGCTTTTGTTATGCTTTCTGAAAACCTTACCACTTTATTCTCCGATAAAAAGATTATCTATCAGACGGGTCGTTCCGATATACGCCGCTATAAAAACCCTTGAATCCTTTCCAAGGAACCGGCTCTTTGCAAGGTCTTTGCTGTTCCTGATCTCAAGATAGTCGATCTTTATCCCAGGCATCAGTGATTCAAGTCTTTTTTTTGCCTCTTCTTCGGCATATTCAACAGGCATTGCAAGACGGTCAAACCTTGCCGATGCCGCTTTCTGCCTTAAATATTCCATCACTTTGAAAATGTTGGGAGCAAGCACTCTTTCTTTTTCACTGAGATAGCGGTTCCTTGAACTTTTTGCAAGCCCGTCAGATTCTCTTACAGTTGCAACTCCCCTTATTTCAAGAGGAAAACGGAGGTCTGCCACCATTTTTCTTAAAACTGCAAGCTGCTGAAAATCCTTTTCACCGAAAAAAGAGATGTCAGGCTGAACAATGTTAAAAAGGATCGATACAACCTGAGCAACACCGTCAAAGTGTCCCGGCCTGCTTTTGCCGCAAAGGATCGATGCGATCTCACCACTCACTTTCAAAGTTATCAGAGGGGACGATTCACCATAAATTGCCTTTACTTCCGGAACAAAGACCGCATCAGCTCCTGAGATTTCGCATTTTTTAAGATCTTCATCAAGAGTTCTCGGATATTTTTCAAAATCTTCGTTAGGACCGAACTGTGTCGGATTTACAAAAATGCTCACCACCGTTCTTTTACATTCTGAAGCACTTCTTTTTATGAGTTCGCAGTGCCCTTCATGCAGTGCCCCCATCGTCGGAACAAAACCGAGACTTTCTGCAGAATCTTTTCGAAACGACCTCATTTCATCAACGGTTTTAAGAACTTTCATCTGTTTCTCCGGTTTTAATTTCATCTTCTGTCAACAAATTTTGTTTTTTTTCTTTTTGAAACTGATGACTGGATAAGGTCTATGTTGGCATTTGAATCAAGCACAACTTTCGGCGTAACTTTGAGATTTCCTTTGAGCTTTGCCATGATATCTTTTGTTCTGTCGGAAACTCCCTGTTTGAGCGAACATCTCACTTCAAGATGATCTGAAAGAGTTGTGTCGCTTGTAGCAATAAGAACAAAATTATCAACATAATCTATCTCTTCCATGACATTTATTATCATCTGCGGATAAACCGAAGTCCCTTTGATCTTGAGCTTCTGCTTCTTCCTTCCTGTCACAGGCCCGAGCCTTTTTGACTTAAGTCCGCAGCCGCAGAGTCCGTCATCAACAATAAAAGAGATGTCCCCTGTTTTAAATCTGATCAGAGGCATCCCTTCAACATTGAAAGTTGTTGCAACGACCTCTCCTTCAACCCCGTCCGGAACAGGGTTTCCGTCATCATCAACTATTTCTGCATGTATCAGTTCAGGATGGATGTGACCCCCTTTTGAGAGTGTGCACTCACAGAAAGAGACCGCCAGTTCAGTTATCCCGTAAGTTGAAAATATTCCGGCATTGTATTTCTGTTTCAATCTTTTACCGATCGCATTTAGCGACATGTCTTTTTCTTTCACCGGCTCACCGATGCAGATAAGCTTTTTCACTGTTTTGAAAACCGATTCCTTCCCTTCTTCCGCGGCAATGTCATAAACCTTGTCAAGATATGTCGGAACGCCGATAATTGCTGTGGGAGATGTCACTTCCGCCATTTTTATGAGCAGTTCGGGAGATCGGGGACCCACCCTCACACTTGCCGCACCGATCGAATTAAGCCCGATGTAATATGCAAGTCCTGCAATGAAACACTTGTCGATCGTTACACTTATGAGAACTTTGTCATTTGCGTCAAGGCCTGCATTATGAAACGCAAGATGTTCATTAAGTGCTAGCCTTTCAAGATCTTTTTTTGTGTATTTAAGCATCAAAGGTCTGCCGGTTGAACCGCTCGTTGTTGCGATCTCGACAATTTCATAATCGGCAACACACTGAAAATCTTGGGAAAACTCAGCAATATCATCTTTTGTGGTGAAAGGGAGCTTTGATATGTCATCAATCCCTTTTATTTTTGAAAGATCGACATTTCTGAAATGTCTCTGATAAAATTTTGAGTGTTTCATGCAGTAATCAAGTGTTTTGAGAAAATTTTCATCAGCGGTCTTTTTTACCATTTTTCTCCCTCACATATTCAGTCCGTCTTTTGAAAAACGGATATCATCCTTTTTAAATGTTCCGTCATCTCTTGATTTTTTAACTCTTTTAAATTCCTCACTATTCATAAATTCATCTGCCTGTATTGTCAACTCTTCATCTGATATTTCAACATCATTGCGAAGTTTCGGAAATTCACTGAAAACTTTTTCCAGATCATAGCCGGCAAATTTGCCGAACTGCCACGGAGCAGTCGAAATAAACATCATTTTTTTTGTGTTATTGAAAACAACTGAATGGTGGGCAACATACTGGTTTATTGCAGATTCGCTTCCCGGCTCAACGGTTTTATCGCCGTAACCTTTTGTATCTCTTAATATTTTTACTGTTTTTTCAATATTAAGCGGTTTTTCTTTTTCTATCAGTTCATAAACCCTGTCTAGTCTTTTCTGAGAGTTTCTCAAACTTTCGGGGTTTCTGTGTTTTTCACTCCCTTTCAATTTTCCGGTGAAATGATTTGTCACTGCAATTTCATCGTTTTCTGAATAAAAAAGTTCCGTTTTTTCAGGGGTTTTTTCAATCAATGCCGATCTGTTGTCAATTGCGGAGCTTATAAAAAATATCTGACTTACAAAAATGTCCCTTGATCTTGCAATTTCATATGCTTTTTCAATTGTATCAGCATATTGGAGCATCTCGCGGGCGACAAGAACTACCGGAGTTGCAGTATTTAACGGAACTGTACTTTCCGCCGCATTCAGAGTTATGCTCAAACCATTTAAATTCATTCCCGATATAACCCCTGTCATTCCGCCCCATGAAACTGTTGCAAAAGGAAAACCTTCGTCAGGTTTTATAAATGAAACGATCTTTTCTTTGGCAAACCTGTCTCCGATGAAAAAATCAAAATTTCTTCCTGTGATCAGGTCACCGTTTTCGCTTTTTGCCCCCTTCACTGAAAAAGCTGTGCATCCGACAAGGTTGAGATTTGTCACCATGTGTCCGATATCGTGAGCGGCGTGATAGTTGAGAACTCTGAAATAATTGTCGCCCATGCCGCCAAAATCATCTTCCATCACCTTTGAAAGGGCGTAAATTTCCTTTAAATATTCCTTAGGGACATGTTCCTGCATCTGCTTATTGAACATATATATAAACTTTTTTATCATAAATCTTGAATACTTACCCGGAACAAACCGGTTGAGCATATCAACAAATATCGTCTCCTGCTTTTTGATCAGGTCCTGTGTGAGCCGTCCCTGATATATCCCGATCTTGACCGGATCCCCCTCAACATAAAGTTCATACAGACCGCTGCTTGATCTCCTAAATGAGCTTTCTCCAATTTTAAAAAGAGTTCCTTCAATGTTTTCAGGCACTTCCTCCGGTATATCAACACTGCTGACATCTTGAGGAATTGACGGATGGCTTAAAAAAGTAAAGGTAAGGATGAGAGCGACAGGAACAAAAAGTGCTGAAAAAATAAAAATTCTTCTAAAGCTCATCCTTTATTTTCCCAAGAAGATAGTCAAATCCGAGAATTGATCCGCAGGTGAGGATCGATCCTATAGTAACTCCCAGAATTCCGTGAAGAATTATGTTCTGCCCGCTTAGATATAGGTTCTTCACCCTCGTTTTGGGCGAAATGAACGATTTGTGCGGCTCATTGCAATCCCTTAAAACTCCGTAAAGGGCACCGTTCCTTGCTCCGACATAATCTCTGAAAGTGAGCGGCGTGGAAGTATATACTTTTTCAACGTGTGATCTGAATCCGGGGAATTTTTTTGAGATCTGATTCATCAGAATATCAGCTCTGACTTGCTTGAACTCCTCGTAATCACTGCCTCTTTTCAGATATTTTGATTCTTTCCATTTTGCCACTTCGTTTATATCCATATATGAAAGGGCTATTGCGGAATCGGCATACTTTTCACTTTTTGAGATGGCTGGAGTGATGAACATATACGATTTTTTCCAGTCAGAAGTCCATGCACTTTCTTCAGAGTAGCAGTAATAATTTGAATTTCTGTATTCAAAACTGTTCTCTTTTAAAGTGATGTAGAGTCCGAAAACCCCGACGGTGTCATTTATCGAGTATATTTTCTCCCTGTATGACGGATTGATCGCATCCCCTTCAAGCATATCAAGCATGTCGGCAGGATGCATAGTCGAAATGAAGTTGGATGCATATATCCTTTCACCGTTTTGCGTTTCAATATATTTCAGCTCTTTTTTTTCAGCAGCGAGTTTTACTACTTTTGAATTTGTCTTTATTTCTACACCGTTCTTTTTTATGTTCTCTATCAGGGCATCTGCGATCTGAGAGCCGCCGTCAAGCATTCTCCACGAACTTTTTATGAAATTGTCGTTTATCAAAGCGTGAACATGGATAGGGGTTTTATCGGCCACTCCGGCATAAAGGGGGTTGTTCCCTGCAAGAACATTCTGAAGAACGGAATCTGAAGTAAAACTTTCGATCACTTCCTTTGCATTTTTCTGGAAAAAGAATTCTTCAGGGATTTCAGTGGCTTTGGTTGAAAGATTATAAAGCGGAAAAGCAGAGACCATATTCTTTGTAAATTCAATGTATTTTTTTATCCCTTCCCTTTCTTTCGGAAAATGGGAACTTAGCTGTTCAACAAAATTGTCATAACCCATTGCAAGGGGATATTCTTTTCCATTGCCGTTGAAACAGATCCTGTCAAAAGCGTTCTCATCAAGTTTCTTCATTTTGATAGAATCAATAATCTTCAAATATTTAAAATAGTTATAAAGATTTTGTCCTTTTTCAAGTCCTCCAATGTAATGGACGCCTGTATCAAAGATCCGCCCGTCCCTCTTGAATGTCTGCAATGATCCGCCCGCCTTGAAATGCTGTTCGACGACACACACTTTCTTCCCTTCCTTTGAAAGGATGTAGGCACATATCAGTCCGCCGAGCCCCGATCCTATTATCGCAAAATCATACATCAGCAACTCCCTGTTTTTTAAGGAGATATACCACATTCGATGTTTTCTTCTGGTGCTTTACGACTTCAAAGGAAAGCCCTGCTGAAACCGCTGCTTTTTCTATTACGGCCCTTGAAACGAAGTTGAGCCCCGTATCTGCCTGATTAAATTTAAGACCTGTGGAAAATTTTTCTGTTACAACTGTATTTCCATGTTTCTCAGACATTCCAGTGTCAGCATCTCTTATTATTATAATGCCGTTTTTATTGAGTTTTTCAGCACATCTTATAATCAGTTCCGACTGTTTTTCAACCGGAAGATAATGAAGCACATCGTTCATTATGAACACATCTGCCCTTTCAAATGAAACTTTTGTAGCATCGTCACAGACAAAAGTCGTTCTCTCATTGCAGGAATAGCAGTTCTTTGCGATACTTATTTTCGTTTCGTCATAGTCTATCGCTTTTACAGATCTTTCCTTTGAAGTGAGCGTAAGCATGAATGTGAGCATCCCCATTCCGCAACCAATGTCATAGATCTCTGCTTTCCGTGGAATAATGTTATTAAAAAATCTGTAATTATCTTCAAGCCTTACTTTTATTCTTACATACCATTCGATGTCAGGACCTTTGTAAACATAGTTGTTAATGAGCCGGTCACGGTAGAAATCGACCGTTCCGAGTTTTTCATAAACAGATTCATATTCCCTTTTGAACATTGCTGAAATATTCTTACATTTTTCCTGATAAGTTTCACCGTATTCGGTTGAGCCGGCAGAGATCCTTTTTAAAATGTTATATGAAAGGGTGCTTCCACGCACTGAGAATTCCCCTTTTTTAATGCTGTGCCCCGCCCCGTGAATGACGATCGGCACGATGTCAAGTTTGAGCTGATCTGCAAGAAAAAACGCACCCTTATGGAATCTTTGAAGATTAATTCCGTCCCCTCTTGTCCCTTCCGGGAATACTACGACCGAATATCCGGCATCAATACATTTCTGCAGTTCAGGTCCCATTTTTTCAAAACCTTCCGTTGTCGTGAAAAAGTCGGCAAACTGGACAAGTTTTCCAAATATCGGATTGCTTGAAACCCATTTTTTTGTCACCATTACGATCTTCACCTGCAAAGAAAGCATCATCAGTATGTCAAGAAAAGATGAATGATTTGAGATAATTACAGCCGGTTTCTTAAAATCTTCGTTATGGGGATTATTCTTTCTGAGCCTCACCTGCGGAGCTGAAAGTATGACCAGCCTGGCAAGAGACTTTATCATTAAATGGTAAAGATATTTTCTGATGTTGCGACCGCTTTTAAAAGGCCATGTGGTGAATATCGCAAAACCTATCGAAGAAAGGATCAGACTGAAAATGACATAGTTTGCATATGCAAGAAAAGTATATGTGAAAACAACGAAAGTATGTGGCGGAGTTTTCTTTTTCTTCTGTCTCAACATCAGCCAGTCAAAAAGGAACGGTGCGATCACAAAGGAATTTATCAAAGTCGAGATCATTCCGGTAACAGCAATGACCGCTATCGATCTTAATGCCGGATGCACAGCTCCAAAAAGAGCACCCACCCCTGCAATAGTTGTAAGACAGGAGATAAGTATTGAACTTTTATAAGAAACAGCGGCTTCTTTCGATCCGTGGGTATATTCCTGCATTTTTGCTCTCATGATGAAAGCGACATAATCAATGCCGAGCCCGAAAATGAAAGTGACGATGATTATGTTCACGATATTGAACTTTATATCGAAAATGTTCATTATTCCCAGAGTCCATATCCACGAAAATATGACAGGGATCATCGATAAAAGTGCAAGTTCGATCCTTCCAGAAAGTATAAAAAGAATTAGGAAGACTATAAGTATCGAATAATTAAGGAGCTTTTCAAAGTCGATCTTGAGATATTTTACAAACCTGTGCATTATTTCAGCTCTGTCAAAAAGGAACATTTCGCTGTTTTCTGAGACAATTTTGGAGATTTCAGAGCTGTCGGGGGCGGAAAGTTTAAGGAGTGATGCGGTCATATATCCGTTTTCACTTTCAGCTATCCATTCATCAAAAAGTGATGGGGCGAATTTTGTAAGCTCAACAGGCTCAACAGTCTTGAAATCTGAATTAAGAAGCTCAAAGAAAGGGGAGAAAGTCTCTTCCTTAAATCCGAGCTCTGCCCCTTCTTCTATCAGTGAGCTTCTTAATTTTTCTTTTCTTTCAGGTGTGAAGAACCGGTTCCATTTCTCAATCTTTTCAAGCTGTTCTCTTTTTGACAAAACGAGTTTTGAAATATCTGTGACTGAATCTGCAAGCCCTTTTTCCAAAAGTCCCGATATCAGTTTTTCACCCCGTTCCCTTTTTTCAAGGACTTCATCAAAGGTCTTTCCTGAAAAAACGAGATAGACCGATTTTTTATTTATGGAACTTATCCGGTCTAAATTGTTCATCGCCTCGACAGTTTCAGGTTTCATATAGTTTATGTTGTTGAGATCATCTTCAAAAGCGGTGTTTTTTGAAAAGAAATAAAAACCCAGGGTCAGCATTAAAACTGTTATGACGGCTCCCTTCCTTTTTTCAAATTCAAATGCCGATATCCTTGAAATTATTGAATTTTCTTTTTCAAAATCGGTTTCTTTCCTGACACCTTTCATTAAATCAACAACATGGGGAAGGACTATCACAGAAAAAAGCATTGCCGACAGAACACTTATCAGTGCAAGAAGTCCGAGGTCGTTCAATGCGGATGAATCAAGGAAAAGAAGACATGCAAATGCGGCAACGGTGGTAAGACAGCTTAATATCATAGGAAATGAGAGTTCGCTTATCGCTTCGCCGGTATCTTTCCGTTTAAGAATATGGGAAACTGTGTGTATTGCATAATCGACTGTTATTCCAAGAAGAACCGATGTTATGCCAAGAGATATTGCTGATACTGTCCCTTTGAACAGTGCAGTGAAAGCGACAGCAAGAAGACCTCCGAAAAAAGCGGGAATGAATATAAGCGGGATAAACCGGATCTTTCTGAAATAAAAAAGGAGTATGAAAAAAACCAGCAGAACGGCTACAATGGACGAATTTATAACATCTCTTTTTATCATGTCCGCACTTCCAACCGCTATCGGAAGTCCGCCGAAATATTCACCTTTTATCTTTGAGCCCGTTTTTTCAGAAAGATCTTTGAGTAATGTATCCATTATGCGAACCAGTTCACTATTCCGTCCTGTTTCACTTCCTTCTATTGCCGGCTCTATAAAAAAGATGAGATTCTTTCTGTCAAGAGTGTAGATATGTCCGTCAATTATCTCAAAATTTGTTTCAGGATTTACACTTTTAAGCTTTTCCATTGACCTGAAAGTAAGGGAGAAAGGATCTTTTCTTATATATTTTGCAGAGATCATTCCGGAAGGGGTGACCATATTCTTGTACAAAGAGTCAAGTATCCCGGAAAGTTCTTCATGTTCCATGCTTTTTTCAAGATATTGGTAGTCACTTTCTTCAAGGAAAAGGGGAAGATTGTTGTAAAAGTGGTCGTGGATCTTAAATGTGTCAAACGACATTCTGTCGGTGGAATATGCTGCGATCAGGGAAGATGCAGATGAACTTTTAAGTTCTTTTACGAATTCATCAGCAAATACAGCAAGTTCTCTGAAATCATCCAATCTGTTCTCTTCACTGCTGAAAACCCTGAAAACAATTCTGTCGAGGAATTTAAACTCTTTTAATATTCTGCTGTATTCTTCGCCGTCATCTCCGAAAGGGATCGCTCTTGTGATATCTTCTTCAAGTTTTATTTTTGAAGCGGCATAACCTGCGGCTATAACCAGAACAGAAAACATCATGAACAGAGCAAACCGTTTTTTTGAAAGAATATGGTAAAGAACTTTTAATATCGAGACCATTTTATGCTGACCCCTTTTGTCTTCTGATCTTTATAGCGGTGAACGAGATCGCAAAGAACAGAACCCCTGTTGCCGCCATGAGAACAAGTGCTCCTGCAAGGTACTGAACGATGTTTAATGACACCGATTCGAGTGTGAGATTATCAATGTCCAGAGTCAGTTTTGAATCATAAAAATATCCCCCGAGAACATAGCTGTAGTAAATTATGAACGGGATGAACGGGGGTATTGAAATATGTGAAGCAATGAGTGCGATCACTTTGTTAAGCTTCAGGATGTGTGCAAAGATCAGAATGAGCATTATCTGAAAGCCCCAGAAAGGTGAAACTCCGATCGCTCCGCCAAGAGCAACCGCGGAAGATATTTTCAAAGCAGATTCGTTTGAACCGAGAATGTTTTCAACTATTTCACGGGCACTTTTCTTTTTCAGGTCTCTTATATATATCAACGGTCTAAAGATCGTAAAAGCTAAAAAAACAAGGATTGTGTTAAGGATGCTCACCCTTGTAAAATCGCGCACCGGTCTGAAGTGGCTCACCCTTGTCTCTTTCGGAAAATAAATGACTGAAACGGGAACATGTGTAACCTTTATTCCTGCCCATGCAGCTCTTACTATCACTTCTATCTCAAACTCGAATCTGTTTGTTATATACCTGATATCTTTGAGTTTTTTAACTGGATAAAGGCGATATCCGCTTTGAGTGTCAGGAAGATCTATCCCTGTTTCGACTTTATACCAGAAATTGGAGAACTTGTGTCCGAAACTGCTTTTGCCCGGGACTGTTGACTGCTCCATGTTCCTTGCACCCACTATCAGAGAGCCGGGCTCTTTTTCTATTTTCTCAATGAAATTGGGCAGATCTTCGGGATTATGCTGACCGTCTGAATCAATTGTGACCGCATAGTCAAGATCAAGTTCCACAGCTTTTTTAAATCCGGTTCTGAGCGCGATCCCTTTCCCTTTGTTCACTTCATGGGTTACAACGGTAATATCTTGAAACTGTTTAAGAATATCAGGAGTGCTGTCAGTCGATCCGTCATTCACGACAATAACTGAATCTGTAAACTTTAAAACCCCTGAAATTACTGATGAAAGTGTTTTGCTGTTATTATATGTCGGAATTATTACACAGCATTTAATTTCTCTGAATTTTTCAGACCACATTTTTCCGCCCAAAAAAAATCAAGAGGAGTTTATTTGTAAAAGGGAGTGTTGTCAATTTTGAGACATTTCGATTTTCCGGTCTCAGAATCGCAAGTATCTTCTAAAATCAATTCCGGACACTATGTCTTTTTCAGTTCGCAGAAATTTTAGATAGAACTCTTTCAGATATTTCAGGATAAAGGAGACGGATACAATCAGGACAGACTGTATGAGAAGCATCTGTAGCTGAATCTTCAATGAAAGACTCGTCAAGTGTCACCCATTTTTCCGGAGTTATCTGGTTTTTCATGCAGTTAGAGCATAGTGTAATGATACCCGATTTCATTTTATTAAGAGCCGTACCTGATTCTCTCAGCAGTTTCATAACAGTTTCAATATAGAGTTCTTCTTTCATATATTCGCCCATATTAAGAACGATGCCTCTTAAAATAAGCGGCTTCCCCGATCCGTCTCTTTCTATTGCGGCTCCTCTATCAAGATACCATTTGTAGTTTCCGTTAACATCTTTTATCCGGTAATCTGTCTGATATATTTCAGCCCTGCCATAAAGGTAATCTCTCATCGCATCCATTGATTTTTCATAATCTTCAGGGTGAATGAGAGAGGTAAAATTCTGATATCCAACCTTTTTAAAATCTTCAACCTTATATCCGAGCATTGTCACCTTAAGATCGTTGAAAGTTACAATATTATCCCTGATGTTCCATTCCCACCACGGAATGTCCGACCTTTGAAGAATTGAATTAAGCTTCTCCTGCAAATGTCTGTTGTTGCTCATAAAAAACCTCCAAAAGTTAGTTTAAAAACGAATCGACACATCCATTATAAAGGAATATAAAATTTTATCCATATAACTTCATTTTCTATCGGAATTTGTTGACACTCAAACGCTTAAAAAGTACATTGCCGATGCTTGAGAACCATAAGGTTAATAAAACCATGTTTGCAGTTCTAACTATAATGACAATCGGGATCATTTTCGGGTTTATTTTCAAAAACAACGCTGAAATGGTCAAGGCAATTGATCCGATGATAAAAATTGCGATATATTTATTGCTTTTCCTGCTTGGAATCTCGGTTGGAACAAACGAAACGGTGATCAAAAACATATATTCTCTCGGAGCACAGGCATTGTCACTGACTTTCGGTGGTGTAACGGGAAGTGTTGTTTTGTCATTTTTCACTTATAATTTCTTTTTCAAGACAAAAAAATGAAAAATTCACTCGTTATAATCGGTTTTTTTGTCCTCGGGACCATCATCGGGCTAAACGATCTGCTGCCTCAGATTTTCGTTGAGATAGATTTCAGTTTGTATGCACTCTACATTCTCATGTTTCTGGTCGGTATTGGAATAGGAGCGGACAAAAATGCCTGGAAAATATTGAAAACCGCTAAATTCAAGATCATTCTGGTTCCTTTGACAGTTATCATCGGGACTGCTATCGGAGTCAGTATTGTCTCGATCTTTCTCAAAGACATCACTCTTCGTGAATCGCTGGCAGTCGGAGCCGGATTTGGATACTACAGTTTGTCGAGTATTTTCATCAGCCGGATCAGTGGAGAAGCACTCGGTGTCGTTGCTTTAATATCAAATATTTCAAGGGAAATAACGACACTTCTGTTTGCACCGTTCTTTGCGAAATATTTCGGCAAAATCGCCCCGATATCCGCAGGCGGAGCCACATCCATGGACACAACACTTCCCATCATCACGGAATCCGTCGGTAAAGAATATGCAATAATATCAGTCTTCAGCGGAATAGTCCTGACAATACTCGTTCCAATTGCCGTGACATTTATACTGTGACAAGTGATTATTTTGCCTCATCAACCATTTTTTCAGAGATTGTGCCGCCAACTCCGACACAATCTGAAGTTTTCACTTTTGCTCCCACACGAACAGCGGAATTTATTGACACTGGAACGAGGGGGAAGTATATTATTGCGGATTGAGAATGACAGTGTTTTTTTAAGGGAGTCAACTATAAACAAATAAAAAATGAGAATGATTTTTAAGCATAGCAA
>CAZVWR010000030.1:26033-37462 GCA_964630905.1 uncultured Spirochaetales bacterium | reverse complement strand
TAGATGGTTGCATCATGGAAATTCTGCTTATTTCGCCTCCGGTATTTGATTTTTATTCAACTTCCCACAGAATGGAGCCGCTTGGCCTCCAATATATAAAAGAAGCTCTCTTAAACTTTGGACACCGGGTTGAACTTTATGATTCAACCGCTTCAGGCAAGGTTAAGCACAAAAAAATGCCCAATGAACTTGAATACCTGCTCAAATATTATGAAGAAGACACATCCCCTTTTTCCCTTCACAGCGGATATAAAAGATTCGGTGACAGTTTCAGCAGGATCATCAAATTCATTAACGATGGAAATTTTGATATTATCGGCATCAGTTCTCTTTTTTCGGCTTATCATCCCGATGTCGAAAACCTTGTCAAAGAGATAAAAAAATATTCTGAAATTCCTGTTATCATCGGTGGAACAGCGGTAACTGCTCAAAAGGAAATGCTGTTTGAAAACTCATCGGCTGATTTCATGATTTCGGGCTGCGGCACAGAATCAATGCCTCTTTTTGCAGATTTCATTGCAGGAAAACTCGACATTGAAAAAGTTCCCGGGCTGATATACCGCAAAAATGGAAAAATATTCTCAAATGAACCGTCGAATGAACCTGCATGGAGCGGGGACATCATACCTGTCAGGGAAAATTTAAGAATATTCCGCAAAAAAAAGATCGCTAAAACTGTTTTTTCATCAGGGTGCATGAACAGATGCTTGTTCTGCTCAATTCACCGCGACAACAAGTTCGCATTAAGAGACATCACCCACATAAGAAATGAATTTGAATACCTGAAAAATATCGGAACAGAAATCATCGACATTGAAGATGACGACATCTTTTCAGACCCGAACTTTACAAAAGAAGTGCTTGATATACTTAAACATTTTCACTCATCAGGCATTCAGTTCACTGCCATGAACGGGCTGACGGCAAAAAACATTCTGCCCATTGCTGATGAACTTTATGAAGCCGGGTTCATGAAACTCGACCTTTCTCTTGTCACCAGTTCAGAAAAAGCAATATCGGGCATGAAAAGACCTCACGATCTTATAACGATCGAAAAAATAGCTGAAGCCGTTAAAGGCAGAATAGAAGTTGAGGTTTTTCTCATTCCCGGTCTCCCCGGAACAACTCTTGAAAACACACTTGAGACCATGATCCATCTGAATAAACTCAAAATTAAATGCGGACTGAGCCCGCTTTATCTTGTCCCCGGAGTTCCAATGTTTGAAAAAGCCGGAATTCCTCAACATCTCAGATTATGCCGCGGGACAGCACTTTATCCGTTCGATCAGACAGAAAAAAACAACATCGCATCACTACTTAAGATCTCAAGATTTCTCAACTATTCACTCACATCAGGATCTGACCCCGACTTTGAAGAAAACCGTAACTATTTTCTAAGATCACTTGAACGGAAAAAATGGTTCAAACGGACAAAAACCGGTGAATGGACAGATTCCTTTGAATTTACAGGGGATTTACTAAATTATTTCACGACGACATTATCGATGTAGATGCCTTCAAGATTATCGCTTGGATCGCTTTTGAAACGGAATCCGATCTGGACTGTCTTTCCTTTGTAGGATGAAAGGTCGCCTGAAAATTTATAATATGAAATTCCGAGCTTCTTTGTTATCTTTGTTCTTGTGTTGTCAAGTGCGTCAAGCGGTGAAGGAGTGCTTGCGGTAAGATAGATTCCGCTTATCGCCTGCCATGTGTCGGTATCTCTTTTTACAAGTACTTCCGCGTAATCGAACGGGCTGTATCCACCCCCTTCAATGTTGACCCATGCCATGAATTCAACAACATGAGTTCCTGATGCAGGGATCGCTATCGGGGTGTTCAGCATCAACACATCATTGGCACTGTCGGTATAATTGCCTGTAAGATTTGTTGCCGCGACATTGCTTCCGCTGACAGCCGCCGCAGGCCCGTTTGTCGGAGCACCGATCTGCCATACACCGGCTATTGTCCAATTAGTTCCGCCGTCCTCAAAATCTTCTGAAACAATTATCGTCCCTGAATTTCCTGTATTACCAGTATTACCAGTATCGCCGGTATCACCTGTATTTCCGCTGTCACCTGTATTTCCAGTATTTCCTGTATCGCCGGTATTTCCTGAGTTTCCTGTGTCACCAGTATTTCCTGTGTTACCAGTGTCACCAGTATCTCCTGTATTGCCTGCATCGGGATCGTAACACTGTCCGGTTGCAAGGTTGCATTTAACATTCGGGAATGTCATACAGTCTGCATCTGATTTGCAAAGAACCCCTTCCGCTTCTTTATCGGTAATGCAGAAACCTTCATCTATCAAACATCTCCAGTTCATCGGGCAGTCCGATTCTTTAAGACACTGAACCCTGTCCTTGCAGAAATATGAAAGTGTACCGGTATTCAAATCCTCTTTCGGATTTTCAAGATCGCAGTACTGACTCCTGATGCAATCTGCAGTGGTTTTGCAAGGTGTCTCAGTCTCTTCCGGCGGCTCTTCCGTACCGCAACTTAAAAGACCGGCAATCATCGCAACAGCAAAAATATTGATAAGCAGGAACTTTTTCATGTTCGCCTCAAAAAACAGTAAAATAAAAATCAACGACATTTTATTGAAATCTGTACTATTTTCAATTTATTTCTTATTTAAATACAATTATTTTCTTGGAAGTTATTAGTTTTTCTTTATAATTTTGCTGTAATTGTTTCTCATGGAGGAAAAATGACACTGCTTCATATAAATACGGCAGGCGATCAGGTATTAAGAAAAAAGACCGAACCTGTAAAAGAAATAAACGAATATATACGGACACTTATCAATGACATGACTGAAACCATGAAAGCGGCCAGCGGACTAGGTCTCGCAGCACCGCAGATAGGGGTTTCACTCAGAATATTCATAATTGACAAAGGTTACATCGACTTTTCATATCTCCCTGATGAAGAAAAGAAAAACAAAGATGAGCCTTTTTTTCCGGTTGCCTTCATAAATCCTCAGATAATTGAAAAAAAGGGACAGACATCAATTTCAGAAGGGTGCCTGAGCGTTCCGGGATACCATGCGGAAGTTGAAAGAGCGGCGGAAATAACTCTCAAATACACCGACATTGAAGGTGTTGAAAAAACTCTTGAAGCATCCGGACTTACTGCAATTGCCATTCAGCACGAATATGACCATCTCGAAGGGGTTCTTTTCATTGACAGGATAAGCAACCTGAAAAAAGGTATCGCCATAAAAAAAGTAAAGAAATACATCCAGAACATAAAAAAAAACGGAGATGAAATTGAAAATACTCTTTATGGGAAGCCCTGATATCTCCGTCCCTTTTCTGAACTTCCTTGCTTCAAAAAACACAGACATGATAGTATTCACCCAGAAAGACAAGATCAGGAAAAGGGGAAAAACTCTTGAACCTACATCTGTAAAAACAAGAGCTCTCGAACTCGGAATCCCCGTTTATACAGAATCTGCAAAAAGTGATGAAGCATGTAAGATAATCAAGGACTTCGGACCCGACATTATTTTTGTCGTTGCATTCGGGCAGATCCTTCCGTCACACATTTTAAACAGTGCAGGACTTTATCCGCTCAATGTCCACTTCTCTCTTCTGCCCAGATACCGCGGAGCCACACCTGTCAACACTGCAATATTAAACGGAGATAATGAAACAGGCACCTCGATAATGATAATGGATGAAGGGCTTGACACAGGCGATGTTATCTTTTCGGCCCGTTGCAACATAGAACCTGATGACAATGCCAGCCGGCTTTTTGAAAAGCTCGTCGGTATTTCGATAGAGATACTGGATAACAACTGGGATTCCATATGCTCCGGCAATGTGAAAAGAACACCGCAGACTGGCGTTGCGGTAAAAACGAAACTCATTAAAAAAGATGACCTGACAATTGATTTTCGCGAAGATGCCTTGAAAATTCATAACAAGATCAGGGCCTTCAACTATTCTCCCGGAACAAGGACAGTGTTCAGGAACAACATTCTTATGATCGAAAAAGCAGAGTATATCAGCGAGTGTACAGGAAAACCCGGAGAGATAACTGATGTTGCAAAAGAGAGTTTTTCAGTCTGTTGTCAAAAAGGCGGAATAAAAATACTTGAACTCAAACCGGCTGGAAAAAGATCGCTCAAGTCGTCCGAATTCATAAACGGATACAAACCTCAGAAAGGAGAACTGCTCGGATGACATTCAACAGAGTAAAAGACCCCCGCTACACTGCTTCATCACTAACAAGAACAGTTCTTGACCAGTCTCTGTTCATAAACGAACTTCTGAACGACTCACTTTCCTCTTTCGAGTACAACCAGAGAAGATTCATCACTGAACTGGTCTATGGAACCGTCAGAAATATGAAACATCTCGATTTCTGGATCTTCAAAGCATTCAAAAAACCTCTGAAAAGGATCGATCCTGAGCTTCTTTCAATAATCCGGACTTCGCTTTATCAGATAATATTCATGAATAACAGGGATGCCGCACTTGTTGTAAACGAAGCAGCTGAACTTGCAAAAAAATGCGGCGGAGAGAAAACAGGAGGGTTTGTCAATTTCATTTTAAGGGAGATCATACGGATTGAACCTTCAAAAGAAAATATGGAGAAGTTCTTTAAAAATGATCCCGACAAGTTCCTTCAGACATTTTATTCAGTTCCGGAATGGCTTTATAGAAGAATGGTAACGCTTATGCCCGAAGAACCGGTAGAAACATATCTTCAGATAATTAACAGACCTCTTGGAATAACTTTGAGGGTCGAAGGTGATGAAAAGACAAAAGAAAAGGTGATTGAAAATCTTGTTTCAAAAGGGGCTGAGGCAGTTGCCGCAAAAGACTGCAGATATGCGATCTATACAAGCAAAGCTGTAAATTATGACATGATAAAAGACATAGCCGGTGTTTTCATTCAGGACGAATCATCACAGCTTGCAGTCTGCGATATGGATATAAATAAGGGTGATACGGTCCTTGACCTTTGTGCCGCACCGGGAGGAAAAACGCTTTTCGCAGCGTATCTGACAGGCAATACCGGCAAAGTTGTCGGTGTCGACATAAACAGGCACCGTCTGAATCTGCTTACCGAAGCGGCTGTAAGACACAAAAAAAGCAACATAGAGGTTAAACTTCACGATGCCGGCATTCCAAAACCTGAATGGAATAGTTCTTTTGACAAAGTACTGATCGATGCCCCATGCAGTGCACTCGGAACGATAAGAAGACATCCTGAGATCAAGTGGCTTAAAAACGATTCCGACCCTGAAAAAATGTCAATACAGGCTGGAAAGATACTTAATGCAGCGGCAGATTATGTCAAAAAGGACGGGATACTCCTTTTTGCAGTATGTACTTTCACAAAAGAGGAAACGACCGATCAGATACAGAAATTTCTTCTTAAGCACACAAATTTCAAAGTTGAGAAGGCCTATTACACCGTTAGCAGTATTCACGACAACAGAGATACTTTTTTTATATGCGCAATGAGGAAAACAAAATGATCAAGATCGCACCTTCGATCCTTTCGGCCGATTTTTTAAAACTTGAAGCCGAAATCCGTTCCGTTGAAGATAGCGGCGCCGACATTGTCCATCTTGACATCATGGACGGGAACTTTGTACCCAACATTACTTTCGGTCCTATGATAGTTAAACAGATCCGGAAAGTGACAACTCTCCCTTTTGATGCTCATTTGATGATCAAGAACCCGACACTTTTTGCACCTCTTTTTGTTGAAGCAGGTTGTCAAATGATAACTGTTCACGCTGAAACCGAAACTCACCTTCACAGAACTTTACAGTTTATAAAAAAACTTGGTGTTAAATCGGGAATTTCAGTAAATCCACACTCTTCCGTAAGCTTTCTTAAATACTGCGGAGATCTGTGTGACCTGTTCCTTGTCATGAGCGTAAATCCGGGATTTGGCGGACAGAGCTATATTGAAAGCGCAACTGATAAAATACGCAAAGTGAAAGAGATCCGCGAAAAACACAACTTTAATTTTGAAATATCTGTTGACGGCGGAGTGAATGGCGAAACAGTTTCAAAGGTTTATGAAGCTGGTGCCGATATTGCAGTAATGGGATCATATTTCTTCGGAACACCCGCTGAAAAAAGAAAAGAGCTGGTTCAGAGCATTAAAAATAATCTGCGAAACCGCCACTGAAAAATCAAATCCTATCAGGAGGAAACCGCACGGTCTCTCCCTTCATTCTTTGCCCTGTACAAAGCGGCATCAGCCACACGCAGAAGCTCTTCAAGTTTTTCACCTTTTTCAGGATATGCTGAAACGCCCATCGAAAGGGTGACAGGCCCGAGAGTTATGCCGTTAAAGTCAAACTGCATGTTTTTTGCTTTTTCAACCAGATTCTGAGCCCTTAAAAAGGTATTACACAGATCAGCATCCGGAAGCATCAAAACAAATTCCTCGCCTCCGTAACGGCAGACAATATCACACCCTCTTATACTGGAAGAAAGAAACTTTGAAATTTGTTTCAAAACGGCATCTCCTGCCGCATGACCGTGAATGTCGTTGAATTTCTTGAAATGATCGATGTCGGCCATTATTATTCCGATATTCGATTTATTTCTTTTCGCTCTGACAGACTCCCTTATGAAAGTTTCTTCAAGGTATCTTCTATTAAAAAGTCCAGTCAGAGCATCTTTTATCGAAAGCATGCTGAGTTTTTCGTTAAGTCTTAAATTGGAGATGGAAAGAGAGAGAAGAGCTGTAAGCGTTTCAGCCGTTTCTTTAAAATACAGTCTCTTTTCAGCATCATATGTTGAATGAGAACTGCACCTTATGTGCAGAAGCCCGATGATCTCGTTCTTTGCTACAAGCGGAAAACAGGCGTAAAGAACACCGCTTACCGGATCTTTTATATGACTGCATGGAACATCTGATTCGCTGTTTTCAATAATATAATTCTGCCCTCTCCGGAGTCCCCAGCAATCATCAGGAGACATGAAGTTCTCTTCAATGTTTTCGGAATAATTCCCCCATCTTGCAACAGTCTCAAGATCGGTCTTTGAAGGACTCAAAAGAAAAAGTGCCCCATCGGATAATGGAAACATTTTTTTCAAATATCTTGCAATAACCGGTCCGATCTCACTCACCGAAGAACTTGCGGAGAGATATTCCCTGAGCTCAGATACCGTTTTAGAAAGAGTGCTTCTGGCTTCAAGTTTCCCCACCATTGTAGAGAGCTCCCTGTTCATATTGCGGATGTTCATCTCATCTTTCTTCTTTTCAGTAACATCTCTGACAGTCCCCTGAATTGCCACAGGAGTTCCATTTAAATTCTTCACTATCACCGCAGTAACAACACAGTCAACCGGCCTTCCATCTTTTTTCTTAAGCAGAACAGGATATTCCTCAACATGTCCCTTTTCAGTCAAAATCCCTGAAAAAATCCTTCTGTCTTCAGGATAAGTGTAAAGATCAAGAATATTGGCATTAAAAAGATCTTCCATATCACGATAACCGAATAATTTTACTGCTGAATCATTCGCGTCAAGCACCTTCCCTTCAATTGATGTCATAAAAGTACCATCTCTTGATGTGGCAAAGAAACGGCGGTATTTTTCTTCATTTTCCTTAAGTTTTGAAGTACTTCTCAAAACATTCAGGATCATTATTAAAAGGAGTATTATGAGCAGAATTGTAGCTAATGACATTATCGATTTGGAAAAAACTATCCATTCCCATTTTCCCGCATCAATATCCATTCCCATTACGGCAATTACTTTTTTTGAAACTGGATCTATTATCGGAACAAGTGGTGAAACCCATGCACCCCATTCATCCTTAACGGGACCTTCGACAATGGCTTTTCCTGAATCAAAAACTGTTTTGAGTTCTTCAGAAGCTTCTTCATATAACTGACCTGGATAGGAGTAATCTTCTGAATCAGTGTTTTCGTTGTCAACAAAGAAAAATATTCCCCCTGTATCATTTTTTCCAAGAAGATAGATAAAGCGGAAGTCCGGATTAGCAGATCTGATGTTGGAAAACTGCTCTTTCAACCTTAAATAATCCGGTTTTGTCAGGTCTGTTTCATTACCTGCAAGCACTTTAATGTAGTCTAAATTTACTGCGGGAGCAACAAGTTCAGCTTTTTCAAGAAGGTTTTCTCTAAGTTCAGAATTTGTTGAATTAAACACCCATGCGATAAAAAAAACGCCTGAAATTATGGTCAGAAAGATAACTATAAAAAACCACCTGTTATTTTTGAAGTTTTTTATAATGATGCCCATATCTGCGCCCCTTCAGTCAGGAAAAACTTGAGTATTATATTAAATTTACAGAAAAAATCCATTTTCTGCAATTTTCAGAAATAGTCTTCAAACCCGCCTCTGAGAATTTCAAAGTTTGACATTTCGTGAAGGTCTTTGTGCGAAAATCCATTCTCTGAATTGAAAACTGCGATCTTTTTTCTTTCTATCCTCCGGAAATCGGTTCCTGAAACAACAGGATTGAAATATGTCACCGTAAGAGATGAACCGATTTGAGAAATATTGCGGATATAGCCGTTAGCTGTGATAAATTCATTGTCCAAAACAGACAGTTTTGCATATCTTTTTCTTGCTGCACTTGACTGAAAACCGCTTTTAAAAAGAAAAGAGCAGTAATTGACAGGCACTCCGCCATTTTTTAAAGAATGGATCATTACTTTCAGTGCTTTTATTTCACTTTCAAAAACAGTCACTTTTGTTCCGTGTACGAACTTGTAATCCCGTTCCATCATTTTGTTCACATTATAAGGAGTCACTCTGAGCTGATGGAGGTTGAGATGCTTTATCCCTGCATTTTTCATAGGCACAACAAGATCTCTTACAGTTTCAAAATGATCCGGCGCAAGAGGTATCTCAACTGTGACAGTTCCAATGTGACGGGCCGCCATTTCAGCCTTTTCAAGTGAATATCCGAAAGCACCTATATCGAATCTGATCTCGTTCAGACCTTCATCTTTAAGCATTTTCAGTTGATCTTCATTGACAAGCGACCCGTTTGTGTAAAGCCAGACATAAATATCTGGATTGCATTGTTTTCTTACTTCTTTCAAATACTTAATAGTTCTTTCAAAAGTGATGAAAGGCTCCTCGCCGCTGAAACTGACACCTTTAAAATCGAAAAAATTCACATAATCGGCATACTTTTGAGGATTCTCAAATTCAAGTGTATTTGTTGCCGGTTTTATAACAGCATCGTCCTGACGGCTTGGACAGTAAAAACAGTTTGCGTTACACGACCCGTTGATAAAAAGACACGACCATCTCCCTTCTCCGCAAAGTCTGCAACCCTTTGAAAGATACCGTGAATCAGCTTTTGAACCTAGAAAATCAAAATACGCACCAAGATCATTTATTTCTTCAAGAAGTTTATCTCTGAGTATTTGTGCAGACTCGGCTTCAAGTTCAGTTATCCAGTTAAAATAGGCACTGTTGCGACCATATTCATTTTCATTCAGCAAAATGAGATTTTCCCTTTCAAAACCTGTGAACTTCATTGAATCTCCGGCATTTTATTAATTTTTTACCGCAATAGTTTCTATCTCGATTTTTGCACCGAGTGGCAGATTTGCGACCTGATACGCTGCTCTGGCGGGTGAATTTTCAGGATAATACCGTCCGTAAACTTCATTCATTGCTTTAAAATCAGCTATGTCATGAAGAAGGACTGTTGATTTGACTACATCGGCGAAAGTGCAGCCAGCCGCTTCAAGAATAGCTCCGATATTTTTCATCACCATATCAGTCTGAGCTGAAATATCACCCTCCACGATCTTTCCGGTCTTTGGATCAACCGGGAGCTGTCCAGAAATGAAAACAAGTCCGTTTGCCTCAACTGCCTGACTGTAAGGACCGATTGCTTTGGGTGCATTGCTTGTCGAAATGATCTTTTTCATAACTTCCTCCATCAAAAAGATATTTAAGCAGAAAGATTTTATCTTTATTAAAATAATTGGCAATAAAACCGTTCTTTATTAAGTGAACTAATGGACACATATTACATTTAATTCGGTAGTCTTGCTATGCAGGAACACTCCACCTGTATAAAAAGATAGATATAATGCACCATTGCCGGAATCTTCATGAGTTGTTGATGACCACAGATTTAAAGAAGACAGTCCGGGAAAACTGCTCGCAGGATCGTAATCCGTATCATCAACAAGTGTTTCGAGCTCTTTTATGTTTGGAAGCCTCCAATTGTCGAAATCTGCATAAGTGGAACTTTCACAATAACTTAATGCATCAATCCATGTTTTTTCGACACTTGTTTCTTTTGTCCAGACAAGACCGGTCGATGTATCAGTAACAATAACTTTTCCTTCAACTGTAGATTCAACATAGTTATCAGCCTGAATCAGAGGATCGCCGCGGACACACCACACATTGCTACCTGGAATGTTTTTATCGCTGACATATGAACTGCCCTCGCTGAAACCGACAAACCATGCTTGGTTCGTGTTACTGCTGAATGGAGTCGATGTCCAGTAATATTCGCCCTTAAAATAAGGAAATGTATAATCATTTGAAGAATTCTGTCCGTAATTCGGGAGTGTGGAAAGCTCTTCTCTTGAAGGAAGCCTCCAGTCTGCATATCCGCCGTAATTCAAATCGTCGCAATAACTGACCGCTTCAGACCATTTGCAGTTTGAACCTATTGGATCTCCCATCGTGCATCCTGTGTATTTTGCCGGCAGGAATCTCTGCCAGATAAGTCCGGTATTGTTATCTTCAACAATGTCGTCCCCTGAAGCTCCGCTGATCGTGAAACTCCGCTGAGTACATTTGCCAAGAGCTGAATACTGCGCATCCGTACCATAAAAATCATTCCCCTCTGCCGGGCAAATCATTTCAGCATTATTATCATAGCATTTTGTCTGACCGGAGCATACAACTCCAATTTTAACAACAGCAGTGCACGCTGAACCGTTCCAGTAATGATCGGGTGCACACTGATATTTGCAATCACCCGATTCTGTGCTGAAAGATGTCGATAATTCAGGCATCCACGCGGAACCGTCCCAGGTCTGAGTATATGTTCCACCATTTCCGTAATCATTCCAGACTGTTACAATCTCAGGTTTTACAGGACACACAGCAGCTTGAGAACAGTTCCCTGCCGTAAACCAATAATCACAAGTCATACAGATCGCAGTGCCTTCAGTTCCAAACCCAAGCGAACTGCAGCTTGCCGGAGCTCCGTCGCACACTTCAACACCAACATTAACAAATCCGTCTCCGCAGTAATTCCATGTACAGTCATTTTTGCAATCATCTTCATTACTCAAATTGCCGTCGTCACAATCATCACTTCCGTCAACAATTCCATTTCCGCAAAAAGGGATGATCATCTCATCAGCATCGCTATCTTCATTCGCAGTCTCATCCGCAGTCTCATCCGCAGTCTCATCCGACTCCGTTAAAATT
>CAZVWR010000030.1:0-25933 GCA_964630905.1 uncultured Spirochaetales bacterium | reverse complement strand
TCGTCGGACAAGTCATTGTCAATTGCTTCATCGGCTGTTTCGTCAACAGTTTCGTCAACGGTCTCATCCGACTCCGTTAAAACTTCGTCGGACAAGTCATTGTCAATTGCTTCATCGGCTGTTTCGTCAACAGTTTCGTTATCAGTTTCGTCGACAGTTTCGATCTGATCTGTATCAGTGATCTGGGAATTGTCAGAATCATCCGATTCAACATCGTTTTTCTTAGATCCGCAAGCAGTTGCAAAAATCAGCACAAAAACAAGCACTGTAAAAACCTTCATATTCTTTCTCCAATCAGTTTAAATATCTAAGACACTTCGTAATTATTCAGATTAACAAACTTTTTTCAATGTTTTCAAAATCAATTAGTTGTTAATTCTGTATTTTAAGTTATACTGTTTTGTTGCGCACAATCTTTTTCTGTTTCAAGATGTGAAATTTTTTGCCCGCAGTCCATTTTTTAGAAACAACTTATGGTGAAAAAAATGAATTCTATTAAAAAAGTGGTTTTCGTCGGGAACTATGCTCCGCGTCAGTGCGGTATTGCAACATTCACGACAGATATCTGCGAATCTTTTTCGGCAATTAATCCTGGGGTGCAATGTTTTTCAATACCTATCACCGATATAGAAGAAGGTTACAAATATCCGGAACGGGTCCGCTTTGAAATAATTGAAAAGGATATTGAAACATATAAAGCTGCCGCTGATTATTTAAAGATCAATGATGTTGACATTGTCTGTCTTCAACACGAATATGGAATTTTTGGAGGAAAGGCAGGCAGTTATATCCTTTCAATGCTTAGAGATCAGAAAATGCCTCTGATAACCACACTCCATACAGTTCTGGACAACCCGAGCATTGAACAGCGCCTTGTTATGGATGAACTGCTTTTGATTTCAGACTATGTGGTTGTAATGGCCAATAAAGCAGTTGAGATCCTCCGCAGAACTTACAACATACCAGAAGAGAAAATTCGTCTGATACCACATGGAATTCATGATGCTCCTTTTACCGATCCCAGTTTTTATAAAGATCAGTATGGCGTTGAAGGGAAAACAGTTCTTTTTACTTTCGGACTTCTTGCTCCAAGCAAAGGAATTGAATTTGTATTGCAGGCACTTCCTGAAATAATTAAATATCATCCCGATGTTGTATATCTTGTTGCCGGAGTTACACATCCGAACCTTCTTAAACATGAAGGTGAAAAATACAGACTTTCACTTCAACTTCTGGCTGAAAAGCTGGGCATTGAAAAAAATGTAATATTTTACAATAAATTTGTTCCCATTGATAAGCTTAAAGAGCTGATTGCACTTTCCGATATTTATCTGACCCCATATCTTGAAGAAAAACAGATCACTTCCGGAACTCTCGCATATTCATTCGGGTCAGGAAACGCTGTTGTTTCAACACCTTACTGGCATGCCGCGGAATTACTTGCCGATGGCAAAGGAATTCTTGTCCCTTTTAAAGATCATGAAGCTATTACAAAAGCTGTGTTAAGACTCCTTGACAACACGGTTGAACGCGATTCTATGAGGAAAACCGCTTTTTTGCTCGGACGGGAAATGATCTGGAGCAAAACAGCAAAAATGTATTCCGATCTTTTTGAAGAATCCCGACAGAAAAGACCTGCCGTTATGCGAAAAAAGAATTTAATGAAACCCATGAACGAGGATTCATCTATTCTTCCTAAAATCAAACTTGATCATCTTCTGCGGATGACTGATTCCACCGGAATCTTCCAGCATGCTCAACACAATGTGCCAAATTTTGCTGAAGGATACTGCACAGATGATAATGCAAGAGCACTTATTCTTTCTGTACTTCTTGAAAATCTCGGAACGGTAAGCAGCTCAAAACTTGAAGATCTTGTAAGTCGCTTTCTTGGTTTTGTAAGATACGCATGGGATGAAAAAACAGGACTATTCAGAAATTTTCTATCTTTTCAAAAAAAATGGGTCGATAAATCTTTTTCGCAAGACTGTCATGCAAGAGCTGTGTGGTCTCTTGGAGTATGTATCAGTCATTCTGCAAATGATGGTTTTTCACAAATGGCCGCTGAAATTTTTGAGAAAGCGCTATCCTCCATTCTTTCATTCTCATCACCCCGTGCATGGGCTTTTGCCATTATCGGCAGCTACAACTATCAAAAGCGTTTTACCGGTGACAGATCCACAAAGAAAACAATGGAAATACTCGCAAATCATCTTTTGCGTCTCTATAAAGAAAACAGCTCTGCGGAATGGAACTGGTTTGAGCCGGTGTTAAGTTATGACAACGCAAAAATTCCACATTCACTTATATTGGCCGGGAAATGTCTATCAAACAAAAAAATGTTGAATACCGGACTTGATTCCTTAAAATGGCTTGTATCTATGCAGACATCTTCCCGCGGACATTTTCAACCTGTCGGCTCGGACAGAATATTTGAAAAAGGTACGCCGAAACCTTTGTTCGATCAGCAACCTATTGAAGCATCCTCCACAAATTCAGCTTGTCTTGGAGCATATTTAATAACAAAGGATCAATATTGGTATGTGGAGGCAAAAAAAGCATTTCAATGGTTTCTCGGATCAAATGATATGGGCATTTCACTTTATAATCCGGCAAACGGCGGCTGCTTTGACGGACTTCACATTGATCGAGTAAACCGCAATCAGGGAGCAGAATCGACCCTCGCCTTTCTTCTCGCACTTTGCGAGATGACAAATATTAAAAACACCATCGAAAGTTTTAAGGAGCCTATCTCACAATGATTGAAAAAACCGTTTCAAAAAAAAGCGCATCAGAACTAGTTAAAGACACCGGAATTATTCTTGCACCGAACATCCACAGGGTAATTTTGCGTCCGCACATTTCAGTCAACGAATCACAAATTGAGAGGATTATATCAAGAGTTTTGTCATTAAATGAACTCGATGTAAAACATAAACTGAAAAATGTTATCGACAAGTTTTCGCACAGACACCATAATCTGCCGTTTCTACTGGAAAATCAATTCAATAAAGTCCGCAGATATATGCCCACGGATTCTGTTCTTTCGCTCGAACGGAAACAGCTTATCGGTTCTTTTTTCTGGTCGGAATATTCATTTGAATCAGCGGCACTTTTCAATCCGTCAATTATCCCCCACCCTGATCAGACAAATCTGGCAAAAGGCTCTCTAAGGTTCATAATTTCACTTCGCGCCACAGGTGAAGGACATATTTCATCACTTTCTTTCCGTTCTGGTGTAATTGATGAGAATTGCGCTATAAAACTTGATGATCCTTCGACATTTGCTTCAGCGGCTGAAATGAAGGCAGACAGTCTTTACAACAAATCGGTTTTCACCAGAAAACTCCGTGAAATGAGCATATTTAATGAATTTTCAAACTCGATTATAGGCTCTATCCCTGAAGAATTCACTTTGGATGAACTCGCAGGAAGAATAAAGTCATATATTTTCAACCAGAAACCTTTACTGCCGACAGACAAACTGAATGTTGATAAAATTCAATGGCTTGCCCAATGTAATTATGAAGCTGATTTTGACAAATCTATTCCGCTTTCAGAAAGGGTGCTGTTTCCACTTTCGCCAAGTGAACAGAACGGTATTGAAGATGCCAGATTCACACCTTTTACTGATGATGATGGAAGCCAGCGGTATTATGCAACCTACACTGCATACAACGGCCGGGCAATATTCCCACAGCTGATGGAAACAGAGAATTTTGAACATTTTAAAATGACTACGCTGAATGGATGTGGGGCTCTGGATAAAGGCATGGCGCTATTCCCACGCAAAATTGACGGTAGGTTTGCCATGATATCAAGACAGGATAACGAAAACCTGTTCATCATGTATTCCGACAATATCCACTTCTGGTATGAAGCCGAACTTATTATGAAACCTCGATATTCATGGGAATTTCTCAAGGTTGGAACCTGCGGCGCACCAATTGAAACTGAGCACGGATGGCTTCTGCTTACCCATGGGGTCGGTGCTTTCAGGCAATATTCCATTGGTGCCGTGCTTCTTGATAAACAAAACCCTGCCAAAATAATAGGACGATTGCGCGAACCGCTGATCCAATCAACAGAAACGAGCCGTTCAGGCTATGTCCCCAATGTTGTCTATACCTGCGGAGCACTCATTCACCGGAACCATTTAGTGATCCCTTATGCAATGTCCGATCAGCAGTCTGCAATTTCACTGATCTCAATGCCCGCTCTTATTAAAAAACTTCTGGAAGAAAAACATACTCCGCACAATTAATTTTTCACCGATATTGTTTCAATTCGTCGTGAAAAACACCTGTCGGAAACATTTTTTTTAAAAGTGTGGCTTTATTTCAAAAAAAGTTGTAAAAATCAAATGAACTTTCTTTCGGAGGAAACAATGTCAAGATCCATTTTTATCGTTACGGTGATTTTTTCCGTTCTCATGTCATTATCCTGTTCATCAAGTAAGGAAAAAGAAAAAGCTGCAATTGAACAGCTCATTAAAAACAATGCTGAATTTTTTCAGAAAGAGGATCTTGAATCTTACATCGGAACACTTGACCCGACTTCTCCTGAAATTGAGAACACCAGAGCCATGATGATCGAACTTTTTGAGAATTATGACTTGAAACTCACCATTGAAAGCACCCGTATACTTAAAATGTCGGATAACAAAGCCGATGTCGAGATTGTTCAGACAACTTCAAAAGTGAGCGGCGGAGAATTCAGGGATAACAGGATAAATATCGTCCATCAGCTTAAAAAGATCGACGGAGCCTGGAAGATAACCGGCTCAAAAACTATCAAGATAGACTATTTCGATCAACCGCAGGAATAGAATTCACAATATTTTGAGGTGAAAAATGTTCACAGGCTGGATAGAAAAATTCGGAGCCGCAATAACAGTCATGGACCTTGAGGGCAACATTCTTGACATGAACGAAGCCGCGGCTGTTGTCAATGAAAAGCATGGCGGAAAAAGCCTTGTCGGAAAAAATCTCATGGGATGCCATCAGCAGAGGTCCCGGGATATTATGAAGGATCTGATGGAAAACGACACCAAAAATGTCTACACCATTGAAAAAAACGGCAGAAAGAAGCTCATTTATCAGGCACCTTGGTATGATAACGACGGGAAAGTCGCGGGTTTAGTCGAGATATCAATGTTCATCCCTGAAGAAATGCCTCATCATAAAAGGTAAAACCCAAATCATCTACATGATCTCAAGAACAATTCTTTTTTGAACTTCCAGAAAAAAATCTCTGCTCCAGACATTGAGTGAATCAGTATCTTTTATGAACGGCATAACATCATTTTTTGCCTTTTCGAAATCGACAAATTCGATCCGTTTGGTAAAAAGCTCTGAGAATTTCTCAGCCGTAAGCTTAACCCCTGCATCCAGATGTCCTGTCTGATGCATTCTTTTTTCAAGATGTTTGAGATTTAACGGAGTGTTTCTAGACACATACCACACGAGATCATACCAGTCCCTTCCCTTTACTCTTGATTTCCAGTCCCGGCATAGAACTGCGTGCATTTTCCCTGCAAAAAGAAACGGCATTTGATAGGTGTTGACCGAAAAAGGAATCGGATTAAACAGATATTTTGCTTCTGTAACAAATCCTTCAGGAGGATCTACATCTACTTCGATCTTAACTTTCAACACCTTGTTTTTACCAAACTTATTAACAATTTTCTCAGGAACTTCGATATTTATCAAATTCTGTAAAGTTCCCCCTTTTATGAACGCAGACTCTATATTTGTTTCATTTCCTTTTTCTTTCCGTTCAACTGTTACAGCAAACCCGAAAGATGAAAGTTCATCTCTCACAGCCGTTGTATAATCATCAATATTGAAATTCAGATCAGGTTCAAGGAGTGAAAAATCAATGTCTTCAGAAAACCGGTCAAGACCGTATAAAAGACGAAGTGCAGTTCCTCCGTAAAAAGCTGCTTTTTCAAAAAACTTTGCCCTCCACAAACCAAGAAGTGTAATTTCCTGAATTATTTCTTTAAGTGCGTTTTCATAATCATCTGTACTTACCAGATTATATTTTTCAAGCATGGTCTTTATAGCACTGTCCATAACTCCTCCGTTAAATATTTCTGTAAGATCAGAATATTGCCGCCGTAGATCTTTCCCAGCCGCTTAATTTTATTTATATTCAGTTTTTTCACTTCACTTTGTTCAATTCTGAGACTGTCATAAAGATAGCTTTTCAATTCCTCTAAATTTTGAAATTTATCTGTAAAATAAAGTATATCTGCAATAGCTTTTTCCCTTGAAGCAATCAAAATATTGTGTGTTTCATCAAGTTTTATCAAGTCAATCCCTTCAGAATAAAGATACGGATGGATATAACGATATGAAAAACGGCCTGCAGGAGTGTCAAAAACTTTATTCCTTTTGTTAGTTACAGCTGTAACCACTTGAATTTTCTCTGGAATCATCCCATAAAATGACATAGCGTATTCAAGAGAAATATATGAAGGACCATAAATGAGATTTGAAAGCGTCTCTTTGTGAAATAAAGACTCCGAATAAGGTGCACCAAGAACATAAAGACCTTTTTTTATTCTAATGATCTCTTTCTTTTTGAGCATATCGTTTATTTTGACTCGAATATTCTTATATCCGGACAAAAATGATTTCAAATAATTGTAATCAATCTCTTCAATCGGAAACCGCTTTGGAAAAAACATGGCATAACCTCCAGTATGTTAGCATTTTACTAACTTACTGGTTGTTGTCAAGAAATAATTATATTCCTATTTTCCCACTATCAGATCAGGAAGTTCATTGGTTGAATCGCCGATTCCTTAATTCGTTAATTATTCTAAATCCTTGCAATTGTTTCATGTTTGGGAATTTGTCTAAATTTATGGCAAGAGCTATTCTTCAATTATTTTTGTAAGAAAAAAGTCCCATCCACCTTTATTTATAAATTCATTAAAAGAGCCGCCTGTTAACCCTGTCACATAGATAGAGCCATCACTTCCTGCAGCTATTGAATATCCTCTATCGCTTGATGGTGTTCCCCACTGCTTTGTCCATTTTTTTACACCATCGTTGCTGAATTTAGTAAGAAAAACATCTTCTGCGCCTTCGCTCTTATTACCGTCTATTTCACCAAATGTTAACCCTGCCAAATAAATGGAGCCACTTTTTCCTACAGCCATTGAATATCCTCTGTCGTTTGATTGTGTCCCCCACAGCTTTGTCCACTCTTTTGTACCATCGCTACTGAATTTAGTGAGAAAAACATCTTCTCTTCCTTCACTAGAGTTACCATCAAGATTTCCTGCTGTATATCCTGTCACATATATGAATCCGTCGCTCCCCACAACTACTGAACTTCCGAAATCACAATACTCTGTTCCCCACTGTTTGGTCCACTCTTCTGTACCGTCACTTTTAAATTTTGTAAGAAAAATAGATTCTCCACAATCTCCATATTCGTCATAATCACTGTCCATTATCCCGGCAACAAATATTGACCCATCATCTCCTAATGCAACAGAATATCCGATATCTCCACGCTCTGTACCCCATTGCTTATCCCATTCTTTTATTCCATCACTATCTAATTTAATTAAAAAAACATCACTCCATCCTTTAATCGTGTTGTCATCTAAACCTCCTGTTCTTAATCCTGTAATGTATATGGAATCATCTTTTCCGATTGCAACTGAATGTCCGACACCTTCCCATTGTTTTGTCCATCTTACTGTTCCATCATCGCTGAATTTAGTCAAAAAACATCCGGAAACGGTGTTTCCATCAAAAATTCCCAGAGAATGACCAGTCACATAAATTGATCCATCACTTCCAACTGTTACTGAATTACCGTAATCATACTCTTCTGTCCCCCACTGTTTAGTCCACTTTTCTGTACCATCACTATTAAATTTAGTTAAAAAAAGATCATAATCTACATCACCACCACCTATGTTGTTTATTATATATCCGGCAACATAGATAGAGCCGTCAATACCCGTGGCCACAGAAATATCCCAATCATTTTTCTCTGTACCCCATTGCTTTGTCCATGATATTACAGGATTTCCTGAACTCTCAGTATTATCAAAATCAGTGTTTTCAGTATCATTATCCGAACTTTCTTGATTTAAATTATTTGAATCATTACTGCATGAAAAAAGAAAGATCATAACAACAAAAACCATTATAATTCCGAGAACTTTTCTAATCATGACTTCCTCTGGAGTGTTATTTAATAAAGCATTACATCTTTAAGTACCATAATTTCACAAATTTATTTATAAACCTGTATTCTTTTTTGAACTTCCAGAAAAAAATCTCTGAAAATTTCTCAGCCGTAAGCTTAACCCCTGCTTCCATATGTCCTGTCTGTACGGTTATCTTAACTAAATCATCCATCCGGTCTCACTCCCCTTGCCCTTTTCAAAGTGAAAGGGTCAGGGTTAGGGTTGTCACTTTTATAAACTCATCAAAACTATTGCAGAAACTATAATAGCTGTAGCAAGCATATCTTTTTTCATCAACTTTTCTTTAAAAATGAGATAACCGCCTAAATTTATTGCAACTATTGTGCCGGCACTGTATGCTGGAAATGCGACTGTAGCTTTCACATACTTGAAAGAAGAGATCAGAAAAAACGATGTCAGCATGTTCGGAATTCCGACAAGAAAACCTGTAAACAGATCCTTTTTTGTGAACGGTTTTCCTTCAATTACTGTAACTGTCAAACTTATCAAAAGTGCTGATGAAAAAACAACAAGCAGAAATAGTGATTTATATTCAGGGATTGAATAGTTCTGGAAAAATTTGTTTGAAAATTCAGCGAGTCCCGCGATAATAAAAACAAGTATCAGCGATTTTCTGAAATCAAACAGAGAGTTTTTGACTTCAGGCGTGTAATTAGCCAGAATTATTGCAAATACTGCGAGTATTATTCCACACATCTGAATGTTTGAAGGATATTCCTTCCATAAAATTATTGACATGATCATCGGAATGAAAATCCCTATCTTGGAAAATGCCCCGGTTATTCCAACCCCGTTATCGCGGATGCTTTTCTGAATGTATATGAAACCTAAGAAATAGAGAATTCCGCCAAAAATTCCGGTTGAGACTGCCCATATAAAACTTGAACTTTCTGAAAAAATTCCGCCGTTTAAAATAACATTCATTTCTGAAAAAAACACAGAAACATCAATCACAGATCTATTGAAAAGCCCCCCTTCAAGGACAAAGAACAAGCTCACGGCTGAAGCGACAACATAGTTTGAAGTGGTGACGACCATCCTGTTCAAGTCCCTTGATTCACTGAATTTAAGTATCAGCGCGATTGCACTTGAAGAAATGACTGCAAGCATTAGATAAAGCATGGTCCCATCCTAAAAAAAACTGAAGGATTGTGACTTTATTTTAGAAAAATATCAATTATTTAAAGATTTCTGCTTAAGAAGGATCTGCAACTTTACCCATGAAGAGTATCGTTCCGTTCCTGTCGTCTCGGATGACAAAAAAGAAAGGGCGGTTCGCCATGAAAGTTGTCGGCATTGATTCATCAACAATTTCAACGATCGTGGCGGCCGCCGCTTCTGTCCCCTCTTCCGAAACTTCTATGAATGATTTATGTTTTACAAGGGAAATATAAGGGTTGGCAGAGCTTTCCGCTTTCACCATGTTGTCAAATCCGCCTGAAAAAGCTTTGTCCATTCCGAAAGCGATGAGAATTTCATTAAGTTCCTTTTCATATTCAAGCTTAAATTTCGGAAGGTGAACTCCGCCAAGCTCGTGCTTATCAAAAGAACCGATCATTTCATCAAACGACGCCTGATCAAGAGAATTTATGAATTCATCTATCGGCTGATAATCCCAGTCAATAGGGGCGAAAGCATAAAAAGAGATCTTCTCTCTGCCGTAAGGAAGCCTGATTCCCACAACTTTTTCAGATACATAGCTTTCATATTCCGCCATATCCTTAAAAGCCATCATGTTCACTTTTACTGTTGATTCATCCTCTTTTGTAAAATCGGTTTCATAGGTGTCATCTTTGTCAAAAGTTGTTGTCCATGCACCTTTGAAATAAATAGCATTGACCAGATACATCACCAGAAGATCGGGAAATTCCTTTATCATGTCCTTGATGTGACCGCCTGTGTGATCTTCGATCCATTTGTTTATAACTTCAGGTGAAGTTGCCTCAAAAACTCCGCTAAGATAATATTTTTCAACTGACTCGATGAATGATTCACTTATTTCCGGTTTATAAGCAGGTGCGATCCAGATCGAATTTGCAAGTGTAAGAAGCACATCTTTATCTGAATATTCAAGTGATTCAAGCAGGTTGAGAAAACTTTCATTCACATTATCAAGCGTAAGCCCTGCAAATTCAAGAGCTTCCATCATTCCGTCAAATGTTTCATCCGCCGCTCCGTTCATCGTCATTGCAAGTGCAACAGAAATTGAAACCGGTGAAATGAAAACATTTTTATCTTTATCTGCTTCAAGAAGTGCTTTAAACATTTTGAGAGCAAACTCTGTATTTGAAGAAACAAGGCCGCTTTCAACCGCTTCCGCTTTTTCATCTGATTCCTTGTACTTAAGCTGAATCTCGGCAGACTCTTCATCAGTTGTTTCTTCCGAATCAGTTAAAACTTCGTCGGTCATGTCATCTGTGACAGCTTCATCATTAACTGTTTCATCATTCTTTGAATTGGTGCTGTTCTCACAACTAATAAAAAATGCAATGAAAACAAACACTAAGAGCCATTCAAACCTTACTTTCATAATATTCTCCCTATCCGGTTAATTAATGAGCACGGTGTTTAGTAACATATTGTTCAGGATTTTATTTTTTTTGTTGTTCAGATCTTTTTTCACTTAAAACAGAGGGCAAATCCATGAAGAAGTTACTTATTCAGGCAGCCAATATGCTGCTTCATGTAGCTGTCACCGAGATCGCTTCCCGTATTCAGAAGAAGGCGGAACCACGGAAATGGTGGGGATGGTTCAAGCGGAAGATGTGAGGTATGAAGCCCTCTATGTGGGGGCTTTTTTTTGCTGTGTATCAACGACCATTCTGACACTGCCTCTGTGATTTTTATTTCTTCCTTATATATTCTTCTAACATTTTAATTATTTCAGGAAAACATCCGTTGCCATCGGCCGGAAAATCTGGTTGTTTTTTACAGTTTTCTTTGAGATTATTAACATACCTTTCAAATTCCGATGATATCAATGGTTTCCCTTGTTTTAAGAAGAGCTTTAATATTTCTTTTTCTCCATTTAATATTGAACATTGAATTAATGGCATTCTGTTTGGTCCTATCGTATCATTCGGATAAATTCCTTTATTTATAATCTTTTTAGCTACTTCTCCTTTTCCTTTTTGAATCGCGATTGCAAGATATTCCGATAAGTCACTGATATTTCTCCTCGTTAAGTCAGCATAATATAAAGCTTTGCCAAAATCATCATTATTCAATGCAGAAATATATTCTCTCCAGTTACTTGCTTTCCATGTAATCTGTATTGAAATCTCATCACCTTTATTAAGAGCTTCTTTATCAAAATTTATTTTGTTAAAAATGCCAGTAACACATTGATTAAGCTCGTGATTATTTGTATCACTTTCAACTTTTTTTAATTGTTTTTTCTCTGAGATAGATAGTGTGAAATTATTTATACTGTCATTCGCTGGCAAATTCCCATACACGGCATTACACCATCTTATAGTCAATTTGGATTTTTGGATTTGATCAAATAGATTTCCTTTATTTACAGGAACTTTGTTGTGTGACATAAAAATATCAATTGGAATATATGACTCTTCAATACAGGTTTTCCTATATTTAAGTGGTCTATGTTCATATTGTTTATTATTTTCAGAACAACTCAAAAATATTGAACACAATACAACAAATATAATTATCATTTTACTTTGCCTCCCATTTTTCTCTCTTCCCAGCCATGCACAATAGTCAAATTTTCAGGATCACTTATTGAGTTAAATAGTGAAACATAAGGAATAAGCTTTAAATCATAATCATCATCTGAAAGTGCCGATGTTCCGTAATAACTTGTGACCCAACCTTTTTCTTCACTATAATAAGCCACAGGACTATCTTCAAAAGCCACATGATTATGCCAGTACGCCCTTGTGTAAGATCCGTGCCTCTTCTTATAAGCAACTCTATCTACAATATTGCTTGTATATGGCTCAATATAGCTATAACAAAGTTTTTTTCCAATATAAACCTCATATATTTCAGCAAGATATTCTACAAATCTACTATCGTCAAAATTTGAGCTAACATATTCAGCAGCATCCCTTGCAGCCGCATCCATAGTATCAAAATAATCCCCCGGCTTCAACCCCGTAACATCCACATAATTCACCGGATCATTTTCAGCATAAACATAGAAGTTGCTCGCCCCATTAAACCCTAACGGTTCCTTACTTGTCCACCTTCCTACCATTGGGTCGTAATCCCTTGCTCCGAAGCGGATAAGTCCTGTGTCACGATCCTGTAATCCGCCTGCATAACCGAAAAGGACGGGTGTCCAGTTTTCAGCAATATCCTCATCAATAATCATTCCAAACTCATCATAATCTGTTCGCTGCATCACTGTGCCGGTATGTGTATCAACGACCATTCTGACTGAACCACGGTGATCTGTGATGAATCTGTATTTCCTGCCGTCTTTGATCATGTATTCAGGGACATTGACTCTTGACCCATAGACATATTCCTCAACCACACGGTCTTCATCGTTCAGCCGTGCAATAGGTGAGAGCTGACCGCTGTAAAGAAGTTTGTATTCGTAGTTTCCATTTTTCATCTTCGCTATCCTACGATTGAGTGCGTCTGAAGTATATCGTATTTCATCATTATTTGGAAGAATTACTTTGAGAAGGTTTCCGCCATGATCGTAAGAATAGGTGGTGAAAGTATCGTCGGATGGATTATCAGTAAGCTTAGTATCAGTTTTCTTTTTCAACGCTCCTGATTCATTATACTCATAGCGAAAACTCCGCTGCATAATCAACTGATCCTGTTCATTGTAGTAGAGTCTGGAAGTGACGGGGCCGTTATAATTTGAATATCTGGATGTTGCATTGCCGCGACTGTCATAATTAGCTCCAAAAACCATTTTTCCTTTTCCGTCAAAAACCATACTCAGATATCCCCTATCATTGTATGTATATGTGTATTTTCCTTCCATATCTGATTTAAGCGTTATCCTTCCCGCAGAATCCTTCTCACTCGTATTATACCAGTAAAGAGACGGATATGATATTTCCCCCGAAAGTTCTCCTGCTCCACTATATTTTCTTTTCGTAGTAACAACGCCCATATTCATCTGATCAATCAAACCGTTTGCATTTCTCGTGTAACTCAGATCCCCCGCCTTTGTAAGCAGTCCGTCCCTGTCATATTCATAACCGATCTCAGACCTGTTGTTCACCTTCATTCCCGTAAGCTCGAAGAACCCGTTATGAGAGTAGGTGATCTTCCCGTTCACAGTTCCCGTCATCGTCTCAGAAAGCGGCAGAGTCCCGTTGTAGGATCATTCAGCACTTCTTTATTTCAAATAAACTGCTCTTCTTATCATGTCGAGCATGAAGATTGATGCTCTTGTTCTGATGTTTGTTCTGTCACCGTTGAATCTTCTAAGTTCGGTGATGGTTATTCCATTATAGCAAAGTGCGAAACATACTGTCCCGACCGGTTTTTCTTCGCTTCCGCCGTCCGGTCCTGCGATTCCTGTGACTGCAAATGTGACATCGGCTCCGCTTCTGTTCTTTAATCCTTCAGCCATTTCACGAGCACATTCAATGCTTACGGCACCGAAATCTTTCAAAGTTTCCGTGCTTACTCCAAGAAGCCATATTTTTGAATCATTTGAATATGTTACAAAACTTTCATGCAATACGGCTGACACTCCGGGGCAGTCAACCAGCATGGAAGAGATCAATCCTCCTGTGCACGATTCGGCTCCGGTGATAACAAGCTTTTTTTCGATCAGTTTTTTTACAACAACTTCTGCCAGAGTTTGATTCCCGACTGTATAAACATTCTCTCCAAGCCGTTCAACAAGCTTTTTTACAACAGGCGCAACAAGTTCTTTTGCAATTTCTGTGTTTTCAGCTTTTGCAGTGACCCGAAGCCGGCATTCACCGGTCTTAGCGTAAGGAGCTATTGTCGGATTAACCGCTTCATCAATGATATCTCTGACCATTTCCTCCATTGCACTTTCGCCTATTCCGCAAACTTTCACAACTTCTGAATACATAATAGAATCAGTCAGTTGTGATAGTATAGGTTTCACTTCTCTTTCAAACATCTGCTTCATTTCATTCGGAGGACCGGGAAGAAGGATTATTTTTTTCCCCTCTTTTTCAAGCATGCATCCGGGAGCACTTCCAGCTCTATTTTTCAGTATCACTGCATTCTCAGGGAACATCGCCTGCTTGATGTTGTTATCAGTCATGGGGCGACCGTATCTTGCAAATATTTTCCTTATATATTCAAGCTGTTCTTCATTAATAACAGGGGTCAGACCGAAAAATTCACAGGCAGTTTCCTTTGAAATGTCATCAACTGTCGGGCCGAGTCCGCCGGTAGCAATAACCATGTCATATTTTTTCAAAGCATGTTCAAAATATTCAAGAAGTCTTGACCTGTTATCTCCGATCGTGACCATTTCAAAAACATTAATTCCTAAGTTTGCAAGTTCAACTGCCAGAAATTGAGAATTTGTGTTTGTGATCTCGCCAAGAAGGATCTCTGTCCCGATCGAAACTATTGAAACTGAAATGTTTTTCATCTATTTGGCAAAACTTAATTCCGGAGCGTTCATTTCAAGAAGAACCAATCCGCCTATACCTAACTGATATTTTGTCACAGTGAGTTTTCCTGTTAAAAATCCGATAGTTGTCCCAAAATCAGTTTTAACTTCAGCAGTGTTTGTGCCTGTTGTTTCAAGATCAAAGGTTTGCGGAAGTTTGAAAGGTTCCCTCTGAAAATCAAATTTGAAAACAACGGTTATGCCATTTATGCCGTTGAAAACCGCTGTAACATGCGCAATATCACCATCGTTCTGTGAAGTCGGAGTGGAAAGGATCAGAAGTTCATAAATATTCCCGTCAAAATCGAATGTCACTCCACCTTTCATTGTCTCCTTTCCAATACCGTCCTTTTCGTAACTGAATGTCATTGAAGCAGTTTTGAGGTCTTTCATGCAAACCGTGGTGTAGAACACATTTACACTTTCACCGTTTGCAAGGCATGGATTTGAATAGTTATTTCCGTCGCAGCCACAAACCGGAAAATATATCTCTCCGCAGGCGGCAGGAATTATTTCGCACGCACCTTTGTCATTACATAACCCGTCCGGTTTTTGACAGAAAAAGTTTTCATCACATTCATCATTTTTATAACAACCGTCGCCTGTGTCACCTGTGTCACCTGTGTCACCTGTGTCACCACTATTTCCGGTGTTTCCGGTGTTGCCGCTGTTGCCAGTGTTTCCAGTATTTCCGGTGTTGCCGCTGTTTCCGGTATCACCGCTGTTTCCACTGTTTCCGGTATCTCCGGTATCTCCGGTATTTCCAGTATCATCATCATTTTGATCTTCATCAGCAACAACAATCTTATCAGTTGTTTTATTCACGCTGTTTTCGCATGAAACAAACAGAAAAATCGCTGAAAAAATAATAAAAACTGTAAAAAATCTCATTTTATCCTCCTTTTTTGAACAACACTTGGCATATTCTGACAATGACGAGAAAAATGTCAATAAAAGAGTGCGAAAAACATAGCTTTACAAACCGCATTTAGTATAAAATTGACTTAAAGCTGGTTTTCTTGCCCGTCAGCTTGTTTTAGGTATAATTTCATGATTTTAGATAATTTCCGGGGAGGAAATAATGAGAAGTTTTTTTAGAGTGTTTTCTTTGCTTACGATTACCTTTCTGATCTTTTCATCCTGTGGTGATGGATCCGTCAAAACAAAAAAAACCGTTGATGACAATGATGTTTCAGACGAAGATGCGGATGAAAAAACTGATGATTCAGGTAACACCGGAAATACAGGCAATTCGGGAGACAGCGGAAATACCGGCAACACAGGAGATACCATTCCGGAAACCTGCGGAGATGAGGTTGTTGATCAAGGAGAAGTTTGTGACAGCAATGTGGCAAACTGTGTTGATATTGATCCCAAAAGATATGAAAGCGGAAAAGCAAAATGCCTTGTGACATGCCTTGGCTGGGACACAACAACCTGTGACGAAATACCCCATACCTGCGGAAATGATATTATCGAAGGACCTGAAGAGTGTGACAGGAACATTATTGACTGCAATGAACTTGACGGTGATAAATACGAAAGCGGAAAGGCAAAATGTCTTGATGACTGCTCAGGATATGACACTATGACTTGTGTTGAATATGAACCGAGCACTTGCGGAGATGAAGAAGTTACAGGCAAGGAAGTTTGTGAAAAAGGAACTTTGAAAAACTGTGTTGAGATTGATGCTGAGAAATATTCCGGCGGAAAAGCATACTGCAAAGATGACTGCACCGGCTGGGATGAAATTACATGTGATGAAAAACCGGTATGCAGCGCTCCGTACAGAACAATAAAATGTGCCGGAGACAATTCACTTGACCAGATGCAGACCTGCTCGGACGGAATTTGGTCAAACAGAGGCAACTGCCTTGAGCCCGGGAAATATGCTGTTTTAGAAAAAGATGCTGTAAAAACGGACATGACCCTTGATCTCGAAGCAACTCCTGACGGGACAGACATCGCTTTAATATTTGATGTAAGCGGCTCAATGAGCCAGGCAATGACCGTTCTTAGAAACAATATCAGCACCATTACATCCAACATCCTTTCATACATTCCTGATTCGCAATTCGGGCTTGTTACTCTCGGAACTTTGGGGTATGCACCCTATCTTCCAGTGCAGAACATTACATCAGATATGACCACATTTAATTCAAAAGTCGAAGTACTTTCAAGCGGCGGCGGCTCAGATGAATATCACGCTCTTACAATTGAACAGACTGCAAGCGGATCAGGCACAACTCAAACAATAACCTCAGGCTCTTCATACCAGACTAATGTCGTTCCTGCAAGCTGTGCGGCAGGTCTCAGGGGCGGAATATGCTTTCGGGAAAATTCACTTCCTCTGTTCATTCTCATGACCGATGAAAAATTTGCCACTACCGGCTGGACATGGAGTGTAGGAGCGGAAACCACTGTTCAAAATGCGATTGACTCTATGAATGCCATCAACGCAAAGATAGCAGTAATCGATTCAAGCGGAGATTCAAAATATGTTGAAACTAACACTAATACACTGGCGGCAGGAACTTATTCCTATGATCAGGCGGGAGATCCTTTTTACTACAACATACTTTTAACAGGAGCGGAACTGAACCTTAAAATTGAAGATGCCGTAAAGAAAATGCACGATGAGACCGAAATGACAACAGGGCTCGTTTTTGAATCCCCTGTCAGCAACACAATCGAAGCAACACAGTTTGTTACGAGTCACGCAACTGTTTCGGCAGACCCTGTGGAGAACATACATTCAAAGGACGATCTGTACTTTTACGGAACTTTGAGAGAGACCATGCTCAGATATTCGATCTCACTTCGAAATACCGTTTCAACACCGTCCCATATGACATTTCTCACATTGGAAATAAAGTTGAAATGGTACAGCATTACTCTTGACACAATTGATTTCACGATTGTAATACCATAAAAATTGATCGCTCAATGTTCCAACCCTCTTGACTTAACTTCCAATACCATTTAAAATTAGTTCTGGTTTTTGGAGATCTTTATGAAATTGACTACGCTTCTTCTTATCGTTTCAATTTTCACTTTTATTTTTGACGGGAAAGAACTTTGTTTCAAAAATAATGGCGAAGTGCATCTTTCATGCTGTTGCAAAGACAGTCCGTCCATCAAAATGCCGTGTTGCGGCAACAACTGCAAAACGGTTGATATACCTTCTCTTGATATTGTTCAGCAAAGACCTGAAAATGAAAATTATCTGAATTCAGAGTTTGACGAAACGGTTTCAGCGGGATTTTTTAATCCTTCTGAATCCCTCCAACTTTCCAAAATACCGGTTTTCAGACCGATATATAGATCTGACCACTCCTCTCGGTCAAGACCGCTGTCGAACCTTTCAAGTATTGTCTTAAGGTGTTGATCTGACTTGGAAATCCAATTTTGTTTAAAAAATTAATTTAACTTTACGGAGATAAAGATGAAAAAGATCATGAAGATTTCGATGGTTATGCTGGCGTTTGCACTTCTTTCAACCGGTTATGTTTCAGCGAAAGAAAAGTGTTGTGACAAAGAAGCTAAAGGTTCTGAAGTAAAGACATGTGACTGCAAAGACTGTGAAAACTGCAAGTGCGGATGCAAGGAAGGAAAAGAGTGCAAATGCAAAGGCTGTAAGGACTGCAAGTGCGGATGCAAAGGCGACAAAGAGTGTGACTGCAAAAAGTGTGACTGCAAAAAAGACAAAAACTGTGACTGCAAAAAAGGCGACTGCAAAAAAGGTGAAAAAAGCGGTTGCGGCTGCAAGGACAAGGATGCAAAAAAAGGTCACGATGACTGTCCTCACAAAAAACAGCATTACGACGGCAAGTAAATTCTAACTTAAATCAAATTCATTCTCTTTCAACATTTTTTTTCGTAAAAACAGATCATGACACGAACTAAATATATGGTGTTTAAAATTGAATCATGACAATTGGAAGCGCTAATTGGTGAATTTGCATTGTTAATGAGTGTTATTATTTTTATTTATGGGGGCTACAATGAAAAGAAATTTTATTAAGGTTGTATTTATTATCTTTTTCATTTTTTTCCTTGTGTCGTGCGGAGGTGATAATAATAACGGCAAGGCAGAAAATGATATTGACGAAACTGCTGATATTGCTGACACCGCTACAGATGATGATAATTTTGGAAATACGGAAGATACTGCCGATGTCGGTCCGGGAGCAAGAGTTGTAATAAACCTTACCTGGAAACAGGGCTTTAAATCAGTCGCTGAATCAGAATCCGATGTAGAAGGAACAAGAATAGATCTTGACCTTCATCTTATTAAAAGGAAAAGTCTCGAAGCGCCTGAATACGGATACACTCCTCTTGAAGGTGTAATGGGTACAAACGCAAAGCCCGCAGGAAAAACACTTGATGAAACAGATCCGTCTGATTTCAGATTTTTCCGTCACGATGACTGTTCTTTTTCAGATTCAGGAATAAATAGTGCAAATGTTCTGGAAACTATAGAATGGAACGCTGCCCTTGAATTGGATAACTCATGGGGAGGAAATAATTATGAAAGTCCGGAAAGGATCGCTCTCGGCTCTCTCAAGGACACAGACGGTGATCTCTGGCTTGATCAAGGAATGATAAGCGATCAGTATCTTGTAGTTGTAGGATATGCGGCATGCACATCAAAATACGAAGATGGGAAAAACACCTGCGATCCCGACTATAAAGGTGAAGGAGCAGCCAATGAAGTTGATGCAAGAGTTCAGATAACTGTTGACGGAGTCGAAGTTCCAAGAGCTGCAAGCGGGAATCGACCTGCTGATAATTATTCAGCAGATACAAAAGATTTCAAGATCAGGCTGAATGAGTGGAAAGTAATAGCTATAATAAAATGGGACGGCTCTCTTCCGGCTCCTGACTCAGATCTGCATATTCAAGGGGATGCCGTAGTATCTGATATCGCAATGACTGAATATGGAATTGCTACAGATGCAAAAAGCTATAAAACCTGCCGTTTTGATTTTACAGATGCTGTCCTCGTTCCAATCTGGAATCAGCAGGATTACTACGACTGGGTTAATGCAAAAAGAAATCCTGAAGATCCTAGTTCAGAACCGATAGGTGAATGTTACTGAGAGATATGTATCTTATTTTATTCTGATAATAACAATATCATCTTTTGCAAAAGCGGGATGTTCGATTCCAAGAAGTCCGGGAGTCTGTCCTGCTATATAAAATGCATCTCCGTATGTCGCGGCAAGTCCATATTCCCACTGGCTTTCTGAACCGATTTGAGTAGTTTTCACTATACTTCCTTCTATTTCGACAAGAAGAATGTCCTCTTCGTGCTTATCAACATCTTCACCTGCAAAAATGATGTCTTCAAAAAGTCCGTTTGTGTGTGCTGAAATAACGATCCTGTTTCCGTTTTTAACAATGCTGTGTCCGGCTTCATGTCCTGCAGAACCAAACTGCATAAGATCATCTTCATCTACAACGCAATTTTCATCAGCATTTATCACAATAACATCCTGACAGGCTCCTCCCATACACTGTGTTCCTCCAGTTGTCTTTCCGGGGAAAGCGCCTTCAGTTGAACCTGTCATGATGACACCGTTCCCTTCACTTATTAAAGCATTTACTGAATCAGCTTTATCCGTTCCGAACTGTGTGCCGCAAAGCATTGTTCCGTCTTTGCTGAATCTTGCAACATACGCATCAAAACTGCCAAGATTAGTGTCAAACATATTGCTTAGAGTTGCTCCTGCAATAAAAACCGAGCCGTCATTTCCCTTAGCAATTCTTGGATTTTGTGAATAATTTGTATTTTCACGATTAGTTGTTGCAATCGTCCTGCTCCAGAGCTTGTTTCCATCTTTATCAAATTTTATCAGTACAGGATCTGACATATTTACACCTGCATCACTGTATTCGTGTCCGTCAAAAGATCCGTTGACAAGACCTGCGACAGCTATTGATCCGTCAGAAAGGAGCGTGATGGATGTTGCATCTTCATTTGCACTGCCGCCTATCTGTTTTGACCAGATAATATTCCCTGTTTTATCAATATTAATGAGAATAATATCGGTTCCGCCGCCGTGAGTTCCTTCATTGAATGAGCCGTTAGCAGTTCCCGCGATAAGAAATCCGTCACCGAATCTTATCATTTCAGCGGCTGTTTCATGAACTGTGGAACTGCCGATGATCTTAACTGCTGAAGGTGAATCCCCTTTGAAATATGTAAAATATATGTCTGCCGGATCGTAGTCGGATTTTCTTACTGTTCCTGCGACATAGACAGTTTCGTCATCATCTGCAAGAATTGAGCTCACTTTATCTACATATTCATCAACTGCCTGATATTGACGGGAACAAAGTCTTTCATCATCCTTGTAACAGCACCAGGGAGTTGATGTCCACTTATCTTCAATGCATTTCTGCTCTACGAGTCCTGCTCCCGAAGCACATTCAACTTCCGGTGCGGCATCGGCACATGTTGAGGAAACGGAATCATCATCAGAAATTGTTTCGTCAGTATCGTTCTCTTCTTCATCTATAATTATAATATCCTCATCGATAGCCGTGTCTCCGTTATCAGACACATCATCGGCGATCTCCGTGTCAATTTCTGAATCTATGTCTGCAGCAGTTTCATCAATGATATCTTCATCAAAGATTTCACTTTTTTTGTCTGAACATGAAATAACAGCAAAAACAAACATTACAATAAGCAGGATCTTAAAGATCTTCATTATACCCTCCTGAAATTAACCTAAAAACGAGCTGATTATACATAAATCTTCTTGATAATACAGCAATTTGTAACTATAGTATTTTTATGTTTTTTTAACCTGAAACGGTCTTGAAACAGCATGAACTGCACACTTTGTAAAACCCGCTTAACTCAAAAAGCGGACGAGAAGTTTTTCATCTGTTCAAAGTGCAGAGCTTTTGTGATGGATGAAAAATTCCACTTAACTTCAGAGCTTGAAAAAAAGCGGTATGAACTGCATAACTATGATATCAATGATGCCGGATACAGGAACTTTACTGCACCTTTAATAAATGCAGTAATAAACGATTTCAGCCCTCAGCACTCAGGTCTTGACTACGGTTGCGGAAGAGTTCCTGTCATTTCAGAAATACTCAAGGAAAACGGATACTTGATAAAAATTTACGACCCGTTCTTTCATCCTGACACAGATGCCTTTGAAGATAAATATGATTATATTATCTGCTGTGAAGTCTTTGAACATTTTCGTCACCCTGAAAAAGAGTTGATAAAGCTGAAAAACCTTCTCAAATCGAATGGAAAACTTTATATAATGACTCATATTTATGCGGAGCCGACAGACTTTTCAAAATGGTATTACCGAAATGACCCCACCCATGTTTTTATTGCCCAACCTGAAACTTTTAAATACATAGAAAAAGAGTTCCGCATGAAAATCGTCTCAATGAATGACCGCCTTGTGATTTTTGAAATATAGAAACCCAGGTTACTGTAACCCCAGTTGCGATTTTTTTTGAATTGTTTTAAACTGAATTGTTCTGTTAATTTTTACTGAATTCGGAAATAATCAGAGTCATTGAATCAATGACGGATTGAGCAACAAAAGCAATAAATTCAGAGATTTCACCTTTGTCTGCAAGGATCAGAGAGTTAATGTACTCTCTTCTTTTTTCATTTTTTATCACTGCCGGGACAAAACCGTTTTCGATGAGGATAAGGTTCATCAGCAGTCTCGCCTCCCTGCCGTTCCCGTCATCAAAAGGGTGTATCCTAACAAATTCATAATGGGTGACAGCGGACACGACAACCGGATGTTCAGATGATCCATGAATCCACGAAACCAGTTTTTCAATCTCTTCCTTAAATCTTAGCGGCTGATCAATTGCCGGGGTGGATGAAACACCGTTAAGCAAAAGAGCGTTCAGCTCTTTGATAAAACCTGAGCTGATTTTTCGTTTTTTAGTAACAAAATCAAATAGATATTCAATTGCCTCGTGGTGGTTCCTTGCATCAATAAAATCTTTGAACGGCTTCCCTTCAACTGTAAGACCTTCTCTTAAAAAAAAGATGGTTTCGCCCTCGGTCAAAGTGCTTCCCTCAATGGCGTTTGTGTTATAAGTCCATGAATACCTTATCTTTTCATGAATCGCAGACCACAAAAACTCCTTCCCCTTTGAAACTGAATCTATTTTCTGCTTCAGCTCATCAATTGAAGAAAGCAGATGATCAATCCTGCCATGATCTATATTTTTCATATTAATCCTCTAAAGCAATTAGCAAAAAAACATAGCAGAATTGTTATCTTAAGTCAATAATGTAATGATTGACAAAACGCTGCCGAAACCTTTTTACCGTTTATAGATTTTAGATAATTTTTTAAGTGGCTTTAATGTTAATGATCTTCCTTATTTTTTTATTTCTTCTATAACTTCATCATAATATTTACATGAAATGGACTCCCCTTTTTCACAAGATTTTTTATAATAAAAAGCTGCTTTTTCAAGATCAATTTTGCAACCTTTCCCGTTTTTCCAGAGATGCCCAAGGCTCATGCAAGTTCCTCCATCATATGAATTATCGCATCCTATTGTGTAATATTTCACTGCTTCTTCACAATTTAAAGGAACTTCTTTTCCTTCACTCAATATATTTCCAATTCCAAGACAGGATTTTACATTCAGCAGTTCGCAGGATTTCTTTTGATATTTAAATTTCAATGTCTTGTCTTTTTCTCCTCCGATGCCTTTGTATACCATTGATATAAATATTTCACACTTAGCAACATTACCCTTTTCACATTCATCAACAGAGTGTTTTCTCATTTCCTTCAAATCAGCTGGAACCTCCAATATGTCGCATGCCTGCTTGATACCTTTAAAGCAAGCTGATTCTATTGTGGAAAAATTATTCCACTCTTTTCCATAACTTGTTTTCTTGTCCGGAAACATTTTGGAGATGCTCTCTGAAGAAATTTCATTCTCTTTAATGAAATGTTCACATGCTTTTTCAATGCCACCTTCACATGCTTCATCAACTTCCTTAATTATTTTGTGGGACAAATAATGTTCTCTATTGTTTTGTATTTTGTCAGGATTTTCTTTTTTGAAAGTTGCGACAGCATCTTTTTCGTTTTCTGAACTTTCTCTAACCCCTGCCAGAATTGAACCATGACCATCATTCATTTTGTAATCGTAGTTAAAAATCATTGTTATTGATCTTTGTTCGTCGCCAAGCCAGAACTCATATTCATAATCAGCATAAAAGCCAATAAATACAGGTGTTTCAAAAAACTTTAACGACATGGTTTTATAAAATATTTTTAAAATGAATTCATAAATACTGAAGGACTCTGACATCCTTATTGATAAAATGTATTTTAAAGGTATTCCTTTTAACAAACTGCCTGTGATATCAGTCACATGCCGACCATTTATTATTTTAATTTCAGCGTTATTTTCAGGATTGTAAATAATAATGCTTTCGCCGAAAGCTCCATTTGAAGATTTTTCCGAGTAAGACTTAATTTTCATTCCGCATGGAATCTCAATTGAAAAACCAAAAATAGAAAGCCTTTCCAAACAATCTTTTCCATTTTTCTTTGACACAGTGAATTTCTGGACATTTTCAGGTCTTTTCAACTCCGGATCAATCTCGAAATAAACCACAGAAAAAAGAATTCCAAAAATACAGAAGAAAAACAATCCCCAGACAATTGCAATTGAACGAATTGAAAGGTTGACCCACTTGCTTGATTTTATCTGCGATTTTCTTCTTTCGCTAAAGATCATCAAAATCTCAAGAATAAAAATAATGCTCAAGATCAAAGGAGATGTCATGATAAGTATTAATTCCCCATAAACCAAAATCGTCAGAATTAAAGTAAGACAAAGAAACAAAATTGAAAAAGAAAGTGCTCCGCACCAATTTTTTCCTTTAATTGAGCTATACCAGTAAATAAACAGGCATAATGTGCTGACAGAAATTTGGAAAATGATTGAACTTTGTAAAATATAATTTATTGGAATGGAAAAGAATGAAATATCTGACGAACTGTCAAGTTTTATTATGAGATATGTCAGTATGAAAATGTTGATAATTGCAACAGTTTTAAAATTGATGAATCTTTCTGCTTTTCTTAAAACTGACAACATTTGATTCCCTTAATTAACCAGCTCTGCGCTTTCAATGATGACGGGTTCGACGGGGACTCCTTCAAACATTCCAAGAGTTTCAGTTTCAACTTCGGCTATTTCATCAACGATTTCAAATCCTTCTGTTACAATTCCGAAAGCTGTGCAGGGGAAATTCTCTTTATCCATAAAGTCTTCATCGCTTGTGTAATCAAGGTGGGGAAATGTGTCAAGCATTATGAAAAACTGAGATGTTGCTGAATGAATGCTTGTTGATCTTGCCATTGAAACGACATATTTGACATGCTTGATCAGCGGACTTCCTTCAAAATCTATGCTCTCTCGGGTTTCCCTTGCAACAAGGTCTATGTCATATCCCCCGCCCTGAATCACAAATCCCGGAACTATCCGGTGGAATATCAGTCCGTCATAGAACTTGTCAGTTGCATACTGCTTAAAATTCGCTACAGTATCAGGCACTTCCGTTTCAAAAAGACCGATCGTGATCTCCCCTTTATTCGTTTTCAGCAATACAAAATCAGTTGGAACCGGACCGGAAACAACATCTTCATCAACCGTTTCGTCAATCACATCATCCGACTCCGTTAAAACTTCGTCGGACAGGTCGTCGGATAATTCATCAGCAACTTCAACATCATCGGATAAAAAATCACTGTCATTTGTTTTTTTATCTTCATTTCCGCATGAAATGAAAACCATCGCAACAAGTAAAAACAGAAAATAACGCATTAAGCACCTCCAAAATTTCTTTCGCAATTCTATTTATTTTAGAAAAGTTGTCCAATTAACCGAAAACAAAGAGAAGTTTCCACCTTTCCACGCAATCATAAACTGCTTGTGTTTTTCCTTGACCGAAGTTGTTTAATTTCTTATAGTTTTTCAGTTCAGTGAAAAAGGAAGAAAATTAATGTACAAAGAACCAAACCGTTCAGAAATAATCCTCTACAAAACAGAAGATGGCTCTGTCA
>CAZVWR010000029.1:0-38013 GCA_964630905.1 uncultured Spirochaetales bacterium | reverse complement strand
AAAGACCGTCTCGCCGTCATGGATGTGACTGATGAGGACGGCATCTTTGACGAAAAGACTCTGAACAATGTAACTGATTACATTTTCACGAAATTTCAAGGCACAGGACTCTTCTGGATGATCCCCAAATCAGACCGTGATACAGCACTTGATAAAGCAATCGAAGAAACAAAACTCAGCTCCAGAAAAGAGTGTGTTAATGAAAAATGCCAGCTGTCGCTAGTCGCCGAACTTCAAGCCAATTTCCTGATAAATACAAAGATCAAAAAACTTTATGAAAACACATGCCAGATAAGCATCAGCAAGTTAGATGTTGAAAAACGGGCCGGCGTATTTTCGTGGGAAGAGAAGTTTAATTGCACAGGAAAAGGTTTGTATGAAGCAGCAGATAATATAAATTTTACAAAAACTGTTAATTCGGAAGTTGATCAAGAAAAAAAAGATTCACGCAACAATCAAAAAACATATGCCCAAAATAATTCTTCAGAAATGCCGGTACTATTGGATGGCTTGCTTTGGTCTGCAAAAGCTCGGGAAGCGATGAATTGGCATGAAGCAAAAAAATATTGTGAAAGCTTACTTTCAGATTGGAGATTGCCGACGATATCAGAGCTTAGATTGCTTGTTAAAAATTGTTCTGCAACTGAGAAAAGCGGCGAATGCGGAATTACGGATGAATGTCTTTCCAGAGAAAAGTGTAAAAGCCAGTTCTGTGATGGTTGTTCAGGATTGTCAAGCGGAGAGTATTCAAAACTTGGAGACACTGGTTGGTTCTGGTCATCATCAGAGCACTCAAACATTCCTGATAATGCGTGGTACTTAAATTTTGGTAATGGATCTGTTCTTGGAAGTAATAAAAAATATAGCAACTATGTCCGCTGTGTGAAATAAAAATGTTAAAACTTACTTAAAAGCAATGCTTTTTGAAAATGACTCAATGTGGAGATGTTTGTGAAGGAAATTGTTTTGTATTTTTCTTTTGTTTTAATTCTTACATTCTCGTTTAATCTTTTTTCTGACGGCTGTTCTGAAAATCCGCAAGGGTCAGAAATCCGGGTCAAGAAATCCGCAAGGGTCAGAAGGGTCAGCAGGGCCAGAAGGGTCAGGGCGCAATATTTACATATAAAATCAGAGCTGATTCATTTAAAACAATAATAAAAACAGTCTGATAGCTTTGATCAGAAAACAAAAAGCAGCGTTGCATTGGCTTTCTTGAAATTCTAATTTCAATTTGATATATTGAGCCCGTGCTTTGAATTTGGGGTTGCGAAATGGATTAGAATTTATGAAAATAATCGTTGGACTTGCAAAAATGATCGATGCGGTAAAGTTGACAATAAAGTTAACTTTTTCATTGACATAAGTTAACATGCTTGTTAACATTGTTGCAAGTTCAATCGTCTTAGGAGGTTGAGCTTGTATCGTGAAATTGAGTTGATGGAAGATGAAAGCGGAAAGTGTGAAGCACTTGAGTTCATTGAAAAAATGGATGAAAAAACACAGCTTAAAATCGAGTATGTATTTAAGTTGGTGGAGGATGTTCTTATTGTTCCAACTGAATATCTTAAAAAACTCAGTGGTCAGATATATGAGATAAGAGTTCAGACTGGAAACAATATTTACAGGTTTCTGTGTTTTTTTTATAAAGGAAATCTGGTGGTTGTAACACACGGATTTCAGAAAAAAAGTCAGAAAACTCCATCAAAGGAGATTGTTCGGGCTGAAAAATTGCGAGATAAATATCTGGCAAAGCATGGAGGTTAGTCATGAAATTTAAGAAACATCTTGAAAAAAAATATGATACCAAAGAGAAAATGTCAGAATTTCTCAAAGGATATGAGGAATTCAAACTCGGTGTAATATTAAAAGAAGAACGGAAGAAGGCCAACATGACCCAGTCACAGGTGGCTGAAAAAATGGGCACACAAAAAGAGGCCATATCGAGAATAGAAAACCACTCTAAAAACATAAATTTTGAAACACTTCTTAAATATGCCGCTGCACTTGGCTTAAAGGTAAGAATAATATTTGAATCTACATATGTTTCTTAAGCCAATATTTTGATACCACATTGATTTTAACAAAAAAAAAAGACGGCCGCTTTCGCGACCGCCTTTTCACAAGTATGTGGCGCAACTTGTTAACTAAATGACACCGTATGCGAGCATTGCTTTTGCAACTTTGAGGAATCCTGCTATGTTCGCACCTGCAACATAGTTATCCTTGTCAAAGCCGTATGCACTTGCGGCAGCTCTTGAAGAGGTGTGAATATCGTTCATTATTCTCTTGAGATAGTTGTCAACTTCCTCTCTGCTCCATGAAAGTCTCAGACTGTTCTGGCTCATCTCAAGTCCGGAAACTGAAACACCGCCCGCATTTGCGGCTTTTCCCGGTCCGTAAAGTATCTTGTGCTCAAGATAAAGATCAACAGCTTTCGGAACTGAAGGCATGTTAGCGCCTTCAGAAACACAGTAACAACCGTTCTTTATAAGTGCTGCGGCATGTTTTTCATCAATTTCATTCTGGGTTGCTGAAGGAAGCGCTACATGAACCTTGATCCCTTCGTCACGGATGACATCCCATATACTCTTTCCTTCGAAGTACTGAGCACCTTTATACTTATCAACATACTCTTTTATCCTTCCTCTGCGGTTGTTCTTGAGGTCCATAACAAACGCAAGCTTCTCTCTTGTAATCCCGCCCAGATCAAGAATCGTTCCTGTAGAATCACAGAAAGAAACCGGTTTTCCGCCAAGATCAAGAACTTTTTCAGCCGCATACTGTGCAACATTTCCTGCACCCGAAATTGCAACTATCTTATTCTCAAAAGTCTCTTTCCTTGTTGCAAGCATCTCTGCCGCAAAATAAACCGCACCGTAACCTGTCGCTTCAGGCCTGATCAAGCTTCCGCCGTACTCTCTGCCCTTTCCTGTCAGAACACCTGTGTGCTCATTAACGATCTTTTTGTAGTATCCGTAAAGATAACCGATCTCTCTTCCGCCTACACCGATATCACCTGCCGGAACATCTGTGTCAGGACCGACATGTCTGAAAAGCTCCCTCATGAAAGCATAGCAGAATCTCATAACTTCGCCGTCACTTTTCCCTTTCGGATCAAAATCAGATCCCCCCTTTGCTCCGCCCATAGGAAGAGTTGTAAGAGAATTTTTGAATATCTGCTCGAAACCAAGGAATTTAATAATTCCCAGATTTACTGAAGGGTGGAATCGAAGTCCCCCTTTGTACGGACCGATCGCATTGTTAAACTGAATACGGAAACCTCTGTTGACCTGAACTTTTCCGGAATCATCAACCCATGGAACTCTGAACATCATCTGCCTGTCCGGCTCAACAATTCGCTCATAAATAGCGGCTGAAACAAATTCGGGATGTTTGTCAACTGTCGATTCAAGGGACATGAGAACTTCCTCAACTGCCTGAATAAACTCCGGCTGTGACGGATTCTTTTCTTCCGTTTTTGCAATAACTTCCTTTAAGTAACTCATAAAAACACTCCATTAATCAGTTATTCAACAACACCAAGAGAGCTTATTATTTCGACTACCGAGTAGTTTTGCCCCGATAATCGAAGAATTTTGCCCCTGCTGTGGAATAATTCGATAAAAAAAGGGTTATGTCAAGAAAAATCTTTTCAAAAAAAAGGGTGTGCAAAATGATTTGTGAAGGTCTAACTATCTATTCTTTTATTTTCTTTAATGATTCTGATAAGATGTCTTTTCCGCTTGATATGGTTTCAAATATTTTATCAACATCTTCTTCTTTTTTGACCTCAAAAGAGATCTTAAAGCTGTTCCCTTCCGCAAAATCGGGGAAAACTATCTCTCCTCCTGTAAGTGCCCTGAACCTGTTTGCAAGTCTTTTAAACTCAGCCTGCTTTGCACTCCAGAGCGGGTATCGGACATGATACAATCTTTTCAAGATCTCTTCACTTCTGGTTTTTCCTGTCATTTCAAAGTTTTTTAATATCTCGTCCGCTTTTATAATGGACAATATCTCTGAATACTGCTTATTTTCACGGGTTGATATCTCTCTTAAATATTTTATCAGGTTTTTAAGAGAATTATTATTTATTTCAGTATTTTCAACTACATATCTTACAGACTCAAGGAGTCCTGTGTCGTTTTTTATTGATTTAAATATGTCCATGTTCAGTCTTTCTTTGAAAAAACTTTATAAAAACAGAAACCCAGAAGGGACAATATCGCACCCCATACAAAAACCATCAGAATTATTGCACCTGCACTCATTGCTTCACCTCCTCCTTTCTTCCGGTTGTGATCTTTATCAGATACATCATTATTCCGATGATCGCCAGAATAAAGATGCGGGCTCCCCATATATAGGGCTTGTTCTCATCAGGAACATCCTTCATCATTATAGTGGGAATGAACATCTGGTATGTCCAGACACCAAGCAGAATGAAAAGGAAAAGCGGAGAGACATATTTTATTATGAATCTAAATATTGAAGGGATCTTTATTTCAGCACCTTCATTAAGATCTTTCCACCCTTTGTCAATGCCGTATATCCAGCCGAAGACGACGATCTCAAGAGTCGCGAATATCGTCAGGAAAACAGTTCCTCCCCAGAAATCCAGTTCATCAAGAAAACCGTATTTCATGAAGAATATTACCGGCTGACAAGCAAGAAATGAGAAAATGAACATTACCAGAACAGTTTTTTTTCTTGAAAATCCGAATTCATCCTCAAGAAATGCAACTGCGGGCTGGATCATTGACACCGATGAAGTTATTCCTGCAATAAAAAGGAGCATGAACCATAAAAATGCAAAAAAAGGCCCACCCGGCATGTTTGCAAAAATATTGGGCATTGTTACAAAACCTATGTTAAAAGCACCGGTAGTTGCTATCCGGACAGTTTCGGCAGAACCGAAAAATATGAATGCGGCTGGAATTATGAGCGACCCTCCGAGAATTACTTCGCAGAATTCATTTGTTGCTGAAGCCGTAAGTCCTGACAAAGCGATATCATCATTTTTCTTAAGATAGCTCGCATATGTCATGATGACTCCCATTCCAAGTGACAGAGTAAAAAATATCTGCCCTGCTGCACTGAGCCACACTTTTGAACTCAGAAGAACGGTGAAATCGGGTGTCCATACAAAATTGAGTGCATTTGCAACAGACTGGTCGGGTTTCAACGGATCGGGAGTATCGAGCGTCAGGATGCGGCCCACAAGGAGAACTGCAATTATCACAAGAAGCGGCATCGCAATTTTTGACAGCTTTTCAATACCTGAGGCCACACCTTTATAAATAAAATAGAAATTAATGATGATCGTCACAACAAAAAATCCGTAAGCTATCCAAATGGAATCAAAATAACTGTTTGAGACAACACCCTGATAACCTTGAAGAAACTGAGCAAGTTCATTTTTACCTGCCACCTCTGCAAGGGTGCCGCTTATCGAAAAGAACGCATAGGCAAGAGACCACGATTCAATGAACGCATAATAAAAAAGGATCAGCAGTGGAATTATTATCCCTATTGAAGCAAAATATTTAATAAATCTGCTGCCTGTTATCTTGTAAAGTATTGCAGGAGCTGTTCCGTGACCGTACTCTCCCCCTTTCCTTCCAAGTGACCATTCAACCCACATAAGCGGAATGCCGAGCAGGAGAAATGAGACAAAATAAGGGATCATGAAAGCCCCTCCCCCTCCTAGAGCCGCCTGTGTCGGAAATCTTAAAAAATTGCCGAGTCCGACTGCACTTCCTGCGACTGCAAGAATTACACCGAGCTTTGTCCCCCACTGTTCTCTTTTCGGTGATGACATTGAACCTCCTCTAAGCTAAAAGACTTATGGTTACTTAAGCATCTCCTCGCCGGAAAAATCGCGGTAAAGTGTAAGCTGATCGAGAATGAAGTCGTATTCGGTTGAGTTGTCGATGAATATCTCAGAGAGTATTTTTCCAAGTCCGGGTCCGAGCATAAAGCCCTGTCCGCACATTCCTACTGCATTAAAGACATTTTCAATTTCATGAGCCATGCCGACAATAGGGAACCCGTCCGGAGTCATCGGATAAAGTCCGCGCCATGTCCTTCTAACTCTCAGATTTCTCAAACGGGGATACAGCTCCAGCATCCTTTTGATCATAAGAGGAAGAAATTCGCTTGTGTTATCAGTATCTTTGCCTGCCGCTTTAGGATAAGGAGTTATACAGAAAACAACCTGGCCTTCAATATTCTGATAAAAATAATAGTTGTGTGAATGGGAATCAGGTCTGATGTCAACAACCATCGGTTTAAAGAACGGTTTCACCGGTTCAGTTATTCCCGCTTCATGGGAATCAGGATAAACCGGAAGATCCACTCCGTACATTTTACCGATCTCTTTTGCATCTCCCCCTGCCGCATTGATTACAAGACCTGCGCTGTATGTATCCTTATTTGTTTTCACACTTACCACTTTTTTATCTTTAACTTCCATCGAAAGGACATTTTCATAAAACCTGAACTCGGCTCCGGCCGCTGTCGCAAGCTTGAAATATGCTCCTGTTGTTTTAAGCGGTGAAGCACTTCCGTCATTTGGTGAAAATGTTCCGCCCCGAAGCCCGTTCTCTGTTATCCCCGGAACAAGCGTTTTTACTGCATCGGTATCTATCCAGTCGATGTTCAGCCCGAACTTTTTCTGAACCTTGAGAAGGTCTTTGAGATTTCTTTCCCTTTGAGTGTCATAAACAGGGAAAAGATATCCCCCTTCTATCCAGTCGATATCTATGCCGTGATCTGAATGCATGTTCCTTATCTGATCAAGTGACATCGTGCATATTTTTATCTTTGCAGGATCGCTGTGTGTCGCCCTTATTCCCCCAATTGCCGCCCTGTTCTGCCCTCTTCCTGTAGAAGCGTGTTTTTCAAGAACGCAGACACTTTTGCCCCTTTTTGCAAGATGATAAGCAAGAGGAGTTCCTATACTGCCTGCACCGATAATTAAAAAATCGTATGTTTTCATGTTACTCTCCATCCTCGTTGATCAGTGCATACATAGGGGTTTCAACACACATCGGTCTGTTGGTCCCTTCTGTAACTTCAGACCAGTTCACCCCTGCCGCCTTGAAGACTCTGGGCATCTGGACACTGCATGTTTTAGATCCGCAGGCACCCATTCCGACCCTGATCTGTTTAAGCTGGTTAATGTCTCTTATTTTATTTTCCTTAATAAAATCAATTACTTCCTTCAGAGCAACCCTTTCACAGCGGCACACTATCCCGTTTTCAGGGATATATTCGTAATCAGCAGTTTTCAGCGGACGAGTCGCAGATTCATCCTGAACTCTTATCCCCATGACTTTTGTCGCATTATTTAATGAAACAGATGCTGTGATAAGAGTTGTCTTATATTTTTTGTTGAATGTTATCTTTGTTATTTTTCCCTCTTCAAGATATTTTCCGTCAATGTCGTTAAGAGGAATCATGTCCCCGACGACAAAATCACAGTTGAATTCATGGGGAAGCATCACTTCAGCCGTTTTTTCATCAACCTTTCTCACAAGAGTTATCGCCAGTCCCGGACATGCGGCGACACATATTCCGCAACCGATGCAATCGCCGGCAAGATAAGGAATATCCATTATCGTTCCTGACTTATCCATCAGTTTTATTGCGTTTTTTGGGCATACCGTTGTGCATGGATTGCAAGGGATCTCCTGAAGACAGCTGAAATTCGGTTGGAACTTTTCTGTCATTTTAACAGGATTCAGCGGATGAACTATGCCGGGACGCGATTTGAGAACTTCGGCTTTCTTATACCAGGTATCATCCACAACGACATCTTTTCTCCCAAGAAGCGCCGCCATTTTAAGCCCTGCGATACGGCCGCCGAACATTGCAGAACTTGCTTCGGCTATCTCTTCGGCATCGCCTGCCTTTATAACATTGAACTCAAATTTTTCAGCCATATCGAAAAATTCGTCTGTCGGGGTCAGTCCTGCCGCGACAAGAAGTGTATCAACTTCAAAGGTCCTTGCCGTTTCAAGCACAGGGTTCCACGCACTGTCAACCTCAGCAATTGTCACCCTTTCAACTTTGCCGTTCCCTTCTGCACAGAGAACTGTGGTGTTGAGGTAAAGGGGAACACCCATTCTTTTTATCTTGTCGGCATGAACTTTATATCCGCTTATTTCGTGAGCTATTTCGACAATTCCCGCTACTTCTATGCCTGCCTGAAGAGCATGATATGCACCGATGAGACCTACATTTCCGCTTCCGATGATGAGAACTTTGTCTGAAGCCTTGACCAGATCACGGTTAACAAGGGTCTGGAAAGCTCCTGCTCCGTAAACTCCGGGAAGATCGTTGCCGGGGAAAACGATTGATTTCTCTCTTGCTCCGGCAGTAATGAGAACCCCTTTGAAGTCAACAAGAACATAGTGTCTGTTCTCAACAAAAAGTCCCGCTTTCTTATCTTTGTAAACTCCTACAATTGAAGTTTCCGTGAATATTTTCACATTACTGTACTTTCTAACTTCCTCTTCAAGAAGATGGGCAATGTCAATTCCTCTTGTCCCTGCATAACAATCCTCTTCACTTCCGAAGAATTTGTGTGTCTGGAGAAGAAGCTTACCGCCGAGTTTATCCTTATCGTCAACAAGAACAACCCTGAAACCGAGTTTTGCAAGTTCAATAGTGCTTGTCAGACCGCTTGGACCACCGCCGATAACAAGAACATCGCACACCACACACTTTCTTTCATATCCCGCCATCGGAGAATCATCTGACGGAAGATCGGGAAGATGTTTCATAGTCCTCACATCCATCCCTTCTTTAAGCGGAGTTATGCAAGATTTCAAAGGCCTTCCGTCAATGATTACAGTACATTGACTGCACTGACCGTTTGCACAGAAAATACCCTGAGGAGCATCACCTTTCCTGTGAATTGAGAACTGTTTCACTCCGTTGGCAAACAGCGCTGAACTCACCATCTCATCTTCAAAACCTTTCACCTGAGTTCCGTCAAACATGAAAGAAACTTCATGTCTTTCTTTCGGAACATTCAATACCGGATGCACTTTGATTCTGTTCATTGTCTCACCATATATACCTTAATAATTAAAAAAACTAAAAAAACAGGGCAGAATAATTCTTGAAAGTTTAAATGTCAAGACGAAGAAGGGTTGCGCACAAAAAAAGATAGCGCCCCCCCTTTATTTAGATCGGAACAAGAATGTTTTTAGATCGGAACTAAGAAATTTTAAAGAACAAGGTGGCTGAGGTTTGACCCGGACTGATAAAACTTTTTGAGAAAGGGAAAATCCATTGCAGTTCCAATCTTGGCAGAAACAGTATCACAGGCAGAAAACAAACCTTAAATTCAAATGTCCAGGAACAGGGCGCCGATTGCCACCTTGTATAACTTAATATAATGACCTATTTCTATTTGTCAAGAGGAAAAGTGAAAAAATCTTAGTATTTTCAACTTGTTAAAGATTTTTTGCTTCATATCGTATTCTTTTTTAAACACCTGTTTTTTATACATCCCTTGAAGCAATAAGCCGAAATGGAATTCGTGAAAAAAAAGGAAAAAAAATAAAAATATTTTTGTTTTTTTAAGAATCTTTTCTGACTATTCTATTCCGACGAGAGCTTTGATATACTGCTGTCTTTCCCATGCATCGGGGTTATCTATCTTCTTCTGGCTTAAAAGACCTTTAAACTCGCTTAATGATTTGAAATTCTTCTTTTCCATCCAGTCAAGGATTTCAAGGTTCATTTTTGCAATGAAGTCCATCCCGTTCTGATAAAGAGCACTTACCGTCTGAACTGTGTCAGCCCCTGCAAGTATCATTTTTATCGCATCACGACCGTCCGCGACACCTCTTGAGCCCGAAAGTGAAAGCTTGGTCTTTCCTGAAATAATGCTTATCCATCTGATCGTTTCAGTAATATCCTTTCTTGATGAACGGACATAGCCCGGAACTAGCTGAAGTTTGTCAATATCAATGTCAACCTGATAGAACCTGTTGAAAAGGACAACTCCCGAAGCTCCGTAGTTTTCAAGAAGCTTGACCATTCTTGCAATGTTTGTGAAATTCTGCCCCATTTTAACAGAAACGGGGATCTTCACCCCTTCCTTTACCGCTTTGAATGTTGAAAGATAATCATCTGTCACCGAGTCGGCACTTTTTTCAATATCGTGAGTCACATGGCTGATGTTAAGTTCAATAGCATCGGCTCCGGCATTTTCAATTTTCTTTGCGAACTCTACCCAATATTCCTTTGAAATGCAGTTGATGCTTGCAATGACAGGTATCTTTATCTCCTGTTTCGCTTCTTTAATAAGGTCAAGATAATATTCCGGACCGAAATTCATACTCATCTGAGAAATGTATTCCATCGACTCAGGATGAAAAGATGAATAAAATCCCTGTGTTGCACTTTTAATCTTCTCTTCGATGATCTGTTCTTCAAAAAGAGATTTAAGCACCACCGCACCTGCACCTGCCACTTCCAGTTTCTTTAAATTCTCCACTGAACTTGTAAGACTGCACGATCCTGCCACTATCGGGCTTGAAAGCTCAAGTCCAAGATAATTTGTTCTGATGTCTCTCATTTTACTTCTCCAAATCTATTGTTACTGAACTTTTAAAATCTCTATTCCTTTTTTCAATCTTTTTATTGATTCCTCTTTTCCGATTATTGCGGCGATATCGGTTCCCCCTCCCGGAGTAAGCTCTTTACCGCTGAGAGCGACTCTGAGGGACCAGAGAATGATCTTTTTATTAATTCCGCTCTTTTCAGCAAGGTCATTGAGCATCAGATAAAGTTTTTCATGGTCCCAGTCGGAAAACGATTCAAGTGCCGGCAACATCACTTCAAGCGCCTGCAGCGAATTCACTTTATCAGTTTTCATCTTTTTATGTTCATACAGCTCTGCAATATATTCAGGAAGTTCGTCAATGAAATCAAGCTGTGGAGGAATGTCTGAAAAATACTCTGTCCTTTTGTGAAGTCCTTCCGCAATGACATCAAAATTGACATCATTCCTTTTGACTGTTTTTTTAATGAACGGCATCGCGTGCTGAAGAAACTCTTCGTGCGACATCGCCCTTATATATTCACTATTAAGCCACCGGAGCTTGGCTTCATCAAATATTGCGGGAGATTTGCTTATTCCGCTTATGTCAAAAGCATTTATCAATTCAGGAACAGTGAACTTTTCCTGATCTGTCCCGGGGTTCCAGCCAAGAAGTGCGACATAATTCAAAAGCGCCTCCTTAAGACACCCTTTTTCAATGAAATCGGCATAACTTGCGTCACCGTCCCTTTTTGAAAGTTTTCTCTGTGCATCTCTCATTACCGGCGAAACATGGACATAAAAAGGCTTTTCCCATCCGAAAGCTTCATACAGCAGATTGTATTTCGGTGTTGAAATGAGGTATTCGCTCCCTCTTACGACATGGGTTATCCCCATAAGGTGATCGTCAATGACATTTGCAAAGTTATATGTCGGATAACCATCTGATTTCATTAAAATAAGATCGTCCATTGTGGAATTTTCAACTGCTATATCCCCGTAAACTTCATCATGAAAAGAGGTTGAGCCGGCCAGTGGCATTTTCTGCCTGACAACGAAAGGAACTTTGTTTTCAAGATTCTTTTTTATTTCTTCTTCACTCAGATCAAGACAATGTCTGTCATATCTTGTCTGTGCCCCTTTGGCTTCGCATTCAGCCCTTAATGCATCGAGCCGCTCTTTTGTGCAGAAACAGCGGTATGCATGACCTTTTTCAATTAGCTCCAGAGCGCATTTTTCATACATTCCGGCAGACATTCTTTCACTTTGAACATACGGACCGTAATCTCCGCCTACATCGGGGCCTTCATCGTGGTTAAGGCCTGTTTCGGCAAGGGTTTTGTAAATTATATCAACAGCACCTTCTATCTTTCTTTCCTGATCGGTGTCTTCGATCCTTAAAATGAATGTGCCGTTATTTTTTCTTGCAATCAGCCACGCATAAAGAGCCGTTCTCAAGTTGCCGACATGCATGTATCCTGTCGGGCTGGGGGCAAATCTTGTTCTTACTTTCTCAAATTTCATCAATGTCATTCTCCATCGGGTCTTCTTTCTGTTTAAGAGGTCTTATAAAAAGGTATATGTTCAGCCCCATGGCCGAAATCAGCATTATGAAAAAAATCAGGGCGGAATAATCGCTCCCCGGTTCAAGTCCAGCTTCGACAAGAACGCCGTCTTCATCCATTTCGATCATGAACGATTTTGCAAAGAAATTTCTCATCCTTGCGGCATTTGAATTTGTGTTGAACCTGTATGCACGACCTCTGACAGTCTTGTACTGCGGACCTTTCGGTTCACCGTCATTCTTTTCGTTTATTATGAACTTTGAAGAACCGGTAAGATAATAAAGAGTGTATTCTGTTCCGGTGATACCCCGCTGGATGGCACCGCCCTGTACCGAAGTTATCCCTGTTACCTGCACAAAATCACCGTCATTTATCTTGTCGAATGCTTCCTTATCAATATCCATGGCATCTTTCAGGTCTATTGCTTCAGAACTTGAAAAGAAATATATAACTTCACCAAAGAACGAATAGATTCCGAAAAGAAGCACCGCAGAAGCCAGAAAAAATGTGACAGTGTTCTTCCTGCCGATGTAGAACGATATCTTTTTCAATCACTCCTCCTTTTTTAAAAGTGTCACTGCCATTGCGGCTATCCCTTCTCCTCTTCCTGTGAAACCGAGCTTTTCAGTCGTTTTTCCCTTGACCATTATTCTGTCAGTCCCGATACCTGTTATTTTTGAAAGGGTTTCTCTGATATGTTCTCTGTAAATTGATATTTTGGGTGTTTCGCATATAACAGTCGCATCAATATTTTCTATTATCCAGTTGTTATCATTGAGCTTTTTAACAACATTCTCTAAAAGCAGTGTACTTCGAATATTCTTAAGCTCCGGATCTTTGTCCGGAAAAAGTTCGCCGATATCTCCGAGCGCACTTGCACCCAGAAGTGCATCAATAACAGCATGGATAAGCACATCCGCATCGCTGTGACCTGCAAGACCGGTGTGATCAATCTTAACTCCGCCAAGATAAAGATCGCGGCCCTCTTCAAACCTGTGAACATCGAAACCCTGTCCGGTCCTGAAGATCATATAACCCCCAGAGTTGAAAAGAATATCTGCATCAACACATAAAATCCGGTGAAAAGGTATGCCTTCCTTCCGTTGAAATTATTGAGCGCCATCCCCCCTTTGTGGACAAGAAAAACTCTCCACAGAAAACCGGCGATGTTACCTATCAATGGAAAAATGCTGAAAAGGCCTGTAACCATTATGAAACTGCTCATTCTGTAAAAATGGGTGAGACGAGTCTTTGAACCGAGCATTACACTGCCCAGATGAAGAATGAATGCAGTGAAAACTATCGACATGAAAGGGGTGAGAATAAGATGTGAAAAAAGTGATCCGCCGTCGGGATACATCTGGTCATATATCATTCTGAGCTTATTTTCGTCTGCAAATATTGAAGCACCCAGATCACCCATTTTAAGGAATGTGTCGCGGAATGTTGCAAAATCGGGAAAATATGACTGGAAAAGCTTAAGCACCCAGAATGTCTGGAAAAGCACAGTCAGGAAAGCAAGAATTATCCCGTAGATCGGCATCAATCCCGGATTTGCCGCATGCTTCATATCTTTGAAAAATTTTTCAGGGCTTGTGGTGATCTCTTTTGTGGTCTTTATGAAAGCATCGGCAAACCCCAGTTCGTGCCATCTGTCCCATGGAGTCCCTTTAAAGAAACCGACCCGTTTTGCTTTTTTCATCTCCCCGAAAGGATTGAAGAAGCTGTTCTCCTCTTCAACTTTATTTTTTGACTCTTCCGCGGCTTTTTCAAGTTTAAGATCGCGGGCTGTTTTTATAACCCTGCTTGCTTCATCTTTAACAGGGTCTCCGATGAAAACAAGAGAATTGCATTTCGGACACATAACAGTTCCCGGAACATTTACAGAAATTACCTTTTTACAACTTGGACATTCAGCAATCATCATTCACTCCGAAAAAAACGGCTTATTATATACCATAATTGTTTAAATTGAGCAAGATTCGTGATCTTAAAAGATTTTTTCAGAATATTTGTCAAAACAGTCAGATTCTTTTCGGAAATTTTCTTCCATCATTTTTAACTATATAGTTTTCAGGGATAAAACCTCTGGCGCTGGTGAGAGGATAAATGACTGTTCCTTTTCCGACGATGGTTCCGGGATTGAGAACTGAATTACAGCCCACTTCTACATGATCGCCAAGAACTGCGGAGAATTTTCTAAGTCCTGTTTCAATTATATCGCCTGCTGTCCTTATCGAGACAGTTCCCGGAACACTTTTCACATTTGAAAGAATAACCCCTGCTCCGATGTGCGATTTAAAACCCATAATGGAATCACCTACATAGTTGAAATGCGGTGCCTGAACGCTGTTGAAAAGAAAGCTGTTCTTCACTTCGGTTGAATTACCGATGACGCAGTTGTTGCCGATAACCGCATTGCCTCGAATGAAGGCGTTGTGCCTTATTTCGCAATTGCAACCTATTATGGCAGGACCGGTAATCGAAGCGGAATCGGCGATTGTCGTCCCCTCGCCTACCCAGACATTTTCTTTGAGCAATTTGTATCTGCCGTCAAGTAACGGACCTTTTTCAAGTATGTGGTCACCAATCTTATTCAGTATTTCAAACGGATATTCGCAAGCATCAAAAATATCTACGAACTCAGTTTGAGAAAGGTCTAAAAGCGAAGTAATCTTAAGTTCTTCCATGATTTACTCCTATCCGAAAAAAATAAGGTTCGGAATATATAAAAGTCCTTCAACGATCCAGTTCACAGGCATCATTATAAACCTGAAAGCCCCTGTTACTGCAAGGGCGATTATTATAAAAAAGCCGTATCTTTCAATTTTATAGAAAAAGGCATCGTATTCCCTCGGAAGAAAACCCATGAAAACCTTGCTTCCGTCAAGAGGAGGGATCGGTATCATGTTGAAAAAGCCAAGAAGAACATTGAAGAAAAGCGCAATGTAGAAAAAGGTAAGAAGTGTCTCGTTCGGGAAGAACTTTGCCGTTGCGATATATGCAAAAGCGCTGATCACAGCAAGAAGCAGATTGCTCAAAGGGCCTGCCGCCGCAACCCACATTGTTCCCCTTCTCATATTTATGTGATGATAAAAACGGTACGGATTGAACGGGACAGGTTTTGCACTGCCGAAGAAAAAACCGAAAGCAAAATAAGTAACTATCGGAATAAGTATCGTTCCGACAGGATCAATGTGGGCAAGCGGATTGAGAGTGAGCCGGCCATGTTCACTCGCTGTCGAATCACCCAGTTTGTTTGCCATCCAGCCGTGTGCAACTTCATGAAAAATTATCGAAAAAAGGACCGGCACAGCGGCAATCGCCACATAAAATATCTTGCTCTGCTCCATTTATTCCTCCCTGTCTATGTTTTCTCTTGGATGTTTCTGCTCGAACTCTCTTTTTATCGCCTGCTGTTCAACATGAGTGTATATCTCGGTGGTGTTGATGCTGGCATGGCCTAAAAGCATCTGGACACTTCTGAGATCAGCTCCTCCTTCCAGAAGATGTGTCGCAAAAGTGTGCCTTAATTTGTGAGGTGATATTTCTTTTGTTATCCCTGCCATGACCGCGAATTCCTTCAACTTTTTCCAGACACCCTGCCTGGTGAGCTTCTTTCCTCTGTTGTTTATAAACACAAAATCGCAAAAATCACCCGGCTTTATGAGAGAATGTCTTATCCTGTCGATATACTGGTGAAGATATTCCGCGGCGGCATCACTGTAAGGCACAACCCTTTCCTTGCTCCCTTTTCCGAAAACAAGTATCACCTGATCTTTCCTGAAAATGCTTCCGAGCTTCAGTTCCGTAAGTTCAGACACACGAAGACCCGATGAATAAAACATTTCAAGAATCGTTCTATCGCGGAAACCTGAAGGGGTTGAAGTGTCAATAACGCTAAAAAGAAGATCGACTTCATCAATAGTAAGAAACATCGGCAGTGATTTTTTCATTTTGACCGGTTCAAGTATTTCAAAAAGCTCAGGCGAGACAAAATCATCTTCAACAAGAAATTTGAAAAATCCCCTCATGCTTGAAATGCTCCTTGCAAGCGACTTGTCTGAAAAATTCCGGTCTCTGGAAAGGTGTATCACATATTCACTTATATTGACAGGATCTGCTGCAGTAAGAGATGTCTTCCTTTCTTCAAGATAGTTTAGAAAATCGGTCAGATCCCTTTCGTATGCTTCAACGCTGTTAAGTGCAAGCCGTTTTTCAAGTTTTACAAAATTGAGATATTTTTTCAGAAGTCTTGCATCAGATCCGATCAATTAGATCTCCCGTCAATTTTTTTTCAGCACGAAGAGCGGGTCTCCGGTCTTAACGCTGATCCCTTGAGCAATCATAGGTTCCCCTACCATTTTCTCAGGGATAAGAAGGACTATCGTGGAACCCATCTCAAATCTTCCAATCTCTTGATTCTGCTTGTATTTATTGTTCACAACAGTCCATTCTCCGTCAACCGGCTCTTCAAAAAAATCCATTTTTAAAGAACCCACAAAAGTAGCACCTACTGCAACATAGAAGTATTGCATCCCGTCATGTTCCATTTTGACAACAACTCTTTCGTTCCTTATAAAAAGTTTTTCAATAGTGTTCACAGAAAGTTCGTTCACCGGAAAAAGGCGCCAGCCGGTGTGAATGTATGATCTCACAGTAGAATCTACCGGAACATGGTATCTGTGGTAATCTTTTGGTGAAAGATATATCGTCACAAGATAGTAACCATCTGAAAAATCAAGCTCTTTTCTAATAAGTTCCGATACTGGATAGGTTCTCCCCTTGACCTGAGTTGCAATGTCGGCATTTATCTTTTCAAGTACGGTGATCTTTCCGTCACTTGGCGAAAGAAATGCATTTTCGTCATTAACAAGCGGGCGGACACTGCTGTCAAGCTTCCTGACAAAAAAACTCGAAAGTGAGTTATAATCATCAATTTCACCTTCGTAATCTTTCATATCAATACCGTAATGGTCACGGTAAATCTCTATCACCTTTTTCACAATCCATTGAGGTCTTTCTATTTTTGTGATTGCCCCCCAGGCTCTACTGAGAATCGGAAGAGAGATTGTAAAAAGGAACAGAAGTTTTAAATAGCTCATGTAAACCCTTTAAAATAATGACAATATAAGATCTGTTAAACTGTTTATGATGTCGCTGTTGAACCTGTAGAAAGGCCCTGATATCCCTGATATCCACATTATCAGTGCAATAAAAGCCGCAACGGCTGTTGTTATAAGCAGGTTCCTTTTCATAACTCTTCTTTTACGAAGTTTACAGCATTTACAAATATCTGCAAGCCCATTCCTTTTTCACCGCCGGTACCTTTTCTTGTCCATTCCGGATGCTGAGTTCCGTTTATGAACACTTCCGGATGAGGCATCAGTCCCAGAACATTCCCGCGACTGTTTGTTATCCCGGCTATTGCAAGATCGCTGCCATTCGGATTTTCCGGATAGTTCCTTGTTGGTTCGCCATTTTTATCAACATACTGAAAAGCAATAAGATCTTCGTTCCTTATCTCTCTTAAAAAATGACGGTGTGCAACAAATTTTCCTTCACCGTGCCTTATTGCGACATCAAAAGACTCTATGTCTCTTAAAAATGGTGATCTGTTTGATGGATTTGCCTTTATTCTGACCCATCTGTCTTCATATTTTGCCGAGTCGTTGTGCGTGAGTGTCGCAACCTGTTTTTTATACACTTCTTTTGGATCTCCGGGAAGAACTCCCATCTTCACAAGTGTCTGAAAACCGTTACATATTCCGATAACCAGCTTCCCTTCCAGAACAAACTGCTTCAGTTTATCCCCCATCTGCTTTTTGACTTTCAGACCGAGCACTCTGCCTGAAGCGATGTGGTCTCCGAAAGAAAAACCGCCGGGGAAAACCATGATCTGAAAATCGTCGGGGTTGACTTCACCGTTTATTATTCTGTTGACATGAACCCTTTCGATCTTATCGGCACCTGCCATTTCAAATGCCCAGCCTGTTTCAACATCACAGTTTATACCATAACCGGTAAGTATAAGTACATTCGCTTTTTTCATTTTTTCACCTCAGTTCATCCTGCTCATAAGCCCTTTCCAGTTCTTTTTAAGTTCATTTATGCTCAAATTTACAACAACCGACCCGTCAAGTCCGGTCATTTTTACAAAACCGCTAGAGGTCACTTCGCCTATCTCATCCATATCAGTTCCTTTCATCACTTCAATGAATTTTTCAACATCAGCAGGGTCTACAGAAACGATTATTCTGCCGTTGGATTCACTGAAAAGAAGAGTGTCATTTCTTGTTGCATCACTGCTTCTCGGCATTTTTCTAAGATCTATTTTTGCTCCGAGCATGCCTGCAAAAGCCGATTCTGAAAGGGCCGTCGCAAATCCTCCGTCTGAAAGATCGTGGGCACTTTTTACAAGCTTGCTGTCTATCGCCTTTTTCAGGAGTTTGTAACTTCTCATGAACTTTCCTGCATCAACTTTGGGAATAAAACCATCCCTGTTTATACCGTGATAGATGTAATATTCACTTCCTGCAAGTTCGTTCTTCGTTTCTCCGATGATAAATATCCTGTCACCTTCTTTCTTAAAATCCATCGTAACCATTTTTTCAACATCATCCATTTTTGAAATGAGTGTGAAAAGAAGCGTCGGCGGAATAGAGATCTTGTTCTTCCCGGAACCGTAATCATTTTTCATGCTGTCCTTGCCGCTGATGAGCGGAATAGAATAGTATCTGCAGAAATCGTAAAGCGCCATGTTGCTTCTCACAAGCTGTGCCAGTTTGTGCTTCCCGTCAGGATTTTTCTCACTGTCGTAAACCGGGTCCGGCCAGCAGAAATTATCAAGTCCGCTCATAAAATCAGGATCGGCACCCGTTGCAACGGCATTTCTGACAGCCTCATCAACAACAGAAGCTGTCATCCAGTAGCAGTCTATATCGCTGAATGTCGGTTTTATTCCGTGAGAAACGACTATTGCGTTCTTTTTAAAAGGCGAAATTCTAAGAACACCTGCATCGCTCGGACCGTCATGCTCAACACCGCAGAAAGGTTTTCCTGCGCTCCTGCCCTGAACTTCGTGATCATACTGTCTCACCCAGTTCTCTTTTGAAGCGATGTTCACCCGTCCTATCATATCAAGCAGTACCGCGTTGAGGTTTTCCTGATCTTCAATTTCCTCAGCCGGCTTTTCAACAAAATCCCACTCTGCTTCAAGTTTATATCTCGGGTTTCCGTCATGCATGAATTCCATGTCAAGGAGAGCAACTTTCATATCTTCATAGTAAATTTCAAGATACCCTGTATCGGTGAACTTTCCGACAACTGATATTTCTACTTCATGAATGTCGGCGATCTTTTTGAGTTCATCGAATCTTGCCGGATCTATTGCTATTGTCATCCTTTCCTGTGCTTCGGAAATAAAGATCTCCCATGGCTGAAGTCCCTGATATTTTAAAGGAACTTTCTCAAGATTTATTTCTGCTCCGCCGGTATCACGGGCCATTTCACCAATACTTGAACTCAATCCACCGGCTCCATTATCGGTTATTGCGTTGTAAAGTTCCTTGTCTCTTGCCTCGATTATAAAGTCGAGCATTCTTTTCTGGACGATTGCATCACCGATCTGGACAGCTGTCACTGGACTTCCTTCATGAAGCTCTTCACTGCTGAATGTCGCTCCGTGAATTCCGTCTTTACCCACTCTTCCGCCGCTCATTACGATCAGATCTCCTATTCGGGCTTTTTTGAGATGTGCCGGATGTCCGTTTATCTCGACAGGCATCAATCCACCTGTTCCGCAGAATACAAGCGGTTTTCCGATGTATCTGTTGTCAAAGAATATCGAACCGTTCACAACAGGGATGCCGCTTTCATTGCCACCATCCTTGACACCTCTGTGCACTCCTCTGAAAATTCTCGCCGGATGCATCAGGTTGCTTCCGGGCAGAGTCCCTTCATAGTAAGGGCTTGCAAAGCAGAACACATCTGTGTTGAGTATCGGTTTTGCACCTATTCCGCAACCGATGATGTCTCTGTTCACTCCGACTATCCCAGTCAAAGCTCCGCCGTAAGGGTCAAGTGCGCTTGGAGAGTTATGTGTCTCCACTTTCATTGCAAAAAGTGTGTCGCTGTCAATCTGGATTATCCCTGCATTATCATCAAAAACCGATTTTATCCACGGCTTTGACTCTCTGAGCTCGTATGTCACTTTTTTAATATATGACTTGTAAAGCGATCTTATCTGCATGTCTCTTTTATTGACCTTGTCAGAATAATTTATGTCAGCGGCGAATATTTTGTGTTTGCAGTGCTCACTCCATGTCTGGGCGATAACCTCTATTTCGCAATCGGTAGCTTTTTTAGGGAATCCCTTCTGCTTTCTGTATTCAAGCACTTCCTTCTTTCTGAAATAATCTCTCATCGCCTTCATTTCATCAAGGTTCAGCGCAAGAACTTTCGACCTTGAAAGTGCCATCAGCTCTTCATCGGAAAGGTCAAGTGCCACCGTTTCAACAACTGGAACCGAACTGCTTTTCACTCTCGGAACGGTGTTGCCTATCTTCTTTCCGCCTGCCCACTCCTGAAAACTCACGATCGAATACCGCTGAATGAGACCGTTTGCAAAAAGTTTTGAACCGATAGTCTCAGCAGTGTTTTTCTCGATCCTCCCGGAAACAAGATATTTTCTTCCCGAAAAGATCATATCGTTCTCACCTATTGATCCAAGGAAGGTTTTAAGCCCCCACAGAGCTGTTTTTCCTTCGTTATCTGTAACGCCGGGAAGGAATCCGGTCTCGATAAGCCAGTCGAACTGATAATTGTCCGCAAGTATTTCACTTGTCTCAAAAACTTCGGTGACAGGATCTGCAAGAACTTCATTCGCAAAACTGTTCACCTGTTTGATGTCTATTCCTTCACAATCTATGAGATAGACCTTCAACACCCTGACATCACTGACTTTTTCAATGTTAAGATCATTATGTATCCTTCGAAGCCAGGTCACCCCTTCCGGATCCTTCATGTCCTTTCGCAGTCCAACTTCAACTCTGAAAACCATTATCTCCTCCTGACAATTCAGATAAAACTATCGAGCCGCCGGAATAGTATTAAAAACTGTTACGATATTCAATTTTTTAATTTAATTATATTCGACCATCTCACCGGAAAGAATTAAACGGTTGCTTTTCATGATTTCAAACCTGACTTTTGTGCATTTTTTTAGTTTTTAACCTTGACTTTTGTGCATTGAATGAGATAATCGCCTGTATTTATTGAACTTATTTTCCTAAAGAAATTCCGGATGTTTTTAAACGAAAAACCGGAAGTCAAATACGGGATACATCTTTCAATTCTTAACAACCGGCTTAAAGATAAAATTCACAGATTTCCTCTTTATCTGGCAGGAAGCTTAGCTGATATCTCCGACTGAACCTTGTTTATTCACACCGACTGTAATCCTGATTGTCAGAGGAGTCGCCCAATATATTTACTAATTTACCATTCTCTTTAAGATAATCTATCGGAGAAAAATCAGTGATACAATTATCGCCGACACCTATTCCAATTAAGTTTATTAGTCCTTTTATGTCTGACAGGGATACAATTTCATTGTCATTCATATAAAGCCCTGTTAAATTTATTAAATTTTTAACAGGGCTGATATCTTTTACTTTTGCAAAAGAAAAAGAAAGCCCTGTTAAATTTGTAAGATCGCTTACTGCCGAAATATTCGAAATCGGATTTCCACCAGTATAAAATGTATTCAAACTTAACAAATTCACAACATAGTTAATATCAGAGATTGAATTATTCGAAATATTCAATCTCGTGAGATTAACTAAATTCCCCAACGGAGAAGCATCCTCTATTTCATTTTCAAATAATTCCAGTTCCCTCAAATTCACACATTTCCCCAACGGTGTAACATCCTTTATCTTGTTGTTGCCAAGCTCAGCTCCTTTAAGTATCGGGAGATTCTCCATGCCGCTCAAACTTTCTATTCCATAACCGGTACAGTCAAGAAACATTATTCTGCTTACATCTTTATATAATAGATCTGTCTCTTCTGTTCTCAATTCATCCCTCACACACTGTTTCAGCTTATAATCCGTAAATGTCACTACTTCATCAGGATCAGGTTCACCGTTCTCATCTTCGGGGGAACAGGAACCCACCAGAAACATCCCGCAAATCATCAACAAAACGAGAATCTTTTTCATTATGAACCTCAAGAAATTAAACAACAGGATGATTTTAATGAATTTAAAGAGGATTTGAAGTTTTCAGGTTTCAAAATTTCTTGAGCTCGTCGAAAGGTCACACGTCACACGTCACGCAGCGACAAAATAAGATAATATAAAAACGATCGGGCTATTTAATCTTTTTAGTTCCTTTCGACTTTGATTGAGGAATTTGTTTATAGTTTTGACGGGTAGATACCTTTTTACCGGATTTCTGTTCAAGTTCTCTTCTTGCATTTCCGGCCACTACGCCCCCTTTAACTGCGGCTTCCTTGTTTTCGGTAAATCCCTGAGCATCTTTTTCTTGTGCTATCTCGGTTGTTGAAGCTTCTCCCAGCATTGTAAAAATAAGTTCAAGATCTGTCATATGATCACGGAGATTATCTCCGGGATTTGTAAGTTCCTTAAAATCTTTATACTCAGAAGGTGTCATTCCGAAAGTCGCTTTACTTATTTCAGCTGTAAGGATGGAATATTCCGTTTTTTCCTTAACACCTCTTTTTTTCCATTCATCAGTCAATTCGTCACGGACGGCAATCCCACGCATCCTCTTTTCGATCCATTCGTCTGAATAGCCTTTCTGTTTATAAATTTCACGCATCCTTTTTGCTGCAAGTTCCGGATTTTCAATCTCTTCAAGCCGTTCATATCCCACTTTTGCAAGCCACCTCTTAAAAGGTTCAGCTTTCGGAGAGGGAATTGACTGGATCAGACGCAGAATACCGGTAGTATTCCAGCATTGAAGCATCTGTCTTCCCCCTGCTGTATCAAATTCAAGACCAAGGGGGGGGACAGATTGTCCCCCCCCTTTAAAGGCATCACTCAAAGACTCATCTCTCTTCCGGAGTTTTTTCAAATAATCTGACGGATTAACTGAATCGGTAAGTACCGCTACAACATCATTTATTACAAACCACCACTCATCATTAAACCTGACTCTCCGCACCTTTTTCTGCTCAAATAAAATTATTCCGTTCATCACATTCTCTCCATCTTTTCAAAAAACTGATCCGTTGAATATTAACTGATAAAATGAGTAAATACAAAATTAAAGAAAGGTCATTCGACACCATCACGAAGTGACCAACCATTCCACGATTACACCATTACACCTGTCATGAGCTTGTCAAAACGCATTGAATCCTGGAACAACCGCTGGATGACTCTGGGAAGGAAATATTGCGGTAACTGGATTTAATTAGAACCTTGTTTATTTACACCGACTGTAATCCTGATTGTCAGAGGAGTCGCCCAATATATTTAATAATTTACCATTCTCTTTAAGATAATCTATCGGAGAAAAATCAGTGATACAATTATCGCCGACACTTATTGCAACCAAGTTTAAAAGCCCTTCTATGTCTGAAATAGACTCTATTTCATTTTTATAAAAATCCAGCCCTGTTAAATTTGTTAAATTTTTTACAGGCAAAATATTGGAAAGAGGGTTGTCGCTTGTATGAAACTTAATTAATTCACTTAAATTACTGACATAACTTATATCAGAGATTGAATTTGACACAATATTCAAACTGGTTAAATTAACCAAGCTTCCCAGCGGAGAAGCATCCTCTATCTCATTTTTACTCAGATTAAGTTCCCTCAAATTCACACATTTCCCCAATGGTGTAACATCCTTTATCTTGTTGTTGCCAAGCTCGGCTTCGCGCAGGTTTGTAATATTCTCTATGCCGTCCAGACTTTTTATTCCATAGCCGGTACAGTCAAGGAACATTATTCTGCTTACATCTTTATATAATAGATCTATCTCTTCTGTTCTCAACTCATCCCTCACACATCTCTCAAGATTATAATCTGCGAATGTCACTACTTCATCAGGATCAGGTTCACCGTTCTCATCTTCGGGTACACAGGAATTTATAAGAACTGTGCATAATATCAGGATCATCAAGTAAAGTATCTGTTTCATTTCACAATCCTGTCTTCTGAAAAAACGGTTGATGGTCAGGTTTTAAAAGTGCAAAAAGAATATTGCTGTCTTCCCCTTCGATGTTCAATGTTTCGGTTCCTGGCATTACCGCTGAAAGTGTGTAGAACTTTCCGTTTGAATAAATTTTGAGATCAAATCCGGCAAATTCATCGGGAATGTTGAGCGTAAAAGAATATCCGTTCATCACTTTTTCTGAAGTGACGCCAATTACAGCTTTAATTGGGGGAAACGGATCTCTCCAGAAAGTCACAAGCGGACTTCCGAGAGCTACGATCCCTTTCTTAGTCCATTTCCAGCTGTCTTCATCAACTACTGGAACTTCCGGGACAAGAGGTATCGGCGGAGCAAAAGTGTCATTTTTTTTCAATGCGGAATGGGCAAAAAGATAACTCTCTCCCATCACTGAAAACGGTTTTGTGAACATGTCTCGGAGCATTTCGTCAATGAACTGACTTCCACCTGCAAGACCGAGACCTGTAATGGCATTTCCAAGATAAAAGACCGATCCTCCGTCAGGAGCGTTTATCAGTTTTTCACCTGCTGAATCGTCTTTAAACTCTCTTGAAACCGTTTCGCCATTGCTGTTAATATAAGTATAGGTGAACGGTGCTTCAAACTGTCCTGCCTGACACGCACAGCTTAAAAATATCGGGAATGTTGTGTTCTTCAGCGCATAAGCCATGTCGGAAGTGAAGTTATTATCGTTATTCGCCTGTTCACAGCTTAAAAGTGTCGGATAACCGTGACCGTTATGGACAACGACATTTACGCCCCCTTCAAGAGCCTGTTTCATAACATCGTTGTTAAGCGGCTCGGCATCATTTGCAGGAGCCGGAATTGTTTTTGTATAAAGTTTTCTCTTAGAAAAATCAAACGGAATTATGTCTCTTGTTCTTCCTTCAGTTTCAAAGTAATATCCGGCATTTATATCAACTCCGCTGAAATTTGTCGCAACATTTGCGATCAGAAGTGAACTTTTTACAATCAGTGTGTTGTAATCTGTATTGTGTTTAATAAGTTTTTCAAAATAAACTGACGCTTCCTCAACGGTTGAAACCGGAATTCTCCCCACTGCTATTTCAGCAGAATAATCAGCAATATCAGCATCTTCTGCATATATTCCATTGCCGTTTGAATCCCAGTCACTAAAATCGGCATAATAGAAATCGCTTTGAAAATCATCTTCAAAAGTCCCTGCCATTACATTTGAATACTTGTCATGAACCTTTCTTGAAGGAACGACCTCGATATCACCGCCGAGAATCAGATATTTCAGCCCCGGAATGAACCGGATGTGATCTTTCACCGCCTTTGCAGTATCATTTTTCGGATCTTCATCGTTGCACAGTGTTCCGGCACAGATATTTTCAATTGTGACAACTTTTGTATTTATACCGGTCATCGTGTGGAAAGCCGCCATTTCACTGAATATTTTGGCAAATTCCTCTTTTGTCACTATCACCGCCTCATGATTTTCAACAACAGTATCAGGGATGTCAAACTCAACAGTTTCAAGCGGCTCTTCATCGTTTGAGTCCTCATCAGGCTCAGAACTGACATCATCAGCTTCGGATTTTTCATTATCTGTTGCAGACACATGATCATCTATCAGTTCTGCTTCATCTGCATCGGCGGCAGTCTCTTCATTGTCAGGAACCGGTTTCTCTTTTTTCTCATCCCCGCATGAAACCAACAGAGTCATAAGAAAAAAAAGAATAGATAAATTATAGAAAAATTTCATATTATTACCTTAGAACTCAACAAGTTTTTTAAATGAATCAGCCTTGAGACTTGCTCCGCCGACAAGTGCACCATCGATATTTTTACAAGACATAAGTCCTTTAATATTATCCGGTTTTACACTTCCTCCGTAAAGGATTCTTATCTCTTCACGGTTATATCTTTCCTTCATTATTTTCCTTACAAAAGCGTGCATCTCTTCTGCCTGCTCAGGCGTCGCCACAACTCCTGTCCCTATCGCCCAGACCGGTTCGTATGCAATGACTGCCATATCATTTTCGCACCAGAGATTTTCATCAAATGCCGTGTAGATCTGTTCTTTTATTATGTCATAAAGCTTCCCCGACTCTCTTTCGGGCAGGGTTTCACCGATACAGAAAATGAGTTTCCAGTTGTTGTTCTGGACAAAAGCTACCTTTTTTCTTATCAGTTCAAGAGATTCACCGAAGATGTGCCTTCTTTCGCTGTGACCGATTATTACAGCACCCACTCCGCAGTCATTAAGAATCTTACTGCCGACCATCCCTGTAAAAGCCCCCTCTTCTGCCGGATAGACATCCTGAGCGGCTATCGTTATGTTCTTCCCTTTTGCAAGCTCAGCACACATTAAAAGATAAGGAAATGAAGGTGCGATAACAGTCTCTCTGTCGCTGAACTGACTTGCAGTATCACCGAAATCTTTAAAAAAACTGATAATCTCTCCGCTCAGATTATTCATTTTCCAGTTTGCCGCGATGACAGGTTTTCTCATTGATCCCTCCAAAAGAAAATTTACATACTGATTATATACAACTCTTTCTTTCTTGCCATATTTTTCTCTTCATGCTAAATTTAGGGCGGACTTAAATTATGGAGGATGTTTTGAAGGCAAAACGGTTGATTTTTATTCTTTCGGTTTTTGTGACTGTATCCTGCACAAAAGAAGTTACAATTCCCATAATTGTCACGACAGACATTCACGGAATCTTCGTTTCACAGGGAAATGAACCGGGTTCGCTTGCATCAATTGCAACCGCTGTAAACGAAATGCGCACTAAAAATAAGGACTTGATACTTCTTGACAATGGCGATATCCTTCAAGGCACACCTACGCTTCACTATTTTAATTTCTTAGCCACCGATGAAAAACACATCGTTTCCCAAGTTATGAACCATCTCAAATATGATGCCGCAACAATAGGAAATCACGATATAGAGACCGGCTTTAAGAATTGCAGAAGGGTTGAAAAAGAGTTTACATTCCCGTGGCTTAGCGGAAACATTACCCTTAACGAAACGAAAATGCCTATTTTTAAACCGTTTACAATAATTGAACGGAGCGGTGTTAAAACAGCCGTGATCGGAATGACGACTCTTACCACTCAGAAAGCCGTGAGACCTGAAGACAGCGAGATCATATATCTAAATAGTATTAATGAAATGGCGGAGAAATGGATTAAACTGATAAAGCAGGATCACAACCCCGATGTAATTATCGGCCTTTTCCATGAGGGGATCGAATTTGTCAAACCCGTTGCTGAGAGTGTGAATGGATTTGACATCATTTTCACCGGTCACGACCACTCTAACAGCAAATTAACAGTGAAATCACCTGAAGGGAAAGAAGTCCTGATCGTCGGTGCATCAGACAGCGGCAAAGCTTTCGTTCTTGCGGAAATTATCAAATCCAATGGTAAATTTTCATTCAAAGGCAATGTCATTCCAATCAAAAAAACTTCTGAAGATTCCGGATTTATTGATTTTATTCAACCTCTCATTCAAGATGCGGTAAAATATGAAAGTTCGGTTGCCGGTGAAGCACCTGTTGACATAACCCCTGAAGTTTATATTGATCTCATACATGAAACTCTTCTTAGAATAACAAATGCTGAAGTTTCGATCACAGCTCCTGTGACTGATCAAGTTTCTTTTAAAGCCGGAGAGATCGCAGTCAGAGATCTTTTTAATCTGTATCCTTTTGACAATTTTCCTGTAACATTGAAGCTTTCAGGAAAAGAGATCGAATCACTTCTGAAATATTCACATGAACTCCAGCAGCCCGAAAGCAGATACAAAAGGTTCTACAACGATCTTTCACCAAGATATTCAACGACTATACCGCTTGAACAGACACGGCTTTATACTGTTGTCATGAACTCGTATCATGCATCCGACGGAGGCGAAATGCTCTCAAAAGGAGCCGGTCTCGATCTTGAGACAATAAGGTCACGCATAGTAAAAATATTCACTGAAAATATCAGGGACAATCTTTTCAAACAATAACACCTCTGAAATTCTTTGAGTTCTTCTTAATTTTATGGTATTTAAGGCGTTACCGTTTGTTTTATGCGGATTTTTTTTCTTTCCGGAGGTGTTATGGACAAGGTTTTGATTCTCGATTTCGGATCTCAGTACAATCAGCTGATCGCCCGCAGAATTAGAGAAATGAATGTTTACTGCGAACTTCACCCTTTTGATGTAACTATTGATTTTATTAAAGAATTTGCGCCTTCAGGGATAATCTTTTCAGGCGGTCCAAACTCCGTGAACGATGAAGGAGCACCCGATGTATCGCCTGAAATTTTCAAACTCGGCATACCGATCCTTGGAATTTGTTACGGAATGCAGCTGATGTCAGTCCGTCTCGGCGGGAAACTTGAAAGTGGCGACAGCAGGGAATACGGCAGGGCGATCGTTGAAAATCTTGCACCCAAGTCCCCTCTTTTTAGAAATGTTTCTGAATCAACTCAGGTCTGGATGAGCCACAGCGACCATGTTTCAGTTCTTCCTTCCGGCTTTTATCCGATAGCAAAAACGAATTCAATTCCTTATGCCGCGATTGGAAATGACGAAATGAAAATGTACGCAGTTCAGTTCCATCCTGAAGTTATTCACACCGTTGAAGGGGGAAGAATCCTTTCAAATTTCATGTTTGAAGTGTGCAATGCCGCGGCAGAATGGAAAATGGAAAATTATATTACAACCGCCGTTGAAAAACTTCACGATCAGATAAAAGACAAAAAAGTCGTTCTCGGACTTTCAGGCGGAGTCGATTCATCAGTCACCGCTGCACTCCTTGCAAAAGCAATCGGAAAGAACCTTACTGCAATATTTGTTGACAACGGACTTCTGCGGAAAAATGAACGGGAGGAAGTTGAACACAATTTCAAGGATATGGTGAACCTTATCGTCGTTGATGCACGGAACGAGTTTCTTTCAAAACTTGCAGGGGTGGAAGACCCTGAAAAGAAAAGAAAGATCATCGGAAACACTTTCATCGAAGTTTTTGAAAGAGAAGCGGCAAAGATCAAAAATGCCGATTTTCTTGCTCAGGGAACGATATATCCCGATGTAATTGAAAGTTCATCAAGCAAAAAAGGGGCTTCCCACACAATAAAAAGCCATCACAATGTCGGAGGACTGCCGGAAGACATGAAACTCAAGCTCGTTGAACCGCTTCGTGACCTGTTTAAAGATGAAGTTCGCGAACTTGGTCTCAAGCTGGGACTTGCTGAAAAACTTATCAAAAGACACCCTTTCCCTGGACCGGGACTCGCTGTGAGGATCCTGGGTGAAGTGAGTGCTGAAAAATGTGATATTCTTAAAGATGCCGACCACATTTTCATCGAAGAAATAAGAAACGCAGGTATTTACGACTCGATATCTCAGGCGTTTGTTGTCCTTCTGCCCGTCAAAACTGTAGGGGTGATGGGCGATTGCAGAACATATGAATTTGTAGTATCGCTCAGGGCAGTTAAAACTGACGATTTCATGACAGCCGACTGGTTTGAGTTCGATCATGCTTTCTTAAAAAAGGTAAGTTCAAGGATTATCAACGAAGTAAAAAGGATCAACAGAGTGGTTTATGACATCAGTTCAAAACCGCCTGCCACAATAGAATGGGAATAATTTCAGGAGGTTACAATGAGCAGAATCGTGATTTCCGATGATAGGTCGCTTGAAAACCTTGACATCAGGTTCGATCACCTGCTTCTGGGGAGGGATGATCTGGGATATGAATCAGAAAACTTCATTCCGCTCGAAAGCATGCTCGATGATATCCCGCGGAAATTTTTTCCTTCCCTTCTCATATCGTCTTCAAAGGAAAACGCTGTCTCCATGCTTACAGGGAATGACGAACTGGAACTGTTCTTTCTGATAATCCTTGGAAGAGAACGGTCTGCCGAACTTCTTGACAAACTCAGAGCACTGAAAGATTCAATGGATCCTGAAAAATACCGCGATTTTCTGATATTTCTATTTCTCCACAGCAAAACTGAAAAAGAGACTATTCTTTCAGAAATAAGATCTTTGACACTTCCCGGAAAAGACGGGATACTCGATCTAATCCTTGCCGCATATGATCATGAACCGCATGAAATAAAACCTCTCAAGGGTGCCGAATATCTTTATGCGACTTATTTTGAAGCTCTCAAGGCGGAACAGTCAAAAGACTACTCAAGAGCATTTTCGCTTATGCTCACACTTTTTGAAAAATCGGGATACCACCCTTTCATATTCGAAGTTCTGAAATTCTACATAGTGCAGTATGACGGAATATCTCCGGAACAGATCGAGCTTTTTTCAAGCAAAGTTACTGAAAGCCCGCTGACAGTCCCTTTTTCAGACCTGAAATTCATAGAGTTTCTCTATTACTTCAGGAACAATCTGGAAAACAAGCTTGAATTTGCGGTGTCAGCGTTGGCCGAAAGCACCGATTCAGTGTTCATTCTGAATGTGATAGCACCCCTTTTGTACAAATATAAGAAATGGCACCTGATCGGTAAATTTTATAAACTTTCAGCAAAAAAAACCACTGGACCTGAAAGGACGAAATATCTTGAACTGCTTGCAGATATCTACGAAAACAAGCTTGATATGCCCGATTTTGCCACAGAGATACATAAGAACATAGTTGAAGACGACCCGATGAGCTGTTCGGTAAGCCTGTCAAGAGTTCTTTCGGTATATGAAGAGAACGGCATGTGGAGTGAACTTTTCAATCTCTATAATCACCTTTCCGGCAGAGAGGAAGATGAAACTCTGAAGGCATATTACTTCTACAAAGCCGGCGATGTGCTCCACCGTGAACTTGGAAAAAGTGCTGAAGCACGGGAATATCTAGAAAAAAGTCTTGCAATAAAACACTCTTTTGAAGTTGTAAGAACTCTTTCCGAAATATACCTCAAAATGCACGATTATGATGCCTATATCAAGACACTTCTGAGGGAACTTGAATTTTCCCTTGAAGCAAGTGAGAGGATAAGAGTGCTTAATATAATCGCTGAAACATATATGAACAGTAAAAAAGATTTTATTTCAGCACAGAAATATCTCCTTAACATCCTTGATATAGCACCTGACCATCTTCCGACAATAAAGAAACTGGGGAAAATATACTACCAGACAAAGAGCTGGAAAAATCTGACCGAGATAAATTTCAAAGAGATAGATCTTACCAAAGACCTTGTTGACACAGTCAACCTTTATTACCGCAACGGCTCAATATTCTTCAAGGAACTCGGCGATCTTGAAAGGGCGACTGAGTGTTTCATGGAGATACTTGAAATAGAACCCGACCACATCCCCACACTTCTGTACCTTGAAAAGATCTATCTGCGCAAAAGGGACATAAATAATCTTATCATTTTATACAAACGGCTTCTTGAACAGAGCCACACCGATTCAGAGACAAGGCAGTACTATCTTACAAGGCTCGGAATAATCTACCGTGACAACAATATGGCAAATGAAGCCATTGATGTTTTCAGAACCGTCCTTAAAATGTTCCCTGAGAACATCATGGCTAAGGAAAATCTAAGAATGCTTGAAGGAAAGCCCGATTTCAGTGAATCCAACACAGGTGATTACATCGAAAAAGATCTTGAGCTCTTTTCCGATCTGATAAAAAATAAAGACCATTCATATATAACGGGTCAATACCTTCTCAAGAAAGAACCTTCTCTTTGGAAATATCTGTACTTTATAAGAAAAGATTCGCGCAGTGACATGGAAAAACCGCAGAAGCCGGGTCATGATGAGCAGTTTGTCATTTCCCTTCTTGAGCAGAACTATTCGATAGACAACCTTATCAAGAACTCTTCCAAGAAAGTAGCCTTGATGCTGCTATGTGAAAAATATCTTGAGGAAGGATATTTCAGAGGGATACAGACCATTCTTAAATACTATCTGAAATATGAACCTGAAAATAAAAGAAAGATCTGGTCTCTTTTCTTTCGCGGTTATGACAATCCCGAATTAAAAGAGGAGTTTGAAAACATTCTTTTAAGTGATTCAGATCAGTCGCAGATAGAAGTGGTTAGAGATGTCCTTGAGAAGATCTACATCAAAGAAGGTGATTACAGCACTATCCTGTTCCTTAGAAATCTTTTCATAAAAAAGAGTGCCGATCCAAGGAAAAAATGTGATCTGATAGATTCAACGATCGAACTCGTCCGCGAGAACATAGGAACAGAACAGCTTCTGGAACTTTACAAACTCAGATACAACTGTACACCTGAGGAAGAGATCTGCGGATACAGGGAAGTTTACGAAAAATTTCTCAAATCGATCGGAAAATCTGATATGCTCACCAATATCTATGAACTTGAATGGAGCAAAAACCGTGACACCTGCACAGGCAGAAAATGCTTTGACCACTATGTTTCAACAGGAAATTCAGAAAAAGCTATTCAAATGGCAAGGGATATCCTTTCTTCAAATTGGGACCTGTCACTTTTTATAAAGCTTATAGAACTTCTTAAAAACAGCGGTGATATCAATCTTGCAATAAGTGATGTCACAGCCAGAATAGATAATTCTCCTGAAGATGTGAAAGAACAGCTCAAAAACCTTCTTCTTGACCTTAATCTCGAAGCAGGGTACACTCATAACGCATTGGATCTATTCAACAAAACCCAATACAGCGACAACCTCGACCGTTTTCAAAAAGGGATGAAGCTTGCAAACCTGATGAATGGAGGCAGACCGGATGAAAACAGCATTACACTTGTGAGATCGCTTGTAACATCAAATACTGATCAGGCAGTGGAAAAACTCAAATTCCTCTTTAATTCCGGCAGAGACCTTTATGAACAGGACTTCCAGTCGTTCCACTCATACAATGAAATACTTGTTGCATTTGAAGGATCGCTTCCTGAAGAACACAAGGACAGGATACTCAAACACTTTGCAGAGATGAACGATATAGAAGCGAAAAAAATCCTTATAAACAGCTATATCAAGGATGGCGATGAGGAAAATGCTGTCAAACTCATCGACTCAATAAACCCTGATCCTGTTTCAAAAACCGTTTTCCTTTCAAAACTCGCATGGAAGAACGGAGAATATCAGAAAGAAAAAGAGTTGTTAAAGAAGATACTTTTTACAGCCGTTGCTAAAAAAGAGATATACCCGTTAAAGAGACTTTCAATCCTTGAAAAAGACAACCGCAGACTTCAATTCTTTCTTGAGAGCGTAATGAAGATATCAGGCCTTTGTGACAAGACAGACGAGGAACTTTATCCCCGTATCTTTGCAATAGACCGCAGACAGATCTTTGAATTTATGAACTTTACCCAGACAGAACTTCTGCTGAAAGAATATCTCCATATAACCTCTTTCGGTATAAGGGATGAAACAAAGATACCGGGGAAACCTCTGAATTCAAACTCACATAGAGAACTTCTGAACCTTATTGAATACATTAAACTTTCTGCCAACTTTGATGATCTCACCGGCGTTTTTGATGATAAACTTGAAAAACCTTTCGAGATAGTTCAGGCAAAACTTCCATGCATCTGTTTCGGACCGTCAGCACTCAAAATGAACATCAGAGAACTTAAATTCAAAGTTATCAGAAACGCTTTTCTTCTCTCCTGCGGCATGAGAGGTGTCGTTGAAAGGGAAAGTGCCGGAATACTTGCTGAAACCATCATGGCTCCCATGAAGCTTGAAGGAAAAGAGAAAGTAAGATTCATTAAGAACATACGGCCTAATTTCCAGAATCGGCTTCTTGACCTTGTCAATAAACTCGAAAACACCGACAGAGAAACTGTTACTGCATTTATTGAAAAACTTCACGATGCTTCATTCTATCACGCTTTCTCTCTTGTTCCCGATATTCAGGAAGCTCTTGATTTTACCGGAAGCGACATGGAACACATTGCTGCCCCTGATTCAGCATTCTCAAAAACAGCTGAATTTATTAATAATTTCTTCTTTCAGTAGGTTGTAATTTATGGAAAAGGTAACTGTTCATCTGGAAAACCCCCAGACAAAGACAATTGAAAAGATCGTTAATGTCCTGCACGACGGAGGGGTCGTTCTCCTTCCGGGAGACACATCATATTTCCTTGCAATAAAAATGGGCAGGAAAAATGCCCTTGAGAAGCTCAACAGGATAAAACAGACAAAAAAAAGAAAATACTATTCAGTCGTTTTTAAAGATCTGGGGGACATCTCAAAATATGCCGACATAGACAACAGGCACTTCAACCTCTTGAAAAGATGCCTTCCTGGACCTTACACCTTCATTCTGACAGCGAGCAGAGATATCCCCAGAATAATGCTTGAGAACAGAAAAGAGATTGGGATAAGAATACCTGAAAGCAGGTTTATATCAGAACTTCTTGAATTATTCGGAGAACCTCTTGTCGTTTCAACCGCATCAAGTGAGGATGGGGATGATTTCAGCGATCCGGACGAAGACGAGCCTCAGTGGCTTCATATGATCGATCTTCTTGTTGACGGAGGATATGTTCCGTCTGAACTTACCACCATAGTAAAACTGAACGGCGACGAATATGAAATAATCAGAGAAGGCAAAGGATCTCCAGACATCTTTTAATAATTTCAGGAATTTATTATGAAGAAATTGAATTTCACCCTGACTTTCTTCCTTTATTCGATACTTGCATATCTCTTTTATATAATAGTATTTGTTTTCATTAAACAAAATGACTACGGCAGCGGTATCTACTATTTTTCGCCGGCTTTCTTGTTCGTTTTCATGAAACTTTATGAATCGGGCATTAAGAAAATGATCCCTGTGACACTTTTTATCACCATTCCCTTCCTCATCTCAATCTATCTGACATTGCAGGGACATCTTGCAGGATGGGAAGTTTCAGGTTTTCTTCCGGTAATTGTCCTCATGTCATATCTTTTCAAAAGCTCCGATGCCGGCACAACCCCTCTGATGTCTATTTATCTTGATCGAGCTATCTGGATGTTCTTTGCGACTTTGCTTTTGTTTGCATCCATTCATTTCATCAAAACAGAAAGCATTGACGATGCACTTTATCTTACCGTCTCAATATATTCACCCGCCCCGGTAGCGGTTGTCACAGCACTTTTTATAAATTTCATAATTTCAACTGCGGCTGTATCAGCTATCCTCAACAATCTCAGGTTTTTCAATAACGGGGCAAAGACAACCCGGCTTGTTTTTGATACAGACAGGTTCCTCTCATTTCCCCATTTCAACCTTTCGGGAATAGAAACAGTTAAAGATGTTTCGATATCAGAATTCCTTGAGCTTGTTGAAAAACTCAATCTGGCTGCTTCTGAAAGCCCTGAATATTCAAAAAATCTTAAGAAAGACAAGCTCTTTTCAAAAACTTTTGAAGACGGAACATCACTTGCAATGGCTCCTCTTAACATCATTCTGAGCAACAACGGATACACTTATGAAGGGATCACCCTTCCTGAAAATAATGATGACCGCTCTTTTATAGCTCTTGCAAAAAACAATTCTGTCATAGGATATTATGCAATAGACCGGATAAAGCCTTCAACGAACTGCTCATATCTTGAACTTATTGAAAAAAGGCACGGCATCAAATCTGTCATAATAGCCCCCGAAGAACCGAAACTTTGGAACAGATGTTGTGAAATAAAACGATCGTTCAGCGAAATTGAGCTTACAGACAGCGATCTTATAATTACCGATGAACCGAAAGAAAATACAACAGAAACTCAAGTTGTCTGGGGAAAATGCGATACAGGAAAAGGTGACATATATATCGCAAAACCGTTCGTTACAACCATACACAATATCATAATTATTTCTTCCGGTTTGAAAAGTCGTCTTGCCAAAGGGATAATTTTCTGCTCATTTCCTTTTGCATTTTCACTCTTTTCAATATCGTTTGGATTAAATCTGCCAAAAATATCAACAGTTTCGGTGCTTTTCTCCTTTGTTTTTACAATGATATATATTTTTTATATGAAACCTTCAAACAGAGATAAAGGAGTCAAAAAATGAGTGATTGTATTTTCTGTAAGATCATCGAAGGCCGCATTCCTTCAACAAAAATCTATGAAGACGAATTTTTTATTGTTATCAAGGACATAAACCCGCTTTATAAAGTCCACGATCTGATAATAACCAAAAAGCATATTGCTTCGGTCAAGGAAGTGGAAGATAGCGATAACACCATATTCGCATCCATCTTTTCAGTTGCAAAAAAAGTTGCCCTGCTTGAAGGCATTACCGGAAACGGTTACCGACTTACAGTAAATTCAGGAAAAGACGCAGGACAGCTTGTCCCCCACTTCCACATGCATATTCTCGGTGGAGAAAAATTGAGGGAACTGTGATAATTTAAGGAGACATATAATGAAAAAAGTTTTATTTCTGATCGCAGTTGGTTTGATAATAATTTTTCCGTCCTGCGGCAGGATTGATACCGGAAGCAAAAACACATCCTTCATTCAGAACATAGCAACCCACTACTGTGAAAAAGTTGAAGAATGTGATCATGAAACATTCAACAACTCATTTGATGATGTTGAAAACTGCTCCGAGGAATTCATTTCCGATACAACCGACTGGTACAAAGGAAAATCAACTCAATGTCACAAAGCATATGAACCTCTGATGACATGCATGCTTGAACTTGACTGTGATGATTTTTCCCATAATCAGACTGACAGCAACCCCTGCTATGACAAAATGGTCGATTACTATAATCTCTGTGAAGCAACTGAAGAGCCGGATGAAGAAGATGAAGAAGAGTCGGATGAAGAATCAGTCTGCTCAGAAGGCGAAAAGAAGTGTGAAGGAAACTGGTTCTACTGGTGTATTGAGGGAAAATGGTATGCTGTTGACTGTTATGAAAACAACCAGAAAATATGCGCTGAAAATATAGGATGTGTCACAGAGGATCTATTTTAGAGGGATGAAATGACAGGAAAACTTATAACAAACGATACTCACATATTGGCTGAAAAAATGCGGAATGTTATTCCAAACTGTGAAAATATTTATGCTCTTGTAGGTTATTTTTATTTCAGCGGATTTTCCGAACTTTCTGAAGATGTTAAAAACAAGAAAATGAAGATTCTTGTAGGGATGGATATTGATGCTCTTATTTCCGGCAAGCTGAGGGAAGTGTCTTTGATAGAAAAAATCGAAAATGAGAGCAGCGACATTGAAATTAGAAAAGAATATTATGAAAAACTCAAAACTCTTATTAATGAAACTGACAGTTTTGATAGCAGCAGACAGGAAAAAAGTTTAAAACTCTTCATAGAAAAAATAAAAGACGGAACTCTTGAAATAAGAAAAACGAGAGAACCGAATCACGCTAAGATGTATATTTTTGAAAATGACAAAAAACATAATGAAAACGGGGACTATCTTGGGATTGTTGTTACGGGTTCAAGCAATTTTTCATACAGCGGTCTTGCGGGAAGAAATGAAATAAATGTAATGTTTCGGGACAATAGGGACTTTGAGGAAGCAAAAACTCTTTTTGAAAAACTGTGGAACAATTCAGTTGAAATAGTTGGCCAATACAACAAGGACGATTTCTTCACTGAAGTTAAGGAAAAGATATGGACAGAAAAAATTCCAGCACCCATACTTCTTTTTATCAGAGCATTGTCTGAATATTTCTCTGTAAAGCAGGATAAATCTATCAAGCTACCTGATGAAATAAACAAAAAATATGCTAACTTCAAATATCAGTC
>CAZVWR010000028.1:7024-39481 GCA_964630905.1 uncultured Spirochaetales bacterium | reverse complement strand
TGGAAGGTTTGGAGAATGTGCTTAACTTACTGTCCGGAAAAACCGGAGGGGATCAGTTTAAGTCTTTCTTTCACATCTTTTGTGGTCATTCCAACTTTTACACCAATTTGATTAGGGTTGTTTATTATATAAATTGCTCCTTTGAATTTCTTAAATTTTATCGGAGAGTTATGACATTCTGGACAAATACCATGCGTCTGATCTTCAGAAATAATTAGTTTGTACTCAGCTGCACAATAATGACAAACCCCTTTAATCTCATAAAGCATCGAATCCTCCTCAAAATTAATATTTTCTAAATTAATGAGATTGATTAAGAATCCAAAAAAACAATGCTGATATTACAATAGTTCCAAAAAACAAAACAAAAAAAACATAAACCCATCTATCAACTTTCTTCTGATCATCCTCTTTCAACATTGTTTCACTTATTAAATCATTGTCTTCATTTTTTCTTTTATCAATTATGTTTTCTAATCTTTGAGAAGTTCCTGGTTTTTCAATAAGATATCGTTTGTTGAGAACATTTTCTAATTCTGCAACTGTTTTTACACTAACTTTTTCAGAGTCAATAAGATGAAGATAATTATTTGTATTAAAAAGGTTTAAAACAAAAATGTTTTCATCTATAAATGCCTGTTTAAACATAAGAATTTCTTCGTCCTGTTCAATCATGATGTCATCTTTGTTTACTACATCCCACTTTGCTTTTTTAACAACTCCACCTTTTACCACAAGAAGCTCTTTTTTATCTCGAAATATATATGTGGTCGGTTCATTATCATTATCTATAATTGTCCACTTCCTGTTGCAGATAATTGATATTTTATCAAGCTTCTGTGAAAAAGCTGTGATTTTAGGGATGATACTGGAAAAATAATATTTCATAGCACCTCAATCACTTCTTCAATTTTCTGTTTGAGTTCAGGCAGATTATTTTTATGCGGCATATATCGCCTCCATTTCATTCATGATTTTTTCCTTAAGATATGGACTCAATGAATTTTCAGTTACAAGATCAACTTCTCTTCCAAGTATTTCGGTCAGTCTGTTCCTTATTTCAATTATCTGAAAAAGACTTCTTGTGTTCTGAAATCTCACAATAAGATCAATGTCACTGCCGGAATTTTCCTCTCCTCTTACAAAAGAACCGAACAGAGCAATAAAAACAATCCCGTTTTCCTTGCAGAACTTTCTTAATTCGTCGTTCTTTAAAATATCTTTTTTGCTGTTAACCATTTTCAAGTACCTCAAAAAATTCAGTCTTTATTTTACATGGATTATTTAAAAAAGAAAGGAGTCCGTTTTTCTCAATAATTCCATCCTAATCCGACGGAGAATTCGCGTCCTTTTTTATAGGTGCTTCTGATCTTTTTGATGCCATCACCTTCGTAATAGACTTCAACTGGAAGATCAATGAGGTTAGTGGCTTTGAATGAGAGTTTGAATCCGTGTTTAAATGTCTGGCTTGCTACGAAATCGAGCTGATGCCAGGGTTGTTCCCATGCGTGAGGCCCAGTAACTGCAAGGGTGTCAAGCCGTTCTCCAAACATATTGTAAAGGATTGAAACTGATGTTCCGATGTCTGAATTATCATATCCGAGCTGAAGATTGATTATCCATGGAGACTGTCCCTGAAGCGGTCTTTCATCTTCATTTTCAACATCGACGACTGAATAGATATAGCTGAGATTTCCTGCTAAAAAAAGCTCTTCAAGCGAATCGTGAATGAAACCGAAATTCTTTCTTGCTTCAAGTTCAACTCCAAGGTTCATAGCCGATTTTCCGTTCTTAAAAGTCTTTGATTCTCCCGATGCATCGGTATAAACCTGTTCTATCGGCTTTTCAAAATGTTTAAAGAAAAACGCGGCTGACAGACTTTCCATCGTTGAAAAATACCATTCATATCTGAAATCAACACTGTGGACATCTGCCTGTTTTAATTCAGGATTTCCAAGTGTTTCGCCGCCTCCTTCAACATCATCCATCATAGCCGGAGAAAGCTCTTTGAGCGACGGCCTGTTCACAGTCAGCGAATATCCGGCTCTGATCTGCATATCATGCGGAAGTTTATAAATAAGTGACACGGCAGGAAGAAAATCATCGGATTTTAACGGACTTTCAATTATTTCAGGATTAGTGGCATAAAGCTCGTATGTTTTTACAGAATAATCACTCCGTTCATATCTCATTCCGGCAGTAAGAACAAGCCCTTTCCAAATTTCCCAGTCAAACATGAAAAATCCGGCAAGAAGCAATTGATCGGCAATGTAATTATCTGTATTTCTTGTTATTTCACCAATTACAGCACCATCAGAGCCGATGTTTTCCTGGCTTAGAATAGATTCCATATCACCTGATGTATATTCCGGATCTCTGTTTTTTATCTTGTATCCGAACCTTCTTGTGTCAACAGCCCTGTCTTTTGCAACAAGATTGAAGCCGGTTTTAAGTTTGAGATCAAGATCCTTATATATTTTAAACGGCTTATTTATATCAAAGCCAAAATCGTGATTATTATCAGCAAGATAAGTAAAAGCCCTTTCATTTGATTTTGTAGTTTTTGTCAGCAGATACAAATCGTCTTCAGGATAAAAATCATATCTGTAGTGCCTTGAATCGGGCATTTTCATTTCAGCACGACTGAAAGTATATCTCCAGTCAAAACCGAGGTCTCCGGCGGCTGCGATCTTATGCGTCCCCCTTATCTGTTCGGAGATCAGCATCTGTTCTGTCCAGCGGAGTTTGGTTGTTTTTGTATTGTCACCTATTTCAAAATTATATCCTTCAGCAACGCTTACTGTATCTTCTGTGGTACGGAGAACAAGCAGCGTGTTCCCGATCTTTGTGTGTTTCCCGATATCAAGACCTGCTTCAAGAATAGAGCCCATCTTTATATCATTGGTTGTAATGTCATAAGTATATCTTGATTTAGCAGTCAGGTCGTTCCCTGTGAAACCGTAACTATTCGTTGTGGTCTGCTTTGTCTCCATTCCGTTGCTGTATGAAAAAGAGCCCAGAAGTCCGAAACTTACATCTCTTAACTTCCACCTGTCACCAAGAGTAATAGAAAACCCCAGATCGGGCAGGATCATTGTTTCATGAGTGTTCCATCTGTTCGGAAAAGATTCGCCAAGCGACTCCATTTCCTCTTTTGTAAAACCGTCTTTGCTGTATTTATCCTTTTCCTTTAATGCAACATCCCCTTTTGTCGCATCAAGAACATCTTTTGGAATATCGCGAGACCCGTCATCAATTCCGAGCCAGTCATATTTTCCACCTTTGTAACTCATTCCGGTTGAGAATGAATCGTCAGCAAAACCGGCACTTAACGATAAAGAGGCGGTAAATTTTTCAGGAATTCCCTTTGTTTTTATCTTGATCACTCCACCGCCGAATTCACCGGGCATATCGGGAGTGAAAGTTTTCTGGACTTCAACGCTCTGAAGCATTCCCGTTGGGAAAATATCAAGCGGAACAACCCTTTTTTCAGGCTCGGGACTCGGCAGGGTTGAACCGTTCAGGAGTGTGCTTGAATATCTTTCACCCATACCTCTGACATAGACATATTTTCCGCCTACAACTGTGAGACCCGTAACTCTTTTTAAAGCAGATGCCGCATTTGAATCACCCGATTTTGACATCTGTTCAGCCCCGATCACATCGCTCACGGCACTTGATTCCCGTCTTTCCTCCATTAATGATGCGATCCCTCCCTGGATATGAGGCACAAGAACGACATATTCATCAAGCTCAATTGATGCCGGCGTAAGTTCAATATTCTTAACAGTTTCAAGCCCTTCGCGTATCTCAACTCCTTCAACTGTCTGAGTGGAGAACTGTGCATGAATGAATGAAACAGCATAACTGCCGGGAGGAAGTTCAGTTTTGAAAGCTCCCGATTCATCAGTTACAATACGCGACCTTATTCCTTTAATAAATATAGAGACCTGAGCCACGACACTTTTATCAACAAGTGAAGTGACGACCCCTGAAAAAACTCCCGGTGTTAGATTTTTGTTAATATTTTCATCAACTTTTTCTATGCTTCCTTCAGGGTGTTCTATTTCAACTTCAGAATTTGTTCCGTCATTTTTTGCTGAGATTATTATCCTTGTGGATTCACCGGCAACAACAAGAAACTCCGCAACTGCAACAACTTTTTTGTCTCCTGTAACTTTAACCTTGTGTGTGCCGGCACTTAAAACTGCTCTTGCCGCCCCGGATTCATCTGTAAATTCAACTGTTTTGTCATCAAAGATCACTCTCATGTCCTTTGCAGGCTTCCCAAGCGAAAAAACATAAAGAACAACTTCACCTGTACTTTCCTCAGAGTGCATAAACTGGAAAAATGACAGAAGAACGATAGAAATTATGAAGATATTTCTCAAACTTAACTCCGGAAACCAGTTTTTAAACAACTATAACCGGATACTATTTAAATTAAATTTGTTAAAACAGTGTTAGCGTTGTGTGAGAAAGATGTTTTGAAAGTTATTGCATAAATAATATGGCTAAAATTCGAGTAAATTGTCATACCCGCTTTCATATATCACGTTGATCTTTGTAATTTTTGTGAGATCCTGCGATTCGTTTGAATATTCAACAGTCATTTTTTTAGGACACAAACACTTGACATTTTTATTAGGCCAGATGTCTTTTGACTTTGGATAAAGAATCAGTAGTGTCGAGTCAGACGCATCAGGTTCAATTTCATATCCATATTCAAAACCTTCACAGGCAAACAATGCCTGATAATAGAAGCTTATTCTGTCTGCGGTTTTTTCAATCAGAATAACAGCTTTTTCAAGTTCTTCCTGAATCACATCTGAGTCATCTGTTTCATCATCAGGCATAACCATTTCATCCGACTCTTCAGTAATCTCAACTTTTAACTGCATTATACCGTTTGCTGCCGTATCCCTCAAACATTCACTTATTTCAGCTTTTTTAAATGAATCTTCCCCGCATGAAACAAGAAAAAAACCAAGTACCGTAAAAATTACAACTTTCACAGCAACACCCCCTTAAATAACTGTAAAAACAAGTCTTTAGTTACAAAACATTCTCAATTTTATCAAAAAAAAAAAAAATGCAACCTACTGTAGAAAATACTGGCCGGATTTGTTGTATCTGACTGATTTTTTTACTTTTTCAAGTGTATATTGTGCAGAAAGCCCGACTGATTCGTTTAACGGGATCCCTTTTGCAAGATTGACTGCCAGAGATGAAGAGAATGTACATCCTGTGCCATGAATATTTCTTAGCGGTTCAAACAGCTCGATAGGAATTTTTGTTGTTACACCTTTGCCGGTGACAAAAATGAACGACTCCCCTGCTTCAAATGTTGTAACTACGCAGCATCCAAGCTCTTTTGAGATGTTTTCAGACATTATTTCCACTGTTTCTTCAGAGTTTTTAAGCAGTCTGTGAATAATTTTCAATTCCTTTAAGTTTGGAGTTATTACTTTGTTATCTCCTGCCATAAATGAGATGTAACTATCCGGAACAATTAAGTTTTCAACTTTGCTTGATGTGGCTTTGAAAACCGGGTCTATCACAACCGGCACTTTAAAATTCTGAATCTTTTCAGTTAATTTTAATATCCACTCATTTTCAAGCGGCAGCAATCCGGTCTTGATCGAATATATCTGAAATTCATCTTGAAGAACATCAATGGAATCAGACACATAATCAAATGAAACAGGAATAACACCCGAAAAATCCATTGAGTTCTGGATCGTGAGAACTGAAGGGACCGATATCGGAAATCCGTCATTTTCCCTGACTGTTGAAATGTCACGCCCCATTCCTGCACCGTTTGTAGGGTCAACACCCGAAATGATAAGTATTGCCGGAGGTTTAAGCATGTTTCTGCACAAATCTTAAGAAAGCGACTATTGCCGCAAAATAACAGAACGCCGCCATCGTGAAAACGAATGTGAACCCGTAAGCCATTGCAAGTATTATCGAAAATATCGAAGCGACAACTGAAGCTACACCGTTCACAACATACGCCCACGGAATGAAGCTGCTGTTCTTTTCACCAACTATCGTCAAACCTGTAGGAAAGAACTGCCCCAGCATAAATCCAAGCGGAAAAAGTACAGCAAGCGATAAAATGATCCTCGCCTCAAAAGAATAGTGAATGAACCTGTGTGTAAACCCCGGCAGAAAAACTGCGTATCCCATAATAACAAGCGGAAAAATAACAAGCATCGTCCCGAATATCCCCTTTTCGCCTACAGCAATAAGGATTTTCCTGCTTAAAAGTGAACCGATGCCTGCCGAAAGAAGAAGTATCATTATTGTCACCGATATTGCATCAGCAGGATTTCCAAGAAACAGAACAAACTGCTGTATCAAAGACATCTCGATGAACATGAAACCTGTACCTATCATGAAAAAATAGATTATCTGATTTACCGGACTGAAAGTTTTTTCCTTCTTTCCCATGAAAAAAAGCGGCATTACAATGAACATAAACGAAAAGAAAAGTGCCTGAAAAAGACTTAAACCGAGTATCAACAGACCTATCGGCATAGAATCGACAAAAGAGCCGCCTGTCCTGTTTACATCGGAAAAAAGATGGTTGACACGGTAATATTTAAAAAAGAAAGGCCTGTCGTCCGAAACCGGCTCAATATCGTAATAATATTCAGAAATGAACTTGCTCTCTTCCCCTTTTTCAACCGCCTTGAAAAAAGCACTGAAACCGCTGTTTATATAGTTTATCCCTTCAGAAGTTGAAAAGTTGTGCTTTGCAAATATTGGATCGTAATATTGAGCGGAAGCGGAAAATCCGGGGGCGTATATTATTCTTATGTTTTCAGTTGCTGACACCACTTCATTCAAATGATCAAGCTCTGACCAGGTGAAAGGCCGGTTTTTGACAAGGATCGCCGCCAAAGCACCGTCACCCACAACTGCAATGTTGTTTTCCGGACTTTCGACACCTCTTTCCCGCAGAACTTCAACAGCCTGAGTGCACAGCTTGAGCATTTCTCTCGAAGGCCAGAAAAGCCAACGGATTATACTTAAAGTTCCATCATCAGTAAGATGTTCCAGATATTCCCTCATCGCATCAGTCGTGTATATGAAGCTTTCGCTCATTACATAGGCACCGGTCGAAAGCGCCGCCCATGTATCAACCCCCGACATCTGGATTATGTCAAATTTGTCAGGACTTCTGCGTATAAAGCTCCTTCCTTCGCTATGAACAATATTTACACGACTGTCCTGATATGGTTTTCCAATAAAATCGGCATAAAGATCCTTTGTGACATCTATCATCGCCTTATTTATTTCAACACCGGTAACTGAGTATGCACCATTGTGCAGAGCTGTTACAATATCTGTCCCTCCGCCAAGACCGACAACAAGAACTTTCGGTTTCTGATGAACATGGTATGCCGTTGAATAAAGTGATCCTGAAATATCGGCACTGCCTCCGGGAAAGTTATATAAAAGGGTGTAGGCATCACCATCAATTGTTATTACCTTGTTTTGCAAATCTGGAAAATAATTAAAGAATCCCTGCGAGTGTCTGTTTTCAAAAACATCAATCCTCGCAACTCTGTCCCACTTTGTGTGAGTTATTTTCTGACCCGAATCGTATGTGTAACCGATTCCTAACGCCTTGGAAGCGGGAGGTTTAGCAGGCATCAGCTCTTCTCTCAGAGGAAAGAGAGCGGCAAGTAAAATGAAAACCGAAATAGAGACAATTAGAAACCGGCGGTCGTTACCTGATACCGCAAAAAACAGAGCGGACAATATACCGAGAAATGACACGGCAAAAACAGCACCTTCAGCCCCGAACTTCTCCATTAAAGGAAGAACCGCCATGCCGCCGATAGCGCTTCCGGCAAGATTTGCCATATAATAAATGTTGATCCTTTTGCTTATGAATGTAAAAATGAAAGAGATCGCCGCACCTGCAAAGAAATATGGAAAAATAAGAAGAAGATAATAAAGAAAAATATATCCAAGCTGAAGTATTTTGTCAGGCATGAAGGTATCAAGAGGAATTCTGACCGCAACCGCAAGTGAGATCAGCGCCGAAACTGAAAATCCGGCAGAACACAAAGCAAGGAACCTGTATGGTTTTTCCGGTTGTTTCTTTTTTATCGACAGCCATGTTCCAGACGCCGCCATACCCATCAGAGCAACTGTAATAACCATGTAGGCAAGATGATGCCACAGCGTGAACGAGAATATTCTTGTCTGAAGTATCTGCAGAGCGATCATAGCAAGTGAAATGAGAAATATTCCAGTAAAAGCCATATGTTTTTATCTCCGGTTTAATTTTTCTCTTTTGAAGAAACGATGTAATGTTCCCTGTGGAAGGAATTGTCTGTCTGGACATCAGCAATTATTTTTAACTCTTTTTTCAGTCCGGCAAACTCTTCCGCATACTTATGTTCCAGCGTGAAAACTGCATCAGGGTGAGCCTTTATGTTTATCAACCGGCTCCCGTAAAGCTTTACTTCTCTTTGAATGTCCCTGAACATCTGAAAAACTATAGTATCTCTTGATTTTATTATTCCGTTACCGTTACAGTAAGGACAGGACTCGGTCATTGAAGAAATGTTGCTTTCTGTTGTCCTTTTTCTAGTTATCTGAATAAGCCCCAGCCTTGTAAAATAGAAAACAGAACACTTTGCAGGATCTTTTTCAAGCTCCTTTTCAAGATCTGATATCACCTTTTTTTTGTTATTCTGATTTCTCATATCTATGAAATCAACAACGATGATACCTGCAATATTTCTAAGTCTTAAATGATATGCTATCTCTTCCACAGCTTCAAGATTGGTCTTGAGCACCGTGCTTTCGAGATTTCCTTTACCGACAAATTTTCCAGTATTCACATCAATAACCGTCAACGCCTCGGTCTGTTCAATTATAAGAAACCCTCCGCTTTTGAGCCATATCTTCTTTTTAAGGACTGAAGTTATTTCAGCTTCGATCGAATAATAATCGAATATCGGATAAGGAAGATCATAGAATTTCACAAATTCATCCGGATTTTCATTGTAGAATTGGAGATATTCCCTTGCACTCTTTTCATCCAGTCTGCTGTCTGTAACAATCTCTTTAAGATCCTCCATTCCGGTATTCTGAATTATCTCAGCCAGAGGATCAAGTGATTCGTGTATAAGTGCCGCACCTTTCTCTTTTTTATATCCATTCTGTATCTCTACCCATTTTTTTATAAGTGCGACCGCCTCTTTTTCTATTATTTTAACATCACTGCTGCCTGCAAGAGTTCTCAAAATGATGCCGTAACCTTTTTTCTGAACTCTCTGTCCGAGCTCTTTGAGTTCATTTCTTTTTGCATTATCGGATATCTTCCTGCTGATCCCTATGTGCGATATGGTCGGAAGAAGAACACAAAACCTTCCTGGCAGAGATATGTGTGTTGTCAAACGGGCTCCTTTCTGACCTATCGGCTCTTTAATAACCTGAACAAGAACCCTTTCTCCTTCCTTTACATATTTCTGGATATCCCTTTTTACAGAATGACCATTCTGATTTTCCTGTGATTCCTCGATCTCGTCATCCTGAACGGTTTTCTGGAACTCTTCATAAGTAATATCCGTTCTAAGATCGTTGATAAAAATAAAACCTGTCCTTGTACCGCCGAACTCAACGAAAGCAGCCTGCATTCCCGGCAGAACCCTTTTTACTATTCCAGAGTAGACATTTCCCAGACAATATCCTGTATCAGACCTCATTATATGAAGTTCAACAAGCTTTCTATCCTCAATTATCGCCACTCTTTTTTCGCCATGGATGGCATTTACGATTATCTGTCTTTTCATACAGGAATTTCCGTCAAGATACTGTAAGAGGTCTTTTCTGTTTCATAGGAATTATCGGCATATCCGCCCTGATATTCTTCAAGTCTTCAATTATCTCATTTTCAAGATTCGGTTTCAGGTGGAAAGTATGCACCTCGTTTTTTCTTTTCAACCTCAGGAGCTCATGTTCCAGAAGTGAAGGAGTAAGATGTTTTGAAGCAACAGCAATATTTTCAAGTCTGTTGGGAAAAGATGTTTCCCAGCAGATCGCTTTTATAGTGGGCTCATCGTTGACATGGTTCACAAAATTGTCACATATGAAAGTATCGCCTGAATATGCAATTGAACAGTCGTTCTTTCTGATAATAAAACCTATTGACTCAACCAAATGATTTACCTCGATCGGAAGAAATTCAATCCCGTCAAGTGAGAACGGTTTCTCAAATTCTACCGGCTGAAATTTTATTGTAGGACGGCTCTTAGAGGGAAGTTTTGTGAAATCGGGCCAGATAAGATCGTTAAGTATGTGAGTTTTGATCTCCGACATGATTTTTTCTGTTGTGTAAACAGTAAAAACATGATTCCCCAGAGAAAGCATGAAATCAGCAAATATCGGAAGGTTCTTTATGTGGTCAAAATGGGAATGTGTTATAATAACATTCTTAATTTCAAGAAGTTGCGGAATATCCAGAGAAGACATCAGTGAACCTGTATCAATTACTGTAGAAGGGGTAATCTGCATCGAAATACATTTCTTGTTTTCAAGGTCGCTGCCGTAACAGCCAAGCGGCAGAATTGAAAGCATACTTACCTCCTTGTTTTGGCCGGAGTATGCTATATTCTAAATAAGTTCATGTCAAGAAAAGCGTTGTCATTGTAATTATGTGAAATATCCAAAGTTATTTTTTTTACAAAAATTTGATATTTTGTGTTTTTCTGCTAAAGTCCATTTTGATGAAAGTTTTGGTTACTTTAAAATAATTCACCAATGTACAGAACGAGGTAGTTATTATGTTTAAGAATTTCACATTTTTAATGCTTATTCCGGCAATTCTTATTTTGATCTCATGTAACCCCGAAGATCAGTATCTCAGCAAGCTTTATCCTAAGGACTCAAGAAATTATGCGATCCAGTCACTGAAAAAAATGAAAGGTGAGATCGGTGATCTTGACAAAACATGCGAAAAACTGCTCAAACTTGATAAAACCCCTGAAGCCGGAGTGGCGGTTCTTGCCGCAGGTGAAATCGGATGCACTATGTCAATTCCGAGGATCGGAGAAATTGTAGACGACTGTCTTGTTTCATTAAATGTAAGGAATCTTAAAACCCTTGAAAGTGCCGCAATGGCAATGGGTCTTCTTAAAAGTCCTGAATCTGTTCCGATACTTGCAAAATATTTTTCTATCAACACACCCGAAGTACTTGCAGCGGGTATGCGTGAAAAAGCAGAATCTGTGGCTAAAAGAGCTGCAATAGAAGCACTTTCAAAAATGCCCAATGAGAGCAAGCACCTTGTTCCCGAAGTATTAAAAGTTTTCAGCTCATCGATTGAAGATTTCGGAACAAAATATACGACAGCAGGAATTCTCGGCGAATGGCAGGAACCATCTACTGTCCGTCCTCTTGTTACTGCTCTTTTCTATGAAGAACAGGGTTTCAGTCTTTTCCCGGAAGCCAGAAAATCTCTTATCCGTCTTGGGAAACTTGCTGAAGAGGAGCTTATAAAGGCATATAACGGACAGAATCCTACTGTCAACGATATTCAGAATGCTAACAAAGACAGAGCTACAAAACAGTTCTGTCCCGAATATATTGATAATGAAGAAGCTAAGAAAAAAGGGGAGTGCCCGAAAGATGACGAATATGTTGCCACGGTTGCATCAATTGATGCAACTTCAAAGATCAAAACATCCATTGTTCTTGCAGACATCCGCTCAAAACTCGCAGTTGACATGGTTATTGCAGAACTTGAAGCACAGCTTGCAACCGACAAGAAACAGCCTTTCCTTGCAGAACATCTTGCGGTTCAGCTTGCAAAATTCGGAGATTTCAAGGCAACAGATACCCTTCTTAAAATGGTAAGCAAGAAATTCACAAAAAATGCTGCGAAAAAACCTGACCACAAACCCACAAAAGAAGAGATAGCTCAGGCAAAACTTGCTGACAGGGGTCAGGAAATATCCATCACGATGAAAGGTGCAGAAGCACTTGCAATACTTGGTGACCCGAAATCGATTCCATATCTTCTTGAGCTTGCAAAACAGAAACCTATCTCTGAATATAACGAGATGAACGAAAAGATACTTTTCTATGAATCAATCGTATGGGGTTCTGATGCATTGACCAGAATGATGTATGAACCGGAAATGGCATCTGACTTTATCAAACATGCTGAAAGTATTATAAGTGAAGGCGAAAACTATGTTGCAGGGGTAGAAAAGAAAACAAAAGAGCAGATACTTAAAGAAACCAAGGGACAGGAATTAAGTGCTGAAGACCTTGACAAAAAGATGAAGACCCAGGCAAGACTTGATGTAAACTATGATTCAACAAATAAGACCGTTGAAATGTTCAAACGTTTTGTGTCAAGAGCAAAAGTGTCACAGGAATGCGGCAAAGAGGTTAAATGTTATGTTGAAAAGCTTAAAGACAAAGACCCTGCTGTCGTTGAGAAAGCAGTCTATATGATCGGCTACTCAGGAGAAATAAAACACTATAAAGAACCTTTGAAACCTGTTTTCACACATGTTGAACCATATGTCCGTGAAGCTCTTTCGATTGCACTGCTTAAAACTGAAGACAACGGCTTTGTTCCTATAATCGAAGAAGTTCTTAGAAATGAGGGTGATAAAGTTGAATATGCACTTGCAATGAGAGAATTTAAAGCGATAGCAAGTTATCTCAGCTCAGTTCACTAGATCTGCTCTTTGATCATCTTCTTTATCCCTTTTGAGGTTTTCACATGAAAGTCGCAATCGTCAATGTAAACCGTTCAAGGATCAACAGGAATACCGAATACCATCTTTTCACACTGAAATCATTCATTGATGAGATGACCGGCGGAGAGATTGTAACCGAGATCATAGACATTTACATGACAGATGACATGATCACCACAGCCAATCTTTTGAAAAATAAAAATGCCAATATTATTCTTTTTAATGTTCTTTACTGGAATTCAGCGTACATTTTAAAACTTGCTGAAAGCTGTAGAACAGTTTCGGCAATCAAAGGTTTGTGGGGGCATGATACATTCTCGCACCCGGAAGAATATCTCAAAAAAGATTTTGATTTTATACTTCAGGATGAACCTGAACTGGCTCTTTATGAGATGATATCACTAAAAAAAGAGAACAGGGATATCAGTTCGGCAAGCGGAATAATATTCAAAGACAAAGTGAAAAAAACATTCATTTTCGGCGAAAACAAGGTGATCAGTGATCTTGATCTTATTCCATCCCCATATATTAATGAGATGATTGAGGTTGATGAACATACCATCGTTTACTGGGAAGTTGCAAGGGGCTGCAGTTTTAAATGTGATTTCTGTGTTGAATTTTCCAAGGCTGGTAATTTGAGATATCACAGCTTTGCTTATCTTGAAAAAGAATTGCGCTACTTTGTTTCCAGAAATGTCTCTCAGATAGTGATAGGATGTCCTGTGTTAAACTTAAGCCACCAGCATTTTGTAAAAATACTTGATATGCTTAAATCTCATCTACCATACGCATCCATTGAGATTCAGGTAAGGCCGGACCTTCTCACGAGAGAGGATATAGAGTCTCTTGCTGAGATGAATGTTTTTCTTAACATCGGATTACAAACTGTAAATCAGAAAGTTCATGAAAACCTGATGACTTCTCTTAATGTCGAAAACGCTCTTAACAATATCAGATACATGGCAAACTTTCCCAATCTCCCGTTTGGCATAGACATAATTGCCGGGCTTCCAAAAATGACCTTTGATGACTTTCTCAATGATTTGGAAAATGCATTCAATCTCTGGCCTGTTTCTTTAAACGTTTTCAGGTTGTCAATGTATCCCGGAACAAGAATGTTCAACAGAATGAGAGAATACAATTATACCGTAGAACACTCATATCCATACAGAGCTCTCGAAAATCCACAGTTCAATAAAAGAGAGTTCGAGAAGGTTGGTGAAATGTCCGAAGGAATCGATGTACTTTATAATAAAGGCCGGATGGTATCTATAATAACGATGCTTGGAAAAGGACTGGAGATGCCATGTCATGAGATTATAACACGTTGGAACAAGTGGATAAAAAAACAGCCTGTTGACATGAATTCAATGGATCCTGATGATATCAATTACGATCAGCTTTTTGAATATATAAATGAATTCTTCTCCTATCTTTTCGACCGGTTTCAAAAAAAGAAGCTCTGGCCGGTTGCATCAGATCTTCTCAGACATAATTATTTTTACACCACATCCTTAATGACGCTGGAAGAGGACATCATAACCTATCCTTATCAGATAGAAGAAATTGATAACAAAACTTTGATCGGAATCAACTGTTCTTCATTTTTTGACAAATTCTCATATGACATTGAAGATATTATAGAAACCGGCTACATCGATTTAAAAAAATATTCCTGCGATGTTGACAAGGAAAGTATGTACGGTCTAGTTTACCGTCTTGACGGCAGCGTTTTCACTAAAACTATCACTGATGAAGAAGGTACTGTATTTTCATTTATCCGCAAAAAGAACACTGTTTCTGTTTCTGAAATTCAGAAAAAGTTTAAAAACATAGATGTTCTTAACTTTATCACTTTCTGGTGTGACGAAGGGGTTCTTTTTATAGTTCAGTAAATTCATATCAGAAAAAATTAACAAAAAAAAATGGCTCCCCGTGACAGACTTGAACTGCCGACCTAGTGGTTAACAGCCACCCGCTCTACCGACTGAGCTAACGAGGAACCTAAAAGAATCAAAAGCCAACGAACATCAGCGAGAGGTAATATACATATCAGATGAATGGTGTCAAATATTTTCAGCATCATTTTTTTTCTTCTGAGAACATCAATGATTCTAACAGATTATTTTTTGATTAATTTTGCTTGACGGTTGTCTTTTTTCAAGTAACATTCTTTTGTGGATTTATCCACATTCCCCTCCCACCCCAGATATGAGGCGCCTTTTTTTAGGCGCCTTTTTTTTATCCGGTTTTTAAAGCTCTATTAAGAGATTTTTCGTTATTTATAGCTATTATCTTTCCGGCTACAGCATTTTCATAAACAAAATGCATAAATTCACTTGTCGGCTCTGTCCACCATATGTTGCCGCATTCACTGCATTTGAAAAATCTCTTGCTCCCGTTAAAAGATATCGCGAGATGATAACCACCTCCATTATGTTCATAAATTTCCTTTCTAAGGTGGTTTAAGTTTCCACCTCCGCAACACTCACAACTGAACAATCTGTTCATAGGAAAACCTCCTAAAAACTCAAGCAAATTGCTTATCAGAGAATTTAGTAACAATTATGATATTTTTTTATTATTTTTTTATTATTTTTTTGTTAAGTGCATGGAATTCTTGAACATCTGCCACTACTTGAACAAGTGTATCCTGAAGGGCAGTCAGAAGGTTTGACACAATCCAACTTTCCGCAATAACCCGATCCCAGGCATTTCATACCGTCGTTGCAATCAGTATCAATAAAACATATTTTAAGACAGTATCCGCTCACACAGTCAGAAGTTTCAGCTCCGCCGTGAGGACATTCAGAAGGATATGTGCAACCCGAACAAACACCGGACGGCAGAACCGGAGAACACACAAGGTCTGCATCTTCACAATCTCCGCTTTCAGCACAGACAAAGCCTGGATCGCTCTTATCTGCACAAACACCGGAAGTACAAGTGAAACCGTCCAGACATTTTGTTACAGAAACCGGTTCGCACTTTCCATTTATTTCCTGAGTTCCGGCATCACATACACATGTCGGAACGCCGAGTTTTATCTCACATGTCCCTCTGTTGATCTCTCCGCAAGGATTTGGATCGCATGAACTGACACATTCACCTGCAATACAGGATGATGATGGACCCTCACAACTTCCACCGGGGTTTGTTTTTGAACACAGGGTCTCTTTGCACGGGATCCTTTGACACATGCCTTCACCCGATCCGTCAGAATCTATACAGAGCGTTCCTCCGAAACAATCCTCATTACTGTAACATTTCTTCTGTCCGCAGTAGCCTGTTCCATAACATTTACCATATGGACAATCGGTATCATCATCGCACATCAGCGCACAAGTTCCGTATGTTTCATAACACTGTGTATTCCCGGGGCAGTCGCTTGCTACAGCACATCCTATGCAAATTCCCCCTGCCGCATGCGGTGACGAGCATACAGTGGTGGAACCTGGGAATTCACGACAATCTGCATCTTCAATGCACTGTTCATTTGAAAGATCAAACGGAACACAGTAACCACTAAGGCATTGAAGGCCTTCGGGACAGAAATCGAACTCAATCAGAACACAGCCATCTTCATCAGCAACATAATTTTCATTGCACTCACAGTGATAACCGGCAACAGAACCGTCAAGTACACAGACATTCTTATGAAGCGGATTTCCACTTCCTTCGCAAGGGTTGGGAACACATTTATTTGAAGAAAGCGGCTCACATTTTCCACTTTTTAATTCATATCCTTCGTTACACTCACAAGCCCCTGATTTATTTGTTGAATTAAGCGGACAGCACTTTCCATCGCTCATCTGAAGATCTGTATCACACTGACAGAAAGGAGCATCATTTTTTGTTGAGCAGGTGCTGTTTTCAGGACATTCATATCCATAACAACGATCAGTGATACAAATTCCCTGTTGACATATTTTACCTTCAGGACAGTAGCCGTTCAATCCTTCGATCGTGTTTTCAGAACATTCCGGCACACACTGCTCAGGATCATAATCAGGTGCTGTATAGTAAGTATTGCAGGTACATTTTCCATCAACATTGTTTGAATATGGCTGACAACAGAGTCCTTCCGAAGAGTGATAACTCACATCACATTCACAGGTGTAACTTTTGCCTTCGTCGGCAGGCATGCATCTTGTTCTGTTTTCTGCAATATTTTTTTCCGTTTCGCAAGGGTTAGGATCGCAAATATGATTCTGGGCATCTTCATCACCCGATTCATTGTCATTTCCAGTTAAGCTGTCATCATCGAGCACAGCAATACTGTCATTTTCCTGACCGCTCTGGTCATCTGCTTCATTATCACTATTTTCGTTTTCGGATAATGGATCCTTATCACTCATAAAGTTATCAGAATCAGTTCCCGTTGAAATCTTTGACGAACAGGAAAAAAATCCGGCTGACAGTATCATCAGCAATACTAAACACTTTTTCATTACAATCCTCCTTGCACCAGATCCATGTTTATTTTAAAGAATTTAGTCTCTCCGTCATATCCACTTGATTTTACTTTATATTTATTGTCATCATTAACAAAAGTCACTTCAAGTTTTAAATCATGTGCTGTCTGAGGTGTTACCGGATTTGTAAACTTAAGGTCAGCTCCGGCAAGCACAACAGAAATTGAAAGGAATGTTTCGAAACACTCTTTGACCATCTGCATAATAAGCACTCCCGGCACTACCGGTTTTGAAGGAAAATGTCCTTTAAAAACAGGGTGTTCCCAATTAAAGATCACAACTGTTTTAAATCCGTTATCAATCCTTTCAAAACTTGAATGGGTGAAAAGATCATTTCTGAACATTGTTCTTTTCCAAAAATGACAGTTCAATTCTGAGTTTAACATTAAAATGAACGATCGTTATAAATGCAGGAGTATCTGATCCCGATTCATCATATCCGAAATTTATTTCAAATACAGGCTCATCGATATCTTCGGCTTCCCATATTTTCTTAAGTGTGCCGCTCTTTTTTTCGATAAGAAAATTGTTGGAAAATCTTTCACCTGTCCTGCACTCATAAAGATAATCATCTGTTTTATCAAATACATAGCCGTTACAATTGTTGCTGCTGATACCGCTTAGCACCATCATTGTAAGATCTTTGATGAATGTCTTTTTTACTTCAGGTCTATCAAGTTCAGCAAAAACATTCTGCATTTCAGCATTTCCATCTTTTATCTCAATATCAAAAAGCTTAAAACCCGTTTCAGAAATAAGTGACATTCTAAAGTTGTCCTTTTCAATTTTCTTAATAGCCAGCAGTCCTGAAAAGTACATTGAGTAAAGCTTTATTGAAACCCTGTAAAGCCCTGAATCCATATCTGAGAACGGGATTTTCGACAGTTTCATATCTGTCTTGCCCTCAAGCGTACATTCCCTGCACGGAAGGGTTACACATGAAGCGGAAAAAATGAAAAGGATCATAATGATCTTAATTTTATTTAACAGAGAACTCGGAATCATTTATTTTACCGTTCAGCTTTTTGTCAGTGAACAGGAGTTCCGTTGAATCACCTGTGATCTCAACCATTGTGAGCATACTTACTGTAAAATCTGTTTTATCCATTATCATATTGATATTTCTGAAATATTCTGACAAGGATGTTCCTTTTACAGGAGTCATCTCTATCTTCAGCTCGCGACCTTTCTCCCTGATATCAAAAACAAAATTTCTGTTGTCTGAGAGTATCGTTCCGTTGAGTGAAGCAACCATTATTTCATTGATCTCCTGAAAAACACGGCTTGTGCTCATATCAAAGCTTGATATCTTCTCCCCGTCTTTCATTGTTATACTGTTGCCGTTGATAACAACCGTATAAATGAATGGAGTTGTGTATTCCCATTTTAATCTGTTGCCGCTTTCATTTTTTTCAAAAAAGAACCTGCCGCCTGAAATCACTTTCTGAGAAAGGAACGAAAGGGTCTTTATCTGCTTGAATGAACTTTTTATTGACACGATCTTTGCAGAATTTGCCGAAACCTCATTTCTCCATTTTACAACATCAGAAGAGGAAACTTTCAGTTCAGCAAAAGCCGCCTTGGCATCAGCCTTGACTTTTTCTTCGTCTGCTGACTGGGCAGAAAGACAAAACAACGACAGCAATATCGCAAAAAATAAAAAAAACTTCAATCAATCCTCCAAAAGAAACTTTTCAGGAGTGGTGAACTCGAAACCCTCACTTTTACAGTAGACAATGAATTCATCGAGCATCTCAACCGTTCCTTTAACCGTATCATGAAAAAGAACAATGTCCCCACCTTTTACTTTTTTAACGACGGATGACAATATTTTTTCCTTTTCTTTTAAAAATGTATCGAAAGATCTTACCGACCATCCTATTGTTATAATATCCATTTTTCTCACAGCATATGCTATCGAAGGGTTTGTAACTCCAAATGGCGGTCTGAAGTAAACCGTTCTTTTTCCGGTCATCTTTTCAATGAGAAGGGCATTTTTTCGAAGTTCCGAAACTATTTTTTCTCTCGAATAGAACGGGAAAAAGTTTGAGTGGCTGAATGTGTGGTTACCTATCAGGTGTCCTTTTTCCGACATCTTTTTAACAATATCCGGATGTTTTTCCATCCGAATACCTGTCATAAAAAAAACAGCTCTGACATTGTTTTTTTCAAGAATATCAAGTATTAACAGCGTATTAACAGGATCAGGACCATCATCGAATGTAATGAGAACGCTTTTTTTTAAGTTGCCGTTCCTGCACACAGCTTTTACAAAAACACCCGAACATATACTGAAAGATGCCCAGGCAGTAAATACAAGAAATATGACTGTAATTATGCTAAATAGAACCATTTCCAATTAAAATGAACGAATTTTCCATGTTAAGAAAACTGTTCCATATAAGTATTTGTTTTATTTGAGGCTGATCCATTATCATATCAACAGCCATGGCTGTTGACAATGCGCCTGCGGTCATGAATTCACCTGTTGATTCCTTCGGGTTTATTATATTGCTCCATTTATGACTTCTCAAAACATCTTTTTTCCAGTCATCACATTCGCTGTCACCGTTAAATGGAGTAAAAAGTACCGTTTTTGCGGGATTTATGTTGTTTTTTTCAATAAACTCTCTGAAATATCTAACTGTTTTCATTTTATCTACAACAGGAACAGTCTTAATATCTGAAATTTCTGCAACAGATCCTTCGTTTTTACCGGTCAGGAGAAGAAATCCTGCTCCCTCTGCTGGAATTGAATTCTCCTTGTGGAGCTCAAGTCTTCCGGCTATTATGAGATATTCTTCTGTAAGTTCGTCAACCCCGCCACATAGAATTTTCAGTTCCGGGTTTTCCCTTATCATCAGGAACGACTCGAAAAGTGCCGATTCAAAAGAGAGTCCTCTGTGAACGAAAGTTGAATTATATCCTGTGCATCCGGTAAGGATTGATATTGTGCCGCCGACCGTATTATGAGTTGAATATATGAACGGGGCCGGGTTCAGATTTTCCTCATTGAGCTGTTTTATTGAGGAAATGAATTTTATAGTGTCTGACAGACACCCCAGACCTGTTCCTGTGATTATGGCATCAGGTCTTTTCACATCACCCTTTTTAAGGGCTGTCATTCCGGCAAATATTCCGTTCTTAATGATCCCGCTCAGCCTTCTTGATTCCTTGGGATCGATGAATTCCTTTATCTCCGGTTTAAGGCATTTAAGGGTTCTGCCGTCCTCACTTTTCTGAGGCATAAGCATTCCTGTGGATTTAATGTAAACTGGCATTTCAGCACCTTGTAAAAATCAGACAGCTATTATTTCCGCCGAATCCGAATGAGTTACTCATTATGTTCTTCACAGGTACATCCCTGAGTGTTTCATGAACAGGAATCAGACCAGTTTCAGGTATCGGAGTTGTGAATCTATTATCACCCGGAACAATACCGTGCCTTATTGCAAGTATTGATATCACCGCTTCAATTCCGCCTGACGCACCGAGTGTGTGACCTGTCAATGTTTTTGTGGAACTTAACATTGGCAGTTTGTCTTTGAAAACTCTGACAACAGCCGTACTTTCGGACGCATCATTATTATCTGTGCCTGTTCCATGAAGGTTAATATAATCAATATCTTGTGGGGTCAATCCTCCTTTTTTCAATGCACCTGACATTGCCGCATAAGCACCGTTGCCTTCAGGACTTGAAGCAGTCTGGTGATAAGCTTCTGCACAGTTGTGCCAGCCGGTGAGCTCACATATCGGTATGTTTCCGGTCTTTTTTAATGTTTCCTCGGTTTCCAGAACAGCAAATGCGGCTCCTTCACCGAGATTGAGTCCTTTTCTTGAAGCATCAAGCGGTCTGCACGGCTCAATGTCATGTATTCTGAGTGAATTGAATCCGTTGACCGTAAAATATGTAAGAGCGTCACTTCCGCCTGCGACAACCCTTTCAACAATTCCATGTTCAAGAAGTCTTGCACCGGTTATAAATGAATTCGCTGAAGACGAGCAGGCTGTACTTATCGTTGTGACAAAATCAGTTGCGTTGATGAGTTTTGACACAATATGTGCAGTATCTCCGCAATCGTGAGAGATGACATCGCTGATATCCCCTCCTTTCAAAGGATCGTTCGAAAAATCCCTGTAAAAAAGCTCGCTTCTATCCATTCCGCCTACAGTTGTTCCGCATATAAATCCTGTAGAAATGTTGTCATTTTCCGTTATTTTTGCATTTTCAGCCGCCTCTTTTGCAGCAACGGCCGCAAGCAGGGAGCATCTTGTTTTAAACTCGTTTTTTGAAACACCTGCAATTTGAGCAAGTTCATCATTGTTTAAAGGCACTTCGCAAAGCGGAAATGTTTTTGCAAGTTTTGAATCAACGAATCTTGTCTGCGTCTGCCCTCCATTCATTTCTATAATCGATTTGACAGTGCTGTCGCATCCACGGCCTATTGAACTTATTATTCCTGCCGCTGTTACATATATTCTCACCATTTTATTCCTCTTCGCTGTCAACAGCACCTTTGGGAAAGACAACATGCTTCCTGACAAATGCAGTTCTCTCTCTGTCATAACCCTTTGCCACCACAGAAATGCTGTTGATTTTCTTTTCGAGTGTCACAGGAACGCTTATTTTGCTCATGTTCCCGGTTTCAGAAAGTCTTTTATAGAAATATTTTCTGTCATTTATAAAAACGAAAACATCTCTTATTTCAGCAGGATTTATCTGAAAATCTATGTTGAATTTTCCATTCTCAGAAAATACAGGAGCCTTGTCTAAGAAAATCTCGGGCATTCTGATACCGTATTTCAATTCAATTTCCGCTTTTGAAGATTTCTCTTCCGAAGCACTTACATTTTCAGATCTTATCCAGTATCCGTTTTCAGAAAGATATGCCTCCCCGCATTTGCCTGTGCTTTTTACGACTGCTCTCTCTTTTACCGTTCCATAAGCCGTTTTCAAATCTGCCGCGCTGAATGTCTCAACACCTTTTTCAAGAACCATTCCGGATTCACGGCTTTCAAACACACACCCTGCTCCTGATCTGTATATCGGAACTGAAAAACCCGAATTATATTTCGTTTTATAGTCATACAGTGACACTGCAAGCTTTGTTGTAAGAGTCTCCTTATTTTCAAAACTGCTTAAACGGAATTTGAACTCTGCACTCTTGGATTCACCCGGAGCCAGCGTAAAGGAAAGCGTGCCGCTGTTAATGAATATCTCCTTTGAGTTATCAATGTTTATGAGCATAGCTCTGCCGTCAAGAACAGCTCCCTTCCCTTTGTTGGTAAAATTAACCGTCAATTTCACCTCTTCGCCAGGCTGTATCATTCCGTCGATATTTCCACCCGAATCTATTGATAAAAAAGAAAATCTCACATCAGGCGAATCTACGGGTACTGTCTCTATCATGAAATTCTCAGTTTTAAGCATTTTGTCAGGAGTTCCGGTAAAAAGCTTCAACTGAGCATTCTCCTTTCTCCAGGGAACAGATTCCGGCAACTTTATATTTACAGTTCTTTCAATTGATCCGGTGAAAGTGCCGAAAGGGATCTCGAGTCTTCTCAAAAAAGGAATATCTGTCTCAAGAACTCCGATAAGATTCTCAATTTCACCTTCTATCTCGGCTTTGAACTTGAACTGGTAGTTGCTTCCTCCGGTTATTTTCGGACTGCTCAGAAGGGAAACTTTAAGGGAATCAATCGCAGGTTGACGCAACGACATTGAAGACTTCCACGGAACTCCCGATTCCGCAAGTTTGGAAACTATACCTGACCATTCATTTTCTCTTATCTTGGAAGCCGCATCATTAGGCTTTATGCCGTTTGAAACCATCTCCTTCAGGATCTTTATGGCTATTTCTATCTCTTCGTCACTTTTGAATGCCCCGATTTTTTCTTTCCTTCTTTCCTTGACTATCTGATCGGTATCCTTGTATTCCTTGAAATACCTTACAATAATGTCAGGTTTTTCAAGTTTCTCAGGAACATACGAGCTTACAATATGTTCTTTAAGCTTGTTCTCTGTAACAACATTCTCACCCATATCAAATACTGATATCTTTTCGCTATGTACAAAAGCGGGTCTTATCTCTATTTCAGGGGTTACTCCGACAGATTGGATGGAAATGCCTCCCGGTGTGAGATATTGAGCTATCGTCAGCTTCATTCCGCCTCCTCCGGGTATCCTGAAAAGATTCTGAACACTTCCCTTCCCGAAACTTTTTCTTCCCAGAACAGTTGCCCGTCCGTTCTTTTTCAAGGCTGCTGTCACGATCTCTGCAGCTGAAGCAGTCCCTTCATTAATCATTATCATTACAGGAATATCGAGAATATCAGTATTCTGTTTTTCCGCTTCGCTTACATCGTCTTCATCATCCCCGACAGTTGAAACAATAACTCCCCTCTCCAGAAAAATATCACTGATCTTTATTGCCTGTGAAAGAAGTCCTCCGGAATTGTTACGCATATCAAGCACAAGTGATTTCATCCCTTTTTTCTTAAGATCTTCCAGAGCCGAAAGCATTGAAGGATAAGTGTTTTCCATAAATCCGGAGAGTTTGATATAACCTATCCCGGGGGCAGGCATTGAAGAAACAACGGACTCGATCTTTATTTCAGCTCTTGTTACAGTAAACTTTAAAAGATCGGGAACACCTTCCCTTCTTATCCTTATCGTAACATCGGTTCCGGGCTTTCCCCTCATTCTTTCAACAGCTTTGTTTAGAGTCATGTTTATGGCAGATTCATCATCTATCTGAACAATTATATCATTTGCCTCTATGCCTGCTTCCATTGCAGGAGTTCCATCCATCGGTGAAACGACCACTATTTCGCCGTCATCATTGACGCTTATGACAATACCCAGACCTCCGAAATTCCCTTCTGTGGAGCTTGTAAACTCTTCAAATTCCTTCGGTGTGAAAATATACGAATGCGGATCGAGCTTTTTAAGAATGCCGTTGACCGCTATGTATTCGACATCAGTTATTTCAAGCGGCGGATCAGGGACATAATTCTTTTCAATGAAGCCATATACCTGTTTTAAAACATAGGCTATATCGTAAAGATCTCTCATCCTTCCGACATTTGCAGTGTATGTGTGATTGTATATCTGAACTGTTACCTGATTTCTGTTCCTGTCATATTTTATCAATGTCTCAGGAAGCTGATCGTGAATTGCATTAAGCCCCTCTACAAGAAGGTCTGCCGCCTGTAATTTAGATTTGTTGAGGTATTTGTTCTTTACCGCCCTTAAAGCATAAATTGTCACTTCTCCCTGCGAAATGCTGTAATCCCTTGATGTCGAAAACATCCTTTCGAACAGATTGGCATTCAGTATAAAAGCAAAAAGAAGGATCAGTACAATTGCGATTTTTCTTCTCATATCCATAACTCCAGACACATTTTTTATATAAGCCTCTCTCAAAATCTGAAACCTAAAAGATCAATGATTATAAATTCAAATCTACCCATTAACAGGATGATCCTCGAAACGAGAGTATATCCGAAAGAAACTCCTATTGCAACAAGGAGATAAAATCTTCCGGTCTCTCCAGCAAAAGAGATAAAACTGTTGATCTTTCTGTGTCTTGCGACAAGAAACAGAATGACTGAAACCACCCCCGTTAAGGTAACTATCGCATTTATAGTAAGATCCCACATGACACTCCCGTCATCCGCAAAAGAAATGAGCGGGATGATCGCAGATCTCATAATTTCATAAATATATGCCTGAAAATATACAGGGATGCTTACTGCAAGATAAAGCATTACAATAAAAACAGAAGGTATTGCAACCAGTCCTGAATATCTTTTCCGTCCGTCCGCAGGTATGAAAAACAGTAATCCTGATATTACAGGAACAAGAAGAATGTAATCACCGCTCACCGTATCTTCGAACGCGGGCACCAGAACAGAAAAAAGCCAGACTGAAGCAAAATATCCGGCTGATACACCAATAAAAACAGACTCGGCAAACTTATACAGTGCATTCTCACGGTAAAGACCTGAAAATGCCGCTATCGTCAACACAAATGCTGTCCAGACGCTCAGATTCATGCTTATATTCATCTTTCGCCTCCTGCAAGCCGTTTAATGCCGGAAAGGATGATGATCATAAGTATGTATTCCAGGATCATTGACATTATATAATACCTTTTCCATATACCCGATGATGAATCTATGGCTTTCGTCAAGCCGGCAATTTCCCTGAACCCTCCTGCAAATCTGTCAAATGACCCTGACTGGTGGAAAGGAAGATAGCCCGGCACCATATCTGATGAGCATATCACCGCTTTCGCAAGATCTCTGTCACCTGAGAAAACAGAGAACAGTGTCATTCCAGGCACTCCGTCTATCATTCTGGAGGAAAATTCAAAAACAGCTGAAAAATCGCTCAGACTTTCTATTCCGTTCATGACAGGAAGAGTTTGCAATTCGTTGCCGTAAATATCTCTTTTTCTTGCCGTTGATATCTCCGATGACAGAAGAAAGACCCCCACTGTCCCTCCACCGATGAACCCTATATTGGCATAGTCATGTCCGTATAAATATCTCTCTTTCACAAAATCAGGGTTTCCGATGCTTCTTTCAACCGCCATGAAAGCTGATTCGACCCCTACAGGAACAAGTGATGCAAAAATTATCCCGACATCCTTTCTGGCAAAATATGCTATCATCGCCGAGAGGGTTTCTTCAAGTTCATATTTTGCTTCAGGTCCGTAATTTGTGATCACGAACACTTTCGAACCGGCAGGAATATTTTCCATCAATTCATAAACTTTTCTCCCGCTATCCTTCATACCAGGGTCCATTTCAGTATTTATAAGTCTAAAGATGATTATTATGAAAATAGGCATAACAGCCAGATATTTATAAGGAATCTCTGACAGAAAAAAACCGATCCGTCTCAATTCCCCCTCCTTTTCTCAGACACAAATATTTCAAAAAGGGTTTCTGCAGAATAATAAAAAACTCCTGTTCCGGTTCCTATCGCAAGTGCTTTAAATACCGGTGCGGCAAAAACATTGATCATCCATCCTTCTGAAAACGGGCCTTTCCATCCCGAACCTGACAGGGCTTGGACAACAGGATTAAAATAAGGGAAAAAACCTGCTATAACAATGCATACTGCGGAAGATATAACAAAATAGCTGTAATTTCTGAAATCAAGCATTCTGTACGCCGCAAAAAGCATGGAGAAAAAAAGCATGGCCATAAAAGTTGAGAAAAGAGGATCAAGGACAGAGCGGTATATCCATCTTACAAGACCTTTCATATTAGGACTGGATGTGACTCCGGTCTTTAAAAATGCTGAAAAAAGTTTTGAAACGGTATTCTTTGAAACTCCCATATCTGCCTTAACTGAGCAACTGTCCGCTACTTTCTCAGCAATGCCGGATGATCTTACAAAGTCTGGATAATATTTGACGGTCTCCTCTTTATCTACACCTGACGGATTCTTTGTCATAAGCCAGGTTTTAAGCATATCAGCGGAACCTTTTATTTCTGCTCCATCTATTACTGTATTCCTGATATCATGTTGATTTGTATGTTCAGGCGAAGCATTTGATGAATTCATGACTTTAATAGAATTTGTAAACCACTCTTTTAAAACTGCCGCTACCGGCAGCATTACTGAAACAGCTTCTATAGAAACGCTTCTGACTTTTTTCTCAAGCTCCAAAACTATTTTTGAATCATCTTCGTTTATAAAAACCGTACTGCTTCCTGAAAAAACACCCTTTTTATATTTCAGATCCTTAAAATCCTCACTTGTCATATCAGCTTCTCTCAACATTTCATCCGTTGGGAAGAAATACGGGGAAACACTGGATGCAAGATAAAGACCGAGTTTTTTTCTCGCTGGAAATTTGCTCAGGTAGGAATCATCACCTATTATTATATCAGCTGTTTCTACAAGATAAGCCGGATCTTCTCTGACAATGTTGCTGAATGTATATTTGCTCTGGTTAATGTTCATTGCTCCTGCAACGAAAGTAAGCAGAAAAGATATCAGTATGACGCCTGATGACCATTGTGAGAAAAAATCTTTTTTTATTTTTCTGAACTCCTTATGCAATACTTTTAAAAGACCGGCTGAGAGTGAAATTACAATCAAGATCTCTCCGGATCTAAGAATTACTGAAAAAACCTCACGACCGTAATCCGCATATACTGCCAGAACAGTCAAAAGTATAAGCGGGACCAGGACTGCAATTACAGAAAATCTTTTCATATTGCACCCCAGGCCTTGAGAATTCCATTAATTACAGGGAAATAATATGCCAGGGTTCTTAACAATGAGCCCACTATTATGATTGTCGCTATTACCCCAAGAAACAGATATGCCCCTGATACTTTCAGGGATCTGATCGACTTAATGCTTTTGAGTTGGGATGACAGAAGAAATGGTTCGACCGAAATAAGGTTTTTCTTTGACATTATGGCGTTACCGCTCAAGCCCGGAACATTTAACGAAATGTTTATATTGCGTCTGCTTCCTCCAGCAAAGTATGAACTCCAGTCAGAAAGAGCCGATCCGTCAGACACATTGAAAACCAGTTGCCGGCTCCACTCTTTACTGTTCACGGCAGAATAGAAACCGCCCATATCTCTGAACGAAGGAACAAGAACAAAACTGTTTTTTCCAGACCTGGAAAAAATCCCCCCCGCATCTGAAAAAAATTCTGACTCTATTGATGATCCGGTATCTGTTGCACTTGCAAGACCTGTCATGAAATCCGTTAATGGTCCAAGCAGCGGTGATCCTGATGAATCACCTGAATTTAAGAAAGATATTTTTGCAGTATTTTCACCAAGAAGGGTCAAAATGAATTTGAGCATGGAAAGTCTGTCACGGCTTATTGTGTTAAAGAACGGTGCTTTAATAAAACCGGCTGTCCATAAAGAGAAAAGAAAAATAAAAAGAACAAACAGCATGGAAATGTTTATCCTTTTAAACACATCTGTATTCGTATGACATTTCCTTTCTGTTTCTTTAACGGTTCCATCTTCATGATATATCTTGAGAAAATAACATGCACCAATTACAGAAGGTCCGGTAAACCTTTTATCAGGGAGAACGAACTCATAGATATTGACAGGAGCTGTCTTTTTAAAAACCCTGTAAAGCTCGACATTTAAAACACCGCTGTCATGAATATTCAGAATAACATCTATTTTATCACTTTCATTGTGAACTATATCAAAAAGAGCGGTTTCTTCTGCATGCATAACAAAAAAATGGAGCATCAGCAGAAACGACAGAAAGACAACTCTTCTCATCAGCTTTTTTCCTTTCTAAGATCAAAAACCACAGTTCTGCCTGATTTTCCGGTCTTTAGAACTTTTTTTCTACCTACACCTTCAAAATAGACCTTTTCGGATGTGTCTATTTCTATGACAGAAAAAGGCTCTGTTTTCATCACATACCTTTTACCCCACAGAAAATTCATTTCATTCCGCTCTTCATTTCCGCTTATATAAACAGTAAGACATTGTTTTTCTTTTATAAATGTACCATCCGGTATGACTATCCATCCCGAAATTATGTTTTCTGTATAAGATGCCTCCAGAAGCCATGCTGAATGATCACCCTGTTTGTCAAAGAATAAAGGGGCTGAAGCAAGAAGAACTCCTTCATTATCAAAAATAAATTCTATTATTCCCCTCAATATATCGGGGTCACTTACAACATCAAGGAATTTCTCAAAACCCGACCTGTCACTGCATGATATACCGACTATCCTGTCAGGACGGTAAAACTCCATCTTTTCACTTTTTTCTATCTGCAGAAGATCTTCCTGCCCAAAATTTTTATCAGAAATAGATTCCTGCTGAAAAACACTGACTATGCTTTCTGAAAGATGTGCCGGCTTTAAGGATTGTTCATCGACAGGTATACCGTATCTCCTGAACTCAAATTTTCCAGATCTCTTTCTGCATTCATTTACAACCGTATATTCTTCCGTTATAAAAACAGAAAGCACCTTGTTCACATATCTTCCGCAAAAGGCCTCTGTTATCTTCTGAAGTGAATTTGAAAATGAATAGGATGGAACTTTCTGCTGATCTGTTGAAAATGTCAGCGTTGATGACCTTTTTGTTGAAATGTCTTCCCCGGCCATAAGACTTTCCGGACAGAAACTTGACTCGAGCACATTCGGAAGACTTATAAAATCAGTCAGCGTACCTATATTGACCTTTGCAAAGGGGAGCGATGATGCACTACCTGCAAAAACAACCGCAGGCTTAATTCTTTTTATGAACTGACTTTCAGAAAGCTTCACAATAAAATCATTAAGCATGACGCTCTCAGAATCATCGTAACCACCTGATATAATGACAACATCTTCATTGCATGAGTTGATGTCGGAATCATTTATTTCATTTACAAGAAAAGCTTTTTTAATATCAAGAAGCATTGATCTTCCAAGCTTTACAGAAGCCTGCAGCGAACCTTCAGCCGTCATTCCCGCAACAACAGAAGTAAGGAGTTTGGAGGGAATAACCATTGTGCTTGAAGAAACTTTGGACGGCTGGTCAACTTTGTGATAACTGCTTTCCTGCATTAATTTTCTGATATGATCCTTGAAATTAAAATTATCACTTTTTTCGAAAACATCCCTGACAAAGAAAATTGTGCCGCTATCTCCGTATTCTATTAACACAACTCTCATTTTTGAATCCATAGATAAAAATGAAATATGATAACTTTTCATTTCAATCCTTTTTCAAGCGAAGTCCTTAATTGTTCAAAAAAAGTTTCATCTTCAAGCATCATTTCTATCTTCTTCGCTCTGTCCGGTCCGAAAACAACGGAGAACAGGGGCAAAAGAACAGGCAGTGTGAAAACCATTGTCCTTTTGAATGGTCTTGCAACATTAAGAAATAGTAATGCGGAGTGATCGATCTTCTTCGTTTTGAAAAAATTTACAAGGTCTTCCAGCAATTCCGGGGACTGATCTTTCATAGGCAGTCATCGTATAAAATGGGCTCTCTTTTTTTAATAAATTCAGAAATGACAGAAAGAGATCTACTGTCAAGTTTGAGAAACTTAAGCCCCATACCAGGCTCTTCGCCGCTTATTATTGAACTGTCTTCGCCTCTTACCCACACAACCAGAGAATCGATTTCTAACCTCTCTTTTCCAAGAAAAAGGATCATTCTGAATTCTGTTCCGATGGGAAATATTTCGTGGGTAGCTACAAAAACACCGCCTTCACTTATATCCATCGTAAATCCGCTGAAAAATGTATGCGGACCTGTAAGAGTTACTTCTATTTCAACATCAATCCTCTGTGCCGTTCTCTGATTGCTTGAAGAAAAAACAACTTCATCGGCGTTTCTCTTCTTTTCCTCAAACATTACCTTTTTTGCAACACCTTTATTTCCAGAAACCATTTTCAGAAGACCTCCCCTGTGTCAAAAATCACTGTTCAAGTACAAATTCCACTCTTCTGTTTTTAGCTTTACCCGCTGCAGTTCTATTTGAAGAAACCGGCTTGTCAGGTCCATATCCCTTAGCTTCGAGTTTGTCTGAATCGACCCCTTCATCAATGAGGAATTCTCTGACTGCTTCAGCTCTTTTCTGAGATAACGCGATATTCAGATTTCTGTTACCCACATTGTCAGTATGTCCCTCGACAATTACTTTTTTTACAGACGGCGCATTTTTAAGAGCATCGGCAACTTCCTTAAGCATTTCGTATGATTTTCTATCAATTACAGCTTTTCCAGACTGGAAAAGAACGACCTGCTTCAGTTCAATTTTCTTTGCAGTGACAACGATGAGTTTATATTTTTTAGGACAGCCCTGTTCTTCTGCAACACCAGGAACGTCCGGGCATTTATCAACATCATCATTTATTCCATCACCGTCTTTATCAAGGATCTTAGGACAGCCCTGTTCTTCTGCAACACCTGGAACATCCGGGCATTTATCAACATCATCATTTATTCCATCACCGTCTTTATCAAGGATCTTAGGACAGCCCTGAAGCTCAGCAACTCCCGGAACATCAGGACACTTATCGTCAAGATCCGCAACACTGTCACCGTCTCTGTCAGGACAACCTTTAAGTGTCGCAATCCCTTTGTCATCGGGGCAGCGGTCTTCAGAATCCGGAATACCGTCACCATCACGGTCAGCAGCAGGAGGACATCCGTTCAATTCCTTCAAACCTTTTTCATCCGGACAACGATCGTCCCTGTCAGGTATGCCGTCACCGTCACGGTCTTTGGCTGGAGGACATCCTTTTAACTCAACAACACCGGGGATATCCGGACATGAGTCATCAAGATCCGCAAGTCCGTCACCATCTCTGTCGGGGCATCCTTTAAGTTCAGCAAATCCCTTGTCATCTGGACAGCGGTCTGTTGAATCCGGAATACCGTCGCCATCTCTATCGGCGGCAGGAGGACACCCATTCAGGCCGAGAGGTCCCGGAACATCAGGACATTTATCATCTACATCCGGCAAACCATCTCCGTCTTTATCAGGACAACCCTTAAATTCGACCGTTCCGGCATCTTTGGGGCATCTGTCATCCACATCGAGTATCCCATCCTGATCAGCATCTTTGGGGATACATATATCTGCATTAAGAGATGCTTTGGCAGCATGCAGATCTTTTGCTGTCATATGCTCTTCGGCACGATAATAATTTCCTGACTCAAGTTCAAGCCTTGCAAACTCTATGTGACTTTCGGCCATTGCAATATCATACGATGCGCAAATATCAGCACCGCGATTCTTGTCAACTTCAAGTCTTTTGCTTTCAAGCAGAGTGCTTTTATGCAGTTTTCCACCCGTCACACAACCGCTGATAGCAGTGAGGACTATTGTTATTATCATAATTATATATTTTCTCATTTTGCACCTCCCTGCGGAGCAGTGCTGTCATCTTTTTTATTTTCCTTTTTCTTTTCTTCTTTCTTCTCTTCCTGTTTTTCCTTTTCTTTTTCTTCAGACTGCTTTTTCAAATATTTCTGTCTCATTTCTTCGTAGACATCATAGTAAGAAGGTTTCTTTTCTTCTTTCTTTTCAGGCTCAGCTTTTTTCGGCTCCTCTTTCTTTTCTGCAAAAGGATCCCCTTTCAATGAGGGTTTTTCTTCAGGATCAGGGGTTACAACAGGTTGTGGCTCCGGCTCAGGCTTTACTTCAGGTGCAGGTGTAGGTTTGACATCAGGTGCAGGTGTAGGTTTGACCTCAGGTGCAGGTGTAGGCTTTACTTCAGGTG
>CAZVWR010000028.1:0-6924 GCA_964630905.1 uncultured Spirochaetales bacterium | reverse complement strand
GCAGGTGTAGGTTTGACCTCAGGTGCAGGTGTAGGCTTTACTTCAGGTGCAGGTGTAGGTTTGACCTCAGGTGCAGGTGTAGGTTTGACCTCAGGTGCAGGTGTAGGTTTGACCTCAGGTGCAGGTGTAGGCTTTACTTCAGGTGCAGGTGCAGGCTGCTCTCCGCCGGCTATCTTTTCAGCTTCAGTAAAATATTCTAACGCCTTTTCTGCAAGAAACTCTGATGAATCATAAATACTTTTTGATCTGAAGTCATAAGCTTTTGAAAGATATGCATCCCCTTTGAAAAAGAAATATGCCGCTTTTCTTTTCTCAAGCGGTTTAACTTCATCCGCAGCTTTTTTTGCCAGCGATTTCCGCCCGAATTCATCAGTTTCCAATGTATCGGTCTTTTCAAATGCGGTGGCGATTTTACCAAGAGACTTTTCCCGCTGGTCTTCCGCTTTCGATATTGAAGAAGTGGACCTGGCTATTCCGCATGATACAAAAATTACCGGTATCATTGCGAAAAAAATTACTGACACTAATCTCATAACGACCTCTACCTAATAAATTAGTTAGAAAAACTATCAGAAATATAAGGTTTCGTCAAGTTTAAACAGGTATGAAAATGAAGATTAGAAGTTAATCCAGTTTTTATATTCAACAAAGGGGGAGACCCATTCTCTATCTTCAAAGCCGTTCTCCTCAAAAAAATGAAGAAATGCTTTGATTATAGTAAAATCCATGCCGATTATTGCATTATAGAAACCTTCTTTCATCAATTCTTCCCATTCATCTTTCTGAACATATCTTATCTTGCCCAGCAGAAGAAGTATTTTTGATTTGAAGTATGAAACAGAATATTTATCTGCATATTCGAGAGCCTCTTCAAGAATTGCACTGGCCTTGTCGTTGTCATTGAGCATTATGCATACTTCGGCAAGTTTACAGGCACATCTTATGTAAAGGGAATAAACAAATTCGGCAGGCGAAACACCTTTACCGTCATATTTTACAATTACATCTCTAAGGATTTTGTAACCTCTTGTCGCAAAAGTGACTGCATCAAGATAATTGCCCGAATTCACAAGAATATCAGTTGTTCTGTCAATTAGTCCGATCTCCTCTTCATAACAGCCTGCCATGTGGAGTTTCTTGACGATATCCGCAATGGTGGTCATATCAACATCTTCAGCAAGAAGAAGTATCTCCCCTCTTGCAACAAGCTCAAGATGATAATCAGATCTTATCTTTGCATATGTCACAAGTTTTTCCCAGAATATCTTTGCCCATTGCGGTTCAACTATCCGCCACAAACGGGCATTTTTGATCTCAGGCAGTATTTTGAAATCATCGTTCGTATCGTCCGGCTCGAATGAGGAAACAATTGTCTGGTAAGACCTTTGAGATATTTCAAAGAATCCGAGCTTTTCCATATATACTGCCGAAGAAAAAAGAAATGAATTCATTCTTCTATCAACAATTCCGCCAAGATTTATATAGCTCAAAAGAAGCCAGTGTTTGTTAAGTTGGTATATTTCAGCAGGGGTTGATGCAAGTTTGGAAACAAGCTCTTTATAGAAAGCCCTCTCCTGTTTCCCTATCTTAACTTTCTTTTTCAAAGCTGTGAGGATCGATCTCGATGAGAACCTGAGATAATCAGGTGTCTCAATGATATATCCTTTCTTAACAAGTTCTTCAATACATGAAGCGCCTGTCGTTGAGACCAGTGTAAAAAGGGATTTGGGGACTTCGTAAAGATTAAGGAGTGTAAATTCCCTGAGAGTTTTTGCAACATCTTCCGGAAGCATATCGACTCTGAGTGAAATAAGCTCATCAAGATTTTCAGGGCACACAAAATCATCAGGAAGCTTGGAAAAACGCCAACTCCCCTTCATTTCAAAAATGAACCCTCTGTCCTTTAGATATTCGGCAAGCTGAATTGTAAAAAGCATGTTGCCTGATGCTTTTTCTTTAAGAAGCTTTTCAAGTTCCGCCGGTATTTTCTTTGTTTTGAGCACACCGCCGACTTCCTCAATAAGCCTGTCTTCAGGGAATCCCTTGAATTCGTAAACATTTTCCTTTGTGCTGTTGTTAAGCACCGCCGCATCAGGATCAACAACGAAAACCACTGACATCGGAGTAGATTCAAAAACTCTGTTGAGGCTCGCAAAAAACTTTATGGACCTGACATTCAGTGTATTTGCATTATTGATCACCCACAGAACCGGCTTACTTCTGCTGAGGCCGTAGAGAACATATGAAAGAAGATATTCGATATCATGTTTGGGAAGTTTTGTCTTAACAGGTGAAAAATTGAGACAGATGAGGGCACTCAGACACTCTTTCTTGCTGTCTGGAAGAGCTTCTCCAAACAGTTTGTCAAACTTTTTCTTCACAGTATTGACATCATTGCTCTTTATTTTCATCAATGCTTTGATCAGACTGATGAAGATCATAAAATCAAAATCAAATATGTTGGCATCCGAAACAACAATGCTATAACCATTTTCAGGAGCATTCTTTTCAGCAAAACCCCTCAGGCTGTTCACAATGTGACTTTTGCCACTTCCGGAACTTCCCTTCAGATAGAAAGAACCTCCTTTACAGATACGGAACCTTTCCTCTATCTTACGGAACATCGGAGCACAACTCTCCTCAAACTCGGATGTCACAGTTTCACTTATAAGAGAATCTAGCGAAACATCGTATTTTTCATTTACATCAGTCGGATTAAGGAAATATTGATCCGGCTCTTTAACCAGAATCTTGTCACTTTTCAAATTTAATCCGCTTTCATCCTTTTCGCTTTCGCCGGACTCTGAAACCATTCCTTCCGGAGGAGGAACATCTGATCTTTCTCCTGCTGAAAGATTATCAGAACCATCAAGAGATGTAAGTTCATTAAAAAGAGAATCGAGATCTACATCACTTTTTTCCTGTGCCGGTTCCTTTTTCGATTTTTTATTCTGTGGAGCGTTGGGAGAAACTATTCTTTTATCGGTTTCGTTCTTTGATTTTGCTGAATCTTCCGATGCCTTTTTTGAATCCTTCTCAATTTTCAGTTCGGGTTCGCGTTCAGGCTCATCAGTTACTGAACCGTTGATCTCAATTTCAATATCCTGTTTATCGGAAGAAATGTCGTTTGTTTCAATTACAACTCCTTCATCTTCCGAAACTTCTTCAAGGACAAAGATCTCTTCTTCTTCAACTTTTTCTTCAACTTTCTCTTCAACTTTCTCAAGTAATTCAGACAGCTTGCCACCGCATGACATACAGAAATTTGCACTTTTTTCATAAGATATTTCACAGGATTCGCAAATCTTTTCCAGTTTCTTGCCGCAGGAGATGCAGAAACCTTTCGTTTTCATCTCAGATACATTTGAGCAATAGAAACACTTCATCATATATTCCTAATTTTATTACCTTAATGCCACAGTCAACTTCTTTTCCAAGCTTAATGCTCCACCCACTTTAAATCGGAACCGGAAAGAGTATATATTTTTACTTTAAATTTTTCCATAATTTTTTTTATCAACTCATCTTCTTTTATTGCAACCGAAACAGCTGTCGCGGCAACATCCGCTGTCAAAGCGTTTTGAGCAGTTACCGTTACCGACTTTGCATCAATTGCAGGACGGCCTGTTCTAGGATCAAATATGTGAGAATATTTTTTATTGTTTATAACAAAGAATCTCTCGTAATCTCCACTTGTTGCAACTCCCACACACTCTTCATCACGGAATGAAAGGGTTTTCAAATGATCTGACGGGTCCGCAGGGTTTTTTATTCCTATTTTCCATGGTTCTTTCCCTTTTTTTCCGCAGACAAGCATATCACCTCCGTAATTTATTATAAAATCTTTTACTCCGTTTTTCTTAACTATCTCGCCCGCCCTGTCTATCGCATAACCTTTCGCTATCCCGCCGAGATCTATTTTAACTCCATCTTTTTTAAATATCACGGTGTTTTTTTCACAATCAACAGCGACCATTTCTGAACCTGTAAGTTTTATTTTTTCTTTAAGTTCTTCCTCCCCCGGCTCTTTTCCTTCTTCCCATAGAGCACCCTCGCTTTTATATGTTATATCAAAAACCCCGTCCGTCATTTTTCCGTACTCAAGCGAGATCTCTATTAACTTGCAGACATGATGCGGCACTTCAATTTCTTTTAAATGACCTTCTCTATTCAGAATTGAAATGAAGCTTTCCGGTTTATAATAACTCAGCTCTTTTTCTATCAATTCCACATCCTTTCGAAGCAGATCTTCCAGAGTATTATTCTTTTCTCCGGCATAAATAACGCTTAGAACTGTTCCCATGCCGGAAAAAGTATATTTCTGAACTTTTTCACTTTCACTGCATGAAACAGCAAAAAAAGAAAAAATAAGACATTTTATAACTATCGATCTAACTATCTTTCCCGTCAACTGGCAGGAATTCACTGATCTTTTCAATAAGCACCTCCTTTCTGACCGGTTTTTCAATAAGTGCGTTGCAAACTCTGAGAATTTCAGGAACCTGCTCTCTACCGGCAAGCGCAGTCACTGCAATTATGGGTATGTGTTTCAGCTCCGCATTGTTCCTTATTACTTTTGAAGCTGACAGACCGTCAAGATCAGGCATGAGAATATCCATGAGAATTATTTCAGGCTTGATGTTTTTTGCGACACTTATGGCATCCCGGCCGTTTGAAACTTCAAAAATGTTAAGATTTGACGCACTCAGAAAGTTTTTAAGCACTTCCCTGTTCATTATGTTATCTTCTGCGATCAGAACCTTCTCGCCGTTGAACTTGACATTTTTCACTTTTTCGTTGAGTTTTTTCAAATCTGCCCGCACTGATTCCTTTGAAACTTCAACCCCTTTGATAGAGACAAAGAAGACTGAACCTCGACCCGGTTCACTTTCAACGCTGATGTTTCCACCCATCATTTCGACAAATTTCCGGCATAATGCAAGACCGAGTCCTGTTCCGCCGTATTTTCTTGTACTCTGCCCATCCTGCTGCACAAACGGCTCGAACATTTTGTCCTTCTGTTCAGGAGGAATGCCTATACCAGTGTCCTTTACCGTTATCGTTATATCGACACATCCCTTTATATCAGACACTGATGCATACGACCAGACTCGGATCTCTCCAGTTTCAGTGAATTTGAAAGCATTCCCGACAAGATTGTGAATGATCTGTCTTAATCTGGTACCGTCAATTTTGACCACTTTCGGCATCTTGTCATCAATATTTACTGAAAAAACTATTTTCTTGTCTGGCGATCTCGGTACATATGCTTTCCTTATTTCATCAAAAAGATCGTAAATATTTATGAAATCGGGGTCGAGTTTCATTTTTCCAACCTCGATCTTCGATATATCAAGAATGTCACTTATTATGTTCGTCAGATTTTCACATGCTTTTTCAATGTTTTCAACAGCTTCCAAAGCTTTTTCATTTCCTTTCGACTCCTCTCTGAGCAGATATGAAAAACCCGTTATTACATTAAGAGGTGTTCTTATTTCGTGGTTCATATTTGCAAGAAATTCTGTTTTCGCCCTGTTGGCATCTTCCGCTTTCTGCATTGCCCTGCGGAGTTCCCTTGTTCTTTCATTGACTATCTGGTCAAGACTGTCCCTCTGTTTTTTCATCTCCTCATCAAACATTTTTCTCATTGATTCGGCTTTTCTTGCCTTCTTTTCCCTGAACAGAAAAAGAACAATTGCAATGCCTAGTACAAATTGAATTAAAAAATTGATGTTCTCTGTAACAAATCTCAAGGCGGAACCTACTTAATTTTTCGGGCTATTGTATCAATTAATCGGGAAATCTCAATTTTTCATGAACACTATCACTAAACAGCCGGAACTTTTTTCTTCCTTATCTTTGTTTTCTGTACTTCATGAGGGGCCTCCTTTATTCTCTCTTCTTAAACCACTCATCTTTTCTTCAATAAAATCCTTGATATATAGCAATTCTTCCTTATCACCGCTCAAATAAAATTTAGGATATGTATTATTGTACTTAGCTTTTTTTTCTGCAGAGACATGATGTTCAATAAAAAGCACATCCTTCCATACAAGTTTTGCCATATAAATTTTTTCAATATTTTCAATCATTATCTCCGGCAATCGATTTTCTTCACCAGTAGCAAGCACAATGTTTTTATCATACAAAATAACATTCGCGGGAGTTCCATTGTAACTCATCAACAATAATTTAGCCTGGACTTTGTCTATTCCCAAAATAATATCGCAATTAAATTCTGCTAAACAATCTTTCTCAATAAACTTTTCTCTTTGTTTTTTTCTTCTCTTTGACATTCTTATTTCATAAAAAACAGCTATTATTACAACAACTATAGAGGCCAAAGCTTGTACCGTAAGTTTGCTCATATAAATTCCCCCCTATTCCCAGCCCGGACCGATTTCGCCCCGGTTAAAGCCGGAATGGAACCAGAAATCGGCAGTTGAATTATACGGATTATAATCTGCCGGAGGTGCAAACGGATTCCTGACATAACCTCTTGTGCCATCTGTATTTTTTGTTTCCCATATCACTTCTTTCATTGGATCTTTGACCTTCTATTTTCATTACGCATTGTACCTGTAACGCTCAAGTATATTAGCAGAATCATCAGTTAATGCAACAGATTCTCTCTTTCAATTATATCTTAATGATTGATTTTGTGTTCTATAATGAAAATTTAATCCGTCTGGAGTGTTTTCTGAATTTCTTTGATCTTTTCAATGGTTAGACCCGTGATTCTGGAAATAAATTCTGGAGCAGCGCCCTCTTTCAAAGCCTTCTTGCAAGTCTCAACAGCTTTGGCAAAAGCTCCTTTCTCAATTCCCTTTTCAATTCCGATCTGGAGTCCTTCTTCTCTGCCTTCGTTATAAATCTTTTTTCCAAGTGACGGCATCATCTCCTCCGCATCAGGTCCAAATTCCT
>CAZVWR010000027.1:0-40955 GCA_964630905.1 uncultured Spirochaetales bacterium | reverse complement strand
TTTCAGAGTACGCCGGTTTTACAGACTGGAGACTTCCCAACATTGAAGAGTTAAAGACATTGATAAATTGCAACTTTTACAGTGCTGCATCAACTTTCCCGGGAACACCGGCAATAAATACTTTCTGGTCTTCAACAACTTTTGCTTATGATGAATCACATGCAAATGATGCATGGAAAGTAAATTTTATTGACGGTACTGTTTCACCATTAGGAAAGGGTGAAATTGGCAGAATCCGCTGTGTAAGGTAATTTTTTTTAAGGAGAAATAGAATGTCTAAGACCTTGTATTTTTTTATTTTTATACTTCTTACCATCTCCTGCGGAGAAGATAGCGATACTGTCAAAAGCGGTATCGGAGAAAACTGCATTAAAACAGCAGACTGCGAAAACGGACTTAAATGTATTAATCAGATCTGCGTCAATGATTCAGGAGACACTGGAGATACAGGAAATACAGGAAATACCGGAGACACTGGAAATACCGGAAATACAGGAGATACGGGAAATACAGGAGATACGGGAAATACAGGAAACACGGGGGACACCGGTAACGACGAGACATGCGGCAACGGAGTGGAAGATGGGGATGAAATATGTGATAAAAATAAATCCTATACACATGATGAATTATGTGACATAAAGTTCGGTGATAAAGATTATTATGAAGATACTTCCTCTTCAACATGTAATAGTGACTGCATGGAAATAAACGGATACTGTTACTACTGTGGAGATGGAATTGAAAACGGTAAAACGGAAACGGCACAGGGCTGTGAAAGTGAAAAAACTTATACCGTCAGTGAACTCTGTATAAAAAAGCTGGGGAACAGAGAATACTACTCCACATCAAGTGCAAGTTGCGAAGCAGATTGCACAATAACGGCAGATTGTCATTATTGCGGAGATGGAATTGAAAATGGTTCCGAAGCTTGTGATGACGGAAATAGTAACAATACGGATATATGTAAAAACAATTGCCTTCTTAATTCAAAAGTCGTCTGTACCGGGCAGACAAAATGCTATGGCAACTCTAGCTCTATGACTTGTACTACTTCGGAAGCAAGCCAATATTACGGACAGGATGCTCAATATTTGTCAAAATGTATGCTTCGCAGTTTTACTTCAAGCGGCGGATCAACTCCTGACATTATTACAGACAATAATACCGGGCTGGTATGGCAGAGGATTATTCCAACGACAATGTCTACCTGGCAGGAAGCTGTTGATTATTGTGAGGGTATTATATACTCCAGTAAAGATGATTGGCGACTCCCGACTACCAGAGAATTAGGCACAATAACAAATTTTGGACAGAATGCGAGTGCTTATGAGCCTGGTGTGGATTTTCTCATGACATATCAGGATTATTGGTCTTCTGATCAATATGCCGGCGGAACTGATGACGGATGGTACATTGATTTTTCTTCAGGAGGGTCAGAATACCAGAATAAAAATACTAAGCAGGCGCATTTGATTTGTGTCAGAGGAGAAGTGTTGCCTGAAAACACTTTTGTTGAATCAACAGTTAATGGCAAAGTAATAATAACAGATACATCAACGAATCTAATATGGCAGAAGAATATTAAATCCGGTTTAGCCTGGATGGATGCTTTAAGCTATTGTGAACTTTCAAATTATGCTGAATATAAAGACTGGAGACTCCCGAACATCAATGAATTGAGAACGCTGATTAACCACAGCATATTTGATCCTGCCAGCGATTTTCCTGAAATGTCTTCTGAAATATTTAATTCATCTACAACCTGGATTGCAGCGTATAGTACAACATGGGCCGTTGATTTTTTAAGTGGTAAAATTGTGGGAAACTCGAAATCTACCGAAAGCAGTGTAATATGTGTACGATAATAATTTTCCACTAAGAGCAATAAGTGACCTGACATGAGTTGTTTTACTGATTTTTGAAGGAGAAAAAGATGTTGAAAAAAGGAGACAAGGCGCCGGAGTTCAGGTTGCAGGATTCAAAAGGAACAGAGATAAAACTTTCTGATTTTTTGGGCAGTACTGTGGTTCTTTATTTTTATCCAAAAGATAACACTTCGGGCTGCACAACGGAAGCATTGGATTTTTCTGCGTTATCAGACAAGTTCCGAAAGAAAAATGCCGTGATAATCGGGATAAGCCCCGACTCTGTGACTTCACACAAAAAGTTTGAAGAAAAACACGGACTTAAAGTTCTTCTCTTAAGTGACACAGAAAAAGAGGTTCTTCAGAAATACGGTGTCTGGCAGTTAAAGAAAATGTGCGGAAGAGAATCAATGGGAGTTGTAAGAACAACGATAGTCATTGATAAGAACGGTCGTATCGCCGACATTTTTGAAAAAGTCAAAGTGGCAGGACACGCAGATAAAGTCTATGAATCTGTTTGTGAGCTTTAAATTTCTTTCAAAACAACCTTGTATTTTGAAAGTCTAAATTTCAAAACAACCTTGTGTTTTGAAATTTATATGCTATAGTCATTCTGAAAATTTTGTTTTGAGGGAGAGATAAATGAGGAGAAATATTGAAACAAAGCTTATTGAATGGAAGAATTCGTCAAGGAGAAAACCACTCATTATCCGTGGAGCAAGGCAGGTTGGAAAAACATGGAGTGTGAAAAAGTTCGGGAATGAAAATTTTGAAGAAATGGTAGTGCTCGATTTTGAGAAAAATCGCCGGCTGCATTCTTTCTTTGAAGGTGACCTCGACCCGAAAAGAATCCTGCAGGACATTGAACTTGTAATGAAAATAAAGATAACCCCTAAAAAAACACTCCTGTTTCTTGATGAAATACAGGGCTGTCCAAATGCAATAATGTCGCTTCGTTATTTTTATGAAGAAATGCCTGAACTTCATGTGATTGCAGCAGGATCACTATTGGAATTTGCTTTGAGTAAGATTTCTTTCCCAGTTGGTAGAGTCCAGTACCTGAATATGTATCCCCTGACATTTTCTGAATTTTTAGATGCCTGCGGAAACTCAAGAGCTTTTGAAATCATCAACTCTAAACCGGAAAAACTGCCTGAAACTGCACACAATTCTCTGCTTTTAGAATTAAGAAAATATTTTTTAGTAGGCGGAATGCCCGAAAGTGTTAAATCTTTTATTGAAACCGGAAGTATCGCAGAATCTTTTAAAGTTCATGAGGAACTTATAATCTCTTTAAAAAATGACTTTACTAAATATGGTATTCATACAAGTCCGCAGTGTCTTGAAGAAGTTTACACAAACACATCAAAAAACATCGGAACTCAGACAAGTTACAGCCGGCTGTCAAACAGTTTTTCTCATCCAACCATAAAAAAAGCTTTTGATCTTTTATTAAAAGCAAAAGTTATCAGCAAAGTTTCATCAGTAGGACTTCTTGAGCTTCCGCTGAACATACAAAGTTCTTCGAGGAAGTTTAAAACCATTATGCTTGACATCGGAATATGGCAGAAATTAAGCGGCGTTTCAATAGATCACGAACTCCTGGAATCAGATCTGATGAATATTTACAGAGGTGCACTTGCAGAACAGTTTGTCGGAATGGAGCTGGCGGTAGCAACAGATGATGATCTTTTATACTGGGCAAGAGAATCCAAAAGCAGTAATGCAGAGGTTGATTATGTTGCAACTGTTAAAGGAAAAGTATTTCCGATCGAAGTTAAAAGCGGCAGTTCCGGTTCTTTGAAAAGTCTGCACCTTGCTTTGCAGACATTTCCCAACTGCCCGAAAGGACTCGTATTCTCAACGAGAGAATATGCTCAGATACCGGAACAGAAATTAATGTTCCTTCCACTTTATTATGCAGGAAGTATCAATAAATTTCTAAACTGAATCTATGGATCAGTATGTGAGCTTTAATTTATTTCAAAACAACCTTTCATCTGATATTTTTGTCTTAATTATTGTGAATCTTTGACATTAGCTGTCAAACTGATATTCTTTTGAAGTTTTGCAATAAGGAGGATTATATGAAGTTTCTTTTAATTTCGCTGATCGCTGTTTTCATGTTTTCATGTGGAGTTACTGGACACAAAGATTACCATCCTTATGTTGAAGATGAAGAAGAAAATTATGTAATTGAAAATGTTGATGAAGAACATGTTGAAACAGAGCAATACGAAGAAGGTGACTATTTTTCAGTTGATATTAAAAGTCTTTATAATGGTATGGAAGGGTTTTCAGATGTTGCTTTTATGGATAAAAAGGGGAACTTTTTCTATACAAAATCAACGAATCAATTTGAAAATGACAAAAAACTTATTAAACTTGATAAGAATGAAAATTTATTATGGGAAGTAGAGATTCTATCTTACGGAGATCGTTGTGACATATCAAATTTTTCATTAAACGAGATAACAGGAGAAATAATCATTACAGGAGGATCACATAGTAAAGACAGCTCGTCTGCTTTCTTAGCAAAAGTTTCAAAAGAAGGATCGTTATCCTGGATACAATATTTTCCAAAATTAGATTCAGGTTGGGCACAAACAACATCAACCGCAATAGACAGCAAGGAAAACATATATGTCTCGGGTTATGTTATTGGTGCTTTTAGTGGACAAACGGCCGGAGATGACGACATTTCATCTCGAATCTCAGATGGATTTGTCGGAAAGTGGGATAAAGATGGGAAAAATTTATGGATTAAACAATCAGGAAAAAAATACACCGATGTTTACAGCAAGATAGCTACGGACAAAAACAATGATTTATATTTAACGGGTACTGAAAATATTTTAGATGAATATGTTTCAAACGGCTCAAATTTTGGAACCAGTATGTTCGTTGCAAAATGGACTGCTGACGGAAAAGAGGTTTGGAAAAAGATCAGCAGACATGAGAATGAAGTTATATACGGTACTGACATTGATATTTCAGGAGATGATCTTTTTTTCCTCGGTGGTAGATGTGAGGGTGTGGAAGAGGAAATTGAATATCCTGAAGATCACGAGTTATCCGATGATGACCAAAAAACAGAGATGCGTTGTTATCTCAATCCTTTCTTGAGAAAATATGACAAGAACGGAAATAAAATATGGGAAAAAAGATGGCGAGGAAAGGAAAATAAAAATTCAGTTACAACATCGTCCGGTGTAAAAGTGATAAATGATAAAATTTACACTGTTCTCAATGCTTGGGACAGGAATGGAGAGAACTCTGATATAATGATCTCCGTTTTTAATAATGACGGACAGCATGATATGACTCAGATATTTGAATCAAATTGTCAGGATTATCCTTCAGATGTATTAGAATCAGGTGATGAAACAAGCGTTGTCGTTACTGGAATAAGCGATGGATGGATAGGCAGTGATCTTTCAACAGCAGAATGTGAATCAGAATCATTCAGACCTTTTTTGATGATGCTTGAGCCGAAAAAAGAATGAAGCCACCGCTAAACGCAGCAGGCGGCCTCATTTTGTATTGAACCGTTCCATTCGACTGAGCAGTTCTGAGCGAGCCTTTCATCAACGACATTGATTTCAAGATCGGCCATTTCCACATAGCTCATTGGAACGGCAATTTCAGCTTCTGCGAATAATATTTCAGGCATTTCAACTACAGGAACTGAAACTACAAGATCTTCCTGAAATTCATAATAAGCTTCAACCTGATTGCTTGAATCTGCAACACTCTCCCCCACGATCATTATAAACCCGGAAAGAACGAACACAGAAACAAAAGCGAAAACTCTTAATATATCTAACATGACAACCTCCATCTGTAATGAACTCTAAAACCAATTTCTAATATAAGCAGGAATTCGGACTGTCAAGACCTAATTGAAAGTTTTTTCTTGAAATATTTCTCTCTATCTAATAAAACCTCCTGTTTCCGGAATTGTTCTCTACATAGGGGTGGAAAATTATGAATGATCGTCTCGGAATTGATATCGGTACTACTTTCATTACCGTTTTCTCTAAAAACAGGAATGACATTATCCTTAGAAAAAGGCATCGCGGAAAAGCGGCATCCGTTTTAAAAAAGATCTTCGGTGAAGCCGGTAACTCTTCAAAAGTTAAATTCACAGGAAAATCGGCAAAAGAATTCTCTCAAGTCCTTAACAATGCCTATATCCCTGAAACTAATGCCGTAAACAGCTATCTTTCACATCACTCCCCTTTCATTAGCGGTAACGGCGTCATTATTGACATCGGTGCATCATCACTCACAAAATATGTCATTAAAAACAATGAGATAAGTGATATTTCCTCAAATTCGCTCTGTGCGGCAGGCACCGGTCTTTTCCTCGAAGAACAGGCAGAACGGCTCGGAATAGATCTTGAAAAAGCATCTTCCCTTGAGATAGATAATCCGCCGAATATTGCAAGCAGATGTACTGTTTTTGCAAAAAGCGACCTGATACACCATCAGCAGGAAGGTCGTACAAAAGATGAAATGTGGGCGGGAATGTGCAAAGCTCTCGCCGTTTCGGCGGCAAACACCCTTTTCAAAGGTGCCGAAATTAAAGGAGAAATAGCCATCATAGGAGGAGTGAGCAGGAACGGAGAAGTTGTAAGGTGGTTTAAAAAACTGTTCCCCCTCGCATTCTGGATAGTTCCTGATCATAGCGATGCCGTAATTGCCATCGGAGCAGTGGAGACGGCATCAACCCCTGTTCCTGAAATTGATCTTGAGAGTTTCACCCCTCCTGTAAAAGAAGCGACCATGCCTCCGCTGACTCTTAAAAAGAGCAAATATCCTGATTTTATTGACCCTTCCGTAGATCCTTTAAAAAATGAGATAAGGATACATGCCGACATTTCAAAGGTCAGAGAGATCATCATCGGGCTGGATATCGGCTCGACAAGTACGAAAATAGCTGTGCTTTTAACAAATGGAATGCCCCTTCTTGATATTTACAGAAAAACAGAGGGAGATCCTGTTAATGCCTCAAAAAAGATATTTAAAGCACTGTTTTCATTAATAAATCCTATTGAAACAAAGATCATGGCATTTGGAACCACAGGATCAGGCAGAAAACTCATCGGAGAGATCTTCGGAGCTGATGCAATAGTAAATGAAATAACCGCTCACGGCAGAGGTGCCGCATCAATATTTCCCGAAGTAGAAACCATCTTTGAGATCGGCGGACAGGATGCAAAATATATCCGGATGAAAAACGGTTTCGTAAATGATGTGAACATGAACTATGTCTGTGCCGCAGGGACAGGCTCTTTTGTCGAGGAGCAGTCAAGAAAGCTCGATATTCCGGTTCAGAATGCAGGAACTGTCACCGAAAATATTGCTCCGCCTGTTACAAGCGACAGATGTACAGTTTTCATGGAGCAGGATATCCGCGCCCTTTTAAAACAGGGTTATATGAAAGAGGAAGTTCTTGCCTCAGTTTTATATTCTGTCACAAAAAACTATCTGAACCGTGTTGTAGGCAATAGAAGAATAAACAAGGAAAAGATCTTTTTTCAAGGTGCAACCGCAAGGAACATCGGACTTGTCGCGGCATTTGAGAACCTGCTTGATGTCGAAGTTGTAGTCTCCCCTTTCTGCCATGTGATGGGCTGTATCGGAGCCGCACTCATCGCATACGACGAGGTGACACAGGGCGCGATAAATCACGCCCCTACACCGCTCACCACTCACGACTCACCACTCACGATTTCCCCGTCACGATTTATAGGTCCCGATTCAGTTGATATTGAAGTTACTTCGCGAACAGAAGTTTGTAAACTCTGCAACAATCTGTGCAGGATAAATTTTATAAAAATAAACGGAGCCGATGAGTTTTCATGGGGTTACATGTGCGGCAGGGAACCCGGACTTGACAAGAGAAAAGAAATCAGAGAATTCCAATTGATAATGGACCGGAACAAAGAGTTCTATAAAAGGACAAAAATTATTAAAGAAATAGGGAAGATCGGCATCCCGATGTCTCTTTCCATGTACACCTACTACCCCATGTGGCTGAAAATGTTTGAAAAACTCAACATTTCAGTTGAAGTTTCATCAACTGTGACCTCTTCAAGAATAAAAGCATCAGGATCAAAATATTCAAGTTCCGACTTCTGCTTCCCCATGAAAGCATCCATCGGACATACCGCTGAACTGATAAGCAGAAATATTCCTGTTTTCTCTCCTGCAATGATAGCGGCCGAGCAGAGTGTAAAAACTGCCATAAGCTTTTTCTGTCCTTATGTTGAAAGCTCCCCGGCTGTTATCAAAAGTACTTTACGCAAAAACGGGATGGATGTTTCTTCAAAAATGGCTGACCCAGTCATAGATCTGAGGTTGAGTGCTGAAAAGAATGGTGAATATATTTTCAACTCACTGAAAAAATTCTTCCCTTTAACAAAAAAAGATGTTGTGAAAGCTTTCAGGGAAGCACATTCAGAATTCGTAGTTAAAACAATAGACTTTACAGAAAAAGGGGAAACTTTTCTCAAAGAAATGACAGGGAAAGGGAAACCTGTGTTCCTCCTTGTGGGAAGGCCTTACAATCTATATGACAAGGGGATAAATCTCGGAATTCCCGAAACAGTTGCATCCATGGGACATCCAGTCATTCCAATGGATATGCTTGAGCTTGACACATCGGGCTTTGACAAAACCAACTACTGGAATTTATTCTGGAATTACGGCCAGAAAATAATAGCGGCAATTAAATTGGCGGCATCAGACGATATGATATTTCCGATATATCTCACGAATTTCAGCTGTGGTCCTGACAGTTTTATACTCTCTTACGCCGAAGAGGAAATGAAGGGAAAACCGATGCTGATCCTTGAGCTTGATGAACACGATTCGGACGGTGGGTACAGAACAAGGATCGAGGCATACATCGATGTTGTAAAAGGGTATCTTAAAAACAGGGAAAAAAGCACTGAAAAACCGATGCCTGATGTTTATCTTGCCGACAGACCGCTTGACAAAGGTAAAGTCTGGACTCCGCCGATGCACAGAGTCGGAACTCCCCTTTTTGCAGCTGCATTCAGGGGTTACGGATATGACTCGGAACCTCTTCCTCCTGAGACAAGGCATGAATTCAACCTCGGAAAAAGATATACCAGAGGAGCAGAGTGTCTTCCGATGACTTTGACGCTCGGAGCGATCCTGAACCAGGCTAAGCTTGACCCCTCAAGAAAACACATTCTTTTCATGCCCACTTCGGAAGGTCCGTGCAGGTTCGGGCAGTACAATCTGCTTGAAAGGATCGCTTTCCACAACGCAGGAATAACAAACATTGATCTTATGAGCCCCTCCTCTATAAATTCGTATCAGGGTCTTGAAGAAAGTCTGAGAAGATATCTGATGCATGCAATGATGTCAAGTGACATAATAATGAAACTTCTAACAAAGACAAGACCTTATGAGAGAACAAAAGGAGATGCCGACACCCTTTTTGCTGAATCGGTCAAACTTCTTGAAAAAACATTGGAAAAAAAAGCTGACCCCAAGCCTGTAATTAAAGAAATAACAAAGAGATTCAACGATATTCCCAAATTTGACGGGAAGAAACCGCTTGTAGGTATAGTCGGAGAAATCTATGCACGGTGCAATGATTATGCAAACGGCAACATAATTGAAGTCATTGAGAAAAACGGCGGAGAAGCGTGGCTTTCACCAATGCATGAATGGATACTTTATACCGCGTGGCTTCAGAATTACATGGCTAAACAGAAATCGTTCTCACTCTTTGAAGCAGGCGAATCGCTCATCAAGAACATCTATCTTTTCAGGACCGAAGCGGCTTATTACAAAGCATCACACGCCGTTCTCCATGACCGCCATGAGCCGCCCGTTGAAGATGTTGTGACCGAAGGAATGAAATATATTCCACCTGAGTTTTCCGGTGAAGCGATCCTTACAGTCGGCAGAACCGTCATGTTTGCAAAAGAAGGAGCCGCAATGGTTGTCAATGTATCACCTTTCGGCTGTATGCACGGAACCATCACAGACTCAATATTCCAGGAAATCAAGACAAAACACAGAATGCCTATCCTCTCACAGTTCTACGACGGAGATATCGACATAAACGATAAAGTCGCCGACATGCTTGTAATGATGAAAGGTTGAAGTATTTTTAAGAAGTTAAGCTGTTTTTACTCAACGATCACATTGTCGATCTTTATGTTGAAATTTGCATTTTTTCCAGATTTGAATTCAAGAATGCATTTTTTTGCTGAATTCCACATTTCAGTAGTAACCTCAGGGCCGATAATAATTTCTGTCTGATGGAAATCGGTGTCACCGAAATCAATGACATTGTACTGGTTCATATCATTGCTTTTGAAAGTTTTTGCAGCTGAATCAAAAATATAAAATGCTCTTATCTGATCTTCCGGAGCTGTGCCTACAGGACAATTAATGTTGATAGACATTTTTGATGTCTGATCTGTTGCAAGTTCGAACTTTATCTTTGTCGGAAGAGCATCAACTGCATCGAAAGGATCTGTCGTAACAGCATAAATGTTCTTGTCGTGGGTTGCGTGAGAGATATGAAGAGCAAAATTGCCTGATCCCCTGTCAAATTTTGCAAGTGTTATAACGGGTGTTTCATAATCTCCGGCATTCCACGCAACGGGGAGTTCAGGAGTTCCTGCCCACTGACTGAAATCATAGTTCGGAATTATCGAACCTGTATCGCCTGTGTTGCCGGTATCACCTGTGTTGCCGGTATTTCCAGTATCACCAGTATTGCCGGTATTGCCGGTATCACCTGTGTTGCCGGTATCACCAGTATTGCCGGTATCACCTGTGTTGCCTGTGTTGCCTGTATCACCAGTATTGCCGGTATCACCAGTATTGCCGGTATCACCTGTATTGCCGGTATCACCAGTATTGCCGGTATCACCTGTGTTGCCTGTATTACCAGTATTGCCTGTATCACCTGTGTTGCCGGTATCACCAGTATTGCCGGTATCACCAGTATTGCCTTTGTCGCCATCGTCATCGCATGATACAACAAAAAATACTAATAATAAAACTGTTAAAATAACAAAAAATCTCTTCATGATCACACTCCATAAATAAAGAATAAAAGCGTTATATATTACTTTAGCAAACAAATTCAGTCAAGGTAAATTAAATCGGCATATGGAATAAAAAAAGGTGGTAGCGAGAGAGTGACTTGAACACTCGACCTGCGGGATATGAGTCCGCTGCTCTAGCCACCTGAGCTACCTCGCCACCTCGGACAGGCGGAAATATAATTATTTCAAGTCGTTTTGTCAACCAAAAAATTAAAAAACCGTTTGCATTTTGACATTTTATTGAAATAACTATAAAATCAGATCGTTTTTTTTGGAGGTTGATATGAAAATTGTGATTCTCTTTTTACTGTTTTTGAACTTAGTTCCTGTTTTTGCTCAAAATTCTCCCGAGTGGGTACTTGTCGATGATTCAAAGAACATCAAACTTTACAACCGTGAAATGGGCGAACTCGGAATTAAAGAGGTGAAAGCGGTCGCAACCATCACCGGAACTGTTAAAGAAGCTGTCGAAGTGATCTTTGACCGCATCAATCACCCGAAGATCTTCAAATATATCAAATTTGCCGATCAGATGAAAAAAACTGCCGAGTGTGACTGGTCATATAATGTGATAGATGCACCGATGGCTTCAGACAGAGATTATCTGGTCAAATCGTGCGAAGTGAAAAACGGTGACGGTTCCGTTTCTGTGACATGGGAACCTTTTGAAGACCCTAAATATCCGGTCAATGAAAAAAAAGTGAGAGTTTTAATAAATCAGGGTTACTGGAAATTCACTCAGGTAAAGCCCGATGAACTGCGGGTTGACTATTACATCTATACCGATCCTGCCGGGAGTCTTCCGCTCTGGATAAAGAACCTTGCAAACAAAAAAGCTGTTCCCGATGCAATTTTCACTGTTGAAAGAGAGATCCTGAAACGGCGCGATTCAAAAGCCAAGTCCTGAAATAATCTAACAAAATGAACACATTAACTGCAAGATCAAAGACGCTTTTCATACAAATGTTCCACTCCTGCCTTGAAGGAACGGTCTATGGAATGCTCATCATGGCTGAAGTCATCATGCGAAGAGAACTCAAAGCGTCAGTTTTTCTTATTACACTTTTTACAATGATGGGTTCCGTAACCAATCTTTTGTCAATATACTTTAACCACATTCTCACAAAATATCCCGGGAAAATAAAGACAATTATCACCGTTGCCGCAATGACGACACGACTTCCGATGGTGCTGTTCTTCTTTTTCAACACAGCTGAAGCCCTTTTTGTCCTTTCCGCCCTCTATTATCTTGGAGACACATTCATAAAACCGGTTCAGAATATCTATATGAAAATGAATTATGCCAGAACGGAACTCGGTAAAATATATGCCTACTCGATATCCCTCAACAAAGTGTTTTTCATTGTCGCAGTATATTCATTCGGTTTGTGGATGGACAGCAACAGCTCAGTTTATATAGCAGTTTTCTCTTTATGCGGAATAGTTTCATTCCTGAGCTTCTTTATGCTGGGATATGTTCCGGTTTCAGAATGGACCCGGGAAAAAGTTTTAGAAAGAAAAGTCGATCTTCTCATTTTCCCCACACTCATCTCAGTTTTCAGAAAAAACCGAAGATTTCTTATCTATGAAACGGCGTTTTTCATATACGGCGGCGGATTTATGGTCGTTCTTGCGGCAGTCCCCATACTTCTGGTTGACCATCTGAACCTTTCCTACAGCATAATTTCATTCGGCAGAGGTGTCGTTTCAGCAGTCGTGATAATCCTCACAATACCGGTTTTCGGCAAGCTGTTTGATAAAAAAGACCCTGTGTATGTCGGGGTTCTCGCCTTTTCGATTCTCATAGCTCACCCTGTGCTTATGATAACTGCTTATTTCCTGCCTGCGGAGTTTGCAAAATGGTCAATTTATCTTTCATATGTATCTTTCGGAGCAGGAATGGCGGCAGTAACACTGTGCTGGAACATAGGCCCGATGTTCTTTGCGAAAAACAACATGGAAATACCTGAAATGACATCGACTCATGTCACGCTTACCGGAATAAGAGGTCTTATCTGGCCTGTTCTCGGGTATTTTCTCATGAAACTTCACATAATACTTCCGTTTATTTTCAGCATCGGCTTTTTTATTACGGCTGCTTTTATCATGCGGACAATTCTTGAAAAATCTGATCAGGAAATTTGAATATTTTCTATCTGTGAGCATAATTGCAGCAATTATTTTTTTTAAACAATTTCTGAAAATTGAAACTGGCATACCCGATTTAAGCCGTTTTTAATTTATTAATCAACTTACTGATTTTGTTATAGCAAATGTTTAATTTCGAAGTTGACTAATTTTTGGTTTTGAATATAATATAAACGAGTTTTGTTTAACTTTGACTTTTCCGAGGTCCAAATGAGTGGTGGTTTTTTCAGCGGACTTTCAAAGATCCTTAAAAAGAATGTAAAAGATGTTGTAAATACAGATTCTTTGAAAAACCTTGGGAAACTTGCCAATACCGATGTATCTGACCTTGTCGGAGATGTCAAGGCGGCATCTCTTCTTTCACAAATAGAAAAAGATCCGGAAAAAATAGAAAACTACATTCAACTTGCGGAATTGTATAAATATTACAAAAAGCTCGAAAAAGCTGTGGATGTCTATCTCGGTGTAGCTCACAGATACCTTGAACAGAAAAACCCTTCACAGACTATCTACTTCATAAATCTCGGGCTGAAAACAATGCCTGAACACGGGCCTCTCAACATGTTTAGTGCAGATATGGACATCAGAATGGGGCGTTTTTCCGATGCCCCCGATAAATACAGGAAAGCGGCAGATTACTTCATCAGAAAGAATGACCCTATGACGGCCCTTTATCTTTTCAGAAGAATAAAGGACATGAACAAGGCAACCACAAAAGACCTTCTGAACATGAGCAGTCTTCTAATCCGTGAAAGCATGTGCAGTGATGCTTTGAGCATTCTTCTCCCTCTGAAAGAAAAGCTGAAGGACAACACAGAACAGACTCTTAAAGACAGAGAAGCCTGTCTGATGATGCTCCATTCTCTTAAAAAAGATGATACTGGCATCCTTGTAGATCTGGTAGAAACAAGAATAGAGATGAAGCAGTTTGAAAGAGCGATAATCCTTATCAAAAAACTCGTTTCAGGTGATTCTGAAAACATTAACCTGCTGAAAAGACAGGCATTTGTATATAAACAAATGGGCGATATGGAAAATTACATCAGGACTTTCAGGATCATTGCCAACATATATGCAAAAGAAGGAAATATTGTTTATAGAAACATTTATTTTCACAAAATATTGAAACATCTGCCCAATGATGTTGAGGCGCTTACCGTTCTTAAAATGGAAGACCAGCTTCGTGAAAACATAGACAGTAAGATAGAAAATACCGATTCAAAGATCAAAATGGTCGATAACTGACATAAATTTAACAAAATACTTTCATTTTTTATCTTCCAAATATAATTCAATGTGATACAATATAATGTTTTGAGTTTTTGCGGTTTTTTTAAATATCTTTCTTAAGTGAGGAAATCATGAAAAAGATTAAATCATTACTGTTACTTAGCGTTGTTTTTATGTTCTTAATCGCTGCAGGTTGCAACACGACAAGCACAAACAATAACGGAGACACAGGGAACACCGGCGACACTGGGAACACAGGCAATACCGGAAATACGGGTGACACCGGCGATACCGGAAACACGGGAGATACTGGAAATACAGGCAATACAGGCAATACCGGAAACTCAGGTGACACAGGAAATACAGGAAACACAGGCGACACAGAGCCTGAAGGTGAAATTTCAAAGATACAGAAAGGTGAAGTTCCGCTTGAAACAGAAGTTACTTTTGAATGTGTTGTTGTAGGTATCGTATATAATCAGGACGATCAGTACAACAACACAAACATTAAGGGAATGTATGTTTCTGAGCTTATAACAACTGCAAGACCTTATTCAGGAATATTTGTTTTTGTTAAAGACACTGCTGAAGTTGACGCTTTCGCAATAGGAGACAAAATATCTGTAAAAGGGCTTTACAAAGAATATTACGACAACTCTCAGATCGAAGTTCAAAGTGATGACCTTTCAAAACTTGGCACAGCGACTGTTCCATCTCCTGCTGAAATAGAAGATCCTTCAACTGTTTCAACCCCTTTTGAACAGGATGGAACAAATTGGAATCCCACAACAGACCACGGCGTTGACGGTGAAAAATATGAAGGCGTATTCATCAAGGTTTCTGATGTTGAGATCACAAATACAAATCTTGGTCATGGAGCATGGGAAGTAACAGGAAATCTCGCAGTTGATAAGGAGATGTACTACTGGTCAGGAAAAAGAGAGATCGGAAAAGCTTTTTCATATATTCAGGGAGTTCTTACATTTACTTATGAAGCGTTCAAACTTGCTCCGAGAATTGCCGAAGATCTTGTTGAAGATTCAGGCGACACTGGCGACACTGGAAATACCGGCAATACCGGAGACACAGGAAATACAGGGAATACCGCTCCTGTTGAAGCCACAGTTGATGAAATTCAGAATGGAGATGTTGCGGCAGATGTCTATACAGATCTCGAAGATGTGTATGTAATGTCTCCTGCCCGCAAACATTCCGGTTCACCGACTCTGTATACATTTTATGTCCATAGCGGAACAAGTAATAAGGGACTACTTGTCTACAAAATGGTTGAAGGAAGCACTTTCCCTTATACTGAAGGAGACTGGCTTGATATAAAAGGTGCCGTTGCAAATTATTCAGATACATTTGAATCACATCAGATGCAGAATGCAAAAAAAGAAGTAGGAGTAAATGTTGTCAGCAAACTCAGCAAAGCAGCTGCCACCATTCCCGCCCCTATCACTGTTTCTGCTGCTGACTTGATGAATCCATCCAAGCTTTATGATTATATCGGTGTTTATGTAACAATTTCAGATGTCAAGATCAAGACCATTCCAAATGAATTTGACATCGTTTTGGAAAATGATCTGGTTATAGACAATATGCTCGTTCCGGCAAATACTTTTACGGGATACACCGTGGGCAAGGAATTTGCAACAATTTCAGGTATTTTTGATATTGATTATGATGCTCCGACAATTCATCCTAAAACAGTTGGAGATCTTGTAGCAAAATAAATCTGAGGAAAAAATGAAAATTTCAAAAAAACTCTTCCTTTTCTTTTTTTTTGCACTGTTCCTGACTTCATGTTTTGATAACAGTTACGGCGGAGCTCCAATAGATCCTGACATTCCGCAAAAACTAGTTATCCTCCATTCAACCGATACTCATGCGAAATATCTCCCCTTCTGGATGGAACCGAATATGTTTGACAGGAATATGGGGCTTACCTCGTCAAATCCGCCCTGCTGGGACCTTGATTACAGCGGAGGCGCTTCCTACTGTAACGGTGCATACAACAAAGAAACAGGACTTTATCAAGTTTATGAAAGCGGAAAATACAACTACTACACCAAAGATCAGTTGAAAGAACTGGGATACTACGATCCTAAAAATCCGTCACTGGTTATTGAAGACATCAATGAAGACGGAATTTGCGATCTTCTTGACTGCCAGAGATGCTGGGATAGAAAAAGAAATAATATCTGTGATGATCTTGAGGATGTTGACGGTATTCCGGGATGTTCGGTTGCCGACTGTGAAGCACAGCCGCAATTACGGTCTGTTACACTTTGCTGGGATTTGAATGAAAACATGGATTGTGACAAGGAAGAGGACATCAATTTTGACAAAATGTGTGGATTTGATGACTGTGCTCCTGTTTTTGACAGAAACCATGACCGCAAGTGCGACTATCCTTATGATACCATCAATCTGACATGGTTTGATGAGAACGGGAAATCAATATTAAGAAAGAACTATGATTCTGATAGTGATTACAACATCGCTCTGACAAACGCTGAAAAGAACAGCGAAGACCGCAATAGAGACGGGCTTTGCAACTATTCGGATTACCGTCCGGGTCTTGTAAATACCGGCGGAGTTGCGAGAGTCAAGACTGTCAGCGACAGGATAAGGGCTTCTCACGGTGACATTCCCGTAATGCATCTTGACAGCGGAGATGCTTTTCAGGGTGCTCCCCAGTTCAATCTATACAAAGGGGAACTGGAAATGCTTGCCATACAGAAACTCGGGATCGATGCAATGGCAATAGGAAACCACGAGTTCGACAACGGAACATCTGCTCTTGTTGCGGCATACAGAAAATCGGGCGGGTTTCCCCTGCTCGCTTCAAATTATCTTTTTGACTGGGACGGGCACAAAGGACTTATGGATATCACTTCCCCTTACCTTATTCTTATGCGTGGTTCTCTTCGAATCGGAATAATCGGTGTCGGAAATGATTCGTCGCTCACTTCGATTTATCAGATCGGCGGAAGCATCGGGTTCAATGTCATCGATCCTATCGAATCGGCGCAGACTTATGTGAATGTAGTAAGACCTCTTGTTGATCTTGTCATAATCCTTTCGCATCAGGGTCTTGAAGGTGATTACGAAATTGCTGAAAAAGTTGAAGGGGTTGATGTTGTCATGGGTGGACATCACCATGTCGTTCTTGACCCTGTTAAAGTGATCGACGGTCCTGACGGCAGAGATGTTCTCGTCGTTCACAGCGGTGTGAACTATAAAATTCTCGGTGAACTCGAAATTGCAGTTCAGAATAAAAGGATCGTATGGCACAACTATAAAACTCATGCGATAAATGAATCTGTTCCTGAACACGGAGATATGATCAATCTGCTTAAGCCCTATGTGCAGGGTCTTGAATTTTCGCAGTATCTTCAGCGGATAGTTGGTCGTGCCGCTTCAACGATAGTCAGGAACGATCCAAGCGGCGGAGACAGTCCTCTTGGAAATATCGTTACTGATGCGATGATGAATCATGAGCTTTCAAGGTCGCAGTTCTGTGTGACCAACTCAATGGGAATAAGAGCAGACATCCCGACAGGCGATATCACACTTGAAAAACTCTACGAAGTTTTCCCGTTTGAAAACAGCATAACGACAATGTATTTAAGCGGTAACGAATTGAAAACTCTTTTTGATTTTGTTGCCAGAAAATCTGCATCGAGAGGTTGCAAAACCCAGATACAGGTTGCAGGCATCGGTGTGGAAATTGACTGCAGTCCTGATGAAGAACTGCAGAAAAAATACGGGTCATACTCACTTACGAAATGTCTGACTATCGGAAATGTTGAGGTCATTAAAGATTATGAGGTCGTCCTTCCCCACATGCTCTTCAAAATGGCTACTAACGACTACATGGGCAAGGGTGGAAGCGGTTTTTACATGCTTGAATACAACACAACGCGGCTTGACACTTCAGTTTCATTAAGAGATGCGGTAAGCGATTTCTTAAGTGAAAAAGGGGTGATAGATCCGCTTGATTATTCTTTGAACCAGACCGGAGCGGATGAGTGCGGTCAGGGGAAAAGAATAAAGATGATAAATTGAGGTGGCCGATGAAAACACAAATTATGCTGATCACGATCATTTCAATCATGATATCATCCGGTTGTTACGGTCTGAAAGGAAACCCCGAGCCGGAAAACAGCGGACTTGCCGCATATAAAGTTGAATTCAGCGATGACTTTGATCCGGGAACTAAAGAAAAAAGACTGGAAAAAGCGGAAAAACACGATCTTTTAATAAACATTTATGCTCTCGATTACAACAAAGAAGTTCTGAAAGATTACAACGGGACTGTTGAGATCGCCCTTCAGTATGGAAAGATAACATCAGTGGCAAGAGCAGATCTTAAAAATGGCGTTTTAACTGATTTCCCTGTCGAAATGCGTTACATACTCGGCAAAGAAAAGATCGTTGTTCACGAGCTTATCCCAGATGATGAAAAAAGCTCCGATGATTCAATCACTTACAAAAGATCTGGAAAACTCGGTGTTTCTGAAACCATTTATCCCCCGCTTGCCTCAATATCCGAGATACAGGGCAACAATTCAGGTTCAAAGGGTTTTGACTCGAAATATAACAACAGAAACCTTAATCTGAAAGGAAAAACGATGGTTGTAACCGCAGTAATTGAAGGCGGTTTCTATCTTGCGGAAGTGGGCACCGAAGATTACGGTGCGATCTATCTCTACACTTATTCAACTCCTTATGTTGACGATCCTGATGTGGGCTATTCCCTTCCGATCGGCTCGATAATTGAAGAAGCCAACGGTTCTGTCTTTGAATTTTTCGGATTTACCGAAATGAGTTTCCCTACATTCAAGCCGAAATACACGATAGTAAATGGGAAAAAGAAGATATTTGTTGATGAATCACTTATTCCTGAACCTTTTGATATCTCTGCCCTTTTATCTTCAAATTCTGAAATGGAGAAAAAGGAGGCCTCGATCGTAACTGTGAAAAATGTAACTGTGGACTGGTTCAATGAACATGATTCAAGCTTTGTAGAATATGGGCAGTTCCCTTTAAAGAATGAGTCAGGCGGATCTATCATGGCTCAGACCTTGTACACGGCTCCCTCTTTTGATCCTCTGAAGGAAAGAGATGCAAAAACAAAGAGAAAGTTTAATTTCACCGGTGTCCTGAAGCAGCATACAAGTGCAAGACCGTCAACATGGATACTCGTTCCGATAGATAGTAATGATATTGAAGTTATTGAATAAATTTGGAGAGATGTTATGAAAAAGATCTTATTTGTGCTGATCATCATGTCGGTTTTCATCATTTCCGCACAGGAAGAGGAAATAAAACCTGCTGAGGAAACTGCAAAGCCGGAATATGTGATCCCTCAGAATGTTGAAGAAACCAAACCCGAGGAACCAAAAAAAGAAGAAGAACCGCAGAAAGAGACAGTAACCATGTCAAAAGAAGAGATCGAGACTCTTGTCAAAAAAATGGTTGCCGAAGAACTTGCAAAAAAAGATGCTGAGAAAAAGAAGGGAGAGCCGGAAAAGAAAGAAGAAACGGCTGAAAAACCTGAAAACACTAATGCAAGTGACGGTCTTATAATCCCAGCACATTCCAAAAGCAGTCTTTCTTTTATAATGGGTGATGACAATCTTCGCGACAACAGCCAGTATTCTCCAAAGTGGGATATCGGACAGAGATATGAATATGAGAATTTTGCTGAAAGGGTTTACGGGTATTCAAATACCGCAAAAAGTTCCACCCGCCTGTCACTTTTTCATGAAGAGAAAAATATTCTGAAAAATTTTACTCTTAGAACTTCTCTCTCTTTTGCAATGGTAAATATGATGAACACTCTTACCAACAAAATAGAAACTGTTCTCAAAGAGGATAAATCATTCATTGAGATAGATTACAGGCATCCTTCTACAAACCGTTTCAAACTGACTTTTTATCCCTATAATGCTGAAAATATCGGTATTGGTTATTTCAGAGGACTTAGATGGGGATCGAACAGGTCTGTCTGGCCGCAATGGGATATTTCCGCTGTTCCTGGATTTCAGGTTCTTTACGGATATAGCGACTTTTCAATCTATTTCGGGTTTAAGGCAAACGCACAGCCTGAAACAGACCGCCTTGCGAGTGAATTGACTCCGCTTGAGACAACCTACGGGTTTTTCGGAGGTGCAAGTTACAACAATAAGGATCTCGGATTAAAGGCCCATCTTCAGGGAGCGTTCATTGATAAAGGCGACAATGTCAATATAGACGAGATAATCCTCGCAGACCCTGACGATGACCGCATCCTTTCCTACGGACTTGATATTTTTGCTGAATATAATTACGGTTCACAGCTTGGAGATCCGATAGGAATAAACACATTTGTTGACGGAACATGGCTTAAACCTGACTACACTTCAAAATTTGCATTCAGAGTAAGAGGTGAATATCTTTTCCAGAATCAACGGCTTGAAAACGGGGACTACATGTCAATCGAGAATGTAGGCAATATTGAACCTATCACCGACAATTTCTTCGCTCACGGAGCCGCTTTTGAACTCGGTGCAAGATTTAAAGGGATCAGGGCTATGTTCATGTATTCATACCGAGATCTCCCCTTCATGGTCTTTGATGCTCCCGGAGTTGTTCCTTATCAGACCATCTCTTCTCAGGCAGACACAACCCCGGAACACCTTTTGGCCATTTCAGCCGATTATCATATCTGGGATCTGTGGTTCGGAATTACTTACGGATATAAAATACCTGCGACTTACACAGTTTATGATGCAAACGGTCAGAAAAATGTGACTGTCATAAAGGAAAGGATCACTACAGATGCCGTTTCGACAGCTTTTGACCGTTCAAGAGAAGTCCTTCCTGCCGGCAGAGACCCGCTTGACATGATGTTCATAAAGCTCAATGTAAAATACGGTTTCAGCGATACAGTCACAGCAATGCTTGAATATTCATTTACTCAGGACCATAACCGTCAGAAAATGGTTGCAACTGAAGATGGTCCCTTTGTCGGTGAATTTGATGTAATTGAAGTCATGGACATCCACGGTCTGATGTTCCTTGTTGAAGGAAGATTCTAATAAATCTGCTCTACATCTGAACTTGATCTTGGAAGAAGTGGAACTGTTAGTTGCAGATCCATATATTTTTAAGAATCACTCGCCGAAAGTGAGTGAAAAGAGGCGAAGCGGGCATGCTTTTACGCAAAGTCCGCAGGCGACACATTTTGATGAATCGAATTTGAGCTGCCAGTCGGGTTTTTCAATGATGAGTGCCTGTGAAAAGCAGACTGCTGTGCATCCGCCGCAGTTGACACATTTGACTTCATCAAACTTTATTCTTTTTTCAACCCCTTCAACTTTCACACCTTTACGGATAAGATATTCAATTCCTTGAGATATTCCTGAATTTTCCCCTTCAACTTCAACAAGCAGCTCCCCTCCTCTGCCGGGAAGTATTTCAGCTTTCAGAATGTTTATCGAAAGGCTGTATTCTTTCACCAGATTGAATGTGACAGGTGTGTCCGCCAGTTCAGTTGAAAAATTGAGTACAAGCCGGCTTTTCATTTTACACCTCCTAAACTGATTCCGAGTTTTTTAAGCGGTTGATGCGAAATATCAAATAATTCTACCGGTTGAGTCATTTTAAAACTGCCGTCAGATACACTTTTTTTCAATATTTCAGCGATTTTCAAAGCAGTACTCAGACTTGAAAGCGGAGCAGTTTTCACTTTTTGGCCAAGAATCTCTATTTGCCCGCTTTGAAGTTCTTCATAATTAACTTTTCTTAATGTTTCTCCGCTCTTACCATAATCAAAGACAAGTGTTTCAATTTCGCGGTTCTTTATCGAAACTGTTTTTGCGATCTCTTCATCAAGAACAGGTATCGGAATTCCTATCCCAACAAACAAAGTTATTCCGTATTTTTCAAAAACTGCCGCTTTGATGAACTGCGAACTCATTTTTTTAAGATCTCCTGTAACTGCAAGTGATGCCGACGGTCCAAGCGGAATTCCGCAATCATTACGGTCTCTTCCTCTGTTAAACTGAGTTCCTGCACTTGACACGAAACCCCTTGCTCCGCCAATAAATATCGAAGTTCCGACCCCTATCGTCCTGCAATATGGATCATTTAAAAGCGGACTCAGCTCGCCGCTTGTAGAATAGGTGCAGTTGGTGAATTCAGGAAGCAGAACCCCCATGTAGGTATATATCGTCTTTTTTGTGCTGTTTGTCGCCGATGCATAGTTCTGATAACAGTTTCTCGGGTTGAACATCGTGATCTCGTTGACACTTTCCTTGTTTATGTAACCTTCCCATATTCTGCCCGGATAACAGTCTGTCCCCTTTCCTTTCGCTTTGAGATAGATCCCTTTCCCGTTTATCAAATCTTCAATGACATGTGCTCCACCGTATTCCTTGTCGCCCGGTTTTTCAGCCGTTGCGCCGATATATGCATCAACTGCCGCAATCCCGCCGTAAGCAGGAACATCGTTGAGAGTCAGCTCCTCCATCCTCATTGCAGGCTCAGTATGTCCGAAATTTATGAATGCTCCGCTTGAACACATCGGGGCAAAAGTTCCCGTTGTCACCACATCAACTTTCTTAACAATTTCAGAAGGTTTCATCTCTTCAGCAAGCTTTGACACTTCACTTGCCGTCAACACAACCGCTGTCCCTTTTTTAATTTTATCATTTATCTCTTCAAAACTTTTATATGTTCCCATTTTTTCATCTCCAGAAAATCAAAGTTAAAAAAAAAGCCGCCGGAAAAAACCAGCGGCTGATAAAAATCAAATATATGTCTGTTTTAAATCAGCCGGAACCCCTCCGCAAAACGGTCAGGAAAGCTGCGCATTATCATAGAATGTATCTGCGGGATAAAGGTCATAATCACCTCAAAAACTTAAAAACACTGCTTTTTCTACGGAATTTATCGGAAAAGTCAATGAAAATCACTTCATGGAAAGGGATATCCTTTTCCGTTCAAGGTCAATTGAGAGGACTTTGACTTTTACGATTTGTCCTATTTTAAGATAGTCGGCAGGGTTTTTCACAAATTCATTAGCGATTTCAGATATATGGACAAGTCCTTTGTCTTTTATGCCGATATCAACAAATGCCCCGAATGCGAGAATGTTGTCAACAACTCCGTTAAGTGTCATGCCGGTTTTGAGGTCTGTGATCGATCTTATTTCATCGGAAAACTGTACTGCTTCAAATTTCTTTCTGGGGTCAAGCCCTTTTTTTCTGAGTTCATCAATGACTGATTCCGGTACAATTTCTTTCGCATCGGCGTTGTTTTTTATGATCGAAGGGTCTGTCATCAGCTCTTCAACCGTTGTGCCGCACAGTTTCGCCGCTTTTTTTACAATTTTATAACTTTCAGGGTGAACTCCTGTTGAATCAAGGATCTCAGTTCCGTCAAGAATTCTTAAAAACCCTGCACACTGCTCAAATGTCTTTGCCCCTATCCCTTTTACTTTTTTAAGTTCGTCTATGTTGGTAAATCTTCCGTTCTGTTTTCTTAAACTGCTTATTTCTTTGGCTTTTTTGGAATCAAGTCCTGAAATGTAGCTAAGCAGATAAGGGCTTGCAGTGTTTAAGTTCGCCCCCACTTTATTAACTGCCCATTCAACGGTACGCGTCAGTTTTTCTGAAAGCATTTTCTGCGGAATGTCATGCTGATACTGCCCTATTCCAAGCGATTCGGGAGCGATCTTTACAAGCTCTGACAATGGATCCTGAAATCTTCTCCCGATCGAGATCGTTCCTCTCACGGTGAGATCAATGTCAGGGAATTCATCACGGGCAGTACTGCTTGCACTATAAATTGATGCGCCGTCTTCATCAACAAGAACAACTGCGGCAGATGCATCGAAGTAACTTTTTAATATTTCGTGTGTTTCTCTGCCGAATGTTCCACTTCCGACTGCAATCCCTTTCACATTATGTTTTTCAACCCATCCTTTGATTTTCAATGCCTGGGCTTTGTCGGTGCTAAGATGAAGAACTGTGGAATCGACATAATTCCCGAAGCCGTCAAGAAGAACCGCTTTACACCCTGTTCTGATGCCGGGGTCAATGCCGATCACCGGTTTTTCTCCAAAGGGCGGCGAAAGAAGTATCTGCTCAAGATTGCTGTGAAAAAATGATAGTGACGCATCAATCGCTAAACCTTTAAGTTCATTAAATATTTCAGTCTCTATACTTTTGCTTAAGAGTCTGTCATAACTTTCAAGAATGCAGTCATTAAAAAACTGACTCGTTCTTTTATTAAAAAATGATGCGGAGATCCTCACTGAGATCTCTTCAAAATCTTCAACAGGAGAAATCGTCACATTCAGAAACCCTTCCTTTTCTCCCCTGTTTATCGCCATGACCCGATGAGGTGCTATTTTTAAAACAGGCTCGGAAAAATCAAAATAGTCACTGAAAACAACACCTTCCTCTTTTTTGCCTCGCTTAACTTTTGAAGAAATTATGCCGCTTTTCATTCTGCTTCTGACATATGTTCGCACTTTCAGATCATCTGCAATGTTCTGAGCGATTATGTCTTTGACACCATTAACGACCTCTTCTGCCGTTTTAAAAGAATCAGTAATAAATTCAATGGCTTTATTTAAAATTGTTTCAAGATCAGGGTTATTTTGCATCACAAATTCAGCCAGAGGAAGAAGTCCCGCCTCAATTGCTTTATCCGCTCTTGTTTTTCTTCCCGGTTTATACGGAGCATAAATATCTTCAAGAGTTGTAAGGTTATCCGCCTTATCGACAAGATTTCCGAGATCATCGGTGTAACTACCCGTTTCAACTAAAGATTTCAAAATGGCGTGCTTTCTTTTGTCAAGCTCAATTATCTTGTTAGAAACATCAATGATTTCAGCCACCTGAACTTCATCAAGATTCCCGGTGCGCTCTTTTCTATACCTTGCAATGAACGGAATCGTGCACCCCTCCTCAACAAGATCAAGAACCGCTCTTATCTTCGTTTCATCAATGGAAGTCCTGCTTTTAGTCTCATGAGCCACATCAATCTTTTTAAGTTCGATCATACATCAGCTCCACTTTTTCAAATTGCATATCGTAGGGGCAAAAAACCTTTTGCCCTTACATTAAATCAATCTCACTCTTCACCCTTTCATAACGGCAAGAGGTGAAAGTTCCACTATTATTTTAACAAGATCTTTCTGGTTGGACATCACTTCGCAAATATCTTTGTATGCTCCTGCCGCTTCTTCAAGATCATTTTGTTTTCTGATCGAGTGTATGACTCCGATTTTATTAAGCTTTTGGATTTCTTCATCAAGATCGAGCTTTCTTATCGCTTCCCTCCTTCCCATTTTTCTTCCGGCTCCGTGAGAGCACGATTCAAAACTTTCAGGGTTTCCCAACCCTTCCACAATATAACTTTTTGCACCCTGAGATCCGGGAATTATTCCTTTTTCTCCTTTTTTTGCCGAAGTTGCCCCTTTTCTGTGCACTGCAACACTTTTTCCAAAGTGATTTTCAAAAGCGGCATAGTTGTGTGCAATGTTGATAACCGGCTCAAAAGAGACATTTTTTTCGCTGTATTTATCAAGAAAGATATTTTTAAACCGTTCCATCATCAGCAATCTGTTTGCAAAGGCAAAACTGACACAGAAATTCATTTCATCAACATAATTTTTACCCTCAACAGATTCAAGAGGAAGATAATCGAGCTGCCACGACAAAGGAATTTCACTTTTAAATTCATCACGGAGCTCTATTGCAAGCTGGTTATAATAGCCTGCAACTTTATATCCGATATTCCGGCTTCCGGAATGGATCATGAGCCAGATAAATCCGTCATTTCCTTTCTGAACTTCAATAAAATGGTTGCCTCCGCCGAGAGTGCCGATCTGAAAAAGGGCATTTTCATATTCCTCTTCAATTATTTTCATCTTTTCTGTCATTTCGGGCATAAGATCCTTTTTCTGAGGCTCTTTATGATGATTCGAACCGACAGGAACGGCTTTTCTAAGTTCATCAACAATTTTAAGAAGTTCTTTTCTGCTGATGTTTTCCGCAGATGTTCTCACAGCACACATTCCACAACCGATGTCAACGCCCACAGCATTCGGAATAATAACCTTTTCAGTTGCAAGCACTCCGCCAATCGGCATTCCGTAACCTTCGTGAGCATCAGGCATAATTGCAATATGACTGAAAGAAAAAGGGAAATTTGCAAGATTTTCTGCCTGAACAAGAGCACCATCCTCAATCTCTTCAAGCCACATTTTTATCGGAATCCGCTCTGTAATGATGGTTTTCATAATATTCCGCTCCTCATCAAAAAAACTTCAGTAACTATACACGATTATATTTTATGGTAAAAGATTTTCCCTCTTTCATCTCTTTTCTTGTAAATAAAACCCCTTTGGTTTATCATTATGAGTCAATTTAACGGAGGGGAAAATGAGATTTTATCTTTTAATGATCGTGATCGTGGCTGTTTCCGGTTGTGCAACGGCATCACCTGAATCAAATTATGCAAAGACCTATGCGGCGGCTTATGCAAAAGGGTTTGAAGACGGGTTCAATAAAGCAGCCGACATAAAAATGCCGGAAAAACAGGTTGCTGCTGCACCCATCACACCGCAGTATGACCAGTACGGATACCCCTACTATGACACTTACGGCGGATACGGCGGTGTTCCGCAGAAAGGAACACTCTCCCATGCTGTTCAGACCGGTGACATGAAATCTGTCAAAGAGATCATTGATGGAAAGAAAGCCGGTGTAAACGATCTTGACCAGAGCGGATACAGCCCCCTTCAGATCGCTTCAAGAATGGGTTTTATCGATATAATGGAATACCTCATTTCTAAAGGGGCAACCATCAACTTTGCTTCAAGTGACGGCTACACACCGCTTAAGGAAGCAATAACTTATAAGAAATTCTCAGCGGCAGACATTCTCATTGCAAAAGGGGCTGATACAAATTATATCGACAGTGCCGGATATTCAATGCTCTATTATTCCTGTGCGTCAGGCAATAAAAAACTTGTTGAAACGATCCTTGCAAAAGGGGCTTCACCGAACATCGTCGCATCAAACGGCTACGGCCCGCTGATCGCTTCTGTCAGCATGGGTTTTGAAGATATTGCTGTTCTCCTTCTTGAAAAAGGGGCAAACCCTGACGAAACCGACAATTATTCCGGTTTTACAGCATTGATGTATGCCGTAAGGAACAACAAACCTAAACTTGTCGAACTTCTCGCCCCGAAATCAAAGAACATCAATTTTTCAGAAAAAACAGGCAAAACCGCACTTCATTTCGCAGTTGAATATAACCGCCTTGACATGGTTAAAGTGCTCGTTAATTCAGGAGCAAGCGTTGATGTAAAAGACAGCTCAGGCAACACTCCTGTTGACACAGCAAATCAGAGAAATCTCAAAGATATCATAGACTTTTTCAAATCAACAAAGAAGATCTAAACTCTCGCTTTCAACCAGTTATCTTTTTTAAAAAGTATCATAAATATAAAGCTGTTAAGTGCCATCGTTGTCGCGATCGTAAGCCATATTCCGTTAGCATTTAGGCCGAAATGGACAGCCAGAATCCATGCGAGAGGAATACGGAGAAAAACGATAGGCAGGGAAACAAAAAATGAAGGTTTGGTATAGCCGGAACCGGAAAATGCACCGAATTCAATTGTCATCAGAATGCTTTGAAGAAGTTCCACCGGCATTACTATCCGCACATAGTTCGTCCCCTGAACCACAAGTCCGGGATCACTGTTAAAAAGTGCGACTATCTGAGGAGCGAAAATGAAAGTGAATATCGAATAAATTCCGGTAACTATAGACACGAATCTCATTCCTGCCCCGGCAGCGTCACGAGCTCTCTGTTCCATTCCGGCGCCGAGATTCCTTCCTGTGAAAGTGGCAAGCCCTGCCGCAATACCGTGAGAAAAAAAGTATGCCAGAGATTCGATCTTGTGCCCGATCCCCATTGCTCCGACAGCATCAGAACCGAACATGGCGGTAATTTTTGCAATGAAGAAATATATGAATGAAAAGAACATTCCGGAAAGAGCGACAGGATAACCGACAGAGATATATCTTTTAAACGGAATCTCATGGCCTGCTTTTTGAAAAAGGATCCATCCGTTTTTTAATATCACGCCGAAAAATATAATAGATCCGAGAAGATAGCTTGCAACAGTGGCAATTGCCGCACCCCTTGTTTCAAGCCGGGGAAAAGGGCCGAGTCCGAGCATGAGGACCGGACTGAAAAATATGTTGAAAATGAATGTGGCGGCATAAACTTTAACAGGTGTTCTCGTATCTCCCCATGCTATCATCACAGAATGAAGTGCAAACATCAGGAATCCGGCAACAGTAGATGAGATCATTATCTGAAGGTATTCCGTTCCGGCTTTATGTGCGACCGGCTCAAGCTTTATCATGCCGACAAGCGGATCAATAAGGGGAAATAAAAAAGCAGTCAGCAAAAGACCGATGACAAAGGCAAGTTTCAATGATCTCCATGTGTTGCTTCTTGCCGTTTCGATCTTCCCTTCGCCGATATTCCTTGAAATTCCTGCGACAATACCGACTGTGACAAGTGCTGAAAGCCCGTGCATCGCCCATACAAGAAAAACTGAAGCGCTGACACCTGCAAGATATTCCTTGCCGAGCTGTCCGAGCCAGAACATATCCACAATGTTGTATCCCGCTTTTAAAATATTCAGTATTATTGCAGGAATTGATATTGCAAGCAGCGTTTTTGCAGGATCGCCTTTTAACAGATCGATAGGTGTGTTTACTGACATTCAGAAAGCTCTATATATTCATTCATCAGATTATCGCCCTTTTTCTTCAGCGTTTCATACTGAAGGAAAAGATCACCGCTTGATATACCGATGTTTGAATAATTTGCCAGTTTAAATTCCACTTCAGCGATTTCCCTTTCAATATCCGGAATCAGTTTTTCAAGTTCAGCGAACCTGATGCGCTGAGCATAAGTCATTTTCGACTTTATATCACTGATGTGTCTGGGTTTGGCAGCTTCCTCTTTCTGAGCAGTATTTACTGAGTCCGTTTTAAGAGACGTTTTCTTTTTCTGTTCAAGCCAGTCGGAAGTTCTCCCTGTAAACCCGTCAAAAGTGCCGTCACCTTTAAGAATGATGAGCGAATCAACAGTTCTATCCAGGAAAGATCTGTCGTGACTTACCACAACAACGGGACCTGGAAAAGAGTTCAGAAAATCTTCAAGAACTGAAAGCGTTTTTATATCAAGATCGTTAGTCGGCTCGTCAAGAATTATGAAATTGGGGTTTTCCATCAGAACAGAGACCAGATAGAGCCGCCTTCTCTCCCCTCCTGAAAGTTTCCCGATCTCAAGATAGTGCAGTGCCGGATCAAACAGAAATCTCTCGAGCATCTGAGAAGCTGTTATAGATGAACCGTCAGGCAGGTTTATCCGTTCCCCTTTCCCTTTTACATAGTCTATAACTCTCATTGTAAGCGGCAGTTCCCTCGCCTGTTGATCGAAATAGCCGATCTTCGTGTTGACCCCTATATCGTAAATCCCTTTCTGCGGTGTCATCCTACCTGAAATAATATCAAGAAGCGTGGTTTTCCCGGAACCGTTGTCACCGATCAATCCAAGCCGCGTATCTTTTTTGAAAACCATCGAAAAACCTTCAATGAGCGGTGTATCGCCCCATTTGTAACATATATCGCCCATTTCAAGGATTTTCTTTCCCATCCTTCTGCCCGAAACGGAAAACTCAATGCTCTTTTCCTCTTCAGGTCTATCTCTGTCAACCATTTTTCTTATTGATTCAATCCGTTCCTTTGATTTCGTCCCTCTTGCTCTCGGTCCCCGCGCAAGCCACTCCAGCTCCCTTCTCAGAATTGACTTTATCCGATCCTCATTCGATATCATCGAGTTCAGATGCTCCTCTTTCTTTTTGAGATAGAAATCATAAGATCCCTTGTAATGATAAATAGTTGAGCGCTCTATCTCGTATATTGAAGAACATACCGAATCAAGGAAATATCTGTCGTGTGTTACCATTACGACGCTTTTCTTAGATTTTTTAAGGTATTCCTCAAGCCAGACTATTGAATCAATATCAAGATGATTTGTCGGCTCATCAAGAAGCAGAATGTCTGAATCTTCAACAAGTACCTGAGCTATCGCTATCTTTTTGATCATTCCGCCTGATAACGCTCCCATTTTTAAAGAAAGATCTGAAATGCCGAGCTTCCCGAGGATCTCCTCTATTCTTTTATCTGATTCGGATGGAACATCATTTTTTCTGTTGAAAATGTGTTCTCTGACTGTTTCAGAAGGATCGAACACCGGCATCTGTTCAAGAAAAGAGATCTTAATATTTCTGTTCACGGAAACATTGCCGGATTCGGGCTCCTCTTTTTTCGCCATGATCTTCAGAAGGGTCGATTTACCGCAGCCGTTGACTCCGACAAGGGCGGTCTTTTCATTTTCAGAAATGCCCAGAGATATTTTTTCAAAGAGTACATTGTCCCCTTTAATTGAAGTAATGTCGTTAATTGAAATAAGATTCATTAATGATTTACTTTGCCTTCACTTCTTCAAAGATCTTGCATTCGGCTTCTTTTGACTCATATATCTGGTCGATCTCTTCGATCATTTTAAAACTCATTTGAGTATATTCATTCTCCTCATTTATTTTTTTTGCCGCATCAATGCTTGACACAAGGGTCTTTCTCGATTTTTTCAACAAATTCGATATTTTCTTCCACAGTTCACATTTATAGACCCTCTTCTCTTCATCGTTAAAGTCCTGCGGAACAGGATAACTGTCCATTTCGGCATAAAGGTCCATGTAAAGTTTGGCTACTTCATAGGCACTTGCATTTGTCCAGAATATTACACCGACATTTATAGATTTTATGAACTGAGTCTGCGCCTCAATGATCTTTTTACATTTCTCTTCAAGTTTATCCGTTGTCGTATCAAGCTTCAACATATTGAATTCATGGACAAAACTCCGCCCAAAAACATAGTACGCCAAAGAAAGTTCAGGAATATATATTGCTTCGTATCTGGGAAGTTTTTTAGTTATCTCGAATATCCAGTATTCAGCAAGTTTGCGACCCTCTTCAACCTTACCTGTCATGATGAGTGATTCGGCATATCTGAGTGAGATCTCCTGTTTTGCCTCTTCGTGGAAATTGAGTTTGAACGGATTGTTGTTTATGAACTTTTCACTTTCATAAAGAAGTGACGCCCATTTTTCAGCTTTTTTAAGTGATTCCATATAGTTAAGAAGAGCGTCCTTTTTATCCTGCTCCCGTTCGAACATATTGTAAGCCTGAAGGAAACTGGTCTCTGCATCATCCCAGCGGGTTATTCTCATGTAGATCAGACCCAGATTGTAATAACAGTAAGCAGCCGATGGATGGTCCGGCTTTTTCTCAAGAAGGTTCTTATAGTGTTTTTCCGCCTCTTCATATCTTTTCAGATCAAAAAATTTATTGGCCATTTCAAAAATATTTCTCAGATCTTCGTCAACGATCTTACCCCCCTTCTTTTCAACATCTTCGATCTTAACAAGTTCCACACTTTTGGGGGTGACATAGAGTGCATGTGTAGATTCGACAACTCTTGCCTCACCATCTTTTGCATCCTTGGTTTCGTCCTTGACAGGCGTTGAGGCACATCCTGCAGAAAAGACAAAAAGAAGAAGAAAAACGATCTTTTTCATTGATTCCTCCAAATATTTAATAAATTTTGGTTGTTTCGGTGCCGGGATAGTATCTTTTAAGTATATATTTGTAATCTTTATTCTTTTTACCAAGTGAAATCGCCCCCATCTGGCTCATTCCCACTCCGTGTCCCCATCCTGCACCCGTAAATGTCCACATTCCGGCTTCTTTTGAAACGATAAAAGCAGAACTGTTCATGTTATTGAGGATCTTTCTTATGTTCAGTTCTCCATATACTGTTTCCGCCCCTTTCGACCCTTTAAAGACCGCTTTGTAAATCCTTCCCGAAACTCCTCTCAAGAGTGGTTCAATGGAATGAATTGTCCCTATATTTAACGACTTATTTACAATTTCGTCAAGTTCTTCCTGCTTATACTTCACCACCCATCTGTGTTTTCTGTTCATTGGAATGTTGTCTTCACCGTAATCCGAATCAAGGAACTTCTTGAGATCATCCTCTTTTGAAAGATCAAGCGGTAGCGGTGCTTCGCCATCCCATACACCTTTAAGATACGCTTTTTCTGCAGAAAACCACACATGCCTGATATCCTCTGTTCTTCCACCGGCGGAAGAACAGTACGGTGCTCTTGCAATATGTGAGCCGTTGTGCATGATGACCGTTCCTTCAGTTTCCTTGACGGCGGTTATAAACTTAGGATCGATCTCTTTACCCCAGAGTATCTTCTGACAATGCACCTCGCTGCATATATGCCATGGTTCTGAAACATGTCTTTTCCCTAGCTGCATGAAAATGTCTGTTCTTGCCGCGACAGCCTGTGCTTTCAAAGTCTCCAGCGGAGCAGAGAGGAACATCTCTCCGGGCAGGATCTTCCTGAGAAGATTTTCAACCGAATCTTCAACTGCCAGCTCTAAATTCTTAAGCGAAGAACCTGTGAAGAAAAAAACCGATCCACCTTCATATCTGTCCTTGTCTGCAAAGAAGTGATCTTTATGATGAACAGTTACAGTATTCATGCAGACATATTTGGTCCCGGCGGCATCTTTTACAGAAAGTTCTGATGAGGAAGGCTTTGTCATTACAGGGATCAGAGAGATGTTTCTGTCAGGAAAATCTGCACGGTATTTTGCAAGCATTGAATAAGCCTTTTCCTTTTCGAAAAGTTCTTTGGCAGTAACATAGTATTCTCTGTTGTCGATTTTCAATGTGTTTATCGAAAATATGGCTCCGTGAACATATATTTCCACAGGAACACCGGCCTTTTCAAGCCACAATGAAAGGATTTCGTGATATGTTTTAAGTTCAGTCAGCGAAAGTTCCTGGAAGGAAAGCTTGTACATCACTTCCTGAGGAGTGAACTTATTTACAAATATCGTGACCGATTCAGTGTTTATTTTCCTGCCGTTGCACTCAATGAAAGAAAGATCTCTGACCGTGATCCCTTCCGGATAGCTTTTCACATGGGCTCGAATGAACGGAACTCCGTTGCTGAATTTGAATGAGGCACTGTGCATAAAGTCAAATTCACTGCCCTGAAGACAGATAAGGGCACATGAAAAAATACTAAAAATTAACAACTGCCGGATTTTCTTCAATATTTATCTCTCCTGTCAGCCCGAGATCATAAAAAGTCCCCTCATAAAGATAACTGTATATCTCCATAAACCGAAGGACCTTTTTCACATAATTTCTTGTTTCATGGAAAGGGATCATTTCAATAAAAATATATTTCTGACTCCCCTTGTATCTTGTAATCCATTCTGAAACTCTTTGAGGCCCGGCATTATAAGCCGCGATTGCCGCCGCATAATTGTTATCAAACCGTTTAAGAAGTTTGGAAAGATACCATACTGAAGCTTTCATGCTGTCATAAGGATTCATCGGGTCATTTATTTTTATACCGCCGAATTTACTGATCTTTTCAAATGTAACAGGCATTATCTGCATCAACCCGAGTGCACCGACATTTGAAGAAAGATTGTCCCGGTAATATGTTTCAGCACGCATTATCGAATATATGAGCTGTACAGGAACTTCGAATTCAACCGAAAGTTTCAATATCTCGTCAATGAACGGTGTCGGATAGATAAGTTTCCATTCTTCGATCTTGCCGTAGTGCGGTGAATATGTCAGATCCGGGCTAACCAGATTGTAATAATGATCTGCCAGATCACCGGTTTTCCTGAAATAGTGTTTAAAAACAACATCTGTCTTATATCTGAACTCTGAAAATCTTACTGACTGCTCTTCATATGTCTTTCTGTCGGGAAATTTTATTTCAGGACCGTAATTCTTGCGTTCATTGAAACCGATAACTGAATTCAAATAATTCAGATAGAACTCAACGCCGTCCCTGTTGTTAAGAAGGACAAACTGCTTGATCATCACCGCAGGTTCAATCTGTTTTGCCGCTTTTGAAAGCATTTCAAACCTTTCAAGGATTATTTCCTCATCTACTTCAGCTGAAAAAGTGCTGTCATTCCATTTATCAACATAACTTTTATCTGAAACATCTATTTTTTTACCGAACTCTTCCCGTCTTGTAAGATGAAAATAGAGAAAATCGTAATATGTTACAAATCTGCTGCCGTTATTCTGCTGACAAAGACCGTCAAGCTGACAGTCAGGATCAACATCCGTTGAGAGCATGCAGAACCCGTTCAGTCTGTCGATCGTCCCCATAAGACCGGAAATAGCCTCATAAACCTTCTGTCCGCTTATGAACTTTGAATAATTCGTTCCGCTGTCGTAAACATAGTTCATCCACAGAGCAAAGGCATAAAGATCGCTCCCTTCGCTCAGATATATCAGTCCGAGCTTGAAAAGTGCAAGAAGAAAATATTTTGACGATGGACTTTTATAAACGATATTTTCAAGAATATTTTTTCCTTCACCGACAAACCCGGCATCAAAATAGACCGTGCCTGCAAAGAACAGAAGCCTCTCCTTCTTTGAATTAGAGAACTGATCAGCGACAGAAACCATATAATCGGCAGCAGCCTTGTCCTGCCCTGCCGCAACAAGGGTTCTATATTTCTCAACTACATAGTTGAATTTCATTTCGACATCTTTGTCAAGCTTGGCAATTGTGGCATCGATCATATTCAAAGCATCAGTAAATCTCTTCCTGTCAACGAGATACTTGATGATCTCACTGTTAGATGGATGCGAAACTTTCAAGAAATCGTCATTAAAAAAAAGATCGAGTTTTGCATTTTTTCTCATTACAGCAAGCCATCTTGAGTAATGAGGCGATGAAACATTAGGCGTATTGCTGTTCTTTTTTAAATGGATTAAGCGGTCAATGATCCTTGATGTAAGGAATGTTCCATGAAATGATTCGCTGTATTCAAGATAATCCTTAAGCAGTGAAGCTTTCGGAGCCCCTTTTTTTTCCAGAGCGGTAATCCTGTTATAAGCCGCAATAATATTAGGCTTGAGATTCAGACACCTGTCATAATTTTCAACAGCACCGTCATACTGTTTCCTGACAAGCATTATATCGGCTTTCATACATTCCAGATCGCTTGAAACATAGTAATACGGATATTCCTTTTTGACAGATTCAATCATTTCAAGGGTCTGGGCAAATCTTTTTCTGGCAAAATTGGTTTTAAGGAGAAGCATTTTATAATAAAGCGTGTTCTTCAGACTTAAAGGGAGTTTGTTTATGCTGTTCTCTATCTGATCGTAATTTGCCGATTTAAAAAGAGAATCTATTTTAATGATCAACCCGTCGCTTTTATTTTTAAATTTTACATCATCCACATGTTTTATTACAAAATCATACTCTTTTTCACGGTATATCTCTTTTATGCAATCTTCGGATATCTCGTCATGATTAAGACAGTCCTGATAACCGGAAAGCACTTGAAAAAATAAAAGAGAACTAAAAAAAACAATCCTTGCTGCCGTCAATCTCAAACCTCACGAATAGCTACTTTTCAAGGGTATTATAAATTCTATTTCAGGTCAATTATTTTTTATAATTCCGGCAGTGACAAAAAAGACGGTTCTAATTCTATTTTTTGACTTTGTTCCAGAAGGCCGCAACTTTCGCTTCATAGCCTGAATTTTTCATTTTATAGAACACCGGCGGATTCCCTTCTCCAGGAAAATATCTCTGATCGACCCACTGATCTTTGTAATCGTGCGGATACTTATAATCACCTTTCTCCTCATCAGGAGCAAGCGATGAGGAATTAACAAGATATTGCGGTATTTTAAGATCGGCATTCTTTTTGTAAAATTCCTCTGCTTCTTTAAGTGCCATATAGCTTGCATTGCTTTTCGGTGCAGTTGCAAGATATGTGACAATGTGGCTTAAAATGATCTTTCCTTCAGGAAATCCGACCGCCTTGAAACCTTCAAGTGCTGAAACAGCCATTTGAAGTGCTCTCGGATCTCCATTTCCAACATCTTCGGAAGCAAAGATTATCATTCTTCTGAGGAGAAAAAGAGGATCGTCGCCGCTTTCGACCATTTTTACCAGATAATATAAAGCAGCATCAGGATCACTTCCGCGCAGACTCTTAATAAATGCCGATATGGTTCTATAGTGATAATCACCTTTTTTATCATATTTCTGAGGATTTTCAATAAGTTCCATAACATCTTCTTTTTTTATCACACCGTTCGAAGAAAGATGGAACGCACTCTCAATGATCGAAATTGCTATTCTGAGATCTCCCCCCGATTCCTGCGCAATAATAGCCTGCATATCTTCAGGAACAGTTGCATTAAGGTGAATTACCGCCTTTTTAATAACCCTCAAAGTTTCACTGAATGATATTTTTGAAAATTTAATGCACCTGGCTCTCGAAAGCAGAGCATCATTTATATAAAATGAGGGATTTTCAGTAGTTGCACCTATGAAAATGACACCTTCACTTTCTATCATGGGAAGAAAAATATCCTGCTGTGCCTTATTGAACCTGTGGACTTCATCAATAAAAACGATCTGTCTTCCCACAAGAACAGAGCCACTGTCTGCATATATCCTCTTTTTTATTTCACTCACTCCATCAACAACTGCTGAAAAACGGTACATTTTTGCACCGAACTGTTCTGAAGCTATCCTTGCAACAGTAGTCTTACCCGTGCCGGGAGGTCCGTAAAATATCATTGAAGGAAGAAAATCCTTAGAGAGGAACGACCGGATAAGCTTGATTACACTTTCCTGCCCTGCTATGTCATCAAAATTCTGCGGTCTTAAAACTGAATAAAGGGGAACATAGGGTGTTGTCATTTCTTTTCAGGCACGGAACCATCGGGATTAAGACCTTTTGAGCGATATTCAAACTGCAGCTTAGCCTTTTCTATATCTTCAAGAGTCATAAAATTTTCCTTTAGTTTGTCAGGCACATACACTGTGTCATCATATCTTAGCACAGAAAATACCGTTAACGGGAATTCCGCTTCAAACTTTTTCACATCATCCATATCTGAAACAAACAGTGAATATGACAGCATTCTGGCTTTAACAGGGTCGGAGTCTATCACCAGTGCAGAAAGATTCTTTTCAACAGAAGATCCGCTTCTCCAGTCAACGGGGGTGTCGTATCTTTGAAAAACATTTATTTTTACCGGGTCGAACAGATACTTTCTTGAAGGGTACTCTTTCCTTAAACCGGTCATGTAACTGTTTCTGCTCTCGCTGTCTGTCATTTCAGCAATATCTTTCTTTATTTTGGCACTCAGATCATCCATTTTTAAAAGGATCAGTTCTTCGTTCTTTCTTGTAACCACAAAAAATCCTTCTTCGGCCATAAGTTTAATTGCACCTCTGGCCTTGTTAGTTACAGCATACGGGTCGTCTATTGAAACTGACCAACGCATAAATTTTTCAGGAAGCCGCCACATTCCGTGTCTGTCACCAAGAAAAATAAGATAGTGAAAATTCTCTTTAGGAAGCTTCTCCTTGAGCTTTTTCATAAAAAGAGCCTCTCTGAAAAAAGAGACAGGCACACTCGTGTTGGGATTTGTTATCCTGACGCTTTTTTTAACTTCATCTATCTGAATATTCTCAACTTTCACATAAGGAATGAAACTTTGAAGGTTTTCCATTTTCGGTAGAACTGCCGTTTCCGAGTGCATTCTAATGTGCTTGAGCACACTTATCAGCAGAGCCAGTTGTTCCGCATCTGTCAGAGATGACGGACGGTTCAATGCGTTATCCAGGAAGTTGGCAAAACTTTGATCTGCATAAGACTTGATCTTTTTTATTATTTCATCTTTTGAAACGGTGGCTTCAGCTTTCTCTTTTGTAAGGTTATCCAAAAGTCTTTTCCTGTTTTGGATCTCTACAGGAGCGAGCGAAGGATTGTCAAAAAGATATCCTGCGACCGTTTCAGCTTTTGCGTATGCCGAGGTCTTTCTTTTGTAGTTTCTTGTTTCTCTTTCCCAGAATTCAAATATCTCACCGCATGCAAGATTGAAAAGGGTTCTTTCTGACAAAGCAGCTCCATCTGTAAAAAGCTCGAACAGTGCAGGGAAAGAGGAAAGATTCTGCTCATATTTCACTATGTTTCCGCCATCCCCGTGTGTTTCATTTATGAGTTTTGCAACACTCAGGATCTCATTTACTTCGTTTTCAGACTGTTTCAGCATTCCGTAAAATTCTTTGTTCCAGAAATCTGAACCTAGATTGGTTGCTCTTATCACAAGAGGCATGTCATCAAAAACTTTATAGTTCAGAGGGGATTCTACGAAGAATTCCTTATAATACTCAGAATACTCCCTTGCTTTCTGGAAGCGGTCATAATCTCCTTCTCCTGACCATTTTGTCATAAAAAAAAGAAGAGAGCCTCCAGCTATAACCAGAAGTGCAAGATGCTTCAGCATAAAAGTATCCTTTTTCCTTTCGGCGAACTCCGCGGCCCGCACTTTTCTTCGAGGAAACATTACTTTTTCTCTTCGATGATTTCCAGAACGATCTTCTGGCTCTGACGGCTTGCAACAGCACTCAGCAGTGTGCGAAGTGCATTTGCAGTCCGACCGCTTTTCCCGATCACTTTGCCCACATCTTCCGGAGCAACTCTGAGTTCGATGATTGCAGTGTTCTTACCTTCGATGAAACTTACATCTACAGCATCAGGGTTGTCAACAAGCTTTTTCGCAATGAATTCAATAAATTCCTTCATGATCCCCTCCTTTTTGGGATGGAAATACAATAAACAAAATGTCTAACAGCATAGAACTAAGGATTTTATTATTGCACAATCTGAAACAAAATGCAACTTAATTATTTTACTTAGAATGAATTAATATTCGGAACGCACTATTCTAAAGCATTATCCTCGGTCACTTCAGCATCAACGGCATCTTCCGCTTCATTCGAGGAATCTTCGGGGTCCACTATTTTTGTAATTGATACGACATGTTCCCCTTCCGCCACTCTGAAAAGACGGACACCTTTTGTATTTCTTCCGATGACACTTATTCCGCTAACCGGAATCCTTATTGCCTGTCCGTTGGAAGTTATGAGCATGGCCTCATCGGTTTCATTGACTTTTAAGACACCGACAACATTACCGTTTTCGACAGATGTCTTAATCGTGATAATTCCTTTTCCGCCACGACTCTGAAGACGGTAATCATCTATCGGTGTCCTTTTCCCGATACCTTTGTCAGTAATGCTCAGCAGTGTTGTATCAGGTTCAATGACATCCATTGTAACAACTTCGTTATCCTTTGAAAGTCTTATTCCCCTTACTCCCGCGGCAACTCTTCCCATGGGTCTGACATCTTTTTCATTAAATCTGATGCTCAGCCCTGCCTTTGTCGCAAGAACTACATCATCATCACCTTTAGTTATCTTGACCTCTATCAATTCATCTCCTTCATTCAGTCTTATCGCCTTCTTTCCATTTGTCCGCTGTATAGCATATTCCATCATGTCTGTTTTCTTGACAGTACCTTTCTTGGTTCCCATCATGATGTAATGACCTTCAACAAACTGTTTTATGGGGAGTATCGCCGCGACTCTCTCATCCTTTTCAACATTTACAAGGTTGATTATAGGCTTCCCTCTGCTGTTTCTTCCTGCTTCCGGAAGCTGATAAACCTTTGTCCAGTAGACTTTGCCGTATGAAGTGAAAATAAGAAGAAGCGTGTGACTGCTTGCAACAAAAATATCTTTGACAAAGTCGTTTTCCTTCGGATTTATTGCATTTATCCCTTTCCCGCCACGCTTCTGTTTTCTGTAAAGGTCAAGAGGAGTTCTCTTAATATAGTTCTCAGTAGTCAAAGTTACGACCATATCTTCATCAGCTATCAGGTCCTCCATGTCAAGGTCGCCTTCATAATTGACAATATCAGTTTTCCGTTCGTCACCGTATTTTTCCTTTATTTCTTTCAACTCTGCTTTAATTACACCCATAAGAGTGGAGTCATTCGTCAGTATTTCCCTGTACCATGCTATCTTTTTAAGAAGTTCTTCATATTCGGAAACGATCTTATCCCTTTCAAGACCGGTAAGACGGCTTAATTTCATTTCAAGAATGGAAACCGCCTGGGGCCTGCTGAATGCAAAACGGCTCATAAGACTGTTCCTTGCATCATCTGATGAAGCTGATCCTCTAATTATTTCAATGACTTCGTCAATATTATCAATGGCTCTTTTCAGTCCTTCGAGAATATGAGCTCTTTTTTCCGCTTCATTAAGTTCATAACGGGTTCTTCTTGTAACGACATCTTTTCTATGAAGTATAAAGTGGTTTATTGTATCTCTGAGATTGATAGTTTTCGGGACACCGTTGCATATTGCGAGCATGTTTATGCCGAATGAAACCTGCATCTGTGTCATTTTATAGAGCTGATTGAGGAGAATATTCCCGTCAGCGTCTTTCTTAAGCTCGATAACAACCCTGATCCCTCTTCTGTCGGACTCGTCTCTTATGTCATG
>CAZVWR010000026.1:0-42924 GCA_964630905.1 uncultured Spirochaetales bacterium | reverse complement strand
AAATTTTCAGCTTTATCTTCCGCTTTTTTAAGAAGCCGTTTTGATCTTCCGCTGTTGGAAACGGCTTTGCTTTTTGCAACATCAATATAAGTCCAGAATATCTTTGGATATTCTCTTCTTCTTTTTAAAAAATTATCAAAAAAATCCACCATATATCCACCTTAAAAAATTGCTACTGTCATTCGCTAAGTCGCATTGCATTGAAATTATAACGAAACATTCTTAGTTGGCAACTTCAAAAATGAGAAAAAAGTTCAAATTATGAGAAGTTTGTAATATCATCGCTTGTTTAAGATTTTAATAGCAGAGGCAGATATGGACATTCGTTCTTACATTTCAAACATTTCCAAGAGTTATTCATCCGGTAGAGCAACAGAACACACTTACCGTGGAGATCTTGCACAGCTCATTGAAGCGATCATTCCCGGAATAAAGGCGACCAACGAACCGAAACGGCAGGAGTGCGGAGCTCCCGACTATATTCTGACGAATAAGAATAATCTTCCGGTCGGATATATTGAGGCAAAGGATATCGGAATAAACCTCAGGGAAACTGAAAAATCTGAACAGCTCAGCAGATATAAGGAAAGTCTTGATAATCTGATTCTGACCGATTATCTGGAATTCCGTTTTTACCGGAACGGCGAAAAAGTTCACACCATTTCAATTGCGGAAGCCGATAACGGAAAGATCACGCCCCTCAAAGATTCCTGGGACAATTTTGAACTTTACCTGAAAGAATTCTGCACTTATCACATCCAGAGCATAACTTCGCCTGAACAGCTTGCAAAAATGATGGCAGGAAAAGCCCGTCTGATGAAAGATATTATTTTCAATGCGGTCACAAACGAAGCGGAAACAACGCTCAAAGATCAGCTTGATGCATTCAAGAAGATTCTAATTCACGATATGGACGAAAGCACATTTGCCGATATTTACGCTCAGACAATCGCTTACGGTCTTTTTGCGGCCAGATTGAATGATGATACACCGGAGACATTTTCAAGGCAAGAGGCATTGCAGCTTGTTCCGCAGTCAAACCCTTTTCTCAAGAAGCTTTTCGGCTACATTGCGGGATTTGAACTTGATGACCGGCTTGTCTGGATAGTTGATGCATTGGCGGAAGTTTTCGGTGCATGTAATCTGCAGGAGATTTTGAAGAACTTCGGCAGATCTACACAGATGAGAGATCCCATGCTCCATTTTTATGAAACATTCCTGAAGGAGTATGATTCAAAGCTCAGAAAATCAAGGGGAGTTTATTACACACCGGAACCGGTTGTGAACTTTATTGTCAGAGCGGTTGACGACATTTTGAAATCGGAATTCAATCTCCCGAAAGGTCTTGCTGATACAAGCAAGGCAAAAATTCAGATGGATGTTCCGACAAAAGGGGGAAGAACCACAAAGATTGACAAGGAAGTTCACAAAGTTCAGATACTTGATCCGGCGACAGGGACGGGAACTTTTCTTGCCGAAGTAGTGCGACATATTTACAGCTGTCAGTTTGAAAAACAGCAGGGCATGTGGTCCAATTATGTTGAGGAACATCTTCTGCCCCGGCTTCACGGATTTGAAATACTCATGGCAAGTTACACGATGTGTCACTTGAAACTTGAAATGTTACTGAAAGAGACGGGATATAAACCGAAAAATCAGCAGAGATTACAGGTATATTTAACCAATTCGCTTGAAGAACCGAACCCTTACACCGGAACGATCTTCGCATCATGGCTTTCACAGGAAGCAGCGGAAGCAAATTATATCAAGAGAGAATCACCAGTGATGGTGGTGCTTGGGAATCCGCCGTATGCTGTTAGTAGCACAAATAAAAATGAATGGATTCAAGGACTTATTGCGGATTACAAAAAAGATCTGAATGAAAGAAAAATCAACCTTGATGACGACTACATCAAGTTTATTCGCTATGGCGAATATTTCATTGAAAAGAACGGCGAAGGAATTCTGGCTTATATCTCAAACAACAGTTTTATTGACGGCATCACACATCGTCAAATGAGAAAACATCTTCTCGAAACATTCGACAAGATTTATATTCTGGATCTTCATGGCAATTCAAAAAAGAAAGAAACCGCACCTGATGGAAGCAAAGACGAAAATGTGTTTGATATAATGCAGGGAGTGAGCATCAACATCTTTGTTAAAAACAATAAAAAGAAAAAAAATGAGTTGGGAAAGGTTTTTCACAGTGATATTTTTGGGAAAAGAGATTACAAATACAAACACTTGGTTGATAGCAACATAGATGGAATAACAAAGAAAGAGTTGGAACGACCAAAGCCGAGCTATTTTTTTGTTCCTAAGGATTTTTCACTTATAAGCGAATACAATAAGTTCTTCAAAATAGATGATTTTATAGTAATTTATTCAAATGGCATAGAGACACAAAAAGACACATTAAATATTTTTTTTCAAGAAGAGGAAGCGGCATCTTTTAAAAGAGAATTCTTAAATTTAAATGAAATTGATATACATAGAAAATATAATGTTAAAGACGGAAGAGATTGGTCCGTTTCTTTGGCGAAAGAAGACTTGGCTAACAGCTCCAACGATATTGATGTTATATTATATAGACCTTTTGATTTTAGATATACAAAATATACAGGCAAAACCAACGGAATTATGGCTTATCCTCGATATAATGTGATGAGAAATATGGTTTCGGGTGAAAATTATGCTTTACAGGTTACTTCAAAAAATAGGCAATTGAGCCTCAACTATATGATGATTACAAATAAAATAAGCGACAGGCATTTATTAGATTCCGCGGCGGACTCGATGAGTTCTTTTCCCATTTATTTTTACCCTCAAAAAAACGACAACACCGTTTTTGACAATGGCGGGGAACGAGAGCCCAATTTAAACATGGAAATAGTTCAGGAGATTGCTGATGGTCTGGGATTGAAATTCGCTAAAGAGAAAGTTGATACAGAAGGAACATTCGCCCCGATTGATCTTCTGGATTATATTTATGCAGTTCTCCACAGCCCGTCATACCGTGATAAATACAAGGAATTTTTGAAGATTGATTTCCCGAGAATTCCTTATCCGGAAGATGTGGAAACATTCTGGAAACTTGTTTCAAAAGGTGGGGAGCTTCGCCAGATCCATTTGATGGAATCACCCATCCTCGAAAACCATGAATATTATTTCCCGGTTGAAGGGAGCAATGAAGTTGATAAACCCGAATATAAAGGCGGCAAAGTCTACATAAACAAAGAACAGTATTTTGAAAATGTTCCTGAAATATCATGGAATTTCTACATCGGCGGATATCAACCCGCCCAGAAATGGCTTAAAGACAGAAAAGGACGAGTCCTCACATTCGACGACATACAACATTACCAGAAAATTATAAAAGCATTACTTGAGACAGATAGGATTATGAGGGAGATTGATTTACTGTAAGGGCGAAAAATCTTTCGCCCCTACGGGAAGAAGCAAAAAAGAGGATTAATATGAAACAGAAGAAAAATGAAACATCTCAGAGAAAAGTGAAAAAAGAAATATCAATTATTCGCTCATCGGCTGCCGAATATCTGACATTCGTAGCGGCAGGAGGCAGGGGAGGTGTTGAAGCAGTTTACTCCGATGAAAACATCTGGTTGACCCAGAAAATGATGGCAACGCTCTACGACATTGATGTCAGGACGATTAACTATCACTTGAAAAAGATATTCAGCGACAGCGAGTTACAGGAAGATTCAGTTATCCGAAATTTTCGGATAACTGCCACTGACGGCAAAAATTACGACACCAATCACTATAATCTATCGGCAATAATTGCAGTTGGTTACAAGGTCAACTCTGAACGGGCTGTACAGTTTAGAAAATGGGCGACCACCATTATTAAGGAATATACCATCAAAGCATATGTGATGGATGATGAACGGATAAAAAAAGGTGGTTCTATCCTGACTGAGCAATACTTTGAAGAGCAGTTGCAGCGTATTCGGGAAATACGCATGAGTGAACGCAAATTCTATCAGAAAATCACCGATATATATTCGACTTCTATTGATTATGATGTTACCGCTCTATCCACTAAACGGTTTTTTGCCACTGTTCAGAACAAACTGCACTGGGCTATACACGGTGCTACTGCGGCGGAAGTTATTTGTAACCGCGCAGATGCAAAAAAAGAGAACATGGGATTAACTACATGGAAAGATGCTCCGAAAGGAAAAATTCAGAAATTTGATGTAAGCGTTGCCAAAAACTACTTGACTGAGGAAGAGCTGGCACAATTGGAAAGGTTGGTGTCAGCATATCTTGATGTTGCAGAAAGCATGGCAATTCGCAAAATACCAATGACTATGGCAGATTGGGAAACCCGTCTGAATAGATTCATTGAAGCTACAGACAGGGAGATCCTCCAGGATGCCGGAAAAGTGACGGCAGAAATTGCCAAAGCTCATGCTGAGAGTGAATTTGAAAAATACAGAATTGTTCAAGATCGCCTTTTTGAAAGTGATTTTGACAGGATGATAAAAAAGTTAGAGCACAAGAAAGAATGAAGTAAAGGCGAAAGATTTTTCGCCCCTACGGCAACATATTGAAAAAACCTGCACTTAAATTCTAATCACAGCCATTGCAACTCTTACTCCGTCAGCGGCACTTGAGATTATGCCGCCTGCATTTCCGCTTCCTTCTCCGCAGATATAGAGATTGGAGAATGGCGGGGTGGTAAGGTTTTGATTTCTCTGAGCTTTCAATGGAGATGAGGTTTTGCTTTCAAGTCCGAGCGCCACTCCTTCTTCAAACCCTTTGATCTTGTTATTAAAAATTCTGAGACCTTTTATCAGTCTTTCAAGAACTGTTTTCGGGAAGAGTTCGTGAAAATCTCTGCTTGCAAGGTTGAAAGAATAGCTTGATGATGAAAAACGGCTTGAAGTTTTCCCATTTATGAGATCCGTGATGTTTGTTGCAGGAATGTCAAATGAATTCGTGGAGTTATAGAACTTCCTTTCAAGATCTTCAAGGAGATCGAGTGCAGTCAGCGGCGAAACAGGAGCATTTGAAAGTTCTTCAATTTTAAACGGGGTGACGACAGCACTGTTGGCAAAAATTCCATTTCTTGAATAATTGCTCATTCCGTTAACGACCGAAAGTCCGTTTTCCGGCGATGACTGAACGACTTTGCCACCCGGACACATGCAGAACGAAAATACTGAACTGTTATCGAAACTTTCTGCAAGCCGGTATTCAGCCGCTTTAACTCCCGGAAGAGATCTCTTTCCCCATTGTGCAAGATTGATCGTTTCAGCAAGGTGCTCGACCCTGAATCCAATTGCAAAAGGCTTTGTTGAAAGCTCAACATTATTTTTAAGTAACAGTCTGTAAAGATTGAAAGAACTGTGCCCGGGAGCAAAAATAAAAATATCTCCGGCGATCTTTCCGGAATGTTTTCCTGAAACTTCAACAGCAGTAATTTCTTCTTTTGTTTTATAAAGATCTGTCAATTCAGTTTCAAAAAGAACAGTTCCGCCGCTTGATCTGAAATCTGAAATTATTGCAGGGATTATCTTTTTCAGGTTGTCGCTTCCAAGGTGAGGGTGGGTCATATAGGCAATTTCGTCAGGAGCCCCTGCTTTAATGAGTTCTTCAAAAATGAAGTTCTTTTCAAGAGTTATCGTCTTCGTCCTGCTTGTCAGCTTCCCGTCGCTGAAAGTTCCGGCACCCCCTTCCCCAAAGCAGTACCCGCTGTTTTTGTTGAGTATTCCGCTTTTCTCAAATTTGTTTATATCGTCAGTTCTTTTTGGAATATCCGTCCCTTTTTCAATGATCGTGACATAATATCCCGACCTTTGAAGGATCAGCCCGCAAAAGATTCCGGCAGGTCCGCAACCGGTGATCACGACCTTTTTTCCTTTTCCATGATCTGATGATGGAAGTTCAAGTTTTTTTATTTCAGGCCTTTCACCTTTTATGGCAGGTGATTGAACTCCGACCCGTAAAAGCCAGTGAATATCTTTCTTATTTCTTGCATCAAGTGATTTTCTAAGAATTGAGAATGAAATATCCGCACTGTCAATGTTTTTTGAAACGGCCTTTTTAAGCTGATGATCTGAAAAATCAGTTGGTAGCTTGATCTCGAGTTCGGTGTAACCCATTAAAAGAATTGAATATTACTTTTCAGCAGGTTTTTCGAAGACTTCTTTTCCGTCAATACATTTCCAACCCTGTTTTGCAAGTTCTTCATGGTCGAAGTTGATCCCTTCCTTTGCACAGTTTGCAAGAAGGAACTTTTCCATTTCGGTGAATTTTCCTATTCTTGAATACATAAGAGCGGTGTTGCCCATCTTTCTTTCTTTGTGATTTATGATCGCACCTTTTTCGATCATAACCTTTACAGATTCAAACTGACCGTATTTTGCGGCAAGGGTGAGGGCGGTCCATCCTTCATAGTCGTATTCTTCGATATCAACTTTGGGAGCAATGACCTCTTTCCATTCAACATCAAATGGATTCTGTTCCCACCACGGTTTGCTTTGATTCTCTTTTCTCATTTTGTCGAGCTCTTTTTTGGAAAGACGGACTTTCTTTTTCCATGTCTTTTTTCCTTCTTCAATTATGTATGCAACGGTTTCAGCAAGCCGTTTCTCTTTTGAAGGATCTTTTTTGTCAAGGTCCTGTCCTACTGCATAGAAAAGAGGCCCTCTGACATTTTCGCCATCGGTCTCTTCAAGTCTTGCACCTTTTGAAATGAGGAATTTCATTATTTCAACATAACCGCCTTCTGCAGCGTAGTGAAGAAGGTTTTTCTGATCGCGGTCATAACTTGTTCTGACAGTCTCTCTTTCAAAGAGCATGTCTCTTTCTTCTTCCTTGCTGGGGCCGTAAACATAAATGATGTTCTCACGGCTCTGCTCAACATCGGTAACAAGAAGCGGTGAACCCTTGGCTACAAGAAGTTTTACAAGTTCAAGATCTCCTTTTTCAATTGCATAGAAGAGCTCTGTCTTCTGGCGGAGATGAACTTCTTTCTTATCAAGTTCTTCAATAACTTTATCCATTCCGGGCTGAACCTTGTTCTCAATTTTAAGAACGATAGGCTTTTTGCTCCAGGTGACCTTTTTCGGTTTCCACACTTTTGCACCTTTGCCGAGAATATATTTTGCAAGATCCATGTGTCCAGCTTTCATAGCGAAAATGAGTGCTGTGAGTTCATATTTGTCAGCCGCATTGATATCTGAGCCTTTGAGAACAAAGTCAAAAACCTCTTTTGATCCGCTTGATGCCGCCATCATGAGAGGTGTTCTTCCAAAGTTATCAGCGACCTTGACATCGGCACCGCCATTGACAAGACACTCTACAAGCTCCAGGTCTCCTTTTCTTGCTGCCGCCATGAGAGGTGTGTCGCCGTCATCCCTTTTTGTATTGACATTTGCCCCTTCGGAAATGAGAAGTTTTGCAACTTCCTTTTTACCTTCAGCAACTGCCTGATAAAGAGCTGTTCTCTGTCTGCTGTCCTTGGTGTCTGCAAGAGTTCCTTTTCCAAGTTCTGTTTTCACTGCGGCCAGATCTCCTTTTGTTGCGGCTTCAACAATGGGAGGCATTTCCTCTTTAACAGTGTCATCAACAAATTTGGGTTTTTCCTTTTTCTTTGCTTCCATCTCTTCCTTGATCTGTTTGTTGCGTTCAGCGGTCTCTTCCATTTTCTTCTGCATTGCAGCGTTGTCACTGCAAGCTGCTGCAAGGAGCAGACAAATCAAAGTAACGATAAATTTTCTCATTTTAAAAATCTCCATCTCGAAAAAATAAGCACATATTCCACCGTAACTGGGAACTTATACATAATAGTAAAATTTTTATCAATTTTTTTTAAGATTTTGACATTTTTCAATACTTCTGCTAATTTGCTCAGACTTTTTATGAGGAGGTTTTTATGGCTTATGTTTCACTCAGCTGGATCTATCCTTTCGTTTATGTCGTTTTCGGTGCGGCGGCTGTTTATCTGATCTACATCATTACAAAATATGGTGTGGGCCTTAAGTCGTCACCAAGAGAGATCTGGTTTGTTTCTATTTCTCAAGTCACTGAATTTACCGCGTATTCTATCATGCTTATGACTCTTACACTGTGGCTTTCGAGCGATGTGGGACTTAGCGATGTTGCAGCCGGCAACTATATGAGTACCTGGAATCTGACTTATACGATTCTGATATTCGGTGTAGGTTCTCTTGTTGATGCTGTAGGTGTTAAGAAAGTGCTGGTGATCGGAACAATACTCGCGATATTTTCGAGGTTTTTCCTTTTTGTTTCAACGAACTTCTGGGTTGTGACAATGCTCGGTTTTGTTCCTCAGGCGGTAAGTGTTGCATTCTTAAGTCCTGTAATATCAGTTGCACTGAAAAGATATACAAAATCAGATACTTCAGCTCTCGGATTTGCAATGTTCTATACCCTGATGAACATCGGTTTTGCTCTCGGCGGACTGATATTTGACTGGATAAGGCAGATATACGGAGAATACGGCAATGTAATGATCCCTCTTCTCGGAGAGGTTTCAACATACAGATTCATCCTTTATGTCGCTTTTCTTATCAGTTTTCCCGGCATGTTCTTCATTGCGATAATGAGGGATAACATCGACCTTAAAGATGACGGAGTTCTTGAGATCATCCCTAAAAAAGAGAGAAAGGCAGGGAACATGGTAGTTTCGATAATGAAAACCATAGAAGAATCATTTGCGAATGCTGCTAAAATATTTGTGGATGTGGCAAAACAGCCGGCGTTCTGGAAGTTCATGGCGCTGTTGGCCATACTTCTGGGTGTAAATTATGTTTTCTATCATTTTCATTACACGTTTCCCAAATACGGCATCAGAGTTCTGGGAGAGGGTGCTAAAATAGGTAATATTTACGGTGTCTTAAATCCTGTGATCATTGTGTTCTTTGTTCCGCTCATTGCATGGCTTACAAGAAAATGGAGCTCCTACAAAATGATAACAATCGGCTCGATGATATCTGCCGCATCGGTTTTCTTTGTGGTGCTTCCCGATTCTTTTTATGCTCCGATCGCTGATACTGTTGCAGGACGGTTGATCTGGCAGGAATGGCTCGGGGTCGCTGAAGGGACGAGCATTTCAACAATTTCTGTCTATCTGGCGCTCTGCTTTTTTGTCATATTTTTCACAGTTGGTGAGGCGATCTGGTCTCCAAGACTGATGGAATACACAGCAAAAATTGCACCGAAAGGTCAGGAGGGAAGCTATCTGAGTCTTTCTCTCCTTCCCAAATTCATATCACAACCTCTTGTCGGTGTAATGTCAGGATACCTGCTTCAGGTTTACACTCCTGCAACAGAAGTTATAAATGAAGCAGGTGTGAAATCGCAGGTTGTCGGTGACACATCACAGCATTACATGATCTGGATATGGGTCGGTGCAGTTGCGGTAATATCGCCTATCGGAATGATAATCTTTGGAAAATTCTTAAGAGGCCACGAAGCAAGTTCATAAATTATTCAACCGGTACAGAATAGAAAAATCCTGTCGATCTTCTTCCTTTGAATGAATAAAACTTAATGAATTCAATCTGTTTTTCGATGTCTTGAGTTTCAGTTATCTTCATGTGGAGAACATTTTTGTTCATCTTTTTTATTGTTTCTGCCAATTGATTTGAAACATCGTTTTCTGTTATGAGAAGTATATCGCGGCTATTTGAATTTGTTATAGAATCAGGAATATTATCGTGGTCGATGACAACGGTTTTTAAGACAGTAAGATCAGTTCTCAGTTTTTCAATCTGTGTTTCAGGCACGGTTGATATAAGAATTACAGGAACTTCAGTGAAATTAAGCACATAGCTGTTGAGACGGTCGTATATCTTTGAACTGCCGTCATAGACAAACCAGCAAGCGACAAGTATGGAAGCAGTCATACCCACATATCTGAAGATCTTCTTTTTTGTAAAATATGAGAGGAAGCTCAGAGGGAGAAGATATACCGTTGTCCCGAAGAAAAATCCGGTAAAAAGCATTACTCCGCCTGTCATTCCGCCAGTTTCAATTCCTCGTGCGATAGCTCCGACAAAAGCGGGACATATCGAAATACCGGTAAGAACACCTATCAGAAAAGGATTCCCTGCAATTTTTGTGAGCCTTGACGGGGCACAGCATCCTTTCTCCATTCTGTTCTGAATAAGAGCGGAGTAGGTGAGATAAGCGGCGACAAGGAAATAGCTGACAGCGATAACCGTCTCTTTTTCAGGAAGATCACCGATAAGAGTTCCTGCATAGCCAGTCAGCAGTCCGAAAAGAGCATAGCTTAAGAATCTTCCGGCAGATATAAGAAAAACCGTCTTTACGCCGGTAGAGACATTATTTTCCTTTGAAAGGATGAGCGAGCCGTAAACCGGGGCACATGTCACAAGACAGGTAGTTCCGAGAGTAAGTCCGAGAATGAATCCTTCAGTTAGAAATTGTATCAATGAAAATCCTTAATTAATTGTAGATGTTGCCGACAAGCCCGGTCACTTTTTTAACTTCTTTTATCGTTTCGATTGCGACTGTGCGGGCTTTTTCGCTTCCTTCTTTGAGCACTTTTTCAACGAAGTCCATATTATCGGCAAGTTCCGCTCTCTTTTTTCTCATCGGATCAAAAAATGTATGCACTGCTTCAAGAAGCTCTTTCTTTGCATGTCCGTAACCATATCCGCCGGCAAGAAGTTTAGCAGCCATTTCATTTGACTTTTCTTTAGTGACAAAAAGCTTATAAATGTTATAAATATGACATTTTGCAGGATCTTTCGGGTCTTCAAGCGGAGTTGAATCGGATAGTATCCCCATGATCTGTTTCTTTAATGTCGCATCATCAGCGAACATTTCGATGGTGTTTTGATAACTTTTTGACATTTTCTGTCCATCAGTCCCCGGAACGATCGCAACATCTTCAGGAATGTAAGGTTCAGGAAGAACAAAGACATCTTTCTGATAATGAAGATTGAACTTTTCAGCAATGTCACGGGCGATCTCGACATGCTGTTTCTGGTCTTTGCCGACCGGAACAACATTTGATTTGTAAAGAAGAATATCAGCGCTCATCAAAAGCGGATAATAGAAAAGGCCTACATTGATCTGCTCATTTTTTGCAGTTTTATCCTTGTAGCTGTGTGCTCTCTGCAGAAGTCCCATCGGAGTGTAGTTGCCAAGAATGAAAGCAAGTTCAACAACTTCGGGAACCTGCGACTGTAGAAATATGACGCTTTTATTTGGATCAAGTCCGAAAGCAAGGTAATCAAGAACGATATTCCAAGTGTGATCAGTAAGTTTCGCAGGATCGGGATATCCGTTCAAAGTGTGGTAGTCTGCAATGAAATAATAGCCCTCGTAATTCTTTTCCTGCATCATTTCAAACTGTTTTGCCGCACCGAAATAGTTGCCGATATGGAGTGTTCCAGTCGGTTTGATACCTGATAAAGCTCGCATGATCACCTCAATTCTTAAAAAAAACAACGAATAATTCTAAAAACGGTTGACTGTTTGTCAAATAAAAGCAATATATTGTCATTGCTGTTTTTCAGGAGTGGTTCACAATGATCTTAAAGAAAAGTCTGCTCACAGTTCTTTTATTTGCGACAATGTTTGTGCTGTTATCATGCAGAACACAAAAGCAAAGCAGGGGCATTGTTATCGCGGCGGCAGGGGATCTTGTTGTTGCGAGATCGCTGGATGCTGTAACAAAAGAACATGGGGATGAATATCCATTTTTAAAAATAAAAGATCATCTGGATAAAGCCGACATTGCTTTTGCCAATCTTGAAAGTGTTGTGGCAGACAATGCTAAGATAAGATCAAAAGATCCTAAAAAGATCAATTACAATGCACCGTCATCCGTCATGGGCGTTCTTGTTAAATCGGGATTTGATGTCTTTTCAATTGCCAACAACCATATTTTTGATCTTGGGAAAAAAGGGCTTTCAGAATTCAGAGGACTGCTCGATAAGACCGGTCTTCATTACGGAGGTGCAGGAAAAAATCTTAGGCAGGCATCAAAACCGATAAAGATCAAGGTCAAAGGCCTTGAAACGGCTTTTCTGAACTACAATTCAGCGGGGGGACTTAATTTCTGTGCAAAAAAGAAAAAAGCGGGATACAACTGCCTTCCTCTTGATGACAAGGAAAGATCTCTGAAAATTTTGGCAGGTGATCTCAAAAAGATAAAGAATTCAGATTATAAAATACTTTCTATACACTGGGGGGACAATTATAAGACTGCTCCAACGCAGGAGATGAAAGAGATCGCCCGTGCCGCGATTGATATGGGCTTTGATCTGATACTCGGTCATTCCGCCCATCTTTTTCACGGAATTGAGATATATAAAGGGAAGCCGATCCTTTATGATATGGGCGATATTTTCCTGAGAAAAAGCGGCGGATGGGACACCCGTTCGTTCATTTTCAATATTAATGTGAAGAACGGAAAAACAGAATCAATTGAACTTTTTCCCACATATATAAAAAACAATCAGGTCCTTTTCGCACAAGGGGAGATCGCAAAGGAAAACATCAAAAGAATGGTTGAGCTTTCAAAACAGTTTAACACTGAAATGAAGGTTGAAGGGGAGAGGGCTGTTATTGATATAATAAGTAATTAACAAGTTCATAAGCATCAAAAACCTGCCCGTCAAAAAAGATTCCTTCTTTCAGTGGAATTGCCTGTATTACATCAAGGTTAAAAAAATCCACTTTTCTTGACACCTTCCTGCCACCCTCAATTCGAACTAGTGGGAAATTCCCACGAGTTGAATTTTCATCAAGCTCGCCCTCTTCATAAATGTTAATAATGTGTTCAGTGATAGTCGATCTGTCTTTTTCAAAAAGTTCCGCCATCTGATTTTGTGTAAGCCACACAGTTTCGTTTTCAAGGCGAACTTCAAGAGATGACAAGCCGACTTCCGGCTGATAAATAATTATCTGATTTTTCATTTTTTCCTCTAATCAAAACTAAACACTGCCTAATATAATGGCTTGAATTATTTTCGTCAAATTATTTATATCGTCACTTGATTAATTTTGGTTTTTGAGATGACGGGACAGGAAAGTATGAGAAAGGTCACAGCCCGAGAATTGATGAAGATAATGAAAATCGCCTGATTTATTATCTGTATGAAGACGAAGGTCCTCCAACACTGATAGAAGTTAACTATACTAATCAGGAAACCCCAGAGTATAAAGAAATTGAAGTTGACAGGTATATGCAACCACACAAAGTTAAAGGCAATCTAATGCTTTCTACTGCAAATAATGGGGCAGGTCTTATGAGCTGCTGGTATCGTTTTGATAAACAGAAAACATACTGTCCTGTGAGCAATGAAATGATGGAGTTCGGGACATTTGATGGCAAATGGCATCTATGGAGAAATTCAATTGATGTTCGGATCAGGGATTGGGAGTGTTACTGTACTGAAACAGGCATCTGTCCATTTGAAGAGTAGGGAATAATTCAGTTTTCTAGTTCACTCTATTTCAAATGATCTTCTGAAGATTTCGATCTCTTTTACTGTGACGACAACTTCATAGTTTCCGGTTTTCAGGTTGAGTTTTTCAGTTTCAAGCGGAACCTGTAACCCTTTCCATCCGCCTTTTATCACCATTTTCTTTTCTGAAAGTTTGTTTCCTGAAGTGTCAGAAAGGGTAAACACCATGTCAAATGACTCGATGTTTTTCGGAAGCCGGCCAAAAGTGACTCTTGCTTCTATTTTTTCATCTGATTTAAATTTTTCCTTGAGATTGAGTCCGTTTTCGTCAAAGTCAGTACCGAAATACATATAATTGAAACTCAAGGGAGGAAATGATCCCAACCGGTTCTTTTCCTCAGGTGTGAACACTTTCAGTTTGTATATCCACCTGTTATTACTCAGTTTCCACGGCAGAAATATTCTGTCATTGTGATCAAGTTTCTTTATAACATCAAAATGAGGATAGTTCCTGTTGGCGATAAGAAAATAGTTCTCTTCACCGGGATTGACGGCATTAACTTCACGGACAACTCTGTCAACGGTCGTTCCCCAGTTCTTGTGACCCCACACATTTATCATCTTGAGGTTTATATCCGGCCTTCCTTTATCTGCTCTTTCTTCATAATTGCGGTAATAAAGATGTATCGGATAGAACATTCTTGAATCATCATCAAGAATGGTGGCATTGGCGGGAAGTTTTGCAAAAAGAAGGTTCACGAACTCGTCAACATCGTCATAACTGCTTTTGTCAGGGTTGTTGTTGTATTCTGACCTGTTGTGCGAATTAAGGAACCGCTGATCGCTGTACGGCCCGTAATCAAACCACCACGACGAAGGATCAACCGACCAGTCTGATATTTTCTGATAATACCACACAGGAAAAATAACGCTCAGAACCGATATTGCATAAACTGAATAAAGAATTGATTTGCTTTTGTTATTTTCAATTATTTCAATAAGTTGATCAAACACGACCGATGCAAAGAGAGCCATAATTATAAAACAGGGCAGAAGGAACTGGAACTGGTCCCAGGTGTTGTAGAACTGAAAAAATACAAGTGTGACAACAAATGGAAGTATCAGTGCAGAATAAAAGACTTTCCAGTATTCACCTTTGAAAGGATCTTTCATAACTCCTTTCCGATGAAGGATCAGCATTAAAAAAAGTGCAATGAAAACATTAGCGACAAACATCCTTATGCCTGAATCGTATCTGAACCATGTCAGTTTTGTTCCAAAGATCTCAAATACCGCTCCGTTATGGAACATGATACCGAAAGTTAAAGCGGTGAGAACTGAAAGGATGAAAAGTGCCGTCAGAACGGTTTTTTCAAGCTTTGACCGTTTGTCTGAAGGTCTGACCGTTCTATAGATCAATCCACCAAAAACAAAGTATAACAGTCCGAGAACAGTCAGAAAATAGAAAGGGGTCGGAAACTGGAGGATGTGATACCAGAAAGACTGATAAAAGCCCGACATGTTGTCAAAGTCGAACATTATATTCTTGAACTCGCCACCTGCACCGTGATTGAATGTCTTTGCAAGGTCATAACCTTTTGCCGCCCATGTTCTGAAAAGGAGAATAAGATAAGGGAGAACGCCGAGCAGAAGATAGAATGAACTGACAATGAATATCCAGTAGAACAGAAACGATCTTTTTTCCTTGAATATTTTCCTGTAAAAATAGGGGAGATGACCATTTTTCTGAATATCAAAAAAACTGAAAAGAACAAAAAGATAACATCCGCCCCACCAGACACCGTTTTGAACATGGTTGAAGAATGAAAGTCCTGCAAGAAAAAAAGAAAGATAAAGCGGCCAGGCAATTTTCCTTTGAGTGTAATCGACCAGACAGATCAGTATCACTATTATCATGAAAACATGGAGAATGTAGTTTTCCGCCATTGTGGCATGCCACCAGACAGAATGGCTCACCATGAAAATAAAAGAGCTCGTAACTGTCACAAATTTTCTAAGCCCGAGTTTGTTCAGCAGGAAATAGAACGAAATTACAGAAGCGGCACCGAAAACAACCGTGAACAGGTTCGCTCTGTAAATTACCGTTCCAAAAGGGAGTTTCAGAAAAAGATTTCCCACAAGCATGGCAAGATTATGAAGGTTCGGGTGGATCCCCAGTTCAAGAATAGCCATCCTGTGAACCATCAGAGCGACATCACCGAGGGCCATTTTTGTCGCCATCGTGAAATAATAAAAGAAAAACGGTATCAGGACAAACCAGTGCCTGATAAAAAACTTTCTGATGCCGCTCATTTTTTCTCCGTCTCAGCTTTTAATAAATTCAGCCATTGTTTTTATCGAATAGAGAACTTTTTTTCCGGTTTCGGTATCTTTTATCTTTTTGCCGTATTCTCTTTCAAGAAGGACAATGAGTGACAATGCGTCTATTGAATCAAGACCAAGCCCTTCACCGAAAAGGGGAGCTTGTGCATCTATCTCATCTGCGGTCATGTCTTCAAGGTTGAGTTCGTTGATGATCTGATCTTTAAGTGTTTTAATAAGCTGTTCCATTTTCTCCTCCGTTTTAATAGTTTTTTTCACAAAAAATAATATCAGCTTGAAAATTGTTCTCATTTACATATTCAATAAAACCGGCAACACAGTTTTTAAATTCCAGTATTTTGGCAATATTTTCAATTAGTTCCAGATCTTTGTTCTCTGTTGACACAAAGACAGATTCTCCTTTCAGATTGTGCCTTATCGAAATTTCACCGATCATGACATTGGGCAGTGTATAGACAAATTGGGCAGGATTTGGAAAGTAGTTGTCGGGGTCAATGCTTTTGATATATTTCAAGTCAACATCGAGCGTTGAATGGGTGTTTGCAAGGATGATCGCAGTATCTTTTTCGCAAAAAGAATCATTTTTAATGAATTCCACAGCAAGAAAAGCAAGTTTTGAAAGCATATCCATCTTGTAGAATTTAGGATAGTCAATATTCAAAGAAAGGTAGATCTCCTTGAACTGTTTTGAAGTTCCGGGTGTTTCAGTCGTTTTAAGAATGGTTTTTCCGTCAACTTCAACAGTGTCATTAAAAATTCTGCACGATCTGATTATGTTCAAGCTCATTTGTCTTTCACCAGTAAAATTGAAGCGTTACATCCGCCAAATCCTGAAGCGGTCTTTAAACAGCTTGTTAGTTCCGCCCGCATATTTTCCTTTAAAACAGTGATATTTCTTGTTACACCGTGATTTTCGTAACCGGGAGTTTTCAGCACTGTTCCTTTCTGAATCGAATGTGCCGAAATGATTATCTCTGCTATGCCTGCCGCTCCGAGAGTGTGCCCGAAATAAGGTTTCAAACTGTTGACAGGAACAGAGTTGAGACCTGCACGGTCAAAACCGATAGATTCCATTTCGTCATTAAATGATGTTGCCGTTCCGTGAGCTGATATGAATGACGGAAGTCCGTTGAAACCGTTCATTGTTCTGGAAATTGAAATATAGAGCCCTTCAGCGGTTCTGGATGGGCCTGAAATGTGATTCGCATCACTGTTGAAAGCTCCTCCAGTCACTTCGACACCGCTCTTTGCATCTGAACTTAATATAACTGTTGCCGCACATTCACCGAGATTTATTCCGTTTCTTGCCGCATCAAAAGGTCTGCACACTGTGCTTCCGATGGCTTTGAGCGACTGGAATCCGCTTACAATAAAATCTGTCAGAATATCAGCACCTGTAACAACGATAGTTCTGTAAGTGCCTATACCTATTAATCTTTCAGCGATAGTTACAGCAACTACACCCGAAATGCAGGCATTGGAAATGACAAGGGGCTTATTCACGAAGCCAAATTTTGCGGCAATGTTTTGTGCCGTTAGATCAAGAGGAACCCCGATATTTCCTTTAGTAGTTGACAGGATAAAGAGAGTTTGAGGATCTTTTGGATCTATGCCGCTTTCTGAAACGGCACCATGAATCGAATTTATGCAGATCGATTCAAATTTATTTTCAAAAACCTCATTGAAAACAGATAGATATGCCGGAACTTTGCAAGGTTCACCATTTTCAACAAGTTTGACACTGCTTTTTCCGGCCGCCATGTTTTCAAAAACTTCACAACTTGTTGTTCCAAGCGGGGAAAAGATACTGTCTGCAATGATGAATGCTTTTTTCATATTTGAAGTCCGTTCTTCGTTTTCCACTCATTGAAAAATCGGGGAGGTGTCAGCTCAAGTTCCCTCGTTTCAGCATTGATGAAGACCTGTTCTGTCCACGCGAGAGCTATGATCCTGCCAGTTTCTGAGCATTTTACTGTGTATTCAAACCTTATCTTTGCCGCAGGGGAATTGATAAAGACAGTCTCTATTTCCGCGGGCTTACCATAAAAAAGAGGTGATTTATACTCAATGTTCATTCTTACTATCGGTGTCATGAACCCTGCATCGTAAACTGTCATATATTCAAGTCCGAAATGTTTCCCGAAGTCCTCTCTGCCGTCTTCAAGATATTTCACATAGCTTCCATGCCACGCGACAGCCATCATGTCAACTTCAGAAAACCGTGCTATAATCGGAGTTAAGATCCTTAATTCATTCATCATTATTGTTCCTGATCTATGATAAATATTTTCATTTTGCATGTTGCGACAACATTTTCTTTAACCTTTGAAACGCAGTCAACGACCGTTACATTCATAACTCTGTGTGCAACTGTAATTTCTGTTTCAACGAGATCTCCCGCTGAAGGTCTGAAATTGATCTTCAGTTTGTCAACAGATCCGATGAAACCGATCGGGATATCAAGCCCCTGCAACACAAAATGATATCCTGCTCCGGCTGCCGCGCTTTGGGCAAAATTTTCGATTATTCCAGCTTCAAGCAGAAGTCCGTTTCTGCATAAAATGTGAGTGTCGTCAAATGAAAAGCGGGTCAGTGTTCTTTCACCGGAACATTCAATGATCTCATCAACAAGGACAAACGGTTCTCTTTGCGGTATCAGCTCTATCGATCTCAAATTCACTCTCTCATTCAGTTCAAAAAAAAACACGACAATATAATATAGTTAAGGAACTTTCGCAACTTTCATTGACTTAACTTCATAAATTGCAATAATTTTATGTACTCTGTTATCAAGGAGGGTCTTATGAGAAAAAGGATTCCCGTTGTTTTTGCCGTTGCATTTTTTATCACATTTTCAGCTCATGCAGACGAAAAATGGTCTGTGCAGAAGACCGCAGGAGCTTTAAGTGCCTGTTATCAGTCGGTTTCAATGATGTACTGTGCAGGTTCGACAAATAAGAAAGCAACAGAGACCGATCTTAAGCACTATCTTTCTGTCTATCTCTATTTTGCAAAAGATGACGCAAAAAAGAGCGATCTTGCGGTACAGCCGGGGATAATGCGGCTTATCAAAGGTTCAAGACCTGAGCAGGGTGACAGGATACTCAAAGGTGCCTATGATTATCTTTTAAGAGAAGGAAAAAGCAAAGCGATAATGCTTTCAACGGGAGCTGACAAAAGCTCGCAGACAGTCGTGTCCGAATCTGACCAGATCGCGGAGATCGAATCTGTGAACTGGCCCAAGTATATAGATTCCACAATAGATACAATATCCTGTACCGCTGATCAGAAAGTGAACATGACCTTTAAAGTTACCAACACCATGAAAAAGGACTTCATTTTGAAAGGTGAAGAGATTGAGCTTAGAATAATGAGCGGAAGGCACGAAATACTTTCTGCCGGATCTGTAGGTGAAGCCGTTTCAACGATAAAAGCGGGCGAAACAAAGTCATTTGAGGTCAATATTCCGGTAACCGGTGACATGATCCCCTCGATGAGATACCGTATAATCCCTTTCATCAGGAACATTCAGGTTTCAAAAGAGGATGCGTCAGTTCTTTGCGAGAAGTGATATTAATCGATTCTTGTTTTAAACTCAGAAGTTGAATGAAATTCGATATCGGGATGATCTTTCATGTAATATTGAAGCATCCAGTCCGATTCGGCAAAAAAGACAAGGTTGCCGTCTTTATCTTTAGCAATCTGATTGCTTTTGAATTTGCAGAACTCATCAATCTTTTTGGGGTCTTTTGATGTTATCCAGCGAGCTCTTGTGAAATTGAGCGGGGTGAAGGTGCATTCTGCGCCATATTCGTTAAGAAGCCGGTATTGAAGCACTTCAAACTGGAGCTGTCCCACTGTACCGATGATTTTTCTTCTTCCCTGATCCTGAATGTAAAGCTGTGCGACACCTTCTTCTGAAAGCTGGAGAACCCCTTTATCGAGCTGTTTTGCCTTTTCAAAAGTTTTGTTCTGGAGAAGTTTGAATATTTCGGGGCTGAAAGATGGAATCCCCTGAAAATTGAGCTCTTCTCCCTCAGTCAGAGTGTCTCCTATCTTGAAGTTTCCTACATCATAAAGTCCGACAACATCACCGGGAAATGCTTCGTCAATTGTTTCCTTTTTCTGCCCGACAAAGCTTGCAGGGGTGTTGAACTTCAGTTTTTTATCAAGTCTGACATGATGATAATACTTGTTCTTTTCAAAGATTCCTGAACAGATACGGACAAATACCATTCTGTTACGGTGCTTTGGGTCAAGGTTTGCGTGAATTTTAAAGACAAAGCCTGTGAATGTTTCTTCGTCTGCGGCAACTTTTCTTTTGTCGGTCATTCTGAACATCGGGTTTGGAGCAATGTCGCAGAAAGTGTCAAGAAGTTCGTTCACTCCGAAACTGTTGACGGCACTTCCGAAAAAGACAGGGGCGATAGCGCCGGAAAGGTAATCTTCTTTGTCAAAAGGGTCATAAACACCTTCGATTAGCGCAATATCATCTCTGAGCTTTTCAGCAAAATCACCGATATGACTGTCGAGATCCGAACTGGATATATCCTTGATTTCTATGATGTTTTTTGCTATGCGCTGTGAGTCTGCTTCAAAAAGGTTGAGATTCTTCTTGTGGAGATTGTAAACACCTTTGAATGTTTTTCCTCTGCTTATAGGCCAGGTGAGGGGACGCACTTTTATGTTGAGTTTCGCCTCAATTTCGTCAAGAAGTTCAAAAGGTGACTGCCCTTCGCGGTCAAGCTTATTTATGAAAACGATGACAGGAGTGTTACGCATTCTGCAGACATTCATCAGTCGTTCAGTCTGTGATTCGACACCTTTAACTGAATCAATGACAAGGATTACGCTGTCAACGGCAGTGAGAGTACGGTATGTATCTTCGGCAAAATCCTGGTGACCCGGAGTATCGAGAATGTTTATTTTAAGGTCGCGGTATTCAAAGCTCATGACCGAAGTTGCGACTGAAATTCCTCTCTGCCGTTCTATCTCCATGAAATCTGAAGTAGTGCTTTTCTGGATCTTGTTGGATTTGACCGCTCCGGCAGTTTGAAGCTGACCTCCGAAAAGGAGCAGTTTTTCAGTGAGAGTGGTTTTTCCAGCATCAGGATGACTGATTATCGCAAAAGTCTTTCTTTTTGCGATCTCTTCATGAAGTTTTGACATATTGCCTCTAAAAAAAACAGAAAACTGTGCTCAAGTACTATAAAATACTTGAACTGTCAACATAACTTGCCCGGCACTAATACAGAAATCCAAAGAGCCACAGTGGAATCTTGTTTTTAAAGCCGGAATCAATAGTATTCCATTACAATAATTCAAGTAAAAATTAGGATCGGATTACTATTTTTATTGTTTTTCCTGTGAAATCGTTTGAAGGGGTAGGGGAGTTACAAATTCTTAATTTCACTGACGAGTCTTTCGGGATTTCTTATCAAGTCCGAACTGCTTTTTGAATTCTTCATAACTTATTGTTGTATTGTTTTCATCATTAAGCCGTTTTTCGCAATCTTCAATGAATTCAAGTTCATCGAGGAAATATTCAACCGCAAGTTTCACTATTGCGGCTTTTGCTTTTTTCGATTTACCGAACTTTGCAAGAACAGTCATGAGATCTTTCGGAAAATCATCTAAATTATCAAATATTTCTTCGTTCTTATTATAAACTGCAACCGGCTCTGCGACATATTGAGCGGTTTTGTTTGTTGTCGTTTTCAAATTTGTTTCAAAAGGAAGCCCGCCCTTAAGCAGTATCTGACTGTAAAACAGATTTATCGCCGAAGAATGCGACAAACCCAGTTTTGCAAAAATCTTCTCCACCTCTTTTTTCTTTGAACTATCCATTCTTGCTGAAATTGTTGCCTCTCTCATCTTGACCTCCAAAAAGTTCAAAACATTGTAGCACCAAGTCACACAATGTCAAGATATGAATCGTTAATCAGATCCAAGACAAACATCAAAAATGAAAAAAGTATGACCCATGTGCACTGCACAAGGTGGAGGAAAATTAAAAAAGGAGAGCCTTGTGTTTGCGAAGATTATGAGTAAACACAAATAAAATCAGTTTGTTATCTTGCTTGCGTTAACATTGCCATTATAATGTGTTTAGCCATTGTGTTTTTCATTCAAGTATTCAAAAAACTCTGAAGCATTATACTTTTTGTTTTTAACAAGTTCCAAAAATTCCCTGTGATCTTGCAGTAAGCTTTCGTTTCTGGCAACAGCCATTGGTTGAGCTTTTTGTTTTTGAAATGTTTTTCGCCATTCCTTTGCAGGTTTAAGAATTCGAATAAATGAAAGCTCCAGATTTGTCCTTATATCATTTTTTGATGTTACAATGAACTCATTTGTTGTTTCATCATTTTCGCTTTTGAAGAGAGTTTTCAAACTTGTTTTTTCATGATTTCTGAATCTTTCGGCATTGAAAAAACCTTTTAATGCTTCAAACGTAATACTGTAAAAGTAAATATTTTCATAAGCTGAAACATATTGAAGGTTGTTTAGTTGATCGATGTCGTTCTTTTTATCTACTAATATTTCTTTCTGCTTTTGTGAGCCCACTCCATAAACTTTTTCATCATATAAAATTATTAAGTGACGGGGACTTATTGGAAAAAAAATTTGCAATCCTTTTGCGGCAAATCCTGTGTTTGACCCGAAATTGCGAAAATTCATAATCTGGTTGTAAAAAACCACAGGATTATCACTTGTAATAAATTCAAAAGGGGGAACTGCTTTTAAGAGTTTCCATTTAAGATCTAAAAGAAGAGGGTAGTGTTGTATTCCTAATCCAAGAAGCGTTTGTGGAGCGTTTTCTACCGGTATTTTTATACTGTCTACTTCTTCTTTAGAAAGTTGCTGTTTTTTTCTTTCTCTGTTGAGCGTCTTCCACTTGATTGTTTAGTTCGTGTCTTATGTAATATTCTGTTTCTATTATTTTTTCCCAGATTTCTTGCAAAGTTTTTAATAGCGTGTCGTATCGTTCTTTTCGTATAGTTATGAGTGTTTTTTGAAAGCCCTCAATCTTATTAAACCTTTTGTCAATTTGTTTTTGAATCAGATAAGTCGCAATTCCTACTATAAGGGATGATGTCAGAAAATTATATAAAATATCTTGGTAGTTCATGGAGGTATTTCCTTTTAAAAAATTAAGACGGTTTGAAAAATTTATGATTTTGATCTAGAAAAACAACATAAAAAGTATCTGGACATATTTCGTTGCATAAACAATCATTTTTATTGATTATAAAACCAATTAGTCGGCTGTCTCCTTCAAGTCTAAACCTTGCCCATTCGACATCAAGTGGAATATGTTGGGGATGTTTAAAATCTGAACTAATTGGAAAGGCACCATAAACAACCAATACTTTGCTGTTTTTGGTTCCTATTCTCATTTTTTTCCAATATTCCATATCCTCCTTTGAATAACATTTCAATTTATCTAGTAATTCTGCCAACTGTTTTTGAGACCATTTATTAAAATCCTGTCCTTGAGACCCATCAAAAAATGAAAAGTTGAAATTTATTTTATTTTTAAAGTTTGGAAGACAATTGAATATAAGGTTTTTAGGTAAACTGGAAAGAAACCTCTTTTTTCTTGAATTAAATTTGCTACTCATATTTTAGGAACTCCACCAATCTTTTTTGATTTGTAAAGAGGAGTTATCAGTCTGTCATTTCGTATCAGATTGCCAGGCAACTCATCAAGCCTGTAACAATAACTCTCATTGTCCTCTTTGTTGAAAAGGTATGTACGATATTTTCCCATTTTATCAATGATGTCTGCGTTATGCGTGGTGAAAACTAGTTGAGCGTTTTTGGGATTTGTTATTGGATTCTCAAATAATGCAACAAGATGTGGAAGAATGTCTGGATGAAGATAAATATCAAATTCGTCAAGAACAAGTATCCCACCTAAATTGAGAGTATATTTATAAAGTCGTAACAAAGAAAAAAGCGCCTTGGTTCCGCTTGACTGGCCTCTATAGCTCAAAGTGTACTCTTGTGAATCAACATCAAATTTGAAAAGAGGATAGAATTCTTTCTTCATATCTTTTTCATAACTCATAATTGCAATATCTTTAATTCCTGAGTCAAATTCTCTTAGTTTATTTACAGTAAATTCAAGATATTCCGGGTTTTTACTGTAAAATTCCGATAAATCCTTTTCACTTGTTTCAATCATCCATTTTTCCAGTCCCCAGTGACTTACATTTGTAATAATGTTGTTAAAAAAGTTGTATATAGGAAGAATTTCATCAACTTCAGATTGCCTAGCAGTACTTATAAAAGATGCATTTTTCCGAAGTTTAATAGGGTGACTAGTGCTATAAAAAGTGTTTTTTGTTATTTCTTCAAAATTTCTTTCAAAAACAAATGCTCTACGTTTTTTTTTCTGATAAATCCTTTCAGAAATTACCTGTTCACTGTTTATAATAAGCTCGTATCTGTATTCTTTGTCATTTTCAATAAACTCAACAAAAAATTCAGCATTTTCTTTGTTGTTAAAGAAAGTTTCCAACGGAATCAATCCATCAGGTTTTAATGATGTGAAAGAATCTGCGCAAAAATAAGAAAGAAAAGATAATATTTTCAGCCCATTTGTTTTACCTGAACTATTGTTGCCTTTCAAGCATAAAGCAAGAGAGGCATTTTCGCCATTAGAAAGTTCTTTTGAAATACTGGATCCAAGTTCAAAAGAAATTTCAACCCATTCCTTAAAACAGAAAAAGTTTTTTGCTCCATATGATAAAATCATCTAAAACGCCTCCCAAACAATGTTAATTTTCAAAAATTGCCAATTTTGACAAAAAACAGCGATAAGGTATCACGAATGTTTTGTTAGTCAAGAAATTTTAATAAAAACTTTGGATGTGAGCAATATCGAAAGGTTCGAAAAAAGTGTTTACAACTTATACTCGACTCTGATGTCTATGGGGATGTCGGTGAGTTTTGCGAGTGCGTCCAGGATGTCTTTCCCGGGGACGGCGAACCGTTTGAGGAATGCGGCGGCTTCTTCGGGTGTGGCGTTGGCTTCGATGCGGCAGAGTTCGTTAAGGAGTGTTTCGGTGACTTCAACGAGCCGTGTTGAGTCGGTTTCAAAATCGCCGTTTTCGAGGACTTTGATGATGCCGTTTTCCTTGAAGAAGTTGAATTCAAGGACATTTGCGGCTCCGTGTGCTTCATGAACGCCGAATCTCATTGATCTGAAGAGTCCTGCAAAGAAGCTGTTGAGTATTTTTTCTTTTCCGAATTCTGGAATTCCGTATTTTCCGCCGAGTTTAAGAAGTATGTAAAGTCCGCCGATGTCGGCTTTTGCTTCTTCGATGCCGGTGTAACTTTTGCCGATGGCTTTTGAAACAGGTGTGCCGTCAGCGCGATATGCCGGTCCAAGACCGTGACTTACTTCATGCATGAGGACAAAATAGAAGTAGGGGTCAAATTCCGCTTTGATCTTTCCGTGAGAAATTTTGTCAGCGATCTTCATTGTCGCATTGTTGAACTTTGCCTGCATCATGTTGTAGATCATGATCTGTTTCCAGCCGACATTTCCTCTTACCCACGCATCGTTAGGGAGATTGAACGCACTTGCCATGATCCCCTGAGCCGCTTCACCGCTTGAATAGATCTGGTGAACAACTATCATCGGAGCGATCTTGCCTACAGCTGATTTTGCCCCGGCAGGAACCGGAAAAATTGCCGCAAGATTATGAAGATTGTTCTCTATCTCTTTAAGTCTGTTACCTTTTTCGTGGTCAACGACCATGAGGAATGCTTCATAAGTCGCTTTAAGTCCTAAAAATCCGTCAGCATAAACTTCAAAAGGTCCGAAAACAGGATCTATCGGAACATCTTTCATTTTTACCCATAAAGCCTCAGAATCACGATAGTTTCCAGTCACCATCCCTTCAGCTCTTGAGATCAGATATTCCTTCAGAAGTTCATTTTCGACACAATCTGCAGCAGCTTCAAGGTGTTCAAAGATCTCACCAAGTTCTTCTGCATAATAAACATGATAGGGAACGGCTTTGAGCGTGCCCTCTTCACGAACTATGACAGTATATGTGTCAGTCATAAGCTCTTTTTCTTCCGCACTCATCCCTGCGAGAGTCTTTTCCCATTCTTCTTTAGTGATATCAGCAGGATACATCGCACAAGTCGCAGGCCTGTCGATAAATTCCGGATATACCGATTTAAAATCGGCAAGCTGATCCCAAGGCCCTTTGAAAAGTTTAAAAAATTCCTTCTTTTCTTCATCATTTCCAGCCATGACCTGACCATAAATCTCAGGAAGCCCTTCCATCTGCTGACGCATGAAAATCGTTGTGATGAGATCGAACGCTTTTTTCAGGTGGGGCAGGGCGTTTTTGATGTCTTCAGGTAAAGTCGAGTAGTCGTAACTGATATCAACTTTCTTGAACTTACTGATAGCTTCAGTTGCTTTTGACATTTTTTCCTCCAGTTAATTATGAGTTTTTACACAGCGGAAACCGCCGTATGTGTAGTTGACATTGGGATAGACATTGTATCTGTAACTTGGCCTTATTGCGTTGGAGCTGAAATTGCAGGAACCCCCTTTTAATACCTTTTCCCTCCCTGTTTCAGGACCCTGAGGATCCTTATCCGGAGAATATGTGTAATATTCTGAATCAAACCAGTCACTTGTCCATTCCCATACATTCCCTGACATATCAAAAATGCCATAAGGGCTGACCCCTGAAGGCTTAGAACCTACAAACATTGTTCCATCATTTTCACACCCAGGAATACCACTGAGAGCATCCATCATAACCGCAGTATCGCATGTTGCCATTTCGTTGCCCCATGGAAATATCGGAGTTTCTGTTTCGCAGTTTTCATAAAATTCACAACCGCCTCTTGCCGCTTTTTCCCACTGTGCTTCAGTAGGCAGTCTGGCACCGATGAATTTGCAGAATTCGTCTGCACCGTAGTAACTTATGCAGTTTGCAGGATGGGCGACACCCCTAGGAGATCCGATATTGCATCTGAAATTAAGAGAGTAATTCTTGTAATCGAGATATTCGGGACGGTTGATCCTGCAAATTCCTGCATCTATACAGTATGAATACTCCTCAACTGTTATCTCATAAGTGCTTATGCTGAAAGGACTAAGATCTACAATGTGTCCAGGGTTTTCGCTTTCGGCACAGTTTGTGTCAACAGCAGTATTGCAACCCATGAAGAAAGTTCCACCCGGTATGTCGGTAAATTCAATTTTCGGCTTAGGTTTGCATCTGTTTGGAAAAGGGCCGCAGTAGTATCCTTCAGGACATGCTCCGCAGTCTATCCCGTGATCAGTTCCGCAAGCCATATCAGAACACGCTGTTTTGCATTGATTGTCGAGATCGCAATACTGCATTTGTGAACATTCTCTGCATTGAAAGGTCTGCACTTTTCCATCGCTGTCAGTTATTTTAACTTCACCGCATCTGCTATCAGAGCAGGGGAATTCACATTGATTTAAAGTGTTACAGATGTCTCCGCCGAAACATGTTCCACAGTTAAAAACATGATCTTTTCCGTCGATCTCAACCGCAATTTTACCACATTCAGCATTACTGCAATCCAGAGGAATACAGTTTGTTACATCCCATTCTGTACAATATTCGTTGCAGACAGCATTGCCATCTGAAAATATCAAGGGGTTTAATTTTGTACATTCTTTATTTTGTCCTATCTCGCAGGTTTCAAATTCTTCGACAAAATCGTTTCCGCAAATATGAAAATCTTTGCATTTTGACGAATCCCAGCCGCTGCAGTGCTCAAAACATGATGCAAAACCTGTTGAATATCTGTCAGAATCTATTTCACTGCACAGTTTAAAATCTCCGTCACAGACTTCGCCGGGTTCGACAATCGAGTTACCGCATTCATAAACGGGAACGCAGCTTGAAAAGTCGTAGCCTGAGCAGTTATCCAGACATTTTGCAACACCGTCTCTGTAAATTTCCGGATCTATTTTTGAACATTTTTCCGTTTTTAGATCACATATTTCAGATTCATCTGTAATCCCGTTACCGCATTCAGCTATGTAATTGTCCTCATCGTTCCACTCGTTTTCTAAGTTGTTATCTTTTTTAAGATTTTCTGAACATCCTGATATGACCGTTAAAACAAAAAGAGTTGAGAAAAAAGAGAGTTTCATCCTTTTATTTAAGTTCAAACCAGTAGGAATAATTTTTAAAAGTTGTGTTGACTTTGACATTGGTTATTACCACATCATATTTCACACCTGATTTTATCCCTTCGGCAAACCATCTTATATTATTGGGAACACCGTATCCGTCATTGTCAAATTTCATTCCTGATATCTTGATCGTTTTGTTTGAAGGATCAGTAATGGCAACAGCGGAAGAGGCGAAACTCACCTTATTGTTGGTCCATTTATTGTTTCTGTCATAAATGAGGGTGAAAGACAGCATGACATTATCATTGTAAAGTTCTGCCGGATAGTATTCATAGGGATATGCAACATATTCAATTGAACTTGAAGCGATGCTCTGATCTGTGTCGTTTATTACTTTTATAGCTGCCCCGAGAACTTTATTATAAGTATCATCAGCCCTTCCGAAAGAAATATGGGCAAGCCATGGATCAATGAACCACCTTCTGTGACCAAGAGATGCTACATCTTCATCGGTCATGAAGGCGTCTACAACAGATTCGCTTCGAAAAGAGAGCGGATCTCCTCCCCATTGAATGAAAATATTACTTTTATTGCAACCTGTATACGCATCAGCTGAAAAACACTTCCAGCTGTTATCAGGGGTGTGGCTGAGCTGTTTATTTGCGGCAATTACAAGTGCACATTCAGCAGTAACAGTATCATCGTTCTCTTCATATACAACAGGAGGAAGGTTGTGCAGGGATCTTATATAATTAAGCCGGTCAAGAACCAGAGTCTTTTGATTTTTTGCAACCTGCCCCGATTCACATGCCCCGACAGAAGGGTCTGTAGAGTAAATACCTTCATCTGTTTCATCAGGTGTTTCATCGTTGACATCAACTGAAGGGTTGTCGTCAGCTTCTTCAACATCGTCTGTAGCGGGATTGTCAGAATCAGTTTTTGTTCCGCCCCCGCCCGGATAGGTGTCGCTGTCAGGACGCTCCATATATTCAGTAATTTCATCATCGACAGATGAATTTGAGTCGCTAAGAGCGTCGTCCCCGTATATTTTGTCTTTTCCGCTGTCACATGCAAAAAATAAAAACATAAGAACCGCAAATAAAATACAATGGAGAATTTTTTTCATATTGTACCTCTTGTTAAAAAAAACTTCATTATTATAACATCTATTGAATCAAAAGAAAAGGGGAGCAGTATTATGATGTTTTATTCGCCGGCTTTCAATTCTTCAAGAAGTGCAAGTGTCTTGAGATAGTATTCACTTTTCGGACTGAGATTCTTTCTAAGATCAATAAGAATCTTTTTAGCCATGTCCGGATCTTCAGTTACCATTTTGTATGCCTTATCATACATTGCAGCTGCCGTTTTCTCTATTTCTTTCAATCCGTCAAGAGCAGATCTGCTTTCGGCATCTGCATACAAAGCTTCAAAAAAATCCTTTCTTGCTCCTGCAATATCATCGGACCGCAATTTTTCCATTCCTCTTGCGGAAAGGGCGTCTGCCTTGGTTGAATTGATCGATTTTGTGAAACTGCTGAATTCGAAGTTTCTGTCTCTTTCAACAGTAAATTCCGCTCCTGATCCACCTGAGGATGCTTTCTTTGATGCAGTCTGAATGATGGTGTCAACTTTAGATTTGTATTGATTTTCAATGTTTTTCAGTGCAGCTTCGTATTTAGCTTTTGCGGCAACTTCTCTCTTTTCAGCATTTTTCAGGTTTGTGTCGTATGATGCGAGTCTCTTTTTCGCCTCATTTGCCCAGCCGCTCTGCATGGTATCGGTCTGTTTTTCAGCATTCTGAATGTTTGCCCTTAATGTGTTTTCCTCCTTACTTCTCTGAGCGATGAGATTTTTCATATTGTTTTCAAGAGAGGTTATCTGAGCAGAAACAGCTTTTTTGTCAGCTGCCATTTTCTGTTCATATTTCTGATATATTGCAAGTCGTTCCTTTTCCTGAGCCGCTTCGTTGGTTTCTCTTTTCTTTTCATTTGCGATCTCAATATCGCTCAGTTTCTTTTCGTTTGCGATCCTTGATTTTTCAAGTTGATCTGAAAGTGCTGCTCTCTGCTTATCTGCATTTGCCGCATTTGCCGAGATCTGTTTTTCAAGAGCCGCAAGCTGTCCTCTCTTAGCATTTATAGTTTTATCAAATTCCGCTTTTCTTCCTTTTGATTTCGATTCGCGTTCTTTGTCTCTTGCAGCACTCCTGTTATCGATCTCTTTCATCGCCTTTTCTCTGTTTGCTGTAGCGGCCTTGATCTTTGCCTGGAGCTGTTTTTCGAAAGCCGGTTTTCCTTTTTCAAGAGCTTTTACCTCTTTGTCAAGGGCACTTCTTTCAGCACTCTTTTTAGTTTTATATGCGGCGATCTCTTTTTTAATGGTCCCTTCTAGAGTTTTGAAAGAAGCATCCAGTTTAGCAACATTATCTTTATGTGCATTTACAACAGGTGCGATCTGCTTATTTATGAATGCATCGTGTGCTTCTTCGTACTTCACCAGCTCATCTGTGGCAGATTTAAGATTTTGTTTTTCCCGTTTCCACTGGGGATCCTTTTCATAGGCATCAACTTTGTCTTCTATTTTGAGAATGTTGGATTCAAGCACCTCTATCTTTTTTGCGAGTGCGGACTGACCTTTCTGATATTCCTGTTCAGCTTTTCCTTCAGCGGCCTGTCTTTCAGTATCAAATTTCTTTTCCAGCTCTTCCCGTTTTTTATCGGTATTTTCCTGAACCTTCTGAAGTCTCTGATCCTGTTTATCTACATAATCACTGATCTCACGGTCAAGTTTGTCTATCTTTTCTGAAGATGCCTGTATCTTCTTGTCATATTCCTCAAGCTCTTTGTTCATTGTTTCTATTTCAGCAGTACTTTTTTTCTCAAGGTCTTCACGGTCTTTTCTGTCGGTTGCTTCAAGAGCGGCGAGCCCTTTTTCAAACTGCTGATTTTCTCTCTGTTCGTTCTTGTCAAAATCATTATTGAGCTTTTCTATCTCTTTTGAGAGTTCCTGAATCTTTTTGTCAAGGTCAGCATTGGCTTTTTCTATATCCTTGAGTTTTGCCTCATTATCTTTTTCAGCTTTTTCAATGTCGGCTTTTGCCTGCTTCTGAGTCATTACCAACTGTTTTTTCTGTTCCAGAGAAAGTTTTTTGTATTTTTTATCGAGCTCCTTCAATTCGTTTTCAATGTCTGTTTTGTACACTTCCTCTGATGAGCGGCCGTCTTCCAGTTTTTTGTTAAGGGAAGAGATCTCCCGTTCAATGTCTGATATCTTGTCACGGTATTTAGAATCGAGATTCTCAAGATCTGATTTCATCTTTTCAATTTTTCTTAGATGATCTGATTCCATAGTCTTTTCTTTTTCACGCTGCTCCTTTTCAAATCTCTCAAAATCTCTTGTTATTTTTTCTTTTTCCTTCAGCTCTCCTCGCATCGAATCATCAAGCTTGGCTATTTCAGCATTTTTCCAGTCTGCAACAGCCTTAATATCTTTTTTTATGTCCCTGAAAATGTTTCTGACTTTTGTGTAATCTGAATCACTCGGCTCATTATATTTGTGTTTTTTGTTGGTTTCCTTTATGAACTGAAGTTCCTTGTAACCTTTTTCACGCAGTTCGAAATCTCTGCCTTCAACACTGTTCAATATCTTTACAGCTTCTCCGAAATCTTTGTCTTTAATAAGTTTTCTTGCATTCTGTACGGCGTTGTCGATATCTTCAGCCATTCCTGCAAGAGTTTCATCTCCCCCTTCTCTGAAAAGTTTTGCCGCACCTTTTGCGTCTCCGCTCTTATAGGTCTTGAATCCTGCACGGATACGGTTTTTCTGTTCTCTGGGGGAAACTTTTTCAACAACCTCCTCTTTCTTTTCAGTTCTTGCTGAAGAAGAGGAACCAGAGTCTTCTTCATCTTCTTCACTGTCGGTTTCATCTGTTTCGACAGAAAGGTTCGAAGAGGCTTCTATCAATGCGGCGGCAATGTCCGCGGCAAGGTCTTCTGCGTCAATATCCTCTTCACCCTTAACCACAGGTTTTGCGACTCTTTTTCCTGATTTTGTTGAAAAAATATAGAGTGTTACATTGAAAGTGCCTTCTTTGTTCCTTACGACAGGGAAAAGGATCATATCAACTTTGCTGATCCCTTTTGATCTTTCCGCAACACATTTCTGCTTTGTGGAACATGCATCAAAATCACTTCTTTCCGTTGCGGAAAGAACTCTTTCTGCATCGATGAGGTTCACATCTTTTACCGTTTTGTAGATGGTTTTGATCTCTTTTGCGAGACTTTTTGCCATCTGGGCGGATTTTCCTTTTCCTGTTGCAGGAAGAACAGCGATCTTTGACTGAGCGGAAACAAACGAAATCGAGAGGATCACAAAACCTAAAACAAAGAATTTTCTTAACATTTTCACACCCTTCTTATAGCAAACATATTAAAATGACCGATGAAAAAACCATTACAATTACTTTCATGAAACCACAAATTCACGACAGAGTAATAAAAAGGACCTTTTTTGTCAAAATTTTTATTGGATTTTAGAATACTAGATTATTTAAGGGTTTTAAGTTTAAATTGTCCTTGTTCAACAGTTACGACAGCTTTAGAAGGAGCCGTAACAGTTCCGTTCAGGATGGAAACAGCAAGCAGTGTTTCGATTTTCTTTTCCAGATATCTTCTCACCGGCCTTGCTCCGTATTCGGTGTCAAAGGATTCTTTTATAACTTTTTCCATTGCGGAATTGTCCAGTTCAAAGGAAATATCACGATCTGCAAGCACTTTATTAATATCTGCTATCAGGAGTTGAGTGATCTTTTTGAGCTCATCATGTCCAAGCCCTTTGAATTCAATGATGTCGTCTATCCTGTTTAAGAATTCAGGTTTAAACTTTGATTTGACAAGATCTTTCTGAATGTTTGATGTCATGATTATCAGTGTGTTTTTAAATGAAACTGTTCTCCCCTGATTGTCGGTAAGTCTGCCGTCTTCAAGTATCTGGAGGAGAATGTTGAACACATCGTCGTGAGCCTTTTCAATTTCATCAAGGAGAATTATTGAATACGGTTTTCTCCTTACAGCTTCGGTAAGTTGACCTCCTTCGTCATAACCGACATATCCGGGAGGAGCTCCTATCAGTCTGGAAACACTGTGTTTTTCCATATATTCGCTCATGTCGATCCGGATCATGTTCTCAGAGGTGTCAAAAAGCTGTTCGGCGGTTCTTTTAGCAAGCTCAGTCTTTCCTACGCCGGTAGGGCCAAGAAAAATAAAAGATCCAAGCGGTCTGTTCGGGTTTGTAAGTCCCGCTTTTGATCTTAATATTGAGCGTGTTATACTTTCTATTGCCTCATCCTGTCCGATAATACACTCTTTTAATTTTTCCGGCAGAGAAAGGATGCGGTCCTTTTCGCTTTGAGTCATGTTGGCAACGGGAATTCCGGTCCATTTGCTGACAACTTCAGCGATCTGTTTTTCGGTAAGCATTTCCGTGACCATAACATTCTCCGAGGATGTCTTTTCCTGCGCCGCCTTGAGTTTGCTCTGAAGGTCGGATAAAGTGCCGTATTTGAGTTCACTTACTTTGCTCAGATTATATTCCCGTTCAGCCATTTCTATTTCGATTTTTGTCTCTTCGATCTCTTTTTTCAGTTTTTTCACAGTTTCTACTGCTTTTTTCTCATTTTCCCAAATTTTGAACTTTTCTTCATATACTTTACTTGTCTCCCGAAGTTTTTTATCAATTGCAGCAACCTGTTCATTAGTGGATCCGCTCTGTTCCCTTTTACAGCCCTCCATCTCAATTTCAAGCTGCATCTTTTTTCTTTTAAGATCATCAAGTTCAGCAGGCATACTGTCAATTTCGGTTCTGAGCATTGAGCATGCTTCATCAATCAGATCAATTGATTTGTCGGGCTGAAATCTGTCAGAAATGTATCTTGTTGAAAGTTTTACTGCGGCAACCATTGCTCCTTCAGAAATTGTTATTCCGTGATGGATCTCAAATCTTTCTCTGAGACCTCTTAGAATTGAGATGGTCTCTTCTTCATCAGGCGGCTGGACAATGAGTGGCTGAAACCTCCGTTCAAGGGCGGCGTCCTTTTCAATATATTTTCGATATTCATCAAGCGTTGTTGCTCCGATGCAGTGAAGTTCACCTCTTGCAAGCATCGGCTTAAGCATGTTAGCCGCATCCATGCTTCCTTCAGCTCTTCCGGCTCCGACGATGTTGTGAAGTTCGTCTATAAAAAGTATTATCTTCCCGTCTGAATCTTTTACGGCTTTGAGCACTTCCTTGAGCCGTTCTTCAAATTCTCCGCGAAATTTGGCACCTGATATCAAAGAACCCATGTCAAGCTCAAATATCTCCTTATTCTGAAGACTTATCGGAACATCTCCACGCAATATCCTTCTTGCCAGACCTTCAACTATTGCTGTTTTTCCTACACCGGGGGAGCCGATTATCACAGGATTGTTCTTTGTTCTTCTGGAAAGGATCCTCACAATTCTTCTTATTTCGCTGTCTCTTCCAATAACAGGGTCGAGTTTCCCGCTTTTTGCAAGTTCAACAAGATTCCTCCCGTATTTTTTTAACGGATCCGGATTCCCGTTTTCGTTGTTATTCTGATAGCTGTTCATAAAAAAACCTCCCTGAAAATTACCGGATAACTTAATAGTGACAGTTTTGATTATTTCAAGGGATAGGGGATTAGAACTTATATGTGTATGATACCTTTGCACCGTTTCCGGAAACATCCAGAGCAAAGCCTTCAGCACCGGGAACAGGCCGCTTTATTGAGATTAGAACAGCTCCGAGTACTATTCCGCCCACTCCGATTCCCAGCAGCGAATAGCTTGCAATAAAAGCTGTATCTGCATCTTCGCCTAAAGCATCCATCGTCTCCGCAACCAGATATCCGATTCCGCCGGCAACGAAAAGTATCCCGCCGACAACAAAACCTGCGATAGCTCCGCCTTTGTACGGTCTGTATTTTTCAAATTCCATGATCGGACTCAAATTGAGATCAAAATTTCCTGTTACATTCACTTTCATTTTGTGGTCCTGGAAACCGGCTCTTTTCAGAACGATCTTGTTGCTTTCAGGAGTAAGGAAAAGTGTTCCGGGAAGAGTCCCTATAACATTTCTTCCGCTGTAGACGGAAACATCGGTAATGGTTTTCCCTTTTACTGTAACGGGTGTGATGGTTACGCCGGCGCCGGCAGGAGCAAAATTAAAAATTATTCTTTCATCGCGGTAGAATTTTATGGATTCTTCCTGCGGGGCCATTTTTCTGCTTACCATCTTGACCTGATGCATTCCGCCGCCTACATACTGCTGGCAGGGTGTCGATTTGCAGACTCGTGCTCCGTCTACATAAACTTCCGCCTGGTCGCTGGCATCAAAAATTATCTTGAATGATGCGTTGGGATCTACAAAAACATCATTGCCCGGATCCTGAGGAAACGGTTTTGATGAAAGTTCGCCTTTGCTCATGTCAGCCATCTGTTCAACGACATCTTCAATAGCGGCGATCAGAGATGAAAGGTCTGATTTGTCGAAAATGAACTTTGAAGTTCCCCCTTTTGTTGAAACTTCTCTTGCAATATCAACTATTTCAGCAGAAAGCATGCAGTCATTTCCAAGACAGGAGATAGTGCTTCTTAATATCGAATCTGCGGCGAGTGCTCTGCCGAGAGGGATTTGAGACTCTTTGTCGTAGTTCTGATTGTAACTTTCCTTTTTTTCCTTGCCGATCATCTGTTTCATTTTTTCCTGCTGGCTCGACCTGTCAATTACCATGAACTGACCTGTTGCAGAAAGCTTTCCACGGATCATTTCGGTCGCATTTTCAAGAAGGTCTTTTGACATTTTGTTTGAACGGTCATGAATGTCCATGACAGCGATTTTGGGTTTTGCCACAACAGCTGATGAACATAAAAAAATCACAAAAAGAAAAATAACTGACTTCCTCATATTAACTCCCTCAATGAAAAATCTCGCAATACATTAGCCGTTTAGTTTGATTTTTTCAAGATTTTCGTTTTATTTTAATAGACTGCTTAATTAAATTCAGAAAACAGAAAGGGAGCAGCCGGAACTTTTTTCTTTTTTGTCGTTGTTTTCTGTATCGGTTGTCTCTTCTGCGGAATCGCTGTCATCTGTTTTAGCATCATCTGCCGTTTCGTTTCCGTCATTTATTTCTGATTCGTCAGTGGTTTCCGTTTCATCGGGGGTTTCGGTTTCATCAGGAGTTTCAGTGAATTCGGGTATTTTAAGTTTTTCAATGTAAGGGGTCATGGGGTCACCGGATTTCAGGATCGAGGGGGCGGCTCCCATTGAAAGTGTGTCCCCGTCAATGACTGCAACTGAACCCATGAGCGGAGTCACAGATTCGTCAGTAACTTCATATTTATCAAACAGTCCCCAGTTGTCTTCTGTCTTTGTATCAGGGTTTGCGGGGTCGTAATCTTTGTAAAAAACATAAGTCGTGCCGTATGGAAGTGATTTGGAATCGGCCTTGTCAGTTGCAACCGCGAAATCTTCTCCAATGGAAACATTCCATCCGAAATGGTTCTTTGCATCTGCCGGTGGAAGGATTTCCTTTACAAGCTCCCATGTCCCTTCCCTGTTCTGGAATATCTGAGCTGAACCCTGTGTAAGGTTTTCATCCAGATATGAATGAACTATGAATCTGTCTTTAAATATGGAGATGTTGTAATATGCCTTGACCAAATCGCCGGAATCAGATTTTATGGTCTGTGTTTCAGACCACTCTCCGCTTTCAGGATCTTTGCTGAATATGTGTATTGATGTCGGGCCGTATGTGAATTCATCTTTCATTGATGTTGATGTGGCAACTATTGTGTTATCTGAAATATCAAAACCCATCGGGAACGAAAAGCCGTAGAGATCTTTGTCATAATTTGCCGGGGCTATGCTTTTATATAGAACATAATCATCATCGGAAGAATAAAGAAAAAGTTCGGGAATGCTTTTGTCATTTATTACTGTGTTATAGACTGGAAGAAGGACGGTTCCGTTATCTGCGGCAAAACCCTTGCCGGTAACATCATAATTTTCAGGCAGTTCGACTGTTTTATTGTGTGACCAGACCGATTCTTCACCCTTTTTATAAACATCAAGCTGTTTTTCGTTAGTTGTACCGTTGCCGTAAACTGCGTTCAGTGTGAATATTGTGTTCTCTGACATTCCGACATATCCGCCGAAATAGCTTGTTTTCTCCCTGTCGGAAGGGATCTGGCCTGCAAAGGCAAATTCACCGGTTTCACCAATCTGTTCATAGATATAAATTCTGCCGCGGGAATAGTCGGTTATGTAGTTATAGAAAACTCTTCCGTATATAACCGTACTGCCGTTTACCGCAGTGGTGATCGATAGACCGGCTCCGTCTTCTTCCAGTGAAAAATCCTCATCGGGAAGTTCCTCTTCGTCAGCATAATCATCAGTTACTTCAATATCACCGTCGTCCGGTTCAATGTCGGTATCTGCAAAAACCGGAACAAACACAAAAACTGCAATTAAGATCCATAAATACTTCATGAGGGGTCTCCTAGGGGGTTATTTTTCTTTCTTTTTAAACCATTCATCCTTTCTTCAATAAAATCCTTGATATATAGCAATTCTTCCTTGTCACCGCTCAAATAAAATTGATTTACATACTTTGATTTGGTTTTTCCTTTTTCTTCAAATTTTGCATTATGGTCAATAAAAAGCAGATCTTTCCAGAGCAATTTCTCCATTTTAACAAAATTTATATCACTTATCATTATTTCCGGCTGCCATTCTTTTGTCGCACCAGTTGCAAATGCAACGTGGTCATCAAACAGAAGAACATTAGACGACACTGTATGATTCCTCAAAATAATCATTCTTGACATCACTTTGTCACCACCAATGACAAGTTCACAATTAAATTCATTCATACACCCATCTTTCGTTAATTTTTTCTTTTGTTTTTTTCTTTTATTATTTCCAATAATCGTCGCAACAACTAAGAATATAAGGCAAATCGTTACAATTATATTTTTAAAAAACATTTTTTCTCCTCATTTGTGTTCCCATGGATTAGCTTCCGGTTGGATTATAAATTTGCTCATATAAATTCCCCCCTATTCCCACCCCGGGCCGATTTCGCCCCGGTTAAAGCCGGAATGGAACCAGAAATCGGCTGTTGAATTATACGGATTATAATCTGCCGGAGGTGCAAACGGATTCCTGACAAACATAAAACCTCTGCCACTGTGACCTTCTATTATTAGTGTTTTCATCGGGTCTTTGTTCACATAATACGGATTTCTAAAAAACATTATTGCTCCGTTTGGACCAGTGCTGTTGTCTTTAAAAACAGGGGGTTGCGAGGAATCTCCCCTTTTAAGCATTTTCATTAATAAATTATGCATAAAAAGTTTTTGTGCTCTGTCCATGACATTATCCGGATCAGATGGGTATGATGATGATTGACCGGTTAAGATTTCACATCCGTCTCCTTCACAATATATGGTTTCCCCAGTTTTATTATCATATATTATAACCGTATCATCATCATATACTTCTGTAGAAGTGCCATCTCCATTGTCGTAAGTCCAGGATCCCGCACTATATTCAATGGGGGCTCCTCCTGTGTCGTCCTCATATATCGGTGGTGTTCCAGTGCCTGGATCTTCAGAATCTCCCCCTGCGTCTCCTCCCGTATTACTTCCTGTGTCTGGATTAACACTTCCACCTGAATCTCCGCCTGTTCCTCCAAAATCGCCATTTATACTATTTGTGGTTGGTTGTGATGGTTGAGAACTATTCATTCTGTCATATGCTTTCAAAAACTCATTGGCCACAAAACCAGTGTCTTTCGCAACATTAAAAGCTACTTTTGCCCCTTCTATGGGAGCCTTTTGCCAAGCCAAAGCATAAAAACCAAATTTCCAAACGCCCAAATTCAATGCAAAATTTAAATCAGGATTGCCTCCCAAGTCAACTGCAATTTCTCCTGCCACAGAAACAGCACCTGAAAATGCGCCAATCGGACCACCAGCCCAAAAACCCCCTCCAATATTAAGAATTGCACTTCCTGCCCAACTCATCACCAAAGCTTCAGCTCTCGACATTTCCAAAGTTACTGAATTCTTGTCGAAACCATTAACTGCCGCGGCAGAATTAGCATCACTTGCCAACCCCGTGGGATCACTTGCCTCAATTACCATTCCTGCGACATAAGCGAATCCGTTGCCTAAATTATTTGCATCTCCCCAGATTCCGATGGGGTCCTGATTGATGAAGCGGTGCATGTCTTTGTGGTAGTATCTGTTTCTCATCCAGTAGAGGTTGGTTTCCGGTTCGTAGAGTGAGCCGCCCCAGAGGAAGTTGTGGACATTTCCGGCGTAATCAGTTGCGGCACAGTTTGAATCACATGTGTTCTTTGTGGCAAGACAGCCGGCTTCACAGGTGGGATCTCCGTTGCATGCATCAAAACAGCTCTGATATGTATTGTCGCAGGAAACATAGCAGTTGTTGTTTTTTGTATCAAAGTTTGAAGTCAATATCTCATGTTCTCCATAGACTCTGTACCTGTAACGCTCAAGTATTGTACCATCTTCATCTGTCAATGCAACAACATTTCCTCTTTCATCGGTGAGGAAGAAATAAGTTGTTTCTCAAAATACTCTATTTCATTTTGAATGCCTTTAAGTGTATCAAATATTATAGAAAAAGTGCTTGAATTGCTCTTTATAATATCCTTCTTATCGTTTGCTAATATTCGGTAAACATCATACTTGTTTATTTCTACAGCTTTTTTAAGATAATAACTGCTTTCATCGGTATTACCCATTCGCAAAAAGACATCTGCTGTTTCAGAAAAAAATAAACTGAGGTCATTATTAAGAATTTTTCTGGCAGTATGTGACAATATTTCTCTTTTCGATAAATTTCCCTGTTTGTCTGAAAAATCAAAAGAAGTGTTGTTTTGATAGATCACCATTCTTTCCTCGATTTTATCAGCGATTTTTTCAAAGTTTTCTTCTGAGTCAGATTGATTTGCTGCAAGTAAACATGATAAAATGTGTCCTGAATCGCAGGCTTTTAAAAAATAATATTCTGATTCGTCTTTTCTGCCCAGTTTCATGAATTCAAGACCTGATTCATAACAAGCTGACACAACTGAACCTTTTTCACAAGAATTGATGAAAAAAGAATTAAAATCTTGACCATCTTTTTTTAAATTCAGTCCATGATAAAAACATGACATCTGATTTTTAGCATCACATGATTTTTTCAAACAATTTTTCTTTTTATCAGAATCATTTCTAGCAATAAACTGCCAAAAATTCAATCCTTCCATGTTATTATCGCAAATATCATTATTGAATCTTTCTCCCTTTATCAAGGACACCTTGCAACTTGAATTAATTTCAAGAGCTGAACAGAAAAAGTGAGAATTCCAGAAAAAAAGAAATGCTGCAAAAACAGAAGAAGCAATAAGAATCAAAATACATAAAAACAGAAATGCAGGAGTAAATTCAAGAAGTTGCTTTTTCATTGAACACCTCCTGCGAGTTTTAAGTACTCTTCATTTTCAGCTTTCAGATTTTCTAATAATTTAAAGTAATGTTCTTTTAAAATCTTGTCTTCAACTGTTTTTCTCAAAATCGAATCTTTCAATATCAAAATTGTCAAGTGCGGTCTTCCACTTGTTTCTTCAATTATAATATCTCTTGTTTTATCAATATCTCCCAGTAAATACAATGCTTTAATTTTAAGGATTGTTTCATGGTCTATAAATGGAAATTGCAAATTAGCATCATTAAAAGCTTTCTGTGCCATTGTAAAGTTGCCTGTTTCTGAAGCTGCAATTGAGAGAAGATAGCATGAGCCGTCTTTTAATTGATTACATGCCGATGTCAGGAAATTGATAGCTTTTTTTTTATCAGGTGAGGTGTCGTTTTTACCGTAAAAAAAGTGTTCTCCCGCTTTTTTACATGGAAGAGGGTGCATTGCCTTTTCACAATTCTCAAGAAGAGTCTGAATATCATTCTCTTCGCCTGTCATTATCATTTTTTCTAAACAGGACTTTTTATCACCCAAAAAACAGGCATTATCGAATATAGCATACGAAAAAACTTTGTTATTATAGCCACTAAGCCCGACATTTAAATTTACACTATAAATATTACATGACTGCTCCTCACCCAAAACACACCCTTTTTCAAAATATTTAAATGAATCAGAGTAGTTTCCATCTATTGTTTTCATTATACCCATAATTTCACACATTCCACCTCTATAATCTTCATTGCATCTTTTAATCATGAAGTTCTCAACGAGTGGGAAAAGATGAATCGGCAACAAAATACCCATTGTCATTCCTGACAAAATAAATATATAAATTATTATTGTTTTATTCATCTCTCACCTCACTCCAAAACCGGATCAATATTGCCGGGGTTAAACTCAGAGTTGAACAAAGAATGAGCATTTCTAAAAGGATTTGTGTTTTTCTCGGTTAATGGAGCATCCATCCATTGTCCAGTATGTTTATTAACAATCTTTCCCCTCCTTATAATTTGAATCAAAGGATCTTTGTTTTTTAAAAGTTCACGGTTTTTAAAAATGATTTTTACAGGCAAATGTCGCCAGTCGCTCCATTCAGGTGTTGGATCAACATATATTTCTTCAAACCCACCCTGTTTAAGCATTTTTCTCAATGAATTTTTTCTAAGTTGATCTTGCAATGATTCTTGCGGATCAGTTGAATCATAAGATGATTTAGAAAACTTCTTTTTCACTTCTTCTTTTTTTTCTTCATCCTTTATTTCAACCCATTCTCCTTTTTCATTTTTTTCATAATATTTTACTTCCCCTTTTCCGTCTGTTTCTTTTTTATATTCATTCCCTTCTTTGTCTTTCACTACACACTTGTTTGAACCATCGTTATATTGTGTAAATGAAACAGTGTCTCCATCTTTGTTCTTATATGAATTTTCACCAATTATTCCTGATGTTAATGATTTTGTCACAGGACCAACCACATCTGGGGGTTTTGCGATTTTTATTGCATATCCTATTGCTTTAAAGAATTTCTTGATAGATTTTTCTGCTACCGCCTCTTTAAATTCTTTAACCGCACTATAACCCACAACATCTTTTATAGTATTAACAACTTCCTTCTTAAAAGTGTCCCAGCTTTTTTCTGAATCAAACCCAGGCGTTGGATAATTTGGTGAAGTCGGCTGCTGCTCTTCACTCTCCAACCCCGTGGGATCACTTGCTTCAATCACCATTCCGGCGACATAGGCGAATCCGTTTCCGAGGTTGTTTGCATCTCCCCAGATGCCTATGGGATCCTGATTGATAAAGCGGTGCATGTCTTTGTGGTAGTATCTGTTTCTCATCCAGTAGAGGTTGGTTTCCGGTTCGTAGAGTGAGCCGCCCCAGAGGAAGTTGTGGATGTTTCCGGCGTAGTCAGTTGCGGCACAGTTTGAATCACATGTGTTCTTTGTGGCAAGACAGCTGGCTTCACAGCCGGGATCTCCGTTGCATCCATCAAAACAGCTTTGATATGTCGTGTCACATAATGTATGACAGGAGTTTATCACTTCATGTTCTCCATAGACTCTGTACCTGTAACGCTCAAGTATATTAGCAGAATCGTCAGTTAATGCAACAGATTCTCTCTTTCAATTATATCTTACTGATTGATTTTGTGTTATATAATGAGAATTCAATAGTTCTGAAGAGTCTTCTGGATTTCAAGAACTTTTTCAAGTGGAAGATTCGTTATTTTGGCAACCAGTTCAGGTAAGATCCCTGATCGAAGAGCATTCCTGCAAGTCTCAACAGCTTTGGCGAAAGCACCTTTTTCAATTCCTACCTGGAGTCCTTCTTCTCTGCCTTCGTTGTAAATCTTTTTTCCAAGTGACGGCATCATCTCCTCCGCATCAGGTCCAAATTCCTCTGTTATTATAGTCATTACTTTCTCTTTAT
>CAZVWR010000025.1:0-43574 GCA_964630905.1 uncultured Spirochaetales bacterium | reverse complement strand
TTGTTATGCAGATATTACATTTTCCGCATTCTGTATCTGTCGTGCAGCTTGCTCCTATCTTATCTGTTGCACAGTCACCTGAATCACCTGTGTTTCCGGTATTTCCTGTGTTTCCAGTATCACCGGTATTACCTGAATCACCTGTGTTACCGGTATCACCTGTATTGCCAGTGTTTCCGGTATCGCCAGTATTGCCGGTATCTCCATTATCTGGACCAGTGTTTGCTTCATTATCATTTTGAGATGGAACCGGGTCATCACCACATGCAACAAATCCAAAAAGAACTGACAATGCAATCATTGCAATCATAAGTTTCTTCATTTTAAAACCTCCAAATTATAAAAAATCAGTGTCTACACCACCAAAATCGACTATCCACTATAGTTCCTTATTTATATTTTTCAACAAAAATCTACATAATTTTTATCTACATTCTCAATTGTAAAGAACTTTCAATTCATTATTTTGACACAAACCCTGTTCTAAAAGTTGTTTTTTTTGTGGAATTTTTTAACAACTTTGATATTTTCTCAATATTTTCAACGCTCAAATGTTCTCCCATGGGCAGAGAAAGGAGTTCAGAAGAATATTTTACCGCTTTATATTCAAAGGCGTATGACATGTGATCTTTAAAAACCGGCTGTTCAGGCAGAGAAAGTGGATAATGAATCCCGGTTTCAACACCGTTGTCTCTTAAATATTCTTTCAGTTCATCTCTTCTTACATGTCTGACAACAAAAAGATGCCAGGCATGGCGAATACCGGTTCTTGTTTGAGGAAGCTTTAAACCCTCCACATCTTTTAAAAGCTCAAAGTATCTGCCGGCCACCTCATTCCTTTTTTCAATCCAGCCTTCAAGATACTTAAGTTTTACATTAAGAACTGCCGCCTGTATCGTATCCATTCTTGAATTTATTCCCGGAATTTCATGTCTGTATTTTTCGGTTCTGCCGTGATCACAGTACTGTCTTACTTTTTTAGCTAATTCCTCATCATTAACAACTACTGCACCGGCATCTCCCATTGCACCAAGAACCTTGCCGGGATAAAAACTGAATGCGGCACCGTCTCCCAGAGAGCCTGCCTTTAGATCCCCTATCATAGCACCATGAGCCTGAGCGGAATCTTCAATAAGAGGAACATTCCATTTCTTTGTGATATTTCTAAGCTCCTGCATCTTTGCCGGCTGTCCGTAAAGATGAACTGCGATAACAGCCGAAACATCTTCGGTCATTACACTTTCAAGACTTTCAGGAGAGATTGTATAATCTTCATCAATGTCGGCAAATTTGATGTTCAACCCGTTTGAAATGACTGATTCGGCAGTGGCAACAAAAGTGTTTGCAGGAACAACAACCGTGCTCCCTAAAGGAAGCTCCATACACTTTATCAGGGCCGTTAGTGCATCTGTACCGTTTGCACAGGCGATGCAATGATCAGATCCTGAATATTCGGCAAATCTTTTTTCAAACTCTCCGACATCACGACCTTTAACGAATGAACCTTCTGCAATGACTTTCATAACAGCTTCATCTATCTCTTTTTTAAGTTGCAGATATTGTCTTCCAATATCGAGGAATCTTATCATTACATACCTCCATGAACAGTTTTTATATATACTGCAAAAAGGAAACAGAGTCAAAATCACCCTTTTTCTTGACACAACTATATCTACTGATTACTATACTCTTGTTTATTTATTGTTTTATTGAATCTTAGATGATTAGCGTTCAATTAATTTCAGTTTGCCTCTGTCTACAGATCATGTTCTCAACCGAAATGAGGATAACAAAAGAGCTCGGCAACTATCATTACGGATGGTTCTGTCTTTTTTCATTTGATTTCGGTGATAACCAAAGTTCCGGCAAAAAGAGTTTTCAAAAGGATTATGCTGAATTTGAAAACATCTTCATATCTTCGCAGGAAATGGATGAGATAAGAGACCAGATAAATTACATGCTTGAAGAGGAGGACGAGGAAAATGAAACAGTTATCGACCCGGCTGATGAAATTGACATTGGCGATAATACTGACAGTGAGCATTTATAACTGCAAACTCATTGCTGAAGAAGCAACAGTTCTTGAATCTGTCGCTTCACATCTTAAAGGATTCAAAATAACAGCCGAAATGCTTGAAAAAAAACATAGTTGTATGACTCTTGAGCAATTACTGAAAAAAAGTCTTGCCGGAATAAATGATCTGGAAAAAGCTGTTATCTCAGCAAGAAAAAATACCCGTGCGGCAGGACTTCTTCCTGAAATAAGTGCATGGAGCAAATACAAAAGTGACGAAAAACTGTATCTGTATCAGAGGAACAATATTGCAGTCGGGAAAGATTACATAACTATCGGACCTGATGACAACAATACGACATACGGAGATCTCACTTCATTCGAGGTTGGAGGAAGGATAAAATTCGATCTCACCAAACTTCTGTACAACTCAGATACTATAAAATTCAGTGATCAGCAGCAGAAACTCTATTTTCTGAGGATCGAGATAATAGAAAAACTGAGTTCTGTATATTTTTTCAACGCAATGCTTAACGCTCTTAAAAACCTTAACGTAGAGGTTCCTGAAGAAAAGATGATAATATATGAAATAATCAACAGAAAACAGAACGGATGGCTCAAGTCATTTGCCGGGATTGACCTTTATGAATGCGGGGACAAAAAATGAAACCAACTGTAATTATTGCTGTTTTTGTTTTTATGGCAGCCTGTGACATTCAAAGACCTGGACCATCTGAATACGAACCTTTCAAATGCATCGGATTTCCTGAAGAGAAGATCTTTTTCCCTGAAGAAAAAATCACTTTTGTTTTCAATATGGATGTAAATCCCGATTCACTAAAAGGATTTATTGTTACCGAAACTGGATCAGAAGATGTTCTTCCGGTTGAGGTAGAAGGAGAAACTGTTTCAATACTCCCCCCGCTTCCTGCAAAATCTTCCATTTCAGTAAACATTACTTCAGCTCTTAAATCCATTGACAACAAACCGCTTATGACGAGTGAAACTTTTTCTGAAAACAAAGAGACAATTCAAATAGTTATTCAAACAGGCACGAAACTTCCGGAAGTTGAAACAGTCATCCCTTCCGGAACACAAAGTTCGGTAATTGCTGTAAAATTTGACGCAGATGTCGAAATAAAATTCAAGGATGTCGAGCCGTTACCGTCAGATATGATGAAAATAGAACACTGGATAGTGGTCGTTTATGACAAGCCCGTCGGGAAAATAGTCTTTTCAAAAATTAAAGCACTTGACAGAGATACCGAAATTGAAAACATTTCTGTAATACTTCCTTCTAAAAAACCTGAAAAATGTGATCTTTCGGTTGAATATTCGGCTTCAGACACTGAAATTATTGTAAATATTGCCGATGAATCGGCAGTAGCTGTTTCGGTAAACGGTGTAAACTTTATATGTGAAAAACAATGTTCCGCTGTTCTTACAGATCTGTCGCCTGAAACTTATTATTCATTAAATACAAATGTTTACACAACAACTGGAAAAAAACATGATGCTGCCGAAATTATTACAGGTGAAGAAAAGCCCCGCATAATGATATCGGAAGTGATGCATACTCCTTCACTTGAACCCGAAAAAAACTGGGAATTTGTTGAAATATTTAATCATGGTAATCTCGATTTTGACCTTGCCGATTGTTTTATTGATGATAAGAACGACGGGAAAGGGATTGATCCGCTAATTCTTAAAAATCCGTCAAGGGAACTCATTTTAAAGCCGGGAGAACTTGGGGTGATAACTGGAAGCGAAGCCGCTTTTGCTGATCTTATAAGCGACTCTCTGTGGCTTGTTGTTGACGACACAACTATAGCCGATGCCGGTCTTACTTCGACTGAAACAATTCAAATACTTTGCAAAAGGAACGACACAATGATCCTTGAAGCATCAGCGAATCCGCCTGAACTCAAAACCGAAAGGGGATATTCTTTCAATGCTGACAGAACAGGAAATAAATGTTCATCAAAAAACGACGGGGGAACTCCCGGAAAATATTATGAATGCGATTGAGCCGGATCTTTAGCTTTTCCATCAGGGAGATAAATGATCAACAACCCTGAAAACACTGATATTATTGCTATTATCTGCGATGACGAAAGAAGATCATTAAAGAACAGACCCCTGTCGTCAGCTCTGAATATTTCAATAATAAATCTGAAAATGCCATATATGATCATCCATATCCCGAAGACGGAACCGTCTTTTTTGTATCTTTTCCTTACAAATATCCAAAGAAAAAGGAATATGACCATATTAGCAAAAAAAGATATCAGCTGAGATGGAAAGACCGGATATGGCATTTCCTTCAAATCGAGCAGAATGTCCCTTGCAAACTGATTTTTTGCACTGAGTCCGTATTTTATGAACTGATTTGCGATCGAAGATGAAGAAATCTCTCCGAAACAGCATCCGTTGAGATAACAGCCGATCCTTCCTATTCCGACACCGAAAGCTATGCCGTATGTATAGTTGTCAAGATATTTCAGAAAAGGGGCATTGTGGTATCTGAACCACCATAGAGCGGCCGGAAGACCGAAGATAACAGTTCCGTAAAATGCAAGCCCCCCTTTCCAGAAAGCAAGTATGGCAAGCGGTTTCTGAATGTAAATTTCAAGAAATCCGTCAAAAACAATATGCATTGCCCTTGCACCTATGTAACCGAAAATACTGACCCATATAGCTCCATAGATAGAAAGTTTCATATCAAGGTTCCGTCTTTTTGTTTCCCAGTAGTTAAAGAAAAATCCACCGAGCAGACCGATCATTCCCATAAAATAATAACTGGAAACATCAAGCGGTCCGATAGAAAAAAGGATCGGTTTCATTTTGAATCCTTCTTTTGCTGGAAAAAGAGCAGCTCTATCAAAAGAAGAGCAACCGCAACAACTATTGACGCATCAGCAATATTAAATGTTGGCCAGTGGTAGTAATCTCCTGCATGCCAGTCAATAAAATCAATGACATATCCTCTGAAGTAACGGTCATAGAGATTCCCGAGAGCTCCTCCAAGGACAAAACCGTAAACCACTTTTATCAGTCTGTTCTCAGCATATGTAAAAAGGAGGTAAACAATAAAAAGAGTTATTACAGTTGAAATTCCAAGAAAGATCAGTTTTCTGTAAAATTCCGGAAAGTTACCTCCGATCCCCCATAATGCACCGCGGTTTTCAGCATAAATGAAACTCCACCAGCTTTCAAAAACGACAACCTGTCCGCCGTTTTTAAGTGACAGTGCCCATACCTTTGTTATCTGGTCAAGAACAACCACCGGAAAAGTTATGATGAGAAGATATATTCCGTTCATCCATTCAAATTTCTTAAAATTCATTTGACAGCCTCATAACAGGATTCACATATTCCCTGAAGCTCATCGGAAAAGTTTTTCAATTCCCTTTTTTTCCAGCATCTTGGACATTTTTCACCCGGTGCCTCTTTTACCGCCAGCCACAGATCAAGATCTTCAACGGGTTTTGTCAATCCCTCTTTGGACTGAGCTTTCCTTACGCCCGAAAGGATCAATATCGATTCCAGAGAACTTAACTCCTCATCCAGAACAGGAATATTCTCAAAATAAAGCTCTACAGAAGCATCAAGAGAATGACCTATCGTTTTTTGCATTCTAAGATTTTCAAGCTGTTTCTGAACTGCTTCACGAACTTTTAAAAGCACACCCCATTTCTTTAAAAACTCTTTTTCTTCATCGTTTAAAGAAACCGCCGGCATATCTTCAAGAAAAACGCTCTCTTTTTTGTCACCTTTGAGAAAACCGTATGCCTCTTCAGAAGTGAAACTCAGAATAGGAGCGAGGCATATTATAACATCTTTAAGTATTTGATAGACCGTGAACTGCGACTTTCTCCTTCTTATGTCATCAGCTTTCATTGTGTAACGGTCTTTTATGATATCAAGGTAAACTGAACTCATAGCAACTGTAAAAAAATCAAGCATTTCGTGATAAACTCGATGAAATTCAAAACTTTCATATTTTGAAATGACAAGTTCAAGCCTGCTTTTCCATGTCAGATAAGCCCACTTATCCAATGAAGTCAATTCATTGATGTCAAATTTCATCGTGTCGGGATCAAAATCATTGATGAACCCGAACATGAACCTCATCGTGTTCCTCATTTTTCTGTATGCTGTTGCAAAACCTTCGATAATGTTGTCGCTTATTCTGATATCATCCCGATAATCTTCTGCGGCAACCCATAATCTGAGAATTTCAGCACCCAGAGTGTTTATCCGTTTGTCCGGCGGAACAAAATTACCTTTGCTTTTTGAAAGTTTCTCCCCCTTTCCGTCAACAACAAAACCATGAGTAAGAACCTTTTTATAAGGTGCTTTGTCTTTGATCAGAACGCTTAATTTCAACGATGACTGGAACCATCCTCTGTGCTGGTCGCTTCCCTCAAGATAAAGATCGCACGGATATTCGTAACCTTTGCTCCCGTCAAGCACTGACGCCCAGCTTACTCCGCTGTCAAACCACACATCAAGAATATCGCTTTCCTTTTTTATGTTTTGTCCAGAACATTTTGGACAGACAAAACCTTCAGGAAGAAATTCAGAAGCCTCTTTTTCATGCCAGACAGATATTCCTTTAACAGATATTTCGTCGGCAACTTTGTGGGCGATCTTTCCGTCAACTATCTTTTCTCCGCAGTCACTGCATAAAAAAGCGATTATCGGCACTCCCCAGAGACGCTGTCGTGAAATACACCAGTTCGGGGAATTTTCGAGCATCGGTGTTATCCTTTTTCTTCCCCATTCCGGAATAAGTTCAACTTTTTCTATCTCTTCGAGGCATCTTTTCCTCAAATTTGTTTCGTCCATGGAAATGAACCACTGCTCTGTCGCCCTGAAAATTACCGGCTTGTGACATCTCCAACAGTGAGGATAGCTGTGACTTATCATTTCACCCGGCTTATTAAGAAGGAACCCTTCCTTGAAAAGATGTTCAACTATCAAAGGGTTTGCCTTGAAAACATGAAGCCCTGCAAAATGGGGAACTTCCTGAAGAAGCACACCTCTGTCATCGACCGGAGCATAAGCGGAAAGTCCGTATTTCAAACCGGTCAGATAGTCTTCCGCACCATGACCGGGAGCAGTATGAACACAGCCCGTTCCTGTATCTGTCGTGACATAATCAGCATAAACTATTATGGATTCTCTATCTATGAAAGGATGTTTTGTTTTCATCCCCTCGAATCTCATTGCATTAAAAGTCATTACCGTTTCAGCATCAGCGTGACCTGTTGCCGCAAGAAATTTCTCTTTAAGTTCTGAGGCGATGATGAAGACTTCCCCGTTAAATTTAACCGCACTATATTCAATTTCAGGATGAAGAGCTATCGCGAGATTTGCAGGAAGCGTCCACGGTGTTGTAGTCCATATTACAAAGTTTACCTTTTCATTCTCTAGTTCCTTCAACTTATCTAACAACTGGAATTTCACATATATTGAAGGAGATGCGTGGTCTTCATATTCTATCTCAGCTTCAGCCAGTGCTGTTTCACAACTCGGGCACCAGTGTACAGGTTTTTTTGACTTAAAAACAGCACCCGCCTCGACAACATTCGCGAACTGATGGGCTATGCACCCCTCATATTCAGGAGAAAGGGTAGTATAAGGTTTCTCCCAGTCTGCAAAAACCCCCAGGCGCTTAAACTCTTTTCTTTGAATATCTATTGCGTTCAGCGCAAAATTCTTACATTCTTTAAGAAAATCTGATTTGGACATCTCTTTCTTTTTTGATCCGAGCTTTTCAGCAACCTTAAGTTCTATCGGCAGTCCATGACAATCCCATCCCGGCCTGAATGTGGCAAGATGTCCCGACATGTTTTTATACTTGACAACGATGTCTTTCAGTATCTTGTTGAGAACATGTCCGTCATGAAGGTTGCCATTGGCATAAGGGGGACCGTCATGCATGATAAAAGAGTCCCTGCCGGAATTCTTGTTAAGGATCTTTGAGTAAATTTCTGTGACTTCCCAATTCCTAAGAATTTCCTGTTCTTTAACAGGAAGATTGGCCTTCATCGGGAAATCGGTTTGAGGCAGATTCAGTGTTTTTCCGTAATCCATTGATAACTCCAGATTAAGCAAGCAGTTACAAAAATGCGGAGAATTTTATTCTGCGGTTGTTGTAAAGTCAAGGTTTGATTTGCTTTTGATTTATCTATTAATATTGACAAAGTTAATTTTTATGTATAAATTTATAGCGGAACAAAATTTTTAGCTCTTGCAGCACGGAGGACAGTTATGTTCAAAAGGTTTTCTTTGATAGCGGCGATCATTTTGGTATTCATGGAAGTTTCCGCGCAGTATGCCGCACTTCTTGACGACAAGATAAAGCTTCATAACGAAGATTTCATAAAAGCTCTCGTCGAAGCCGATAATATCATTCTGGGAAGATATCTCCAGGGCGGAAAAACAAAAGCAAGGGTCAGAGTTGAAAACACTTTCATCGGTGATGCAAAAGATGAAATAATTGTAAACAATCTGGACAACGAGAAAATACGGCTCAGATTTAAAAGAGATGAATACAAAAAAGGCGATCAGTACATTTTCATCCTCAAAAAACAGGGCGGTGAATATGAACTTCTTGAACACAGCGTTTCAATACCTGTTTCAGACAACCTCGCAAATTTTTCGTTCAACACCCCTTATCTTATCAATTTCTGGCAGCCTTTTGACATAAGACTTTTTGAAGTCGCGGCAACTGCTATCAGAGAAAAAGAAGACAAAATGCTTTCGGATAAAACAAGGGAAAATTTTGTTGAACTTGTCAAGGAATATGTCGGAAAGAACAGCGTCAACGATCTTAAAGCAGCTCTTGCTATTGGACATTTGACAGAAATTTCTCTTGATTTTGAAACATACAACAAATTCGTTGCCGATACCGGAACACTCGGATGTCTCGCAGTTAAATTTTCAGCAGGAATAATGGGTGAAATATATTTTAATCAGAATGTTCTCCCGAAAGCTGAAAACATGAATCCTGACAGTCAGACAGCTTTTGCAGTAGCTGCAATGAAGCTTTCTTCAAAACAGGGTGCAAGAATAATTGGAAAGATCCTTAACAATGTGGCACTTTATCGTCCTTCTTCAAGCGAATGTTTCCCTTATGTAAAACCGCCGACAAATAAAGAGTTCTTTGTAAGATCAGTGATCGAGATAGATGCTCCCGAAACTTTGAAAATACTTCAGCTTCAGATAGAAAGCGGCGATGCGGCTTGGCTTGCCTCTGTTCTTAACATCATTTCCGAGTACGAAGGTTCCGATCTTACTGAGCTTGTTCTTAAAGCGGCTACGGTCGAAAGACTTTCTGAGAGAAAATACGAGTTTTCGAACTATTTTGATAAAATAAAAACACTGGCAACAGCTAAAATATTGACAGAACTTTTTGCTAAGAACGAAGACCTCTACTGGAAAAAAATCATCCTTACAACTATCGGAAAATATCAATATGCGGAATCTCTTCCATTCCTCATTAAAATACTTAATGAAGATACTAAAGAGGAGATAAGGACGACTGCGGCAATGTCAATCGGTCAGCTGAGTCAGGTTGGCGGAGCTAAACCTCTTTATGATTTTATAACAAAGGAAAAATCTATCCTCGCAAAATCGATTGCCATAGATTCACTTGCACAGATCCCTGACAGGTCGGTTCAGGACTTTTTGAAAGAAATCGTTAAAAATGAACAGGACCCGAAAATAAGAGAAGCCGCTGTAAATGCAATGGAAGACAATCTTTTCATCTTAAGATACGGCAAAAAGAAAAATGACAACAGCGGACGGTAAGCTCGGCTCCTGGCTTATCTGGCAGAATTCAATCCAGCCTTTTTTATATAAAGAAAATTTTTCAAAAGAGATTATCTCTTTGATCGCTCAGAAGAACAGGGATGTAAAACTTGAGATCATTAATATTGATAAAGAAGAGCTGAAACCTCTTGAAAGAGTACGAAAAGAGGCCTTAAAATGTTTGAAATGCCGTCTGGGCGGAACAAGGAGCAATGTTGTTTTCGGTGAAGGTCGGATCGATGCAGACATAATGTTCATCGGTGAAGGGCCGGGTGAAGATGAGGACAGAACGGGAAGACCTTTTGTCGGAAAAGCGGGACAGCTCCTCACAAAAATAATTGAAAACGGAATGAAGATCTCCCGTGAAGAGGTTTATATTGCCAACATCGTAAAATGCAGGCCCCCTTCAAACCGAGATCCCCTTCCGGACGAAGCTTCAGAATGCATCGGATACCTTAAAAAACAGATCGAAATAGTAAACCCGAAAGTGATTATCATTTTAGGTAAAGTCGCTGCGAAACATCTTCTCGGGATTGAAATACCTATAACCAAAGCTCGCGAAGAGACTTATAATTACGGCTCTGCAAAAGTTTTTGTTACATATCACCCTAGTGCACTTTTAAGAAACGAAAGCTATAAAAGACCTGTCTGGGAAGATATCAAAAAAGTTCTTAAATATCTTGAAACTGTTTAAAAACTGAAAAAACTTCAAAATGGTGTGTCGAGGGAAAAAGATCCACTATGAAAATCTTTTTTAACTTGTATCCATTTTCATTGAATCTCTTCATGTCACGGGCAAATTTTGAAGGTTCACAGGAGATATAAACAACTGTTTTTGCATTGCTTTCGGCAATAATATCAACAAGTTCAGTCCCAAGCCCATCCCTTGGGGGATCGGCAACGACAATATCTTTTCTTTCAAGTTTCCTGATTTTATATGCATCAACTCTTTCAATTTGAGCAGTATTGCCAAGATTCTCTTCATAACTTCTGCATGACTGCGGAACCACTTCCATTCCGGTTGTTTTTACTCCGGCTGAATTCATAAAAACAGAAAAAAGTCCGCTTCCGCAGAATAGATCATAACCAGTCTGCGGCTTTGATTCATTTATTTCATCTTCAAGCAGTGAACATAAAATTCCGGCACCTTCCTCTGAGCTTTGGAAAAAGCTGTTCCTCAAAATTTTTATTTCTTTTCCGTTCACAATTTTTCTGACACTTTCTTTTGGCGGCATGAGATCTTTTGAAAATTTTGAGAATTCATATTGTATATCGCCTATCCTTTTTTTTGCATCATCAAAAACATTTTTAATAAATTCCAGGTTCAGGAGAGGACAGTACTTAAATTTTACAAGCTCATTTGATCTGTATGCCCTGAAAGCTGGAGCTCCGTCATCAACAAAAACTTTGGCTCTTGTTCTTAGATTAGTTTCGCCTGCTGAATACAGCACCGGTTCAACATCGAGTTCAATTCCATTCTGCTTTAAAAGTTCAAGAAATATCTCTTTTTTCAGGTTCATCTGCTCAGGATAACTGATGTGCTGGAAAGAGCATCCTCCGCAAACAGCGTAATGTTCACAAAGAGGTTTTCTTCTGTGTTTTGAGACATTTATCAGATCGAATCCGGTTGCTTTGAAATGTCCTTTCTCTTTGACGGAATTTGTTATTTCAACGATCTCTCCCGGTATTGTGAACGGCACGAAAAATGTTTTTCCGTCTCCCCATCCAAGCCCGCATCCGTTAGAGATAACTTTTGCTATTTCAACTTTTACAGCACTCATTCCCAGTTTACCGCACCTGAAGCATAAAGATATATCATGGTAATTGTTTTTGAATCGATGATCTCTTTGTTTTTTATCATTTCGATTGCTTTTTCAACAGTTATTTCAACAAGTTCTATCTCTTCATCAGGATCAGGGAAATGGATTCTTTCGCTATCTGGTATTTTTTGAGTAAGTGCAACGAAATAATGCATATATTCGTCACTGTATCCGCAGGTTACAAATCCTTCAAAAGATTTTTTGAATTTTATCGCTCTAAGACCTGTTTCTTCCTCAAGTTCGCGGTGAAGGCACACTTCAGGTTTCTCCCCTTCATCAATTTTCCCTGCCGGTATTTCAAGAATATATCTGTCAAGAGCGGTTCTATACTGTCTTTCAAAAATTATCGTCTTTTTTTCTGTCAACGGAAGGACACATATCGTGCCGGTGAAACGAAGTACGGAATGGGTCAACTCCTTCTTATTATTAAGCAGTTTAACTTCAAAAACCTTGAAAATTCCTGCATCAAGAAGCTGTTTTTGAGATACTATTTTCATAACCACCTCCAGAAAAGTCTGTTCAAATTACCAGAATCATTTGGCAATACAAATTTTTTGCTTTAATCGGGTGTTTCTGATATTTTTTCACGGTTTTCATAACTACGGGAGGATGAAATGGAAAAACAGGTGACAGTGGAAAAGATTTCACAGATAATTCTGGACCTTAATCTCATCAACGATCTGGATTCGCTTCTTGAAAGAATACTTACTGAGACAAGGGCATTGACAAATGCTGATGCAGGGACAATCTATCTAAAAGAAGGAGATGATCTTGTGTTCAGGAACTTTCAGAACAACACTCTCATTGAAGCGGATGAAAAAAGTTTCAGGACGGCACTTTATTCAAATATAAAAGTACCGGTCAACGACAAATCTCTTGCAGGATACTGTGCATCCCATAATGAAATCGTTAATATTGAAGATGTTTATGACATGCCCAAATATGTTCCGTACAACTTTAATAACAAATTTGATGAAGACACTTTTTATACAACAAAATCGGTGCTCTCCGTCCCCTTGCACGACAGAAATAAAAATGTTGCCGGAGTATTGCAGATAATAAATAAGATCGGATCAGATTATGTTCCGGTTGCATTCGAAAGCAGTGATCTTTCTGTAGTAAAGTTTTTTGCGGCGAATGCTTCGGCGGCGATCGAAAAAGCAAGAATAACAAGAGAAACGATATTAAGAATGATAAAAATGGCTGAACTTCGCGATCCAATGGAAACAGGAAGCCATGTAAACAGAGTCGGAGCATACAGCGTTGAAATTTACCGCCACTGGGCAAAAAAGAAAGGTGTTGATGATTCAGAAATAAAGACATATACCGACAACCTGAGAATAGCCGCAATGCTTCACGATGTGGGCAAGGTCGCAATATCAGACACTATTTTAAAAAAACCCGGAAAACTTGATGAAGTTGAATTTGCGATAATAAAGACACACCCTGACGAAGGGACAAAAATATTTGAGAACCGTTTTTACGAAGTTGATGAAATGGCCGCGACCATCTCTTTGACTCATCATGAAAAATTTGACGGAACCGGCTATCCCAAAGGACTTGAAGGAAAAGACATACCTCTTTGCGGAAGGATCGTTGCGATCGCTGATGTTTATGATGCCCTCGTTTCCAAAAGGGTTTATAAAGAAGCATGGCCCGAAGAAGAAGTCATAAAAGAAATAACTTCACTCGCAGGAAAGCATTTTGACCCCGAACTCGTTAAAAGTTTCGTCGAAATCCACGAAGTCATCAAAGCCGTCAGAGCAAAATATCCGGATAAGTAACAACTAAGGAAAAAGGTTAAACCGTAGGGCGAAAGACCTTTTGCCCTTACATTCTTCTAAACCGGCACTTCCGACATGAATTCAGAGATCATGGAGGCGAATTTTACTGGGTCTTTCGGTGCGATTCCTTCCATTAGAAGTGCCTGATTATACAGGACTTGTGCAAAGTTTTTCAACTTTTCAGATTCGGGGTTTGAGGTATATATTTCGTTAAGTTTGGTAAATATTCTGTGGTCGGGGTTTATTTCAAGGATCCTTGTTGCTTTGGGTGCAGGCATGTTTGACATTGCGGCTTCGCTGAGCACCTGTTCCATGTTCAGGCTTATTCCGTCACTTCCACTCACAAGACAAACTGCACTGTTCTTGAGGCGTGATGAGAGGCGCACTTCCTTCACTTCATTTTCAAGGTGTTTTTTGAGTGTTTCAAGGAGTGATTTGCTTTCAGTTTCCTTTTCCTTTCTTTTTTCCTCTTTTTCCTTTTTTTCCTCTTCAGAATCAAAATTGAGGTCAGCGGCTGAAATGTTGCGGAGCGGTTTTTCCTTGAAGTTGATTATGACGGCTGATGCAAATTCATCAATCTTATCAATAAAATAGAGAACTTCATATCCTTTTTCCCTGATTGCTTCCATTTGAGGAGTGTTTTTCACAGCACCTTTGTCTCTGCCTGCCGCATAATATATTTCCTTTTGACCTTCCGGCATCCTTTTTACATATTCATCAAGAGTAGTAAGTTCGTCGCTGTGAGAAGATTCAAAAAGGAGAAGGTCCTGCAACTTGTCCCTGTTCATGCCGAAATCTGAATAAACTCCTGCTTTGATCGCTTTTCCAAATTCTTTCCAGAACTTAATATATTTCTCGCGATCGTTTTCAAGCATATATTTCAATGCACCTAAAATCTTTTTTTCAATGTTCTTTGAGATCACTTTAAGCTGAGAAGAGTGCTGAAGAATTTCTCTTGAAATATTTAGTGAAAAATCGGGGCTGTCAACGATTCCTCTAATAAATCCAAGATATTCAGGAACAAGCTCCTTGCATTTATCCATGATGAAAACCTGCTTTGAATAGAGTTTCATCCCCCTTTCAAAGTGGCTTGAATAGAAGTTGAACGGGATCTGAGAAGGAATGAAGATGAGAGCTGTATATTCGACAGTCCCTTCGCCTTTTGTGTGAATTACATCGACCGGCTCATCATAAGAATGGAACGCATGTCTGTAAAATTCCTTGTATTCTTCTTCAGTTACCTCAGATCTTTCTCTGTTCCAGATCGGCTTCATCGAGTTTAGAGTCTTTTCTTCAACGACAGTTTCTTTTTCAACATTCATTTTTATAGGGTATCTTATAAAATCACTGTATCTTGTCACCAGTTCTTCGAGTTCGTCTAGATCAAGAAGCTGAATTTCCTTTAAAATATCTTCTTTGAGGTAAAGTATTATTTCTGTTCCCCTTTTTTCAATTTCAGCTTTTTCTATCGTATAATTTCCATCTCCGGATGATTCCCAGATAACACCGTCAGAAGACTCAGCTTCAGCCGATCTTGTTCTGATTTTTACTTTTTCAGCAACCATGAAAGCACTGTAGAAACCGACACCGAACTGCCCGATAAGTTCCGCCGCATTTTTATTATCATCTGATTCAGAAAGTTTCTCAAAAAACTCTTTTGACCCGCTTTTTGCGATTGTTCCAATGTTTTCAATTACTTCATCATAGGTCATTCCTATCCCGTTGTCGCTTATGGTGAGCGTTTTTAACTCTTTGTCAGGATTGATCCATATTTCAAAATCTCCGCCGTCCTTTATAAGCTCAGGTGCTGTGAGTGATCTGAACTTAAGCTTGTCAATTGCATCAGAGCAATTTGAAATAAGTTCTCTAAGAAAAATTTCACGATTTGTGTAAATTGAATTGATCATCAGATCAAGCAGTTTCTTTGTTTCCGCCTTAAAACTTTTCTTTGCCATAATTTCCTCCGAACAGGTTAAAAATCAGTGGTCTATATAAAAACCGATTGAATAAAGTCAATAGGGCGATGAATTTGTGTCATTGTAAAAAAATTTTACATTTCCCAGGTAAATTCAAATTGTTCTTACGACCGATATTTATTCTTTGACTTATGGATTGATAATCACTACTGTTTCCCGTCGGCACGCTTATTGCTTTTGTGTGCCGCTTTTTTGTTTTGTGTTTTTTTACATAAACTATTTTTCCGGAGGATTTTTTTATGAAGCGTTCGATCAAGCCCGCAGAGGGCAAACTTATGGTGTTCATTCCCGGCATGGGAGCTATCACTTCTACTGTTCTTGCTGGTATTTTCAATATCAGAAAAGGTCTTTCAAAACCTATCGGTTCCGTAACTCAGATGGGACGCATCCGTCTTGGTAAAAGAACAGATAACCGTTCACCTTTGATTAGAGATTTTGTTCCTTTAGTTTCTATTGACAATCTTGAATTTGCAGGATGGGATGTTTTTGAAGACAATATGTATGAAGCGGCGAAGAAAGCTGATGTCGTTCTCCCGAAACATATTGATCCGATAAAAGAAGAAATGATGGCAATAAAGCCGATGAGTGCCGTTTTCTATCACGACTGGGTCAAGAATCTTGACGGAAAACATATAAAGAAAGGCAAGAATCACATGGAACTTGCTAATCAGCTTATGGATGACATGAAAAAATGCATGGCTGAAAAAGGGTGTACAAGAGCCGTAATGGTATGGAATGCATCAACCGAAGCATATCACAAACCTTGCGAAATTCATGAAACACTTGAGGCATTTGAAAAAGCAATGGTTGACAATCATCCTGAAGTTGCTCCGAGCCAGATATATGCCTATGCCGCACTTAAAATGGGATTTCCTTACATAAACGGTGCTCCGAACTATGCAGTCGACATAAAGGCAATTCAGGAACTTGCAGACAAGAACAAAGTTCCGATCGCAGGAAAAGACTGGAAAACAGGTCAGACATTGATGAAAACTATCCTTGCGCCCGGATTCAAAACAAGAATGCTCGGACTTTCGGGCTGGTTCTCAACTAACATTCTGGGCAACCGTGACGGTGAAGTTCTTGATGACCCTGCAAACTTTAAAAGCAAGGAAGTTTCAAAACTTTCAGTTATCGACACAATTCTTGAGCCTGATAAATATCCTGAATTATACGGAAATTATTATCACAAAGTCAGAATAAACTATTATCCGCCAAGAGGAGACGCAAAAGAAGCATGGGACAATATCGATATTTTCGGCTGGCTTGAAATGCCGATGCAGATAAAGGTCAACTTCCTTTGCAGAGATTCAATTCTTGCCGCTCCGGTCTGTCTTGACACCGTTCTTTTCATTGATCTTGCAGCCCGTGCAGGATTCCACGGAATTCAGGAATGGATGAGTTTCTTCTTCAAGTCTCCGATGGTTGCGGAAGGACTTTACCCAGAGCACGATCTTTTTATTCAGCAGACCAAAATGAAGAATACTTTAAGGTTCATGATGGGCGAAGAGCTTATCACTCACCTTGGGAATGAGTATTACGATTATATGAAAGAATAGTAATTTCAATAGATTACAGCTCATTTTCAAATAAATCTTGATTTTTACAATGTCATGAATACCATTCATCCGGTTTTTGTTCTCTAATTATTTTAGGAGATTACAATGAAGGACAAAGTACATCCGAAGCTTGAAGTGATAACAGTTAAATGTTCATGCGGAAATGAAATTGTAACCCGTTCAACCAAAAAAGAAGGTTACAACATAGAAATCTGCTCCAGCTGTCATCCTTTCTACACCGGCAAAACAAAAATAGTTGATACCGCCGGAAGAATTGAAAAATTCAACGCAAAATACAAAAGGGACACTTACACAAAGAAATAGCGGTCCGACTTTTTTAGTTCCCGTCAATTCTTAAAAGGAGTTGGCGGGATTTTTTTATTTACCGGGGGCGAAATGCTTGATATAAGGGATAAGCTCAGCGAAATATATGAAAGTTACCAGAAAATGGAACGGGAGCTTTCAAGGCCTGAGGCGACATCCGATATGAAGAAATATACGAAAATGATGAAGGAATACAAGCATCTCAAAAAAGTGTCGGATAAATTTCTTGAATGGACTAAACTTGAACATGAAATTTCGGGGCACAGACAGATGCTTGCAACAGAAAAAGACCCTGATCTTATTGAAATGGTAAGAAACGAACTCCCTGATCTGGAATCTGAATATGACAGTCTTTACGAAGAGTTGAATGTCCTTCTGATACCAAGAGATCCTCTTGATGAAAAGAATGCTATTCTTGAAATCAGAGCAGGTACCGGAGGAGATGAAGCGGCCCTTTTTGCCGGTGAAATATATAGAATGTACTGCCGTTATGCCGAAATGAATAGATGGAAAGTCGAAGTAATGTCGATGAGTTCAATGGAAGGCGGTGGAATAAAGGAAGTAATATCGAGTGTTACAGGTGAAGATGTTTACGGTAGACTTAAATATGAAGGGGGTGTTCACAGAGTTCAGCGTGTTCCGGTGACAGAATCGCAAGGCCGCGTCCACACATCTGCAATTACTGTCGCCGTTCTTCCTGAAGTTGATGAAATAGATGAAGTGACAATTGACGAAAAGGATCTTAAAATAGATGTATACCGTGCAAGCGGAGCGGGAGGACAGCATGTCAATAAGACCGACAGTGCTGTTAGGATTACTCATCTGCCGACAGGGATTGTTGTTGCAATGCAGGATGAAAGAAGTCAGATCCAGAACAGGATACGGGCCATGAAAGTTATTGAATCAAAACTGCTCCAAATGGAAAGGGAAAAGGCGGAAAAAGAAATAAGTTCAAAAAGGAAAAGCCTCGTAGGAAGTGGAGATAGATCAGAAAAAATAAGGACTTATAACTTTCCACAGGGGCGTGTTACCGATCATCGCATAAAGCTTACCCTTTACCGTGTCAGCGACATAATGGAAGGATCTCTTGATATGCTTATAGACCCTCTTGTAAATTATCAGAATGCACTTTTACTTGGGAAAAGTGTCGAAAATTTTGAAAGCGATGCCGAAGATTAATGACCTGCTGCGGCAGGGATGCAGTTTGCTTGAAAACATAAGTGATTCCCCTGAACTCGATTCGCAGATCATTCTTTCCCATGTCCTGAAAACTTCCCGTTTTGACATTTTGACAGGTATGTTTAATGAAGTAGATGATGTTTCATTGAGAAAGTTCAATGGACTGATCGAAAGAAGGATAAATTTTGAACCTGTTGCTTACATTATCAATGAAAAACCGTTCTTTGAAGATGTTTTTTATGTTGACAGCCGTGTTCTCATACCAAGACCTGAAACAGAATTTCTGGTCATTCAAGCTATAGACCATCTTAAAAAACACGAAAAAAATCCAAGTGTGCTCGATATCTGCTGCGGAAGCGGATGTGCAGGTCTGAGCATTCTCAGAGTTATTGACTGCGATCTCACAATGTCGGATATTTCAAAAGATGCTCTGGATGTGGCAAAACTGAACGCCCGGAAGCTTTTTCCCCAAAGAGATGATATTAAGTTCATACATAGCGATCTGTTTGAAAATATTAATGAAAAATATGATGCAATAATTGCCAATCCCCCGTATCTTTCAAAAAAGGATATGGCGGAATTTGCAAGAAATGATCTCAGATACGAACCTGATAATGCACTTTTTGGAGGAGATAACGGTTTCGAGTTCACTGAGAAACTGTTAAATTCGGCAGGTGAATATTTAAATCATGGTGGCATTATTGCAGTTGAGCTTGGATTTGAAGGGTCAAAGTTCATTAAAAATGTTTACGGAAAAATTGAACTTCAAAAGATAAAAAAAGATTACAACGGAATAGATAGAGTCGCTATTTTCAATCTGTGCAGACAGTGAGTCCGCTTCCGGGAGCCGGTTCATTAAGATTTCCTTCAGCAATAACAGTTAAATTGTTTCCTGATTTTTCATAGTCGATATATGTGTCATTTCCGACAGCTCTTACACATTTAAGTGTAAATTCGCCAATGCCCTGCTCAAGATCTCCAAATACGGGAAATGATCCTGTTCCGCCGGTTTTTTCACCATTGCTAAGTGATTGTGGAACATAAAATGCAAAAAACTTTATGGTTGAGCTGATGCCTTCTGAGAGAGGTTCAATCCATGTGATTGAGTATGTGGGTGTTTGAGTTTCGGTATTTGCAAAAGGGGTTGTTATATATACCAGATTCTGAGTAGTGTAAACATAGTCAATACCTTTAAATTTAAATCCGACAGTTCCGGTGCCGCCTGTCTTATTTGTGGCATCAGCCGCATTTATCACACCTGTAAAACTCAATTCATAGTCAGGGGCCGGGCCGGTATTTCCAGTATCACCGGTATTGCCTGTATCTCCAGTATTACCAGTGTTACCGGTATCTCCAGTGTCACCAGTGTTACCGGTATCTCCAGTGTCGCCTGTATTTCCGGTGTTTCCGGTGTTTCCTGTATTACCGGTATTGCCTGTATCTCCGGTATTGCCGGTATTACCTGTATTACCAGTGTTTCCAGTGTCTCCGGTATTCCCTGTGTCACCGTCACTTCCTGTATTGCTGTCATCTGAATCATCGGCGGTGTTGCCGGAATCAGGTTTAGTAAATTTGCTTATGTCAATAGTGTTGTTCTGACACGATACAACCATCAGAATTGCTAAAACGACAAAAACTGCGAAAAATCTTTTCATGAGCCGCCTCCTTTGAAATAACAGACCAATTTTAGCCGTTATCAGATTTAAGTCAAATGAAAGGATTTAATCTATCCCAGCTTTGCCTTTTCTTTTTCTATTGCTTCGTCATCGATCATGGTGAAAAGGATCTCGACTGTTCCGAGTGTTATACCGGGATGAACCTGAGTTTCAAAAATCGTTGAAAAGTCGAATGTTTCAGGCAGGTTGAGCATTTTTTTAACTTTTCTGCTTGAGGTGGGAGTGATGGGTTCCATTGCAGTCGCGATCACATTTATAAGGTTCAGGCAGTTGATAAAAACTCCATTACATCGTGCCGGGTCGTTCTTTCTTAATGCCCATGGAGCCATCGAATCGAAATATTTATTTGAAATTCTGCCGATCTCCATCAGATGAAATACTGCATCTCTGACTCTGAATGTTTCATAGCAGTCAAGCACTTCACGAAGTTCTTTTTTTACATCACTCCAGAGCTTGTCATCTTCTTCAGTATATCTCACTTCACCTTCAATTTTTCCGTTAAAAAACTTATTTATGAAAGCGAGGTTGCGGTTGACAAAGTTGCCGTAAATGCTTGCAAGAAGACCGTTATTAGCGTCTTGAAACCCTTTGAACGAAAAATCTGCATCTTTTGTTTCCGGAGCAATTGAAGCGAGATAGAATCTGACTGCATCCGGGTTGAATATTTCAAGAAATTCGTGAACCCATATCGCCCAGTTTTTGCTTGTTGAGATCTTCTGTCCTTCAAGGTTTAAGAACTCATTTGCCGGAATTTCATCAGGAAGTTTCCACTCCTGTGTCTCATTCTGACCCATCAGCATTGCAGGCCATATTATCGAATGGAAAACGATGTTATCCTTGCCGATAAAGTGGACAAGTTTGACATCATCTCCTCCTTTCCACCATTTAAGCCACTCGTCTTTGTCCGCCCCTTTTTTTTCAAACAGCTCTTTTGTAAAAGATGCATAACCGATCGGAGCATCAAACCAGACATATAGAACTTTTCCTTCAGATCCTTCGACCGGAACTGGAATTCCCCAGGAAATGTCGCGGGTTATCCCTCTTGGCTCAAGACCTCTTTCAAACCACTGCTTGCAGAATGCCTTGACATTACTTTTCCAGTTCAGCTTGCTTTCAAGCCACGCATCAAGCTTCTTTTCAAATTTATCAAGATCTAAAAACCAGTGTTTTGATGTTTTTACAACGGGTGTTTTTCCGCAGAGTTTGCATCTGGGCTCTATCAAATCAAGAGTGTTCAGAGCATTTCCGCATTTGTCACACTGATCGCCTCTTGCGCCCGGGTCTTTACATATCGGGCATGTTCCTTCAACATATCTGTCAGGGAGGAACATTTTGTCGTGTTCGCAGTACAACTGATCGACATCTTTAACTGATATGTATCCGTTTTTATTAAGATTTATAAAAAACTCCTGAGAAAGCTCAGCGTGAGTGTCATTGTGAGTCCCGGAGAAAATGTCAAAAGACATTCCAGCCATTTTAAACCCTTTTTCTATTAAGTCGTGATTTTCCTTCACCACAACTTCAGGCGTTACTCCCTTTGATTCAGCATTGATCGTGATCGGAACACCGTGTTCATCAGTTCCGCAGATGTAGATCACTTCACGACCCATATTCTTAAGATATCTGACATAGACATCAGCAGGAAGATAGGCACCGGCAAGATGACCAAGATGAATGGGACCGTTGGCGTAAGGCAGAGCGGATGTGACTAAATACTTCATTTAATTCTCCAATTAATCGTAAATGAACGAAACGAAATGGAATATACTTATGTTTGTGATTTTCGCCAAAAATTTCTTTCACCCATGAATGAATATTTGAACAAATATTCAAGTAAGCGTCCGGGTTAATTTAAAAAATGACAGATGTTTATTTTGGAACAAATTTAATATATACTCTATCCAACTTAGAGCGTTGTTTTTCGGAGAGTTGATGGGAATTCAGGAAAAATACTTCATTAACAGATCAAAAAGCGGTGACGGCGGATCATTTGAAAAACTTGTGAAAAAGCATTATCAGGTTCTTTTCAGGTTTGCCCTTTCAATAACAAAAGGGAATGAAGATCTGGCGAGCGATGTTCTCCAGAATGCACTGCTCAAAGCGTTTTTAAACATCTCCTCATTTGAAGGAAGAAGCAGTTTCACTTCATGGCTGTGGGTGATAATCAGAAATGAATTCATATCGTTACTTAGAAAAGAGTCAGGTGAGACAACAGGTGCTGAAAGCGATATTTCAGAAGATCAGCCCGATACGGAATCTGTCTCTATTGAAAACAGCTTAATGCTTGAGCAGAGGAAAGAAAATCTGCTCAAAATGATAGATCAGCTGCCTGAAAATTATCGTGAAATTGTGATGATGATAGAGATGTCAGGAATGAGTTATGTTGAAGCATCGGAATTTCTCGGTGTTCCAGTCGGTTCTGTTAAAAGCCGCCTTTCAAGGGCAAGAGAGGAGCTGCACAGGATCATTGAAAGAAATGTGGAACTTTTCTCGTAGTTTCTGAGTCTTATGAACGATGGAGGACGAAAAAATGGAAAAACGGAGTCCGGAAAAAATAGCAGATACACTTTTTGAGCAGTTAAGTTACAAAAAGAAAAAACTGCCTGAAACTTTTGCTTTAGAAATGGCTTCTAAATTCAGAGCAGTTTCGACACAGAAAAGAACCGGCTCCATTTTTATGAAAACCGGATTTGCCGCCGCGGCAGTCATCATTATTTTTGCAGCCGGCTTTTTTGCTGGAACAACATTCAATGGAAACAATGACATAGAAGAATATTTTGAACACTCTGTCATAGCATCCGCTGAAGTTATGACTGGCGAAACGGTGACAATAAAACTCGTCTATGATTCTGAGAATGATGTCGATGATGTAGATTTTTCAATAACACTTCCTGACGGACTTGCTTTTAATTCGGATAATCCGGAAATATTGAACACCAAAACGATAAACTGGAGCGGAAGTCTTAAAAAAGGAAGGAACGAAATACCTTTTGTGGTAAAAGCTGTTGAGGCTGGGCTTTGGCATATTGATGCGACCGCTGAATTTATTGACGGGCTTTTGACCCATGAGATAGCAGTCAGGGCCAGCAACCCGCAAGGAGGGGAGAATGTTTAGTAAGTATTCAGCATTACTTGTTGTTTCTTTTTTTATGTTTTTTAATATTCATGCGGATGAAGTAAAAGAAGAATCTCAGAAACCTAAAGTTAAAACAGGTGTCGAAGTTGAAAAAGGTGATAATGCGCCGAAATGGGAAGATGAAATACTGAAAAAGAAAAAGGAAGCTAAGAAGGAATCTGAAAAAGAGATGAAAAAAGAAAAAAGAGAAAAAAAGCTTGAAAAAAATAAAGAACGGAACGAAAAACGGAAAAAATCGGGCAGGTAGCATTCTTAATGTCCTGGTCATTCTGTTAATAATCTTATGTTTCCAGACACTTGCCGCTGTTGAAGATAGCGGCGGATCTGTAGTTGTCGGTTCTTCATATGATTCAAATCCCGGTGATGATGAAATAAGTGCGACCCGTGGCGGAAGAAAAGAACTGCTTAAAAATGTTGGAGATTTTTCACTCGATCTTTCAACAGACCTTTTCATTTATCCGGTACAGAGTCTGTATCTCGATTACTTCACATCTTTAAGCTATACTTTCAAAGACGAATCTTACAGTTTCTTTTCACATAATGCCGAGATCGCATATGAGCACGAATTTGTGAGTTCAGACCTTAATCTCGGGTTGGTTTTCGGGCACACAGTTTATGATTTTAATGAAGTTTATAACAGAATTGAAATAGAGCCATATATTGAAACAGTACACTATCAGAGCGATGTTTCGTCAGGCTGGTACAGGATCTCATGGCAGTATAGATATCCTTTTGAATTCAGTGATATTTATTATGAAGGGCAGAAAATATCGGCAGATATCAGTGAATTGATAACATTCATGAACCGGCGCAGCTCTTTGTTCCTGAACTCATCATTTTCGATATATCTGCTTGAAGATTCAACCGAGATCTATGACGCAATAACAGTTGAAAAAAGAAATTCATATTTTTTATTTGCACAGAATATCCGGCTGAAACTTGGACTTTCAATATTTGATCTTATCCCCGGACTTTCGTATGAATTTTCATATTTTTTTGAAAGTGATGAATGGAGCGGCACAAAGAAAAAAAGAACAGACCACGCAATAGTTCCATCTTTTAAAATTGTTATAAATGCAGCAGATTTTCTCGCAATAGCACTTAGCTATAAATATCTTAAAAATTTCAGCACCTTAGGTCAAAGTGACTCAGATTATTATGACTACAACTACGATCGCCACAGAGTAATGCTGGAATTTTCGTTCAAATTCTGAAAAATACGGAACATTTTTACATTCTTAGCCGTCATATGGATGTCTGATATACGGACGGCGTGGTTCTTTAAATAATTTGATGGAGGTTACCATGAAAGTTGCAAAATTTATGATTTCTTTAATTGCTTTGATGTTCATTTTTTCAGGTTTTAATCTTTTTGCACAGGATGAAGCTGCACCTGAAAAAGAGATGAAGAAAGAGCAGATTCAGGAAAAGAAAGAAGAGAAAAAAGAGGAAAAAGAACAGAAAAAAGAGATGAAACAGGAGAAAAAGCAGGAACACAAAGAGGCAAAAGAGCAGAATAAGGAAATGAAAAAAGAAATGAAGCAGGAAATGAAACAGGAAAAGAAAGAACAGAAAAAAGAACAGAAAAAAATGAATAAGGAAGGAAAGGAAGGCGGCGAAAAGAAAGGCGACTGCCCTAAATAATCTTTAATTTTCTCAAGAAAATCTGTATAATTATCCCGCAACAACTTTCTTTGGAATGATTTATGACAGAGTATTTTCTCAAACAGGGCTGGGTTAAAAAGCCACTTGAAAATCTGAAAGTCGAGTGCGATCTCAATATATCAACTGATTCAATTGCAGCGGTTTTTAATGTGACAGAACCAACAGTCCAAGCAGTAAACTCCGGTTTTAATCAGCCGGTCTGGCAGGATAGCTGTGTTGAGCTTTTTCTTTCTTTTGATAAGAAAAATTATTACAACTTTGAAATAAACTGCATCGGGTCGATTCTCGGACAGTTCGGCACAAATAGACAAAACCGGAAATTTATTGATTTTCAAATACTTGAATTGATTAAAGTTTCATCAACTCTCGGGAATAAGCCGTTTGGCATAAAAGAAAGTGTCACAAGTTACCAGATCAAAATTTTCATTCCCAAAACGGTGTTCATTTTTGATGAGAACCCTGATCTTATAAATGTTTCAGGCAATATCTATAAATGTGCCGACCTTTCACCATCACCTCATCATATGTATCTATTTGAAATAAATACCGGAAAGCCCGATTTTCACAGACCGGAATTTTTTAAAGGATTTTAGGTTCGATCAGATCCAGATTTTCCGGATAGCTTATCCAGTCGCTCCAGGAGCCTGAATAGATAGAACATTCAACTCCGATCTGTCTGAGTGCAAGCCAGTTAAAACAAGCTGTTACGCCGCTTCCGCAGTAAAGTGTGATGTTTTTGCCGGTGTCGATATTAAAATGTTTTCTGATCTCTTCATCTGAAAGGAAGGTTCCGTCAGGTTTTATAAGTTCCTGCCAGAAAAAGTTCACTGCGTTGGGGATCCTTCCGGCAATGGGATCAAGCGGTTCATTTTCTCCGCGATACCTTTCGCCAGACCTTGAATCTATGAGGATGTGCATAGGATCATTTATTAATTTTCTTACCATCACCATGCTGACAAGAAGGTCTTCATTGATCTTTCCTGTTATTTTCCCTTTTTTAACAGGAGCGGGATTGTCATTGTCAAAAGGAATCCCTGATCTTTTTAAAGTTTCTGAATTTCCGCTTATGAAAGAAGCTGAAATTCCAAAAAGTCTCAACATGAAAGCGGCTCTCGCACCGAAATCTCCACAGCATGCAACTTTTGAACTATCTGAAATACCAATATTTTCCATGTCGCTTGCAAATTTATCCATATCGGGGAAAGGGTGCCTTCCGCCGTGCAGACCTTTTTTTCCGGAAAGCATCGATTCTCCGTCAACAAAATATGACCCGCTTATGTGTTCACAATCTGAAAGATTTTCTCTGCAGTCTAAAATGATATAGTCCTTGAAGTTATTTTTAAGTTCATCCGGTCTTAGAATAAATCCTGACATACTGCCCTCACGAAAAACAATGCTGAAGTTTAATGTTCACCTATTTTTTCAACTGATAATAAATATATAGTGCCAGATTGTTTATTTTTTCAACTTTTCCGGAACTGTTAAAAGTGCCGTATGCCTGAGTGAAAACAATATGGACATTAACCGGATCAGAACTTTCTGAAAAAGTAATCTGATCAACTGTCATATTGTAACCATCTGTTTTATCTAAATTTTTTGCAAGCATTTCAATAACCTCAGAGAGATCTTTTTCGTATCTTTTTTCATCTTTTTCATAAACAGTCAGTATTTTACAATCACTTGAAAATTCAGTTCTGAAATTCTGAAATTCCTTTTCCTTTTTTTCATGCTTGGAATATTTCGGACAAGTTGTAAAAATAAGTGCATCAAAAGGGCCTGTTATTGTGTAGTCATCTCTGTTGTTCAAATAAAAATTAAAACTCTCTGAACTCTTTTCAGTTTCCCATTCGCTGGCGTATTTGATGTTCATCCATTTCATAAGTTTGAAAGAACTTGAGCTTTCTCCGGTGTAACGGGCATAAAATCTTTGAGGTGTTCCGCTGATGTCTGCTTTTTCAGGAATAATATCAGAAAGCCGCTTAAGTCCCCATCTGTTTTCAATATAAATAAAAGCTGAACTCAGATTTTTTCTGTCTTCAAAAGAGATCTCTTTTGTTGCAGGAATAATCTTTCCATTTTCAAGCAGTTGATTTTTTTCAAGGATTTCAATGATTCTCGTTTTCTGACTCCTGAAAGATGTTTCAAAAACACCCCAGGGACCGAAGGAAATAAAAATTGATGTCAAGGCGGTAAACAAAGGGATTACAACCACATTTTTTGATCTTGATAGAACAAAATATACCGCCCAGACCGTTAACAGAGTCGAAAAAACAATAAGTATATATCTTTTTTCAGTAATTCCGTAATCGTCAGTCCTTTTCCAGATAGCATACCAGAGAAGAAAAAGAAGAGGAAAAACAGTACGGTAGAACCATTTTTCAAAAAAAACAGTTATTCCCTTTTGAGCTTTTTTCGATTCTTCAAGAATTATCGAATAAGTTATGCTCCCTGCTCCACAGAAAGAGAGGATCAGATAGCTTGTCATCCCCTTTGGAAGTTCTTCAAAAAAGAGCACTTTCCCAAAATAAATATAAAGGATTACAAGATAAAAAAGAACGACAGGAATGAAAACGAACTTTGAAATGAGCGCCGCCGCTTTTTCAACAACTTCAGCTTCAGATATTTTTTCAATTTCAGGAATGCCTGACATAACAACCCACGGAGCAATTATTCCCGAACTTGCCGCAAATATTGCACTTGTGAGCCGGAAAGAATCGTGCCAGTCCGGAATGAAAAGGATCTGAATGGCATAGACGGCAAAAGAAAGTCCCGCATAAACTAAAATTGCCACAATTGCCGCAAACGCCATTCTCTGATAAAGAAAAAGGGCAAATTTTCTTGTCAGATACCGGTCAGCTTTGATCATTACCGGAAATGCGAACATTGAAAGGAACGAGAAGGCAGAAAGAAGAACAAATCTTGTGGTGTCGACAACAAGAAAATTATCAGGAAGTGAAAAATAGTATGCTATCAAGATTCCAAGGGTTGTAAGCCCTGAAATACATTTGAATCTCTGATCAAGTTTGAAAAATTCGGCCACAAGAAATATCGTCACAAGAACAGGAACGCCAAGAAAAAGAACAAGTATCATGTTCTCGATCTGATAAACCCGCCCTGTAAGGAATTTATCTTTGTAAATTAGAAAAATTGAAAAAACTGAAGCGGCAATAGAAACCGTCAACGGAAGATAGAACCGTTTAAATGCTTTTTCCCCTTTTTCAGGAATGTCCTGAAAAAAATACTTCACGATCTTCATTTTGCCTCCGTTTTAAATTACGGAACTTGATTATTTCTTCTTTTTTTCCTTATCAGAACTTTTTTTGATTATTTCGTTGAGTCTTTCTCGATCTTCTTCAGATATTTCTGCTTTTGGAGCATCTTTAATGGTTTCTTTGATCTTTTCAGTCCCTTCCTTTATGATCTCTTTCCCTTCTTTCAGTGATTTTTCAGTTCCTTCAACTACATTTTCCATCGCATTTTCCGCAGCAGGAAGAAAATGTTTCCAAAGAGGTTTCTTTTCCCAGCAGAAATTGGCAAGAAGAAGGATTATTATAAATATGTATATGATATGCTTGACCATCTTGCTTCTCCTTCAAATGAATTTATGTTAAAACCAAGGGTCCGTTCTTTGTAATTGCAACCGTATGTTCAAACTGACAGCTCAGCTTTCCATCGAGTGTCACGACAGTCCATCCGTCGCTTAATGTCCGTGTCTTGTAAGTTCCTTCATTTATCATAGGCTCGATTGCAAGGACCATTCCCTCCTGAAGAAGAGTGCCGGTATTCCTTGTGCCGAAGTGGGGTATTGACGGTTCTTCGTGAAGATGGACTCCGGTTCCGTGCCCGACATATTCGGTTACAACTGAAAAACCGTTATTTTCGGCATATTCCTGAATTGCCGCCCCGATATCTCCGACCCTTTTCCCTGGAAAACATTCCTGAATTCCGATATCGAGACATTTTTTTGTGACATCAAACAGTTTTTTTGCAGCATCGCTTGCTCCCGGCATAAGAAAGGAAACCGTACTGTCACCGATAAATTTATTAAGCGTCACGCCGCAATCAACCGAGACAAGGTCTCCTCTTTGAACGATCTTCGTTTTTTTCGGAATTCCATGCACAACTTCATTGTTTATTGCGATACATGTTGCATGACGGTATCCGGCAACTGTTTTAAATGTCGGGTAACCGCCGCTTTTTTTTATGAATCTATCGGCAAAGCTGTCGATCTGCAAAGTTGAAACACCCGGTTTGATATAATTCTTAAGTTCCAGATAAAGTTCCGAAAGTATTTTCCCTGCCTCACGGATACCTTCTATCTGTTCAGGCGATTTTATTATGATGCCCGTCATGCTCACTCCCGTACAAAAAACTATTGTCAGCTTCGGTAATAATATTCATTACAGCGATACAATCAATTTTACTTTTAATCTTCTTTTATTCCTTTATATTATCTTGACAATACGGCTTTTGAGTGTATATTTCTCGTGTTGTTTTTTTGACGGATTTGCGGTGATGAAATTGTTCCTGAGCGAAATAACAGATTCGGTGAATTCAAGAAAGGTCGAATTTGTGACTGAAGGGGGAGAACTCGGAGATGGCACAAAGGTTACAGGAATTGATATGAATTTGGATTTTTACCGGGCAGGCGAAACAATTTGTTTAAGATTTACAGGAAGTTATGACGTAGAAACAGTTTGCGACCGCTGTGCCGTTGAAATAGAAATGTCATCTGACATTGATGAGTCATATTATGTTTTTCCCCGTAGTGCAGGGAACGAAGTTGACTATCACTACAGTGGCGACAGCGTAGAACTCGATGAATTTATTAGAGAAATACTTGTTATGAATATGCCGGATAAAATACTTTGCAGTGACGAATGTAAGGGGCTGTGTTCTGTCTGCGGAACAAACCTCAATGACGAAGACTGCAAGTGTTCAGGCGGTGAATAAAGGACTTTTCATATTTGTGGAGGATTAAATGGCTGTTCCAAAAAGAAAACATTGCAAAGCCCGTACAAGAAAAAGAAGAGGCGGACATCTTAAATCTGATCCTGTGGCAACAATAGCCTGCCCGAAATGCGGTGGAACAATGATGCCTCATCGTATATGCCCCAATTGCGGCAATTACAAAGGCAAAGAGTTCATATCCGTAGAAGAGCAGTAAGAATATAAATGTCATCAACTATAATTGTTGATGCCATGGGGGGGGATAGCCCCCTTGATGTTCCGGTTCAGTCGGCTCTTGAAATCTGTACGGAAAATCCTGATATTAAACTCATACTTGTAGGTTCTAAAAACGATATCCTTGACAACATTGACGGAAAGATCCCTGAAAATCTAACAGTTGTAAATGCTGAAAGTGAAATAAAAATGGACGATTCTCCCGCAAAAGCCTACAGAGAAAAAATTGATTCATCCATACATAAAGGGATAGATCTTCTTGTAAGTGGCAGGGGCGATGCGTTCTTTTCTGCTGGCAACACCGGAGCCATTGTCGCAGTCAGTTACTTCAAAAGCGGCGTAATCGAACAGGTTTCAAGACCGGCTCTTGCAACGGTTTATCCTTCGGTCGATTCAAAAAAACTGATAATCCTTGATCTTGGTGCGACTCTTGAACCGAAAGCGGAGAATATGTATGATTTCGGCGTTCTTGGCGAAGCTTACAGATTCTGCATAACAGGTCTTGAGGATTCTAGGATCTCCATTCTTAATGTAGGAGAGGAAGATACAAAGGGAACCAAAACAATATTGGAAGCGGCTGAAATGTTAAAAAGATCGTCGCTTAATTTTGCAGGTTTCATTGAAGGGAACAGACTGTTTGTAAAACCTGACACCGATGTTGTGGTAACTGACGCTTTTACCGGAAATGTAACCCTGAAAACAGTTGAAGGCCTTAATGAAACAATAAGCAAGTTGATCAAGTCAAGAATCGCTCCTCCCCAATTCAAAAGGACAAGAACTTTTATTTTTAACAAGATATTCGGGGAAGTTTTTAATCAGTTCCAATATAATCTGTATGGTGCTGCACTCCTTCTTGGAATGAATCATCTTATCGGGATCGGACACGGAAGAAGCGATAAGAAAGCCTTTAAAAACGCAATATTGCGACTTCATAAATGTGTTGAAAGGGATTTTTTAAGAAAATTTAAGGAGAGAACAATTCATATTAAGAACCTTGACCGTCTCAAAGATAGTCCTCAATAACAGTCCAGATATATTCCATACTTGAAAAAGGTTTCAGCAGATATTCCACAGCCCCTTCCCTTAAAGCTGCGATTGTGTTTTCGATTGAAAGCATTGCTGTCATGACGATTACTTTCTGTTCAGGGTTTTTCTTTTTTATTGATTTGAGAATCTCTATGCCGTTAATACCGGGCAGCACAATGTCAAGTATGATAAGATCAAATTTCTCTTTTGACATAAGCTCCTGAGCTTCTTCACCAGTCGTTTTCCCAAAAACCTCAAGGCCTTTCAGCTCAAGATATCTCGACATTGTCGAAAGCAGCTCAAGGTCATCGTCAACAATTAAGATCTTTGCTTTCTTTGTCACTTGCCACCTCCCTGGAAACAATCAATATCATTAATAAATTGTAGTTCATAAAAAAAAATTTGTCAATTTATTGATGTGTGCTTTTTGTAACAGAATGGGTTATTTGATAAAGAATTTATTCGGGTTTTGTCTCTTCCGGGTCAGTTTCATGACTTTCTTCTTCCATCTTTTCATTTTCCGGGAAACTTATTTCATAATTTGAATCATGATATTTCGGGAACCCTGTTCCGGCAGGTATCATTTTTCCAATTATTATATTCTCTTTTATTCCACGGAGAACATCTTTCTTTTTCTCGATACTTGCGTTGGTAAGAACTTTTGTGGTTTCCTGGAAACTTGCTGCTGAGAAGAAACTTTCTGTATTAAGAGATGCTTTAGTTATTCCAAGAAGAATTGTTTCCCATGTTGCAGGTTTTAATCCCTTCTTTTCAATAGCTTCGTTCACAGATTCAAGTTTTTCCTTTTCAATGAACTCGCCTTTCATGAAAGTAGTGTCGCCTGATTCGACAATCTTTCTTTTCTTAAGCATCTGTTTGACAATGACCTCAATGTGTTTGTCGTTTATAGGAACACCCTGAAGTTTGTAAACTCTCTGAACTTCCTGAACAAGGAATTTTGCAACTTCAATTTCTCCCTTGATGCGGAGAATGTCATGTGGATCTACAGATCCATCAATAAGTGGCTCACCTGCTTCCACATAGTCACCATCATGGACATTTATGTGTCTTTCCTTGGGTACCGGGATCGGTGGTGTCGTTTCGCCGAATTCAGGAGTTATTGTAATTATCCGCTTACTTCTTGCTCCCTTGCCTTCCGACTGCACTGAAACATAACCTGATATTTCAGAAACCTTTGCGGGAATTTTGGTTTTTCTCGCCTCGAAAAGGTCGCTGACCCTTGGAAGACCGCCTGTGATGTCTTTAGTCTTTCTTGCCGCTCTTGGAACTTTTGCAAGAACATCACCGGTTGCAACGATATCTCCGTTTGCAACTTCTATGTATGCGTTTGCCGGAAGATGGTATATTGCTTCACCTCTTGCGATGGTCTTTGCCTTCTTTCTTCCTTTCTTGCCTTCTTCGGTGATAAGGAGTTTCGGAGACATTTTGGCATCTCTTGTCATAATGACTACAGCTTTTGATCTACCGGTCTGAGCCTCAACCTCTTCTTTCATGGTTACACCGTTTTCAATGTCTTCATATGCAATTACACCGTCGGTCTCAGCAATAATAGGAGTATTATAAGGATCCCAATCTGCGAGTATGTCACCGGGATTAACCTTTGCTCCGTTGACAACACGGAGATTTGTTCCGTATGCGACAGGATACCTTTCTCTTTCTCTACCTTTATCATCAACAATCAGAAGTTTTCCATTTCTGTTCATTGCAACAAAAGTTCCGTCAAGCTTCTCAAGTGTTTTTATGTCTTTCCAGATTATTTTGCCGGCTCTTTTCGCTTCATGACTGGATTTTTCTATCGTTCTTGATGCAACACCGCCGACATGGAAGGTTCTCATTGTAAGCTGAGTTCCGGGCTCACCGATCGATTGTGCCGCTATGATTCCAATAGCTTCTCCTACATTTATAAGATGTCCTCTCGCAAGGTCTCTTCCGTAACATTTCGCACAAACTCCGTACTTACTTCTGCATGAAAGAACAGTTCTTATCATGATTGAATCAATACCAAGGTCAACTATTCTATCAGCAGCAGCTTCATCAATAAGTTCATTTGCTTCAAGTATTATTTCACCTGTGTCAGGGTCTTCTATATCATCAAGAGAAACTCTGCCGAGAATTCTTTCCCTTAGAGGTGATATAACCTCTCCGGAATCGTTCATAAGAGCTTCAGCCCATATACCGGTGTTCGTTCCGCAATCTTCTTCCACAACAACTACATCCTGGGCAACATCTACAAGTCTTCTGGTAAGATATCCAGAATTAGCCGTTTTAAGAGCCGTGTCGGCTGAACCTTTTCTTGCACCGTGTGTAGAATTGAAATAATCAAGGGAATCAAGACCTTCTCTGAAGTTCGCAAGAATCGGGGTTTCTATAATCTCGCCGCTCGGTTTAGCCATAAGACCTCTCATCCCGCCGAGCTGTCTGATCTGATCTTTTGATCCTCTTGCCTTTGAGTCGGCCATGACATATATCGGATTTTCAGAAGGCATTTTCACTTTGCCCCAGATAGGATGATTGATGGTCTGCTCAACCAGCTCGTCCATCATTTTGTTGGTGACTCTCTCATTTGCTTTATCCCAAAGATCCACGATTTTGTTATATCTTTCAGATTTAGTTACAACACCGAGGTTATACTGTTCTTCTATCTCGCGGACCTCTTTTTCTGTTTCAGCAATGATGGTTTTTTTCGCTTCTGGAACCTTAATATCGTCAACAGAGATGGAGTATGCCGCTTTTGTAGAATAATGGAAACCGAGATCTTTTATCTTGTCTGCAAAAATTACGGTCGCCTTTCCTCCCGCTACACGGAAACTTCTGTCAAGAATGTTTGACCAGTCGCTTTTTTTCATCTGCTTATTTATGGTTTCAAACCCGAGGACTTTCGGTGCGACCTTCCATATCAGAAGCCTTCCCGGGGTTGTAACATATATTTTACCGTCAATTCTGACCCTGACCATAGACTGCCATTCAACTATTCCCGCATCTCTAGCCATTAAAGCTTCAACATCTGAGAAGAACACTTTGTTTTCGCCTTTAGATTTCGGTTTTGCCGTTGTAAGGTAGTAAAGACCCAGAACCATATCCTGAGAAGGTGTTATTACCGGAGTTCCGGATGCCGGAGAAAGAACATTGTTTGTAGACATCATCAGAACACGGCTCTCAAGCTGTGCTTCAATGCTTATAGGAAGATGGACTGCCATTTGGTCACCGTCAAAGTCTGCATTGAAAGCAACACAGACAAGGGGGTGAAGCCTTATTGCTTTTGAATCTACAAGAACCGCCTCAAATCCCTGAATACCCAGACGGTGAAGAGTGGGAGCACGGTTGAGAAGAACTGGGTGCTCTTTAACAACTTCTTCGAGAATCTCCCATACGATATCTTCCCCTGATTCAACCATTGTTTTTGCCGCTTTGACCGTGCTTACATATCCTCTTTCATGCAGTTTGTTGTAGATGAACGGCTTGAAAAGTTCCAGAGCCATTACTTTAGGCAGACCGCATTCGTGGAGCTTCAGCTCTGGTCCGACCGTAATAACTGAACGGCCTGAATAGTCAACCCGCTTTCCAAGAAGGTTCTGTCTGAAACGACCCTGTTTTCCTCTAAGCATATCACTAAGAGATTTAAGTGGTCTTCCGTTAGTTCCCTGTATGGGTCTGTGAACTTTTGTATTATCAAAAAGAGCATCCACAGCTTCCTGAAGCATTCTTTTTTCGTTTTTGATAATGACATCAGGAGCACCGAGGTCCATAAGTTTTTTGAGTCTGTTATTTCTGTTTATAACCCTTCTGTAAAGATCGTTGAGGTCACTGGTTGCAAATCTTCCGCCATCAAGAGGCACAAGCGGTCTAAGATCAGGCGGTAAAACCGGAAGGACTGTCAGGATCATATTGTTAGGACTTTCTCCAGATCTGAGGAACTTATTTATAACATTTATTCTTTTCTGATATTTCGCCTGCTGGCTTTTGTCGCCTGATGTCTTAATCTTTTCTTCCAGTTCTTTCTGTACTGCAAGAAGATCAATATCTTCAAGAAGCTTTTTTAAAGGAGCCGCTCCTGTTTCTGCACGGATCTTGTCATATCCATATTTCTCAATGAGCTCAGTGTACTGTTCCTCTTCAAGATAATCGCCCCTTGAAACTCCGGGGATCTGTGATTCAAGAACAACATAACCCTCACAGTAAATAACACTGCTGAGGGCGGAGTTTGACATTCCAAGGACTGTGTTGATGTAGAAAGGTGTGGTTTTCACATACCAGATGTGCGCAACAGGTGTGGCAAGGTTGATGTGTCCCATACGGTCTCTTCTGACCTTGGATTCAATAACTTCAACACCGCATTTTTCACACACGATGCCTTTATACTTCATTCTTTTGTACTTTCCGCAAAGACATTCGTAGTCATTTACCGGTCCGAATATTTTTGCACAGAAAAGACCGTCTTTCTCGGGCTTGAATGTTCTATGATTAAGTGTTTCCGGTTTTTTTACTTCGCCGTATGACCATTCAAGTATCTTTTCAGGTGAAGCGAGTGACACCTCAATAGCTTTGAAATCAAAACTGCTTTTCGGTTTCTCAAAGATTTTGAAAATATCTTTCAAGGCATCCTCCTTATTTGTTCTGTTCTTCAATTAAATTTACATCAAGGCACAGACTCTGCATTTCTTTGACAAGAACCGAGAATGAAGCCGGTATTCCGATTTCATATCTGGTCTTTCCTCTGACAATTGCTTCATAAAGTTTCTTTCTTCCTTCAACATCATCAGATTTCACTGTGAGGAATTCCTGCAGACAGTATGCCGCTCCGTATGCTTCAAGAGCCCAGACTTCCATTTCTCCGAGTCTCTGGCCGCCGAACTGAGCTTTTCCTCCCAGAGGCTGCTGTGTGACAAGCGAGTATGGTCCAGTGCTTCTTGCGTGAACTTTTTCATCAACAAGGTGGTGAAGTTTAAGGAAATACATTACTCCGACGGTTACATCAGATTCAAAAGGTTCACCTGTACGGCCATCAAAAAGGATCATTTTGCCACTTTCTTTTTCACCGGTCTTTCTAAGTATTTCTCTTATCTCAAACTCTTTTGCTCCGTCAAAAACAGGACTGGCTGTATAAACACCGCCTTTCATAGATTTTATAAAACTGCGAATTTCATCTTCATCTGATGAATCTATAAGTTTTTCAATTTCTGCGTTCGGTTTAAGAATGTCCTTCAGCTCTTTTTTAAGCTTTGGAAGATTGTAATTCTCTTTTATAAACTCATTGATCTGCTCGCCGATCCTTCTTGCTCCGAGGCCAAGATGAACTTCGAGTATCTGACCGATGTTCATTCGGCTCGGAACGCCGAGCGGATTGAGAACTATGTCAACAGCCCTGCCGTCTTCCATGTAGGGAACATCCTCTTCCGGCAGGAGCATTGATACAACACCCTTGTTGCCGTGACGGCCTGACATTTTATCACCGACAGAAAGTTTTCTTTTGATAGCAACGAACACTTTCACTGATTTTATTACACCCGGCGAAAGATCATCGTTCCTTGTTATCTGGCGGATCTTATTTTCATAGATCTTTTTAACAGTTTCGATCTTTCTTCTCATTCCGAGGATAAGCTCTTTGATGTTTTTAAGGACATCTCTGTCTTTTACACTTACGGATGCAATTACATTTTCGGGGATCTTCAGAGTGTTTTCTTCAGTAAGCTCAATCCCTTTTTTGAAAATGACAACATCTTTTTCACTCTTTATGTCGGCATCAATTTTTTTGCCGGTAAGCATTTTTCTGATGAGTTCGTAAGTATGTTTTTCAATGATCCTTATCTCGTCATCACGATTCCTTTTAACAGAATCTATCTGGATCTGTTCCTGTTCCTTCATCCGGTTGTCTTTTTTTACACCTTTTCTTGAAAAGATCCTGGTGTCGATAACAACACCCTCAACCCCGGAATGAACATAAAGCGAGCTGTCTTTTACATCGCCTGCCTTTTCACCGAAGATCGCCCTTAAAAGCTTTTCTTCAGGAGAGAGAACGGTTTCTCCTTTCGGAGTAACCTTGCCGACGAGAATATCTCCGGGTTTGATTTTCTGACCTATTCTGATAATTCCGCTTTCATCAAGTTTCCTTAATATTTCATCAGGAGCATTGGGAATATCTGCGGTAATTTCTTCAGGACCTCTTTTTGTATCACGGGCTTCGCAAATAAACTCCTCAATATGTATCGAAGTGTACATATCTTCTCTTAAAAGTCGCTGATTGATAAGTATGGAGTCCTCATAGTTGTATCCGTTCCAAGGCATGAAAGCGATGAGAACATTTTTACCAAGAGCAAGCTCACCTCTGTCAATTGCCGGACCGTCAGCTATCGTGTCACCTTTTCTTACATAATCACCTACAGAAACAACAGGTCTGTGATTGATAGCGGTATTCTGATTTGATCTTTTGAATTTGGTAAGGTTGTAAATATCAACATCGACATTTTCTTCATCTGAAACCTTGACCACAACTCTGTTCGCATCTATTTTTACGACTACACCGTCTCTGTGTGCAAAAATTGTATATCCTGAATCTCTTGCGACATACTTTTCCATTCCGCTTCCGACAAGAGGAGCATCAGTTTTAATCAAAGGAACAGCCTGTCTTTGCATGTTGGATCCCATCAAGGCTCTGTTAGCATCATCATGTTCAAGGAACGGAATGAGTGCGGCAGAAACAGAGACAAGCTGAACCGGAACAAGGTCCATGTGGGTGACATCTTCCCGTTTGACTCTTGCAACTTCACCCGATTTTCTTGCGTTTACGATCTCGTCAGCGATCTTTCCTTTCGAATCAAGAGCAACTGATGACGGGATAATTGTCTTCCCTTCTTCATCAATAGCATCAAGATATACGATCTCGTCAGTCACCTTACAGTTTTTGACAACTTTATAAGGTGTTTCAATGTATCCGAACTCATCAATTCTGGCAAATGTTGTAAGCGATACAATAAGACCGACATTGGGGCCTTCAGGTGTTTCAACAGGACATATACGACCGTAATGAGTCTTGTGAACATCTCGCACTTCAAAGCTTGCATGCTCTCTTGTGAGTCCGCCTGGACCAAGTGCCGAAAGACGCCTTTTATGTGTCATTTCAGAAAGAACATTTGTATGATCCATAAACTGACTGAGCTGTCCACCCTGGAAGAATTCTTTCAGAACAGCACTTACCTGTTTGTAACTTATAACTTCATACGGGGTAAGTGTCTCAACAACACTGCCTGCAAGTTTTTCTTTTATGCTGTGGGACATTCTTAATAAGCCTGTCTTGAATACATCTTCGAGAAGTTCTCCTACAAGACGGACTCTACGATTGCCGAGGTGATCTATATCATCGGTCTTATATCCCGGTCTACCATCACTCAAATTAAGAATGTAAAGAACCGTGTTCATAGCATCTTCTTTACGAAGTTGTCTCATTGAAAGAGGAATATTTTCATTGAACTTGTGGTTCATTCTCAAACGGCCGACTTCACTGAGATCATAACTTTCAGGATTCTGAAAAAGATTTTTGAAATATGCTTCAGCAACCTCGATCTTTACCGGATTTGAAGGAACCATAAGACGATAAACTTCAAGAAGAGCATCTTCTTTTGTTGAAACTTTATCAATTTTAAGCGTATTTGAAAGATAGGGTGAAAAATTGAAATTTTCAAAGTATATTATATCAAATTCCTTTATCCCTTTACCAATTATATTATCAAGAAGTGTCGCTGTAAGCTCATCATTAACATCCGCTATCATATCTCCTGTTTTCGGATCATATACCGGATTGAAAAGTCTTTTGCCTGAAAGATAGTCAGCAGGAAGAGCTATTTCAGAAATTCCGGCATCCTGAAGTCTTTTTAGAACGCCTGCGGAAAACTTCTTTCCCTCTTTTGCAATTTCCTTTTCATCTGAGCCCATGACATCGGTAGGTATTTTCTGCTGCTTAAGTATGTCAGGTCTTGCAAAATCTATAACTTTTGCAACAACACCGTTGTTAATGGTTATTTTTTCAGGGATATAAAACGACGAAATTATATCCTGATCAGTATATCCCCATGCTTTAAGAAAGATCGTAGCAGGAAATTTCTTTTTTCGATCGATCTTTACATAGAGCAGCCTTTTAGAATCAAATTCAAAATCAAGCCATGATCCATGATAAGGAATAAGTCTTGACATGAAAATTTCATTTCCACTTGTTGTTTTTGCTTTATCAAAATCAAAAAATGTTCCCGGTGAACGGTGAAGCTGATTTACAATTACACGCTCAGTTCCATTTATAACGAAGGTGCCCCAATCAGTCATACAGGGAATCGTTCCGAAAAAGAGTTCCTGTTCTTTGATGTCGTTAAGCTTTTTACGCTGTCCGCTTTCATCAATTTCATAAGATGCAAGCTGAACTCTTATCTTTAAAGGAAGTTCATAACTTAATCCTCTCAGCTTACATTCATCTACATCATACTGTGGTTCCCCGATGGAGTAGCCAAGATACGAAAGTTCAATTGAATTGTTAAAGCTTGTAATAGGGAAGACTGATAAAAAAGCACCGTTGACACCCGCTTTCATTCTGTCGGAAGGTGCTGTTTCTTTCTGCAGAAAGTCCGAATACGACCCTTTCTGCACCTCAAGAAGGTCCGGAACATCCGTTACATGTTTTGTAATTTCTCCAAACCATCTTCTTGTCCTGAAATTCTGCTGTCCTAAGATACCCATCATTACCTCACTGTCTGGTTCTGATATTACCCGGCTACCTATAATAAATTTTATAAAGCAAAAACAAAAAATCAGGTAAGACAGCCGTAACTGCCCTACCCTACTAAAACCTCAACTGTGCAAATTAATTGCAAGTATAATGAGCGTTATTTTATTTCTATTTCAGCACCTGCTGCTACAAGCTTTTCCTTGATGCTTTCAGCTTCAGCCTTTGGAATGCTTTCCTTTACTGTTCCGGGAGCATTGTCAACAAGGTCTTTCGCTTCTTTCAGACCAAGACCTGTAAGAGCTCTTACTTCTTTGATAACATTAAGCTTATTTGCACCTGCAGCTTTAAGAATTACATTAAACTCTGTTTTTTCTTCAACTGCTGCGGCAGGAGCTGCAGCTGCAGCGGCAACTGCTACTGGAGCAGCGGCACTTACACCGAGTTCATTTTCGAGCTCTTTAATAAGCTCAGCAAGTTCAAGAACTGTCATTCCCTTAATAAAATCTTTTACTTCAGCTTTGTTTGTCATTGTCTTCTCCTAAAATAACAAAAATTGATAATTAAGCCTGTTCAAGTTTTTCTTTGTAAGCAGCAAGCACGCGTACGAAAGATTCGGGAACCGCATTAAGCAGCCTTACGAAATTCTGAGGTACTGCGAGCATTGTTGCAAGAAGCTTCGCCTGAAGCTCTTCTTTGCTTGGGAGATCAGCGAGTGTTTCCACATCTTTCGCAGAAAGAACTTTTCCATCAACAACACCGCCTTTAACAATGATGCGCTCATCTTTTTTTGTGAAAACCTTCACAATTTTCGCACCACTGACCTGATCAGCATCAAGTGTAAACATAAGTGATGTCATACCAGTGAGGAAATTCGTGATACCCTCATACTCGGTACCCTTCACAGCAATCTTCGCAAGAGAGTTTTTGACAACCATCATTCTTACATGCTTGGATGCACACTCTTTTCGAAGAGGGGTGAAAGTTTCCATGTTTACACCGTTAAAATCAACGGCAATGCATGATGAAGCTTTGGAAAGCACATCTTTGATCTCTTCAATGATCTGTTGTTTTTTGCTTCTTTCCATCAAGCAACTCCATCAGTTACTAATTCTGGTCATCGAAGAACAATGACAGGTCTCAGACAGGAAATTAAGCCCTAAGGCACCCGGCTTCTACGACCAGAAACGATTATTAAACTACTTAGCCTCACTAACAATTGCTGATTCATCAAGTTTCACACCGGGTCCCATTGTACTGGATATGGTGATCTTCTTAATAAAAGTTCCTTTAGCTGTTGAAGGTTTAAGTTTGATAATGTCTTTCATAAGCTCCATGACATTGTCATTGATCTTATCCGGACCGAAACTCAATTTTCCAACCATACAACAGAGAACTCCCGCCTTGTTCGTTTTAAATTCTACACGGCCGGCCTTGACGAGTTTGATAGCTGTAGAAATGTCATTGTTAACAGTTCCAAGCTTAGGATTAGGCATAAGTCCTTTTCTTCCAAGTACTTTACCAAGTTTTCCGATCTTTCCCATCATTGCCGGAGTTGTGACAAGTTTGTCAAAATCTGTCCACTCCTCTGCCATGATCTTTTCGATCAGCTCTTCACTGCCGTAATAGTCGGCACCGGCATTTTTAGCCTGTTCAACCATATCAGCAGGAACAACCGCACACACTTTTACAGTTTTACCAACACCGTGAGGGAAAACTGTCGCACCTCTGACCATCTGATCAGATTTTTTCGCATTGATACCAAGATTTACCGCCACTTCAACAGTCTCATCAAATTTCTTTGAAGCAGATTTCTGAAGAATGGCGACAGATTCTTTAATGCTGTACTTCGCATTTCTGTCGAAGTTGTTCATAGCATCTTTCATTCTTTTTCCATAATTTGCCATTCTGCTCTCCTACTTCACATTAATTCCCATACTGCGGGCAGTTCCCGCAATAATCTGTTTCGCGGCTTCAAGATCAGTTGTGTTGAGATCTTCAAGCTTTACCTTTGCGATCTCTTCAATCTGATCCCATGTCAAGGTACCGATCTTCTTTTTGTTGGGCTCCCCGGATCCTTTACTCTTGTTCAATGCTTTCATAAGCAACTGGGACGCAGGTGGAGTTTTTGTAATAAATGTAAACGAACGGTCTCCGTAAACCGTTATAATAACAGGAACTATGAAGCCTTTCTGCTCCTGAGTTCTTGCATTAAATGATTTACAGAATTCCATAATGTTCACTCCGTGCTGTCCGAGTGCAGGACCAACGGGAGGAGCCGGATTTGCCTGAGCTGCAGGAATTTGCAGTTTAATGTTCGCAAGCACTTTCTTAGCCATTGTTCACTCCTCTTAAAAACGTTAATCCTCAACCCTCTCCACTTGGGAGAAGTTAAGCTCGACGGGTGTAGAACGCCCAAATATATTAACCAAAACATCAAGTTTTTCTTTGCCTTCCTTTACATCATCAATAACCGCCTTGAATCCTGCGAAAGGTCCGTCCTTTATCAGAACCATTTCACCTTTTTCATACATGACTGCTGATGTTGTAGAAACTTCACCATCCTCGATCATTTTCTTTATTTTTGTAATTTCCTGTTCAGTTATTACTGTCGGCATTGAAACAGCATTTTTGCTTTTACCCGTTGCAAACCTTTTTCTTTCACCGATAAACAGGGGTTTTCTTGCAAAAGCGATACTTTTTATCAGCAGAAGAGCATCTTCGGTATATTCCATTTGAAGAAAAATATATCCGGGATAGAGATTTTTTCTGACAAGCTTTTTTTTTCCATCCTTTTTTTCTTCAACTTCCACTTCAGGAACAATAATCTCTCCAAAAAAATCACCCATCCCTTTTTCCTTAATAAGGTTTTCGATGGCGGTTTTCAGTTTGTTCTCATGCCCGGACTGAGTGTGTATCGCATACCATTTCATAAAATTTTCCCCAAACTTTTAATATATCAGGGCCGAAAGGTTTCCCCATAAAAAATCAAAAACAACAAAAACGACGATCATTATTCCTACGAAAACGAACACTGAAATTGTTGTAACTCTTGTCTCATCTTTTGTGGGAGTAACAACTTTCATTAATTCTGCAATAGCCTTGTTCAGCTCTTCAACATAAAAACCGCTCTTGCCTTTCCAGAAATAAAAAGTTATTCCGGCAGCGATAATAAATCCGGCAAGATTTTTTACAGGCACCAGTGAAAGAAGTCTAGTGTCCGCGATATCTATTGCTCTTATGCTGAGCAGTGCGTCTGCCGCCTGGGTCATAAAATACAGCAGAATAAGGAAAAAGGCAGCATAAATTCCGAACAGCAGTTTTCCGTTTTTCATAATTTATTCCTCAACAAATAGTGGCAGGCCAGGCAGGACTCGAACCTGCAACACCCGGTTTTGGAGACCGGTGCTCTACCAATTGAACTACTGACCTTACTCACGACTAAACCTTGCCTTCTTTGTGCACAGTATGTTTTTTGTCATACGGGCAATATTTCTTCATCTCGATTTTGTCTGCGGTGTTCTTTTTATTTTTTACAGTGGTATAGTTCTTCCTTTTGCATTCAGAGCAACTCATAGAAACTTTCACCCTTGCACCGACTTTCTTTTTTGAACCCATTTTTTCACCTATATCTATTCAATTATCTTAGAAACAACACCTGAACCTACAGTCCTGCCACCTTCTC
>CAZVWR010000024.1:0-43878 GCA_964630905.1 uncultured Spirochaetales bacterium | reverse complement strand
TTTTTGCAGAAACCATCCAATTCTTTTCTTGACTAATTCATCCGCATTATTTATTGTGCATTAGCTTTATGATTTTTCTAATTCGGGGATATTTATGAGCAAGAATGAGCCGGTACACAACAATTTGTTTGGAAAGACCTTCCAGAATATTGAAAACACTAATGATTTCATAAAAGGTGCTCTGCCGGCAGGGATCGTGAGAAAGCTCGATTTTTCAACATCGGTGATTCAGTCAACAAGTCATGTCGATGATTCATTAAGAAGTCACCTTAGCGATTTTGTAATTAAGATCAGAACAAAAGATGATGAAGATGTTGATCTCTATTTCCTTTTTGAACATAAATCCTATAAAGATAAGGACATTCTCTGGCAGTTGCTGAAATACCAGTATCTCATGCTTGAAGAGGATTATAATGCAAAAAGAAAGTTCAGAATAATAATCCCTGTCGTTTTCTATCACGGTCACGGAAAATGGAATTTGAAAAGAAGTTTTTCTGAATTTTTCAATGTCCCGCATTATTTCAGGAAACACACGATCAACTTTGAATATTTTCTTTACGACACAAAGGAATTTGATCTGTCACAAGGGGATAGATTCAGCAACAATGTGTTTCTGATGAGCGTTCTGTCGCTGATGAAGCAGTACGGAAAAGTGGATGCGGAGAAATTCAGGACAGTTGTGAGATATATGAAAAGCAGCGGAATGGACTGGAAAGATGATCAGACACTTGTTCTGATAAGGTATTTTGTAATGACGAATGAAGTTGATAAAGATAAAGTAATGACTATAATAACAGAAGAATTTGGACCTGATGCGGAGGAAATGATGCCGTCACTTGGAAAGAAAATATACAACGAAGGCAGACAGGAAGGCAGACAGGAAGGCAGACAGGAAGGCAGACAGGAAGGTGCTTTTGCCAAAGCTATTGAAACTTGTAAAAAGGCATTGAAAAAAGGATTTGACATAAATACCATCATTGAATTGACAGGTCTTCCTGTAGAAAAAATCAAAGAAATTCAGAAAACTCTCCAGACAGATTAAATTTTCATTATAGAACACAAAATCAATCAGTAAGATATAATTGAACGAGGCAATGTTGTTGCATTGACAGATAATTCTGGTAATATTCTTGAGCGTTACAGAGACAGAGTTTGATGGAAAATGAGAGGAATAATCCAACCGGAGGTAGATCCATGGGAATAAAAATAAATGTTTTTATCGTATTGTCATTAATGACATTTTTTGTATTCGCCAACGGAGGTCCCATATTTGATTATAATATTGGCTCAACTGGGAACATCAGATTTATTAAAAAAAGTAATCTGAAACTCTTGAAAGAGGATTTGCAGATAAATATTGAAGACGAAAAAACCCATTTTAAAATCAAGTATATTTTTCAAAACATTGGAGGAGATGAAAAAATACAGTTTGCCTTTCCGATGGAAACGAAGAAAGAAGGAGTATTTTACGAAGGTGAGGAAGTAAAAAAGAAAATAGAAACATTTATTGAGAGAAAGAAAGTTGATTCCTATCAGATCTCAATAAACAGAAAAAAGATTAATTATTCCAAAAAATCAGAAACAATAAAACTGGAACATGAAGGGTATGAAATCAGGGAGTGGTTTGTTTCTGAGGTTGAATTCAAAAAGTTTGAAAAAGCTGAGATTTTTATTTCCTACACAATTGAATCTTACAGAGATATACATCTTCACAGTTGTAGTACTCAGCCGAAAATAAGCGAGAGAACTCTGCAATATGATTTTTCACCAGCTTCTTTTTTTGGAGATGGGATGGTTTCTGATCTAAATGTGGTTGTTGACTTCACGGATCTGAAAAAGATTAATGGAAAGTTTATAAAATCAGAAGGTTTAGAATTTATTGAACAAAAACCAGGAGTAATTGAATTTACAGGGAAAAATATTGATTTCAACAAAGTCAAAGGTGTTTTGCTGACATACGATATAAAAAGTAAAGATAGAAAGGAATATATCGGTGCAAAAAGAATGCTTCCTGAGAAATTTAAGATTATTAAGCCGGCTATACCTTTGTCACAATTAAAAAGACTGTTTGATTTTAACGCTGAAACCTCTTTGTGTCTGGAAAAAGAGAACAAGATTGAATTTTTGTTTGACGAAGCCAATTTGCCGGGATATGGAGCAATAGTCTTGAGCAATCATAAAGCCGATAAGTTTAGAATATATTCAGAAGTTTATTGCTCCATACAAAACACAGATCCAATTGATGAAAAAATATCATTTGAATATTCTTCTGATAAATTTCGATATTGTAATTTGTGTAGTAATTCTGAGTGTGAAATTAAAGAAAGAAAAAACTGTAATCTTTTAACAGACTGTGCTGATGATTTATTTGATCTTGGTGATTATGATCCTACGAAAGTAAAAGAATGCCGATTAAAAATTAGAATTGAAACAGTTGAATCTACAAAAAATGCTCCTTGTATAAGCGAAATATTATTGCTTCCTCATTATCAGGGAGATTAGTAAGGAAATCCAATTTATGAAGAGGGACCATTCATCGAATATGAAGAAGATGGTGAAGCAGGAATTGAGAAAACTCATTGAATCTGATGGCAAAATTGGACAGTCAATTTTTTGATTAAATGGGAGAAGTAAATGAATAAATTTATTAAATACGGTGCGTTTTTTCTTGTTTTTATGGGTTTTAATTTTGTCTTTTGTGAGGAATCGACAAATTCTCCTTTTTTTATAAAAACGATGACTGAAAAAGAAAGAGTTGAGTGTCAGAAAGATAGAAAACTGACTGATGAGCGATACATAATCAGAAAAGAAGGGAAAAGTGGTTTTATCGACGGTTGCGGCGTGGAAAGAGTCAAGCCCGAATATGATTCAGCTTTTGAATTTACAGAAGGTCTCGCAAGGGTTGAAAAGAATAAAAAATATGGATATATTGACAAAAATGGTAAAGAAGCCATTCCTCTTTTATATGATGATGCGTGGTCTTTCAAGGAAGGGCTTTCAAGAGTGAAGTTAAAATGGAGGTGGGGAGATATATGGGGTTATATAAACAGGGAAAGAGAATTGATAATAAAATTCCAGTATATTTCAGCATATTCTTTTTATGATGGACAAGCATTTGTTTTTGATGGTAAAAATGTAAGATTGATCAATAAAAACGGAGAGACTGTTAAAATATTCCCCGACAATTTTGAAGATTTTGAAGAAGACGAATCTTATTTTAAAAAGAAATACAAGTCTCTTTCATGCATTTATGATGAAAATTGTCCTGATCCAGGTTTTTATGATTATTCAGGACAGAAATTTATAAATATTAAAGTTGACAGGTTTTTGTCTTCGAGAGAAATAAAAGAAGAAGTGATGCTTGAAGAAAACGGCAAACAGACATATTTTAAATCCTGCGGTGACGGATTCAGCATTGTAGGCAAAAAAGATAAAAAAGAAGAAACAATATACAACAAAGACAAAGAAGTTGTTTTAAAAGGAGATTTTCACGCAGATTGCCCTGTCTCAGGTAGGTTGGTTTACAGGAAAAGCAATAAAATATATCTATATGATATGAAAGAGAAAAGAAATATTCTTGTTGTTGACGGAAATGATATGAAAAACAAGACATTTGGAAATCTTTATAATTTTGACGGAAAAATTGTAGTAATTAAGGGTTTTGGTGAAGATTCAACAATGGAAATATTCGACAATGATCTAAAAAAAGTGTTTTTGAAAATCAAACCGGCAGGCACAATCGAATTATTCAAAACAATGGAAAAAAATATCCGGATCTTAAAATGGAAAGATAGAATTTATTATCTTGATGACAACTACAAAGTTTTTTGGAGTGATAATATTTGAGACAAGAAAAGATTTGCAGAAATAATGATTGCATCTCCTGTTTGACAAACTTGTTTTTAGGGGTTAATTTGCATCCGGAGGTGAACAATGCTCTGGATGATAACAGATTTTTCAAAGTATAGAACGGTAAGTGAGGCGATCGATCACATTTCGATGTGTCTAAAATCTGGTGTGGCGAAAGTAACTCTTAGAAATACTCAAATTTATTTGGGAAATGTAATTTGTGAGATAAAGGATGTTCTTGACGCAAGGTTCCCTGATAAAGAGATATTCATTCACGATCCGTCAGTTGAAGAGATAAAAAGATTCAGGCATCTCCACTTCCCTTCAAAAAGGATAGATGAGGCAATAAATGTCAAAAAAGATCATCCTGAAAAAACCATCGCTCTTTCAACTCATCATGGAACTGAATATGAAAAAGCATTTGATAACGGAATAGATTTTGCATTTTTTTCGCCTGTTTTCAAACCCTTATCCAAACCTGATGATATAAGGGATACTGTTTTGCCGATAAATGTGAAAAACCTTTATCTTCTTGGCGGAATAGATAAAATGAAAGCCCTTTTGCTTATTGAAAAGGGATTTTGCAATCTTGCGGGCATCTCGCTTTTTAATGGAGAGAATGCAGAAGATGATATTAAGGAGCTGATAAAAAAAATAACGGAGATGGAATCATGACTCAACTTACTCAGATCGAATCAGCAAGAAAGGGAATAATAACGGAAGAGGTTAAGATCGCGGCCGCCGAAGAGAAAATGGCGCCGGAGATTATGAGCAGAAGGATCGCCGAAGGAACCATCGTAATCTGCAAGAACAGGGTTCACAATGTCAAGCCGCTTGCGATCGGTGAGGGGTGCAGAATAAAAGTAAACGCAAACATAGGCACTTCCGAAGATGTAAACTCACTTGAGGAAGAGATAGAAAAAGCAAAGATCGCGGTTAAATTCGGTGCCGATGCGGTCATGGACCTTTCTACCGGCAAAGATCTTGAACTGACCAGACAGAAAATAATGGAAGCGGCTCCGGTAATTATCGGAACAGTCCCGATATATCAGGCGATAGTCGAATGTGTCAGAGAAAAGAAAAAAGCTTTCTCAGATATGACAGTTGATGAAATTTTTGAAGCGATAGAAAAACAGGTCGCAAGCGGAGTCGATTTTATCACAGTTCATTGCGGTATAAACTGGAAGTTGTTGAAAACAATAGGAAAATCAAAAAGGGTTATGGGCATAGTCTCAAGAGGAGGAAGCATCACCGCTCGGTGGATGGCCCACAACAAGCAGGAAAATCCGCTGTTTGAACATTTTGACCGGCTTATTGAGATATGTCACAAATATGACTGTGTGTTCTCTCTTGGTGACGGACTCCGTCCCGGTGCTCTTGCCGACGCCACAGACCGTCCTCAAATTCAGGAGCTTATAACTCTTGGTGAACTTACTGAAAGGGCAAGAGATAAAGGCGTTCAGGTGATGATCGAAGGGCCTGGACATGTTCCTCTGCATCAGATAACAACCAACATGCAGATAGAAAAAACACTGTGTAAAGGTGCACCGTTCTATGTTCTCGGTCCTATTGTGACTGATGTCGCACCCGGTTATGATCACATTACTTCAGCTATCGGCGGAGCAATTGCGGCAATGAGCGGAGCTAACTTTCTCTGTTATGTTACACCTGCCGAGCATCTGTCTCTGCCGACAATTGATGATGTGAAGGAAGGAGTCATCGCTTCAAGAATTGCGGCTCACGCGGCAGATATTGCAAACGGTCATCCCGGAGCAATCGAATGGGATCACGCAATGGCAAAAGCAAGGCGTGCTCTTGACTGGGAAAAACAGCTTGAACTTTCAATGGATCCTGAAAAATGTATCAAATATCGTGGCGACAGACCTGCTGAAGCGGATAAGGAAACCTGCTCGATGTGCGGAGATCTCTGTGCTGTAAAGAATTTTAACGAAGCTGAGAAGAATTTAGAAAATGACGAGTAACATGATCAATATGGAACCGCCCAAAAAAGTTCCGTGGTATGATCTGAAGGGGCAGTTTGTCCAGATATGGAAAAAACTACTTTCTCTTAACGACTCTCCTCATGACATTGCACTGGGTCTTGCCCTTGGAATTTTCATTGGTTTTCTTCCGATAATGGGCATTCAGATGGCGGTTGTTCTTGTTTTTGCACTTCCTTTCAGAAAAGCTAATAAAGTCGCGGCAGTAGCAGGTGTGTGGATTACAAATCCTTTGACAGTCATTCCGATATATGCCTTCATTTACTGGGTGGGCACTTTTTTTTATCCTGCAAAATCCGTTCTGACATCGGAAAGTCTTAAAGGTAAGATGAGAGATATAGTTCAGCTTGACGGATTCATAGATCAGACTCAGTCGTTCCTCAGCTTGGGTGCTGATATATTTCTGCCGATGTGTATCGGCGGGGCGATAGTCGGATTCATTGCAATGTTCCCGACATATTTCATTACAAGAAAGCTGATAGAAAATTATAGAAATAAATAAGTTGTGTGTGTTTGAGAGGGGAGGAAAAAATGTCAAAAAATGATGAACTTGTTGTAAAACTGCAGGAGATAGGGTTCAACCGTCTGGAATCTGAGGTTTATCTTACACTTTTAAAGCAGTCGCCTCTTTCGGGATATAAAATTGCACAGATACTTGGAGAAGGGTCTTCAAACATTTATAAAGCATTGGATATCCTGATAAAAAAGGGAGCTGTAATGGTTGAGGAACTACCTTCAACCAGGCAGTTCACAGCTGTGTCAGCGAAAGAGTATCTTGAAAGAGTAGAAAAGCAGATAGCAGGCAGTCTGAAATTCCTTGAAGAGAATCTGCCGTTAAACGGTGATGCGGTCAATGAAACAAAAGTTTTTAAACTCGGAAATGTTCAGCAGGTGCTTGAAAGGGCTGTTGAAATGATAGAGAACGCTCAGAAGCAGATCGTTGTTGATGCTTTCCCGAAGATGCTTGAACTGATAAAACCCCATTTACTGAAAACGGCTAGAAAGAAAAATGAAAAAAAGGTTTATGTTGTGGTCAACAGCTATGACGGAACTGAACTTAAAGATTGTGTAATGGTGAAAAAAAGTGCAGGCGCCGATGCCGTAAAAGTGTGGAAAGACAGTTGGCTTAACATGGTTGTTGACGGAGAAAAATATCTTCTGGCCGTCATTTCGCCTGACGGAAAGACACTTCGACATGCAGTGTGGACGAACAGCCCGTTCTTAAGTTATGTTCTCTACAGCGGAATAGCTTCTGAGATGATGTTCTCCGTTCTGATGGATGAACTAAAGAAAAGAGATATGGTTGATGTAATAAGATCAGCACTTGAAAAATATTCCGAGCCTGTAATGGGTTCTTCAGCCCAGACAAAACAGCTCCTCGGATTCCAGAAGATCATGAAATCCCAAGGATAATATAAATTCATTTCAGTTCTTAACAAGTATCATTGCGGACTGTTTGGGGAGAGTGAGTTCAAGGGTCTGATCAGTATCAACAGTATATGTCTTTCCATCTGATCCGGGGAAGACATTTTTCAGCTTTGTCCCTGCGGCAAATCCTGTTTTCATGACGGTGTCTTCATTTGATGTAGTTGATGACTTTGTTTTGCTGGTGTTTATGACGACAAGCACTTTCTCTTTTTTGTAAGTCCTTTCAAATGCAAGGATCCCTGCATCAGATTCATCATTTGTGTTATCGGTTGACCAGATGATCGACATTTCACCTCTTCTTAACGGTGCATACCCGGCTCTTAGAGAATTAATAGCTGAAATATGTTTGAATGTTGCGTTTGTCGTGTCATACCCGCTGTCCCATAGCGGTTCACGGTTTGCAGGGTCGTTACCCCCTTTGAAGTTCTGCTCAGTTCCATAATAAATACAGGGAATTCCATCCATTGTGAGCATCAGAGTAAGAGCATTTCTCAAAGCAGCTTCATCAGGCTGTTCATATAAAAATCTCGGCAGATCGTGGTTATCCATGAAATTGACCAGTATCTTCTGCGGACTTAAGATTTTGCCATCTGCATCATATACCCCTGAAACAGTTCCATATCTTGGCTTTTCGTCTTCAGGAAGAGGCGAGCCGTCTGCACTTTTGTTCATTCTCAGATTGTAGAGCGTTTCAAATTTCTTTGTCGGAGCACCATATTTAAATATTGCGTCAAACACCTGAAATTTCTGTGAAAAATAAAAGACTGAATCCATTTCATTATTTTTTGTGAAACTTCCAAGCAGCTCATCGCTATCATCAAAGGCTTCTCCGAAAATAAGGAAGTTCTTTTTGCCGATACTTTCCGCATAATCTCTCATCGCCGGAGTAAAAACCTGCCAGAATTCGTGTTCGACATGCTTAATTGTGTCAACTCTGAAACCGTCAATGTTTATTGCACTTATCCAGTACTGAAAAACCGAGATCAGAGCATTTCTCACATCAGCTTTTGTCGTGTCGAGATCTTTCAAACCACCCGGAAAATCCCCTTTCACGACCTGATAATCGCTATCCCACGAAACAGTTCTTCCCATTCTGTTGTACCATTCGTCGTTATGAAATTCAGGCGGATTGGGCGGAACGCGATTAATTTCAGGCATATAGACCCATTTAAGCGGAGCAATCCCAGATTCTCCAGCGTCTGAAAAAGCCCTTATCATCCTTGGATCAAAATCGGGATCCCACTCTGAATATCTCTTCAACCCCATTTTCTGGGGATAATCTTCATTAACGCATCTGTCAACACAGTTGTTGAAACATTCGGAATTATCACCGCCAACTGTGAAGCCGGCATTATATTCCTGCTTACATATCTCAATACCCGCCTGCTCATCTTCGACACTTATTATCCGGTTGCAGTACTGGGAGCATGTCATGTTGCTTCCCATCACCATTTCATCAGGCTGATCGTTTTTGTTCATGTCATAATAAAAAAGCTGACCTATATGATTTGCGACAATATCAAGGATAACTTTTATATCATTTTCATGAAGGATCTGAATCATTTCGCGCAGTTTTGCAAGATCTCCGAAGTGGGGATTAACCCCTTTGAAATCCTGTGTCCAGTACCCGTGATACCCTGCAATGCCGGCATCTTCATCAACATTTTTTACAACCGGGCTGATCCACAATGTTGTGACACCGAGCTCTTTTAGATAGTCGATATTATCAATAATCCCCTGAAAATCTCCGCCGTTCCATGCAGTAAGCGATAATTTATTCACTTTATGGTTGTTGTTCACATCACCGTCTGCAAACCTGTCAGTGATAAGCTGATACATCACTTCATCCCGCCAGTCCTCAACATGGTTGGTGATGTCAATTGGTCCTTCGATCTTATCTACATCGACGCAGGAAACCGCTGAAAATGAAATGATTGCAAAAATTATGTATATGAATTTATTCATTTTATTCTCCTACCTGTGTCCGACATTAAACCACCACTCGGCACTGAGTCCGAAATAGTGGAGAACAGATCTCTGTGACCGGATGTCCTGCTCATTATAAAGTGCTTTTGCATCATCATTTTGAAAAGCCGCAGTATAGACAAGTCTTAACTGAGGTCTTGCATAATTACCACCACCGATCGTAACTATCGGAATAAACGAGAGTTTTGTCACTTGAGGCAGAATGTTCTTTTCGGAATCGTCATCAAGTCTTGTCAGGCCGTTGGTTTTTTTAAGCTGGTGGCTCAGTTCAAATGCAAGATAGAAATATTCATGGAGAACCACATGGGGTCTTATCGCGAAAATGAACTCAATGAAATCATCGTTGTCATACTTGTTTTTGTCGGCATCTTCAAAATATCTGACATAGGCTCCGCACATGTTTCCGAAATGTTTGAATTCATTATTGCCTGAAAAACCGAACAGGAATTCCTTTGCATTTGTTGTTTTATATTCATTGTCAAATCCCCACGGAACATTCAGCAGTCCGTAAGCGGCAAGACCTCCGGAATATTTAGCGAACAGATTGAAAAAGCTGTTTTTCTGATAACCGTAAAATCCAAGCTGACCACCGACTGACCAGCCGAGATCTTCAGGATAGGAGATAAGATTCTCATCATCTACAGGATCGTTATATTTTTCTCCTTCACCAATTCTTTGCAACTCTCCGAAAAGTTTCCATTTTATTCCTGTACCCTTTTCGCTGAGCTGATATTTATGCTCATATTTCAGTCCTGTAACAAGCCGCTGACGATCCATCCAGGTAATGCTTTCAGCCCCGAAAGTGTCTGTCACCACCTTTTTTTCCTGATACTGCCAGTCGATCTCAAGACGGTTGAAGCCGATGTAGTAATCAATATTCCATGTGTCAAATTTAAGTCCGATGCCGCCTCCGTACATATTTGCATCATCAAGCGGCCAGAAATCAAGAAGATATATGTCATCTCCTCTGAACATTCTGCTTCCGACCCACATGTTAAGCGGTTTCCAGATGATGTTCTCAGCTCTGATAAAAAGGTTTCTTACAGTGTTCAGAGCCGCCCATTTTCCATTGCTGTGAAAAAGTGATTCTGAAAAAGCAAGTGTTGAAACAAAATCGAACTTCGGCCCGTTTGCCGGTTGTTCAAAAAGATACGCAAAGTCAAGTTCGACATAACTTCCCTGCTCAAGACGGCTTCCGTGATCGACAATGTTCACCCATTTGGCACTTCCTCCCTCAAGGTCGGTTGCCGGCTGAACCCTGCCGTAAGAACCGAAAACAAAACCTCGTTCCTCTTTTTTTTCTGTAACGGGTTCATTTTCAGCGGCATTGATAATAAAAAACGACAGCAGGAACATTGAGAAAATAAAAAACCGGATGTTCATTTGCACCACCTCAAAAGTTAGAGCAGACAATTTTAACAGTGTGAAATATTATGTCAATTTTGTGGAACTATCGAACCTTCTCAAGGGAAATAAAAAGATTCCGAATTCTTTTCTTTGCGAGGTTTATCTCTTTTGCCACCTGTTCACGGATATTGCCTGTTCCATCATCTGTGACAAGGCGGATGGAGAGAAACTGTTTTCTGAATTCAAGTGCAACGGCTCTGAACATAAGAGTTTCCATTGTATAAAGAACAGGAATTTCAAGCAGTTGTGCCCAATCATATTCTTCGCCGGTATAAAGCTCATCATTTCCGGTGACTGCGGCATCAGGTAGTTTTGTGTATTTTCCTGTCGTTCCGAGGATGGAGCCGTCAAAAGAACAGAAAGTGCTGCATTCGTATATTGAGCCGATCCGCCCGTTTGATATTGTTGCGGCGCTTCCGAATTCAAAGACACTTTTTATCTCCGGATTTTCAAAAAGAATTCTTCCCAGATTGTTTACACCGGCTGTTCCTACTCCTGAGCAGAGTATCATCGTATTGCTGTCGATAAATAAAGGTTCTCCCGTTTTGACTTGAACCGGGAACGGATTTTCATGTTTTAGGGGAAATACTATCAGATTCAAGTTATTCTCCCGAGTGTTTGATCAGTTTTTCTCTTTTGGCTCTATATTCTTCACGAACCTTCAGAAGAAAAGATCTGGCAGGTTCGTAAAGATAGTCCCTGTATGTCCACGGCAGTTCCTTTATCAGTGTTTTTTTACCGAACATTAGAGTAACTTCGGCAAAAACACCGTTTTTAAGGTAAATTCTGTGGCTGTAGTTTTTTCCTGTTGCAAGGATGAAATTTTCAAGTGAGATAAGTCCGGGGTCTAGATTGATCGTTCTTGAACCTTTTTCACTGTATTTTTTTTCAATTTTGACACATTCGGTCTTTACATCGGCAAGAATTGAGCGGTCAACGGTTTTTTCAAAGCTGAAAATGATCTTTCTTATCCCTTCTCCCATTTCGGGGTCGTAATAAGGTGAAATGTCAGAAAAACTGTAGCTTTCCGAAACAAGATCGATGTTGCCGTAAAGTGATTCAAGGATGCTTTTTGTCTCAGCAAGAAGAGCATCATCTTTATACATTACTGAAACTGTAAGATTTGCGTTTACAGGAGCTGAAAGTTCGCTCATATATCAGTTGTTGCTCAGCTTTTCAAGGTTGAGTCCGCCCGGATATGCGTAACTCACATCTGATTCCCATCCGTAAACATAAAGTCCGCACGGTTCGTCGCACAAAAGAGAATGTCTTGCAAAATCACTTCCGAGGTCAACAATTTTGTATGAAAATCCTGTTCCGGTTATTTCTGTCAAACTGGTCAACTCTTTTTCATTTAACACCGCTTTTGTTCCATTTTTTAAAACCACTGTTGCATAATTGCTTTTATAACTTCCGGGTGTGAGGAATATGTAGTCCTTTCTGAACTGCTCAGAAGACGGAATGAGGGTTAATGCTGGATCACCCGGGCAGTTTGCCTGATGATATTCGGTTGTTCCGTTGTAACATTCAGAGCTTATCATATCTGCTCCGGTTAAGAAATGAGCAATCATCACGGGTTTATCTGACTTTATATGATAACTGTCTTTAAAATAGAATTCTGTCCATTCCCCGGCATTCAGTTTCGTTGCAGGAGCGGCTGATGTGTAGGGAGCAAGAGCGGTCGGAGATTGAGGTGAATATGTTATTGTTGTATTATCTTCAGATGCAATTATTCTGGCGTAATCAGATTCATCTTTCTTAACACTTGATTTTATTAAGAAATAATCTTTGCCCCATGTTTCTATCGGAAAAAGTTGCTGCTCAAGATGGTCTGCATAACCTTTGTCATTCGGTATTACTGTTGATGCATTGCCGGAAAACACGATAAAAGGTCCGCATTTTTCCAAAGGATTTTTGCATCTGATTCGACTTCCCGTCAAATCCTTATTGTTTTCATCTGTTTCAAAGTTATAGACCTGATATTTTTTCAAACTGAATTCATAATCACTCCCATTTGTTACAGCGGGAACGCTGCCACCGGCAACAATGTCCGCTTCAGGAGTTATAACGAGCTCAAGTTCATTTTCGCTTACTCCGATAACAGTAATATAAGATGGCCACGGCTCATTAGTCATGTCGGCTTTCGATCCAAGAACAGACAGGTATGTTACTGCCATATAATTACTATATACACTTGTAGCAGGAATAAGAAGAGATGCGTCGTTTGAAAACGATTTGCCATTGTTTAAAATTTCAATAGGGCTGTAATCAACACTTTTTCCGTTTGCATTGAAAGGATTGTTGTCACTATTGTCAATAGGACTGAACTGATATACTGTTACAGGAAGGTTGGATTTAACATGATAACTATTCCAGCTTTTTCCTGTTGAACGCAACATCCGTTCGTGTGGTAATTGAATAATACCAATTTTTCCAGGCTGAACAAAAAGATCTTTTGCGGAAGTCCTTAACATACAGGTTGTGTCACTGATTTTATCATCACAGTAAACACATTTTCCAGCATCATCTTCAGTCGTTCCGTTTGATGAAATAGTTACACTTATAGTTGCAACTTTTTCAAGATTAGTATTTGCTATTACAATTGCAAAAACAGGGTCCGATCTCATTGTTCTTGTGTCAAGAAAAGCTGTAAAATATTCACATCCCTGATAGCTGTGCTCCTTAGCTGCTTTGTCACAGTAAGAAAGGCATTTCCCTAACTCGCAGTATCCACCGGCACCGCAGTCTTCAAGAACTGTATCTGTCACTCCATTTCCGGTGTAGCTGCATTCAAAAACTTTTGAATTGTCCTCTTCGCTGCAGACTCTGGTTTTGGGTGTGCAGATCTGATCAACACATTTGCCTTCTTCACATACAAGCATCTCTCCGCAGGGAACTGAGTCGGCACCGGTTCCATCACTGTTGCATCTAAGTATGTTGTAGAAATCATTGGGATCACACATTAAAAGTTTGTCCGGTTCGCATTCTTTGATAATGATCTCATCCGGTTTTTCGTCATCTGTTTTTTCTGCAGTATCATAATCGTTGTTTTCATTATCTACCGGAAGTCCAGAGTCATCGGAACCTTCATTATCTGTTACGACTGCTTCCTTTTCGCATTCTCCGGTCATGAGATTGCATGTGAACCCGTCCGGACAGGGATTGTCGATGGAGCATGTTTCATCTTCACTGGCTGAACACGAAACAAAAAAAACTGACACAATAAAAATCAGATAAATGGAATTTTTCATAATAACCCTCCAAAATAAAGAAACAGGTCGGATTATAACTGCAAAAAACTGTTTTTCAAATATATAGTAACATGAAAATAGTTTTATTATTATTTTATAAGATGTTGACTCTATTTTCCTCTCATGTTAAAAACGGAGGTTGATATTTTTTCATATCCGGGGGGCGGATGAGGTATGTCGGAATAGATGTCGGTTCAACGACAGTAAAAGCGGTAGTTGTCAATGAAAAAAATGAGATAATCTGGAAAAAGTACAGTCGTCATAACACAAGACAGCCTGAACTGGTGAGAGATTTTCTAAATGAGATAAGAGACCTGTTTGTTAAAGAAGATCTGGCGGTGTTTATTACCGGCAGCGGTTCAAGAGCAATCGCTTCAGCGATAAATGCTCAATATATTCAAGAGGTTAATGCAGTGTGCTTTGCCGTTGAGACAATGCACCCCGATGTTTCTTCAGTCATTGAACTCGGTGGTCAGGATGCAAAAGTGATAATATGGCAGGGTGAAGTTGACGACCGTTCGACACTCACATTCATGAATGACAAGTGTGCCGGCGGGACTGGTGCGACAATTGATAAAATTCTTGATAAGATCGGACTTTCAACAATTGAAGCGAATGCTATCCGGGCTCACGGCAAGACGATAAATCACATTGCCGCCAAATGCGGAGTTTTTGCTGAAACTGATGTTGTGGGACTTCTGAAAGCCGGCGTTGACAGGGAGGATATTTTTGTTTCTCTGTGTGTTGCGATCGTTAAGCAGAATCTTGAAGTTCTGGTCAGAGGCAATGTTCTTAAAGACAAAGTTCTTCTTCTTGGCGGACCGCACACTTATCTTCCAGCTCTTACTGATATATGGCGGCTTCAGCTTCCTGAAACCTGGGAGACACATAAATATTCTCCAACTGAACCCGATCTTGAAAAAGCGATATTTGTTCCAAAAGATTCGCAGTATTTTGCAGCTCTTGGAGCAGTACTTTTCGGAAGAAGATCTGCTGAACTTTCAAAAAACGATGATCTTCCGGTTTTTAAAGATACTGAGAAACTTGAAAAATATATTTCTCAGGGCCGGCTTGCAAAACTTGAATCAAGTGGAGCAATTGTTGAGGGGTTAATTCAAAATGATGAGGAAATTGAAGAGTTTGCAAAAATTTATTCCATTCCTGAGTTTGTGCTGCCCAAGTTTGAGAAAGGGAAAATTTATGAATGTTATTTAGGGATTGACGGCGGTTCGACAAGCACAAAGCTTGTTCTGTTAAACAAAAACAAAGAGCTTATCTACAAAGATTATCTCCTTTCAAACGGGAATCCGGTAAATGATGTAAAAAACATGTTTGCAAGGATGGTGAAGTGGAAAAATGAGCAGGAAATAGAGCTTAAGATCATCGGAAGTGCAGTCACGGGTTATGCTTCTGCAATTTTAAAGACCGCTTTCAATCTTGACAGGTCGATCGTTGAAACTGTCGCCCACATGAAGTCTGCAACGGCAACTTACGGAGACATTGATCTTATCTGCGATGTCGGAGGGCAGGATATAAAAGTTCTTTTCATGAAGCACGGAAGGGTCGTTGATTTCAAGCTCAATACTCAGTGCAGTGCAGGGAACGGCTTTTTCCTTCAGGGGATGGCGTCTCAGTTTAACATTCCTGTTGAAGAATATGCGTTTCACGCTTTCAAAGCCAGGAAAGCCCCTGCGTTTAACTACGGCTGTGCAGTTTTCATGGAGCAGGATAAAGTCAATTTCCAGCAGCTTGGCTGGACAAAGGAAGAGATCATGGCGGGACTTGCACTGGTGCTTCCGAAAAACATCTGGAACTATGTCGTTCAGGAATCAAACATTGCACGGTTTGGCAAAAGGTTCGTCCTTCAGGGTGGAACACAGAAAAATCTTGCCGCAGTTAAAGCGCAGGTTGATTATATCAGATCAAAAATTCCTGATGCGTCAGTTTTTGTCCATAAGTATTCTGACATTTGCGGAGCGATCGGTGCGGCAATGGAAGCAGTTGAATCTGTTAATGAAAATTCATCATTCATTGGCATTGAGAACGGAGCAAAAATTGAGTTTACAACAACAAACAACGAATCAACAAGATGCCGGATATGTGCCAACAGATGTCCGAGAGCTTTTATTGATATAGCGAGACCGGATGGCGCAAATATAAGGTTCATTTCGGGTTATCAGTGTGAAAAAGGGATGGCTGACAGTGTTGAAGAGATGAAAGAGTTCGCAAAGACAAGAGCAGATGCACTTAAAAAAACTCCTAACCTCGTTGATATGGCGGCTCATCTTGTTTTCAGTGATTTCGAGTTTGAGCCGATTCCAAAAAACGGGGCGGATGTAGATCAGTCAAGCTATTATCCGGAAAATGAACTTAACCCCAAAAACGGTTTGAAATTTGCCGGTTCATCAACGGAAGTGCTTGAAAAAAGAAAGAAAATGGTTGTAGGAATTCCGAAACTTCTCAACATGTATCTCTATACTCCGTTCTTTTCGACCTATTTCAGAACTCTTGGAATGAAAGTGGTTTTCAGCAGTTTCACCAGTGATGATCTGTGGGCGAAAGGGAATAAGTGGGGGGCGATCGACCCATGTTTCCCTGCGAAGGTTGCTCCGGCGCATATATTTGAATTAATTAGTAAAAAAGAGTGTACACACATCTGTTTTCCGATCATCACCCATCTCCATTCTTCGGTTAAAAACACTCTTGGCAACAATGCCTGTGTCATTCAGATGGGGACTCCTGAAGTTGTGAATGCCGTTTTCAAGCGCGAGACCGATTTTTTTGCCGATAACAATATTGATTACTGGCGACCTTTTGTGAGCATGGATAATCCGGTTGAAATAAATGAGATCCTTTTTGAATATTTTATGGAAAAGTTTGAGCTTACGGCTGATGAGAACGCATGGGCGGTGCATCAGGGGCTTAAAGCGATGGGAACATATTACGAAACACTTCAGAACGAAGGTGCAAAAGTTATCAACGACTTGATCTTACAGGATAAAATGGGAGTTCTTCTCGTCGGTCATCCTTATCATCATGACCCCGGACTTAATCACAAGATCCTTGAAAAATTTCAGTTAAAGGGATTTCCAGTGCTCTGCATTGAGTCACTTCCCGATAGCATTAGTTTCATAGAGCCCCTTTTTGAAAATTCAAACAAAGAAAAAAGCTTTGACATAACCGATGTCTGGTGGAGAAACTTCAATAGAAACACCAACTTAAAAGTTATGGCGGCAAGAGTTGCGGCAAGACACCCAAACCTCGCAGTAATTGACCTCAGCAGTTTTAAATGCGGACACGACGCACCAACCTATTCATATATCGACAACATCCTTGACGCATCAGCCACACCGCATTTTCTCTTCCATGACATAGACCAGAACAAACCCGGAGCCACCTTCAACATCCGCATCGAAACCATCGAATATTTCCTGAAACATGAAGAACTCGTGCTGAAAAATAAAGGAGGTGTCAAATGACAAATCCTTATAAAGTGAGAACTGAAACAGAGAGTGTTGCGCCAAAACATGTGCCTAAAGAGCAGTGGGAAGGTTATCCGAATCCTGTTTGGCATAAAAAGGACAAGAAAAAAGTGACGATCCTTTATTCAATGATCGAGCGGAGAAAGTCGTTTTTCATCAGGGGATATCTTATCCGTCACGGTTACAAGTTCATTGATATGGGCGACCACATAAAAGAAGATGTCCGCTGGGGCAAGGAATACGGCAACAGGATGGAATGCAATCCGATGTACTTCACTTCGGGAAGTTTCATCAGGCATCTTTTCAAACTGCACAACGAACTGGGGCTTTCAAAAGAAGAAGTTGTTGATAAATATGTTTTCATGTCAGGCGGCGGTCAGTGCGGTCCGTGCCGCTACGGGATGTATCCTCAGGAATATCTGAAAGTGGCTAATGATGCCGGGTTTAAGGGTTTTCGACTGATGATATTCTCTTCCGAGCTTCAGGATTCACTTCTTCCCAAAGAGTGTGCATTTCAGTTCAACCTGAATTTCAGAATAAATCTGCTGATCGCTTTTGTCCTTGCAGATCTGATGCATATCGCTGAATGTGCTTTGAGGCCTTATGCAGTTGACAAGGAGCACGCTCTGAAAGTGATCGAAGATTGTGAAAATATTCTCCTTGAAGCGTTTACGAGCCGTCTGTACTTATTCAAACTTCCTGAAGCATTAAGAAAAGTTGGGAAAATGCTTGCCGCAGTGCCTAAAAAAGCTGTCAAACTTCCGCTTATCTACATGACTGGAGAAGTCTTTGCAAACCTTGCTCATAACGAAGGCAACTACAATATGAGAAGATTCATAATGGATGAGGGTTGCGAAGTGATTCCCGGATCGTTCACATCAAGAGCGATGTATGACAACTGGAGAAGAAGTCGTGAAGCAGAAAGGGGAATGAAATATGCGGCAACCAAAAAGGAATATAAATACTGGAAAAAATCACTCAAAAGACAGAAAGTGAGCGATAAAGCGATCCTTCTGATCTACAACTGGTTTAAGAAAAATCTGAACCCCGAACAATTCGGCGGAAGGGCAAAGTTACCTGATCTTGATGAACTTGCACGGCTTGGATATGAATTCTATCACCCCGAAATATTCGGCGGAGAAGGAAACCTTGAAATCGGCGAAGCAGTCCATTATGCCGGAATTGTTGACGGATTTCTTTCATCCAAACCATTTGGATGCATGCCCTCATCAGGAGTCAGCGACGGAGTGCAAGCCAAGATCATGTCAATGTACCCCGACCTCAACTTTCTTTCAATCGAAACAAGCGGCGACAACGAAGTCAGCATCTTAAGCCGAGTCTCCATGATGCTCTTCAAAGCCAAAGAAAAAGCTGGGAAGAGAAACTCATCCCCAAACCCCTTCTCTTCTAAAAAAGAAGGGGCTTAAAACCTACAATTCAGCCTTCCGGGTCTTGTTTTTCAGGATAACTGTTTATTAACTAATTCAGTTATTTAACAATTGATGGAGAGAATCATGTTTGAGAAAAATGTCGGAAGTGTTGACAAGGTTATCAGGATCGTGCTTGGGATCGCAATTATCGGTGCAGGGATTTATTTTCAGAATTGGCTTGGAGCTATCGGAGTTGTTCCGCTTTTAACAGGGATTTTCGGCACTTGCGGGCTTTATTCGCTTTTTGGGATAAACACCTGTAAAATAAAGTGATTTTTTTTTGGAGAAGTCATGATTCTTGTCAGTGCCTGCCTTGCTGGAATTCCTTGCAGATATGATGGAACTGCAAAACCGGACAGCAGAATAATCGAAATGGTAAGGGCAGGTCTTGCGATTCCAGTGTGCCCTGAACAGCTCGGCGGGCTTACAACTCCGAGAGTTCCGGCAGAAATAATTGGTGAAAAAGTAGTATCAAAAAACGGTGTGGATGTTACGGCTGAATTTAACAAAGGGGCACAAATTGCTCTTGAAATTGCAAAACTTTATGACTGCCGTGAAGCAATACTCAAATCAAGATCACCGTCATGCGGCAAAATTGACGGAATAACTGCAAAACTTTTAAAGAAAAACGGCATAATCGTCAAAACTGAAGAGGAACTTTAAATGAACATTCACTCATTTCTTGACAATTTTATAGTTAAAATGATGAAAGCGGTCGCAGGAAAACGGCGAATATTCAGCAAAAGCATTGAAAGTCCGTCATTTGCAGAGCTTATGCCATTGATCTCATTGAAAGTTCCAAAAATGGATGGAGTCGGAATATATCAAGTTGAAGCTCAAACCCCCGCAGGTTTAATGAACCCCGCTTTCAAGGTGCAGCAGTGGCTCGGGAACGATTTTCCTACAATAATCTATCACCACGGAAACAGTGAAAGACCGTTTAAGATCAGGAGATTCGCAAGGAATACTTTTTTTAAGATATTCATCAATACCGACAATCCGGTTGAAGCAAATCTGATCGCACTCTGTTCACCGATGCATAATATTCCGGTAAAAGTTTATCAGCAGAAATTGACTGAACTTATTAATTTTACTGCTTCTTTTGCTGTAATGGCAAAACTTGTCGAAGAACTTGTAATTCAGATTAAGGCAAATTCAAAGAAACCGGTCATCGTTTCAGGGATAAGTTTCGGCGGCTTTGTCACAAATCTTCACCGTGCTTTTTTTGATTCGGCGGACACATATATTCCTATGCTTGCCGGCTCATCAATGGAAAAATCATTTCTTGATTCAGGGTTTTATGAACTTGCAAGTGACCTTGTGAAAGATAATCCTGAAAAAATGAAAAAGATCCTCAATTTTGATAAGCAGTTCATGGGCAACACAAAAAACAACATATTTCCTTTACTTGGAAAACATGACCAGTTCATACGGCTTGAAAAACATCTTGGATGTTACGAAAACCACCCCGTCAACATAATTGAAAGAGGACATCTTACAACTGCATTCAGTCCTGAAATCATGAGAAATCATATCTTTAAATAAATCCTCTTTTATTGACAAATTTCCAGGGTATGTGATTATATTCAAAGATTTTTTTTGAGGTGGTTATGTTTCCGGCAGGCAAAGCAGCTGATGCAAGAGAATTTGATAAAAGGGCGGTTGAGCGGGGCATCCCTTCGCTGATACTGATGGAAAATGCCGCTTTTTCACTTTTTCTTGAAGTTTCAAGGGTGATTAACGAGTTTAAACCTGAAAAGATCGTGGTTTTTGCAGGCAGAGGGGGAAACGGCGGAGACGGATTTGCCCTTTTGAGAATATTGAAAGACCGCGACTGCAACATCCCGATGTACATTGTTCCGTTTTTTGATGTCAAAAACGATTTTGATACGGGTGTCATAAATGTCACTCCGACAGTTCAAAACTGGAACATGATCCCAAAATCGGTTGAGATGACAGATCTTGATAATATTTCAGGTAAAGTGCTGTTCATTGATGCAATGGTCGGAACGGGATTGAAAAATGATCTGACTGGCAGAATAAGAGAAGGTGTTGAATTTATTAATGAATATAAAGACAAATTTGTTGTGGCAGTTGACATTCCTACAGGGCTTAACAGCGATACCGGAATTATTACGGGTGTTGCTGTTGTTGCAGATCTTACTGTCACGATGGGAATTTACAAAACAGGTCTTTTTGCTTCTAAAGGACCGTCATTTTCAGGCAAAATAGTGCTTGGAAAAATTTCAGCAATTGACGATGACAATGCTCAATATGCTTATTTCGTTGAAGAAAATGTTGTTCCGAAACCGGTTGATATTCCCATAGACAGTTTCAAAAACAAAAACGGTCATCTTCTGATCATCGGTGGAGATATTGATAAGCTTGGTGCGACAATAATTGCCGCAAGATCTTTCATGGTTTCAGGCGGAGGGCTCGTCACTGCTGCTTTCAGAAAAGACATTCATGAGAAAATTGCAGGGGTAATGCCCGGCATGATGCTTGCAGACATTGATGAAGTTCCAGAAAAGCTTGATCAGTTCAGTTCGATCACCATAGGTCCCGGGCTTTCAAAATGGCCTTTTGAAAAACATGATATTTTTAAAAACTATAAAGGGATTCTTGTCATTGATGCCGGAATGTTTGATATGATGAATGAATTCAGCTACATACTTGAATCTCTAAAAAATCTGAAAGTGGTTTTCACTCCTCATCCCGGAGAACTGAAAAGATTTCTGAAAGCTGCTACAGATGAACCGTGGATCGATTCTGTTGAAAGATTCCAGCTTAAAAAAGACCATATTCTTGTTGCAAAAAGTCATTCAACATTTATCAGATCAGTCGAAAAAACAGTGATAATCCCTCACGGAGCGAAAGCCCTTTCTTTTGGCGGAAGCGGTGATGCTCTCACAGGCCTGATCGCTTATGAAACTAACTTTTCAGGTTTTGAGAACGGAGTTAAAAGAGCTGTTTTAAGACACAGAGCCGCAGGAATTGAACTTGAAAAAAAATACCGCGCCACATTCCACGACATTGATAAACTTATTGAACTTATCGGAATTACAGGAAAAAAAGATGAAAATTGAAAATCATTCCGTTAAAAACGAATATGAAACTGTTAAACTTGCTCAGAAAATTGCTTCTGAAATAAACGGGGGTGAGCTTATAACTCTTGACGGAGATCTCGGTGCAGGAAAAACCTTTTTTACTGGAGCTTTGTGCGAGGCACTCGGTGTTGAAAGGAAAAGTGTCAGCAGTCCTACATTTGTGATAATGAAAAAATACAGCGGAAAAATAAATGTCTATCACTGGGATTTTTATAGAATATGTTCCTCTGAAGAATTAAGAGTTGCCGATTTTTTTGAATATTTATCAGAAACAGGAAGTATAACTATCGTTGAATGGGCCTCAATGTTCAAAGAGTGCTGGAAAAACCATGCTGAAAGAATTGAAATAAAAATTGAGTTTGGAGACTTGGAAGATGAACGAAGAATCGAAATCAAAAGAAATTTCTGAAAACAGCGCTGAAAACACAGAAGAAGTACAGGAAGAGAGCATATTAAACAGACCCAGACCCAAACTTTCAATAGCAAAGGAGAAAAATCAGCGGCCTGATGCTCCTCAACCTAAGCCGCAAACTCAAACCGAAGCAGTAAAAGAGAAGGTTGAGCTTACAAAACAGGAACAGGTCGCTGAAAAAGTTGATATTGTTAAGGAAAAAGTATCAAAAGCCGTTGAAGTCACAAAAAAGAAGATTGATGAAACACTCAAAGGCGGAACAAGTCTCAAGACCGCGGCAAAGGCGATATTTTCAAACAGCAAGCTTACTGTAGCATCCCTGACCGTTGTTCTATCCATGGTTCTTATTACTATTTTCTCATATCATTTTATCTCCTCATGGATCGATTCATTGACAGCTCCTTTCTTTGACAAAGACCCTTTGACAGAAGGTTTTTTCGACTATCTTTATTACTTCGGATGGCTTATCACACGCATGGTCTTCAAAGCTGTTGCGGCAATGGTTGTTTTCTATATTTCATTCATTTTTTCATACACGATCACATCTCCGCTCTATTCATTTATTTCAGTACTCGCTGAGGACATTTATTTCGGCAAACCCGAAGACGCAACCGATTTTTCACTCGATATAATAATCGAAGATGTTCTTCAGGCATTGAAAATTTCAGGAATGGCTATTGTGTGCACAGTGTTTGCGTTTTTTGTGAATTTTGTGCCTGTAATAGGACAGATAACTGCGATCACATTCTATATTGTCATAAACTCTTTAATGCTGATCGATTTTCCGGCATCAAGAAGAAGCTGGGACCTTAAAACAAAGACTCTGTGGGTGAGACAGAATCTCATGACTACCCTCCGCATAGGATCCCTGCCTACGCTTATATCAATGATACCACTTGCGAACAACATAATCCTTGCTTTCTGTTTTCCGTTATTTGTAGTACATGCGACAATGAATTTTGCGGAAGTTGAAAAGAACAGGACAGATAAAAGTATCAGTTAAGATCTTCCAGAGCGATTCTTGATTTTACGAAATACTCGTTTGCCGGCATGAGGGTTTTAATCAGAAGAGTGAATATTTCTTTTGCCTTCTCTTTATTAGATTCTCTAATTCCATAAGCTTCCCAGTACATCGATTTTGCTGAGATGTTGATCGATTTCATTCCGTCAAGGGCAATCTGATTGTTCTTATCAAGGAAAAGTGCTTCAGCAAAAGCTCTTCTTGCACCCAGAAGATCCTTTTCATCAAGTTTTACAAGACCGTTTTTGGCAAGTGCTTCAGCTTTCAAGGAAGCAATATCTGACTGAGCTCTCACACCGGTAATCTCTCTGGTTCTTGTTGTTTTGTACTCTTCTTTGAATTTTTCACTTATCTCATCAATTTCCTTCTGATAGATGTCTTTTGTGCTTTCTTCAAATTTTCCATCGGCATCTTTTCTTCTCAACGAAGCTTCCTTTCTGTCGTCATCATTCAGTTTTTTCATATCCTTAACGAACTGTTCCTTATCAATCTTGCGCTGCTTCTCCTCTTCGGTCCACTGCTTTTTCTTCGCATCCCAGTTGATTTTTTCATTATCAAGTATTTTTGCCCTTTCATCCTTTCTTCTCTGCTTTTCCTGGTTAAGAGACTGGATCTCCTCTTCCCATTTTATTTTCTGCTGTTTCTGGGCTTCCTTTTCAGAAACCTGTTTCTGTGCATATTTCACATCAACAGCTTCTTTCTTTTCCTTATATTCATTCTCAGTTTTCTCATATTTTTCTTTCCACTGAACATCAAATTTCTCAAAAGCTGCCTGCTGTTTAGCTCTAATGTCCTGACTTGTATTTTCCCATTTTATGTTTACTGCGGCAATGTCAGCGGTTATTTTCTCATTTTCCTTAACCAGTCTTTCTTTTGCATCTCTGTCAATTTTAAGCCTTCTGTCCAGGTCGGCCTGTCTTTTCTGTTTGTCTGAATCCCATGAACCTGAAAGTTTTGTTCTGTCTTTCTGACGGTCTTCAATTTTACGGTCTCTTTCTCTCTGGGCAAGCGCTATCTGATCATCTATGCTCTTTTTGAACATATCTTTTCTTTTCTGAAAACCGCCGAAATCACCTTCAGCTTTCTTCTTTTCTGCAAGTTTTGCAGCTCTGAACTTGTTGTTGTCTTTCTGAAGTTCATCATTCTTTTTGGCAAGCTTTGTATCTATCTCCATGGTTTTCGCTTCATATTCCATGTCCACTTTCATTACCTGATCAGCAATAAAAGTCTCTTTGCCGCTTTCATGTGCTGAGATCTTCTTTTCAACTGCAGCGAGCTGTTTTTTCAACTGCGGGGTCTCCTTTTCAGTTATCTTTGCTTCAAGATCGGTCTTTTCAGCTGTAAGTTTGGCAAGATCCTCAGTGTATTTCTTTTCAGCTTCAGAGGCAGCACTTTCTTTTTTTGTTTTATATTCAGCATCGACGGTGGCTCTTTCCTTTTCAAGCTCTTCCTGGAACTTTGACATCAACTCAACATTTTTTGTCATGTATTCTTCGATAGCTTTGTCATATTTTTCAAGATCTTTTCTTTTCTCAGATTCCTGCTGATCAAAATCCTGAAGCTTCTTGTTAAGTTCGTCGAATTTAACCTGATATTCCTTTTCAACCTCAACTTTAAACTTTCTGTCTTCATCTTCATTTTTCATTTTAACTTCTTCATTGCCGCCTGAATATTTTCTTTCTTCAGCATCAAATTTATCCATTTCAGCAGCGATCTTCTTATCTATCTCGACAATTTTTGCCTCATTCACTTTTTTCTTTTCCTCAAGCTTGACAACCGCGGCCTCGGTAGCTTTCGATCCTTTTTCGAGCTCTTCTTTCTGTTTGCTGTCAAACTGTTCTTTCTCTGTTCTCATCTTCTTAAGGAGTTCAGTGTATTTTTTATCAACCGCCGCCAGTTCCTCTGTGCGGGCTTTTTCATCTCCTTCTGATGAAACTTTTACAACACCTTTTTCCTTCTGTTCGAAAAGGGTGAGTTTGTTTTCCAGTGCAACTATTTTCTGTTCGATTTCACTGTCGTCCTTTTCCCACTGATACTTCAGGTCTTTAATTCTTTTGGTGAGCTCAGCATATTCCTTCTTTTCCAGTTCGGCGGCATTTTTAGAATCAAATTCAAACTGTTTGAGTTTGTTTTCTCTTTCAAGGATTCTGCCGTTGAGCCATTTATCTATCTCTGCAAGTTTTGCTGCTTTGTCCTTTCTTGATTTTTCGGTCAGTTTTGAATATTTCTTGTGTATAGTATCAACGATCTGGATATCTTTGGAAGTAGGTTCAAGATAAGTTACCCTTTCAACACTGCTGTCCTTTGAATATGCACGGTATTTAACACCGAGTCCAGTTATCTCTTCATTGGCTTTTTCCGCTTTTGAAATCATCAAAACGGCCTCTTCGTGATTCTTGGCTTTGATGGCGGCATTGCCTCTGGCTGTAAACTTTATAACATCCTGAACATTATTTAGAAGTTTCTTGGCAACAACATCACGCGATGATGCTTTTTCAAAATAGGATTCCGCTTCCTTGAGATTTCCTTCTGCATAACTTGTAAATCCCGACATTATCAGACTTTCAACTGAGGAGACCTGTGATCTGGATGGTCTGGATGTTGAATCCTCTTCTTCATAATCTTCCTCTTCTTCATAGCTGGTCTTCTTTTCTGCTTTTTTCTTTTCAGGTTTTTTCTCAGTTTTTTCATAGCTGAACTCTGAATCTAAAGACGATGCGTGTTTTTTGAAAAAACGGTTCCAGTAGGTTATTATTTCATCTGCGATAGTGTCAGCTTCAGCAAATTCATCAAGATCGATCTTTGCAGATTCGAGTCGGTTATGTTTTCTGTCAAAGAGGTATGTGTTGACGGTGATTTCACTTCCGATTTTTAATCTTGTGAAAAGAAAGAAATCGACCTTTTTTGATATTTTTTTTGAGATATCCTGCTGACATTTCAGATCTTCACGGCATTTATTCAGCGATTTTCTGTCGTTTGTTGAAAGCAGTTCTTTAAAACTGACAGGTTCCACTCCCGAGATTTTATTAAAATTTTCTATGAGAAATCGGTCAACATCTTTTGCAACCGTCCATTCACCCCTGTTCTGTGCTCCCACAGGAAATACTGCAACAGAATCTGCCGCATTAACAATGAGTACCGCGAAAATGAATTGGAAAAGGATCAGTGCTCTTTTCAAGGTTTCCTCCAGCTTTCTAAGCCATATGAATCAATAAAAATTACCATACAAAAAACATGCCCCTGCAATAATGCGACAATATGTAACTAAACTTTCCTATTTAAGTCAAATTTTTTTATTGACAAGAAAGGGTTGACATCTATAATCTCCGACACGCTGTGTACGGTCTACTGTGCCGGCGAAAAAAAACAGGAGGTAATTTTAGAATGTCAGAATTAACAAAAAAAGGTTTTGGTGAACTGCTTGAAGAGTTCCTTCCGAGTGAAAAGGAAGTTTCGAGCGAAGAAATCTGCAAAGGTGTTGTAAGAGCGGTAAGGAAGGATTTCATCCTGGTCGATGTGGGACTTAAGAGTGACGGAATAATCCCGGCATCGGAGTTTACTGCTGAAGAGATCTCGAAATTGAAAGTGAGTGATGAGATTGAAGTTGTTGTTGACAGATGGGAAGACGAAAAGGGTAACATCTGCCTTTCAAAAGAAAAGGCGGGCAAGTTGAAGGTCTGGGAAGTTGTTGAAAAAGCTTTCGATGACGGTTCTCTTGTAAATGGAACGATCGTTGCCAGAGTGAACGGCGGTCTTGCTGTTGATATCGGTGTAAAGGCGTTCCTTCCTAATTCGCAGGTTGCTCTCAGACCTATCAAAAATGTTGATGACCTTATTGGAAAGAACTTTGATTTTAAAGTCATTAAATTTGACAGAAAGAAAGGAAATATCGTTATATCAAGGAGAGATCTTCTTGAAAAGGAAAGAGAAGTCCTTAAGAACACTACTCTTGAAAAACTTCAGGAAGGCGCGGTTGTTAAAGGGCTTGTCAAGAACATCACTTACTACGGTGTGTTCGTTGACCTTGGCGGAATAGACGGTCTTCTTCACATTACAGATATGTCATGGGGAAGAGTGAACCATCCGTCTGAAATGTTCAAGATCGGTGATGAAGTTGATGTAAAAGTTCTTAAATATGACAGAGAGTCTGAAAGGGTAAGCCTGGGTGTAAAACAGATCTCGGAAGATCCCTGGATTCATGCAGCTGAAAAGTATGCATCTGGAAAAACAGTGAAGGGTGTCATCGTATCTCTTGAAGATTACGGCGCTTTCGTTGAACTTGAAAGAGGCGTTGAAGGTCTCATTCATATTTCTGAAATGAGCTGGACAAGAAGAGTTAAACATCCCGGAAAAATGGTTGCGATCGGCGATGAAGTTGAAGTCAAGATCCTTGAGATTGATGTTGAGAACAGGAGAATTTCGCTCGGAATGAAACAGATCGAACCGAATCCGTGGGAACTTTTAAGAGAAAAATATCCTATCAACACAGTTGTAAAGGGATCTATCCGCAATATTACAGATTTCGGTCTTTTTGTAGGTGTTGAAGAAGGGATTGACGGTCTTGTAAGAACAACGGACATAACATGGGACAGAAAACTCAAACACCCTTCAGAATACTATAAAAAAGGTGATGAGATCGAAGCTGTTGTGCTTAATATTGATGCAGAAAAACAGAGATTTTCTCTGGGTGTAAAACAGCTTTCTGAAGATCCATGGAAAATGTTCAAAGACCAGCATAATATTGGTGAAAAGATCGAAGTTGAAGTTGTTAAGATTGCAGACTTCGGTGTTTTTGTAAAAGTTTTTGATACAATTGAAGGACTTGTTCACAAAACTGAATTCGAAGATGAGAACAAGGAATACCAGCCGGGTGATAAGGTTGAAGTCATAATCAAATCCATTTCTGATACAGACAGAAAAGTTTCTCTGAGTGTCAAAGCAGTTTCAGACGAAGATGCTCAAAAAGAGATAAGAGATGCTGCTGCTAACGAAAAAATTCCTGAAAAACTCGGTTCATTTGCCGACGCATTCAGAAATGCCGAAGACGCTGAAAAGAAATAGCAGAAATTTTAGTTCTGAATTTTTAAAGGGCACTCCGGTGCCCTTTTTTTATGTTATATCGTTAATGAAAACATCAACAATGTCAGGATCAAACTGGGTTCCGCTGAATTTTTTAAGTTCGCTCAAAGCTCTCTGCCAATCTTTTTTTCTGTGATATATTCTGTTTGTTGTCATTGCATCAAAGGCGTCGGCAACACGCATTATTCTCGATCCTGCCGGTATCATTTTGGTAGAAAGGTTTTCAGGATATCCTGATCCGTCAAAATTCTCGTGATGATGAAGAATGTAATATGCGATCTTATCCATTCCTGAAATGCTGTTTATTATATCATAGCTTCTTTGAGGGTGCATTCTTATAGACAGCCACTCATCCTCGGTAAGTTTTTCTTTTTTCAGATAAATAGATCTGTCTCCTGAAATTTTTCCTATGTCGTGTAGAAATGATGCCCATCTTATGGCAAGTATCTCCTCTTCGTCAAGTCCCATTAGATATGCTATCTGAACAGAAAGTTCAGCCACTCTCATTGAATGGTTATCCTGCGGAGATGTAAGATTATCTGTAAGCATTGCTACCATTTTAAAGAACCGATTTACTGTGTCGGTAGATGAGAAGTAATATCGGTCATCCATCCGTTTTTTAAGAGACTTCATCTCGTTTTTAACATCATCCTCTGTTTTTATAAGGCTCAGCATACCGTTTTCAGCAAGTTTTACAAAAGTGTTATAAACTGCAGGGTCAAATTCTTCGCCCGAAACCATGTTGAGGAAAAGTATAAGTTCTTCCGTATCATCAATTTTATGAAGTCTTGAGAAAACATCTATTGAATCGGCAACTCTGATTATTCTTGAAAGGAGAGGTATGTTCTCGCCTTTTAAACCGTTAGGGAAACCGCTTCCATCGAAAAATTCGTGATGAGCACCCACTATTTCACTGATCTTCCTGAAAGTAGGAAAGCTTCTCAAAATCGTTTCACCCCTGTGAGAGTGGGCGAATACAAAAAAGTCATTTTTCTGTCCGAAAATATCAGGAACCTGAACAAGGGATTCAATAATATGTCCGGATATTGTCACTCCGCCTATATCGTGCAGAAGAGAAGCAAAGAAAAGTTCTTTCATCCTGGACTTTTCGAGTTGCAAAGCTTCTCCTATTTTGCAGGCTATAATGCAGACCTTCCAACTATGATAAGACTCTTTTCCATCCTTGTCTTTTTCAACTGCCCTTGCAAGCTCTGAAATGAAATCTGCGGCAAAAGTTGCAGGGAAGTCAACATCCTGCATAGGAAGGTGGGTCAGTCTTGATTGAGGATGTGTGGTAGTCAATTAAATAGCTCCGGTCTGGGAAAGAATGTCCTGCCATCTTAAAAGTTTCTTTTCTGATTCCTCAACAATGGAAATGAATTGTTCAATATTGTCAAAAGGTTTAAGCAGAAAGTCATTTGCACCGTTCTCAAGTGCTGAAACAATCCTGTCAATTGTGCTGTAGGCACTCATCATAATGACCTGAGTTAAGCCGCTTATCTCCTTAACAATATTCAGTACGGTTATTCCATCCATGTTGGGCATCAATACATCGACAAGAGCGATATGAACAACATTGTTTCTCACATAATCGACTGCTTCTTCAGGTTTGTTTTTTGTAACAACGGTATAGCCTGTGCCTTCAAGAATCCTTTTCAGACTGGAGAGTATGTTCTCTTCATCATCCAGAATAAGGATGGTAATATTCTTTCTGTCCATAGTTGCTCTCCGTATTTAAAAATTAAAGAAATTTTTCACCACATCTCTGGAATTTATCATTTTCATGATAGACTTGTAGTTGTTCCAGAAATAAACCCTGTCAACAAAATTTTCCAGATCGTTTTCGTTAAGGTTCAATGTGTCGATCATTTTTATTATGACACGGAACCCCGTCTTTTCAAAAATGTAATCTTTCATTTCATCACAGGGAAAAGAATGAGCAAGAACTGTCAGCACGACATCGTTTCTCAGATATGAAACAAATCCGGCAAGTGTCTTGGGCGCGTATTCCTCAATGAAAGATGCTCCTGTTTTCATGATCCTGTTTACTGTTTTTTCCTCTTCCTTGAAAAGGTTTACCATCGGTTCATAGAGAAGGTGGCTCTCATTCAGTCTGTAATGGAAAGCATTTCCGATGTGCTCTCTGTCAACAATTCCTGTTTCAATAAGGAAGTCGAGCGCCTTCTTGTTGGAATTGGGATTGGTGCTGCTGAGTGTTGCGATTTTTCTGCCTGTATAGTTCTGTTTGTTGACAAGAATCCGCAGAATGTCAACTTTAGCCCTTGATCCAAGCAGGTAGGAAAGAGGTAGGTAAGTCATCAGGATCCTCCAAAAAGTGAAGTTAAACGAACGGCTCGTAAATATTATAGGAAACAGCTTTGTTTTGTCAAAAAAATAATACAACAATGTCCGTATTTGAAATTATTTTGATACAAATGTCGAAAAAAGTGATATTATAATAAAAATTGATATAATCATGTCGAATTTTTCTTTTTCAACTTGATTTGGAGGTTTTGAAAATGTCTGCAAAGAAAAGATCAGAAAAAAGTTTTGATCCGAAATCGCTTCTCTACGCCAAAAGTTCAGGGTGGGACGGGATCAGCAAAAATGAAATGCAGAAAGTGTTAGATTTTTCAGATGGTTACAAAAAGTTTCTTGACAATGCAAAGACCGAAAGGGAGGCAGTGAGATATATTCAGAAGATCGCATTGTCAAAAGGGTATAAGGAGATAACAAAAGCAAAGCCTTCGGACAGGAAACTGTTTATCAATTTTGACAATGTTTCGTGTGTTCTGGCAGAGATAAATGACACAACTTTCAATGGTGGTTTCCTTATGGTGGGTGCTCACATCGACACTCCGAGACTCGACCTGAAAGGCAGCCCCCTTTACGAAGCTGAGGATATGGCTTTTCTCAAGACTCACTACTACGGCGGTATCAAGAAATATCAGTGGGTTACAAGACCGCTTGCTCTTCACGGTGTAGTTGTTACAGAAGAGGGCGAATTGAAAGATATAACTATCGGTGAAGATGACAGCGACCCTGTTTTCACGATAAACGATCTTCTTCCCCATCTTGCACAGGACCAGATGCAGAAAAATGCAAGAACGGTCATTGAAGGTGAAAATCTGAACATATTGGTAGGTTCAGTGCCGTACAAATTCAAACATGAAAAAGATTCTATAAAAACGGCAATAATGTCAATACTTTACGGCAAATACGGGATCAAGGAGGAGGATTTTGTTTCTGCTGAGCTTCAGCTTGTCCCGGCAGGAAAGGCAAGAGATGTAGGTCTTGACAGAAGTTTTGTCGGTGCCCACGGTCAGGATGACAGAGTTTGTGCGTATGCCGGAATGGAGGCAATGTTTGATTCAGGCAAGTCATCAAAAAATAAGATAGCGATGTTCTTTGACAAGGAGGAGATCGGGTCCAAAGGGAATGCCGGTGCAAATTCGAACATTCTTGAAAGAGCTGTAAACAAAATAATCAATTTTTACGGGAAAGGGAACTATAACACACTGATAAACTCTCTTGCAGACAGTAAGTTCCTGAGTGCTGATGTCAATGCCGGCATCGATCCTGAATGGGCGGGTACAATGGAAAAGATGAATGCGGCAAAGATCGGATTCGGTGTATGTCTTACAAAATTCACCGGAAGCGGCGGTAAAAGCAATTCAAATGAAGCGCATGCCGAATTTGTAGCTGAATGCAGAAAAGCTTTCAATAAAGACAAGGTGAAGTGGCAGACAGCGGAACTTGGCAAAATCGATCTCGGCGGCGGCGGAACGATCGCGATGTTCATCGCTGAATACGGAATGAATGTCGTTGACTGCGGAACAGCACTTCTTTCAATGCACAGCCCATTCGAAATTGCTTCAAAAGCAGACATTTACCACACTTACGCGGCATACAAAGCATTCTATAAATATCTGTAAATTGGCGACTTGTTTCCATTTCCTTGATATTTAAAATTCCTCATTTATTATACTACTGAATTTTTGGGTAATGATGAAAAATTGGAGGTTTCTATGACTATCGTGAAAAGACTTGAGCAGTTGAGAATGATGATGAAAAAGGTCGGAATTGATGCATACATAATTCCGAGTGCTGATCCGCATCAGAGCGAATATGTCGCCCCGAGATGGAAAACCCGTGAATGGATAAGCGGTTTTAACGGTTCAGCGGGAACAGTCGTCGTAACGATGAAAAAAGCAGGGCTCTGGACTGACGGCAGATATTTTCTTCAGGCGGAAGAGCAACTTAAAAACAGCACGGTCACCCTTTTTAAAGCTGGTCTTCCCGAAACTCCCGATTATAAAGAGTGGCTTGCAAAAGAACTCAAAAAAGGGGCAAATATCGGTTTTGATTCATCAGTCATGTCAATAAATGAAGTTGACGATCTTAAAAGAAGTTTTGAATCAAAAGGGCTGAAAGTGAAACCGGGGAAAGACCTTGTTGACGCTATCTGGAAGGATAGACCGGCATTTCCTTCTGGCAGAGCAGTCCTCCACCCGATCAAATATGCAGGGACGGGCAGACCCGATAAGTTCAAAATGATCCGTGAGAAAATGGAACAGTCGGGGGTTGACTATCACCTTTTTGCATCTCTTGACGACATCGCATGGATCTTCAACATCCGCGGAAACGATGTAAGCTGTAACCCGGTCGTCATGGGTTTCGGACTCATTGGAAAGAAAAGTGCAGAGCTTTTTGTCAAAAACGGCAAATTCAACGCAAAAGATGTTAAAACTCTTGAAAAAGACGGCGTGAAATTAAGAGATTACGATGAAATATACAAAGTTCTTCAAAAGCTTGGCAAAGGGAAGCTTTTCCTTGATCCGGCAAGATGTTCGCAGTCCCTTCTTGATGCAGTTGACACAAAAAAGGTCGAGGTTGTAAAAGGGATGAATATGTCCCAGATCATGAAAGCTGTCAAAAATGCCACTGAGATCGAAGGGATAAAAAAAGCCCACATCACCGACGGTGTTGCAATGGTGAAGTTCCTCTGCTGGCTTGATAAAACGCTCGGCAGAGAAAAGATCACTGAAATATCGGCTTCAGACAAACTTGAAACATTTAGAGCGGCAGGTGAGAATTTTGCAGGATTAAGCTTCGACACAATTTCAGGTTATGGCGAACACGGAGCGATAATTCATTACAGCGCTACAAAAGAAAGCTCGATAGAAGTAAAACCTGAAGGTCTGTATCTGATCGACAGCGGCGGACAGTACAACAGCGGTACGACAGATATCACAAGAACGGTCGCCGTCGGGAAACTGACAAAAAAGATGAAAAAAGATTTCACAAATGTTCTCAAAGGTCACATCAATGTTTCAATAGCGAAATTCCCTCAGGGTTTTACAGCAGGAACGCACCTTGATGCACTTGCCCGCATTGCTCTGTGGAAGAACGGGCAGAACTATAACCACGGAACCGGTCACGGTGTCGGCGCATATTTAAGCGTTCATGAAGGACCGATGGGAATATCACCCAGATGGCTTGAAACAAAGCTCGTTCCCGGCATGATACTTTCAAACGAGCCCGGATATTATGAAGCGGGAGAATATGGGATCAGAATTGAAAACCTTGTCCTTGTAAAAGAGATTGAAGAGACAAAATGGGGCAAATTTCTCGGTTTTGAAAATATTACCATGTGTCCGATAGATACAAGGGCAGTTGAACCCGGAATGCTTAATGCCGAAGAGAAAAAGTGGCTTAACGACTATCATAAAGATGTGTTCAGAAACCTGAGCCCGCAACTTGAAAAAGAAGAGAAAGAGTGGCTTAAAAAAATGACTGCTTCGATTTAAAATACTGATTTAACGGAGAAATTTATGTGCGGAGTTGTTTCGATCGTCTATAGAAAAAACATTGCAAATCTTGGAAATGAAGCGGCATCACTGCTTAAAAAACTTGAGTATCGCGGATACGATTCGACCGGCGGAGCTTTCATAAAAGAGGACGGGACTGTCACTTTGAGAAAGAAAGTCGGAGCCCCTTCAAGGGTTATTGAACAGCTTGAGATACCTAAACAGAGCGGGTTCAAGTTCATAGGTCAGGTGAGATGGGCGACTTACGGAGCGGTAACCGATGTCAATGCACAGCCGCATGAAGTAAACTGCCTTGTCCACATGGTCGGGGCACATAACGGAAATGTAAGCAACACAGATAAGCTCAAGGATTTTCTGACCGATAACGGACACACAGTCCTTTCCGACAATGACGGTGAAATGGTGGTTCACCTTGTTGAACACTTCTATTCAGCTCTCATGCACAAATGCAATCCTTCGACAAATGATGAAAAGATCGCGTTGATGATCAGATCTATCAGAAAAGCACAGAAAATGATTGAAGGAAGTTATGCCGCATGTGTCACTCTTCCTGAAATTCCCGGAGTTTTCGCCATAAAAGCGGGATCATCACTTTATGCAGGGAAAGGCTCTGACAATGCCGGGAACTTCATTGTTGTTTCAAGTGATCTTACCAGCATACTTTCAAAGACAAGGTTCCTTATACCGATGTCAGAAGGGGAAGGGATCTATTTTGATAACGACAGCTACAAGCTTTTTTCACTTACGGAAGACAAAGAATGGGTGTCTAAACTGAGCAGAAGCAGGCTTAATATCGCAGACATACAGCTTCAGCCGAAATTCCACTTTTTCATGGAGCAGGAGATATTCTCATCACCCAGAAACATAGACAACCTTGTGCTTTACTATTTCAATGATGAAACTGAAAAGGAACTTTATTCGATCTTCGAAAAGAACAAGGATACTGCAAGAGAGATACTTTATTCACTTTTAGCCCTGTATGATGTTTATGACAGTGCTGAGCTTAAGAAAGCATTTGAGAATATCCGCAAATTGAAAACTTTTAAAACGATCTTTGCAAAAGCTTCAAAATACTGTGCCGACCCGAAGCACTTTGTTTTCAAGTCAGAGGAAACGACACTTCTTGAAGAGCTTCTTGGATTGAATGAGAATTATTTTGCAGAATTGTGGCTCATTGATTCGATGCTTGTTTGGAAAAAGAAGAGGATGATCATAAAATACCGTGACAAGCTCGTAAGCGCATTCAGGGAGAGCGGAAAACTCGGCGGCAGGATATACTTTGTTGCAAGCGGAACATCATATCACGCAGCTCTGACAGGTGCATATTTCTTCAATAATCTGACAGACATATCAATAATACCTGCAAATCCCGGCGGGTTCAGGTCGGGCTTCATAAATTCGCTCAGGGAGAATGATATTGTTGTCGGTGTAAGTCAGAGCGGCGAAACCAAAGACCTTGTCGATATTTTCAACGACATCAGAAAAGGATACGGTGATAAAGTCCGCCTTCTCACCATTGTCAATAATGAAAATTCAACTCTGCCCCAGGAAAAGAGCGATTACTATCTTCCTATCATGTGCGGCTCGGAGATAGCAGTCGCCGCAACAAAATCGTTCATAAGTCAGATAGCCCTTTTCTATATTCTGGCGGCACTTGTCAAAAACGGCGAGGATGATGTTCTCAACGATCTGAAAAAGATCAGATATTTCATGGATTTCACTTTAAGGAACATCGATATTCCGGTTTCCGACACAGCTTTGAAACTTTTCATGAAACCTTCGATACACATTCTCGGTACATCATTGACAGGACTCGCAAAAGAGGGAGCTCTCAAGATCAGGGAAGTCGTTCTTAACCATACTGAAGGTTATGATGCGGCTGAGTTCAAGCACGGCCCTAACACCATTTTAGGAAAGAACACGATATTCTCGATGACCGACATGGAACTGCTGCTGGGAAATATGATCGAAATATTCGAGCAACTCTTTGATAAGGGGCTTCTGAAGGGCAACGGTTCAAAGGTCGATATATTGAGAGATTATATGAACACAGTCAAGAATCTTAAATTCCGCAGAATTGATGATGATACTATAATGAAACCGTTCACATCAAAGGAAGACCGGAACACAATGAAAAAAATGTACTCTGTTTTTGCCGAAAAGACGGGGATAGAGAATTTCTTCTCGAACTATCCGCTGGTTTTTGTGTGTCCTCCCGATGAGAGAGACAAGAGAATAACGATATCACAGATCCATACTCACAAGATAAGAGGAGCTGATATAGTTCTCATTTCTGAAGATGATGACGATCTCAAGAAAGCTGCGACAGGGAAGCCTTCATCCGCAGGAAAATACTGGGCAAAGTTCATAGAGCTCCCGAGGACGGGTGACAAGAATATATTTATTTTTGAAGCGGCAGTCGTGTTACAGCTTCTTGCATTCAAGATGAGTGTTGCAAAGATGAAATACCTCAACAGAAGTCATGTCGAAAATCACGGAGTTCACCCCGATGTTCCGAAAAATGTCAGCAAATCTATAACAGTTGACTGATAAGGGAGGATGAAGATGGCTGCATTTTCAAGATTGAAAAGATTCAGCGAAATAGGTGCTGTTGCGGCCAAATACGGTCTTACCCCGTTCATCCCTAGAACCCTTCTGAGCGTTTTTAAGCTTGAGAACAGAAATGCCGAGGAAAAATCTTTTAAGGATATGAAGCTCGAAGAAAGGTTCCGTCTTGCATTCGAGGAACTTGGGGCGACTTTCATAAAAATGGGACAGATCTTATCTCTCAGGGGCGACATAATCCCCATTTCGATGGCGGAAGAGTTCGAAAAGCTCACTGACAATGTCAACCCGATGGATTTTGCACTTATAAAACCGATCATCGAAGAGGAACTTGCGGCATCGCTTGATGAGATTTTTGATAATTTCAATGAAACTCCGATCGCGGCGGCTTCCATTTCACAGGTTTATTCGGCAATTCTGAAGGAAACAGGGGAAAGTGTTGTGATAAAAGTGAGAAAGCCGGGTGTGGTCGAGACCATCAAGAGCGACATGGAGATCATAATATGGATTGCAGATATTCTTCAGAAGACATCATCATATTCAAAGAACATCAATTTCAAAGGGATAGCCGAAGAGTTTTTCTGGACAATGAATCAGGAACTTGATCTTGTCATTGAAAAATCAAACACCCAGAAACTGGCATCGAACTTTGACGGTGAACAGTGGGAATGGCTCTCTTTCCCGAAAATGAATGAAAAATACTGCACCGGCAGGATTCTTGTCATGGAGAGGATAGATGGCGTTAAGCTTGACGATGTTATTGAATGCACAGATCCATCACTTTTTGACAGGAAGATAATTGCCGATAGAGGCTCAAAAGCTTTGATGAAAATGGTTCTTCTTGACGGCTTTTTCCACGGTGATCTCCATTCCGGCAATATTTTCTTCAAGCCGGGGAATCATATTGTCGCAATAGACTGCGGAATGTGCTGCAGGGTAGACAGATATTTAAGGGAAAAGATCGCAGACATGTTCATTGCTTTCATTGCACGGGATTTTGAAAAGGTTGCCAATATCTACATTGATATGAGCGAAAGCGGAACGCCTGTCAACAAGAAGGAGTTCATAAGTGACATCAGGAAGGTCTTTGATTCACTGCCTGACAACCTGTCTGAGATAAATACGACCGAAATAGTGAAAAGGTCTTTTAATATCATGTTCAAACACAAGCTCAAGATACCGCGGGAACTCACTCAGCTTATAAAGAGTTTTTCGCTGATAGAAGGGCTTTGCAGGGAACTTGATCCTGAATTTGAACTGATGACAGTCGCTGAAAAACTTTCAAGGGAACTTTTCGCTGAAAGATATTCCCCCGACAGGATAGCAGGAGATATTTTCTCGCTTCTTATAAAAATGATCGATCTGCTTAAGAACCTTCCCGGAGTTCTTTCCAACATCGCGGAAAAGATCGAGGACGGAACGATCCAGCACCGCTTTCTTGTCCTTTTCGGAAGATCGGAAAGAAGTTTCATTTCAAGGATGGTGACAAGGATCTGTTCGGCTTTCATAATTACCGGATCAATGATGGCGGCAGGATCTGTTGACAACGAACTTTATCTCCATGTCATATATGCTCTTTTCGGAGTTTCTGTAATTGTTTTCATTCTGACATTTTATAAGGGAAAAGACCGAGATGGATAATATAAGAAAGCACATTGAAGAGATCGAAAAGAGAGAGCTGTCATGGGCGGCATGCTTAAGTTCCGCTTCAAAAGGAAGGGTAAAGTTTGAAGAACTGTGCAGCATCAGGCCTGCTTTTCAGCATGACAGGGATAGAATAGTTCACTCAAAAGCCTTTAGGCGCCTCGGTGACAAGACACAGGTCTTTCTTTCACCGAAAGGGAGTCATTACAGCAACAGACTGACACACACTCTTGAAGTGACACAGATAGGAAGAACGATTGCCAAAGCCCTTTTCCTTAACGAGTCGCTTACCGAAGCGATAGGCCTCGGGCATGATCTGGGGCACACACCTTTCGGACATTCAGGCGAAAGAGCTCTCGGAAAACTCCTGAAGAACGGGTTCAGACATGAAAAGCAGAGCATAAGGGTCGTCGATTTCCTCGCACGGAACGGTCAGGGGCTTAATTTGACATACGAGGTGAGGAACGGAATACTCATGCACTCAAAGGGGAAAGGTCCTTTAACGAAGAAAGAGGGTCTTCCCGAAACACTTGAAGGGCAGATAATCAGGTTTGCAGATATTATCGCATACCTCAATCATGATATTGACGATGCTGTGAGAGGCGGTTTCCTTGACATAAAGGATGTCCCACATAATGACATTCTGGGCGAAAAAGGGTCTCAAAGGATAAACTATATGGTGACAGACCTGATTTCAAACAGTTTTGAAGCAATTGAGGCACATGAAAAAATTATAAGATTCGGCAGTGAAACTGTTAAAATGATAGAGGATCTTAGAGATTTCATGTTCTCCAACATTTATGAAATGCCTGAAATAAGACGCGAATTTGAAAAATCTGAAAAGATCATCAAGGCACTTTTTTATTATTTTAAGGAAAATTATGACAATTTCACAGAATTCTATTCTAATCCTGCAAGCGACGATCCTGAAACGAACATAGCTGATTTCATTGCAAGTCTTACCGATTCCTATGCGATACACCTATACATGAAACTGTTTATTCCTGAAAGACTGAAATTTCCGGATTTTAAAAATGAAGACTAAAATTTTCATTATTTTTCTCGTTGCGGTTTCTTTAATTATGAACATCTATTATTTTACAAAAGATGAAAAATGTGTTGAGGATTATGTCAGCAGAGAAGTGTTCATATATCCTGCTGACCAATCTTCAATAGACTTTGACTTAAGTTACGACCCTCAAAACCCGCAGTATCTTAATTTCTCCATTGAAGGGGACAACATAATTTTTGTGAATTTTTATCTTAAAGGCTCAATGATAGAGTCATACAGGAGAAAGTATGACAGGGTCCTTTCCGAAAAACTTATAAGGAACATTCAGGAGATCGTTTATTTCCTTAATGATTACAGGATCTGGTTCAATGAAAGGGACAGACTGACATTCTTTTACAATGAACAGGATGAGAAAATAATTTACTTGAGGTTCAAAAATGCTGTAAGGAAAACCCTGTCCGATGTCTATCTGATCAAAACCATTGACGGTGAAAGGTATGTCAATTCAGATGGAAGTTTTCTGCAGCCGTGCATTCTGAACGGCCCTTTTGAAGGTTGTCCTGATGTCAGGTTCATAACTGATGACAACACTCTTGTTCCTGTTTTTGATGTTAAAATGTATCAGGATCTTTCGCTCCCGTTCCTTGCAAAACTGATGAACATAGACCATTCAAGGAATTTTGGCGGAGCAATGGAATTCGTTTACAGTAACTATGCGACAAGGGCTTTTTTTAAGGGTCTGGGACATATAAATGACAAATTAAAGAAAGGGTCTCTGTACAAAAAAAACGCAGTGGTCGGTAAAAGCGGATTCATTCTTCAGGATGGAAGAAGCGGCGTTATCTATTTTTTAAGAAAGAACGACAACACACCGGTTTCTCCGTTTGTTTTCCATCACATTGAGAAAAAATATCTTCCTGAAAAATATGACAGGAATTTTCAGATAGTTAAAAGCTTCTATGCAAGACAGCTTGAATTCGGTATTAAATTTGAACAACAGTACTATTGAGAGGAAAGATTGAAAAAACGGATAATGTTGACATCACCGCTCCCTGGAGAAAGGTTCGCTGAACTTTTAAATGAGAGCGATCTGGATGTAAAAGTTCTGAGTTCACAGGAAAGAAAAGACCTTCGCCTTGCAGTTTCTTCATTTGATCCTGAGGGGCTGATAACGCTTCTTTCAGATAAGATCGACAGGTCTGTGATTACTGCGGCACCAGGTCTTAAGGTTATCTCCAATTACGCAGTCGGATTCAACAACATTGATGTGAAATACTGCAGTGAAAAAGGGATAACTGTGACAAACACTCCGGATGTTCTTACTGATTCAACGGCAGATGTTGCAATGCTTCTTCTTCTTATGGCTTCAAGAAGGGGTTATGAAGGAGAAAAATTTACAAGAGAAGGAAAATTCACCGGCTGGGAGCCTGACCTTTTTCTCGGTAAGTCTTTAAAAGGTAAAACTTTCGGTGTTATCGGTATGGGCAGGATAGGCAAGGCAACCGCGAAAAGGGCAAAAGCGTTCGGTCTTAAAATAGTTTACTGGAACAGAACAAGGTTAAGCATTGACAAAGAGACGGAGCTGTCGGCAGAATACTGTGAGATTGATAAACTGATAAAGCACAGTCATTTCATCTCTCTTCATCTTCCCTTCGTTCCGGAGCTTCACCATCTGATAGGAAAAAAAGAGATCGCTTCAATGAGATATGATGCAATACTGATAAACACTGCAAGAGGCGCTCTGATCGATGAAGACGCCCTAGCTGATGCTCTGATCGCAAAAAGGATCTATGCCGCAGGTTTTGATGTTTATGAGAATGAACCTGTAATTAATGAAAAACTTTTTGCGTTGAATAATGCTGTCCTTCTGCCTCATATCGGAAGTGCCACTGAAGAGACCAGAGCTGAAATGGCTGAAATGACCATAAACGGATGTCTGTCAGTACTGAATGGAAAAAAACCTGCTAACAGTGTGAACTGATCTAATATTTCAGAAATCTGCCGATATCTTCCTTGATGACTTCAAAAGAACCGTTCCAGAACGATGTGTTGTTAAGGTCAATGCCGACACTTTTTCCTACATCGAGGATGCTTTCCCTTCCTGTTGTGGAAAGAAGTTTTTTATAGTCTTCAACAAAAGAAGAACCCCTTTCAAGGTATATTGCATAAAGTCCTTTGGCGAAAAGGAGTCCGAAAGCATACGGAAAATTGTAAAAATTATAGTCCGCAACATAGTAATGCGGTTTTACAAGCCACATGTAAGGGTGAAGATATTCAGAGTCAAGTCCTTCGGCATAGGCATCTTTCTGTGCCGAAAGCATGATTTCCTTGAGCCGATCTACCGAAAGTGATGAAGAAGCTCTGTTCTCAAACACTTCTGTTTCAAAAAGGTATCTGCTGTAAATATCGACTATCACCTGTCCGGCGGAAGATATTTCAGCTTCAAGTATCGAAAGCTGCTGATCAGGAGTGCCCTCTTTAAGTGCGGCATGGTTCACAATGGTTTCGCAGAATATTGAAGCAGTTTCGGCAAGCGGCATCGGGTAGTTTGAGTTAAGAAAGCTTTCGTTGTTAAGGCAGTGTCCGTGGAAAGCGTGTCCGAGTTCATGGGCAAGCGTTCTCACATCGTTATATGAACCGCTGAAATTTGAAAGGATCCTGCTTTGGTTTATGCTTCTTAAATTCGCACAGAATGCTCCACCCACTTTTCCTTCTCTCGGTTGTGCATCTATCCAGCCGTTCTCGAAGGCATTTTTGGCAAAAAGTCCGAGATCTTGACTGAAAGATGAGAATTTCTCAACGATGAAATCCCTGGCTTCAGAGTATGAAAACTGCATGTCGGCATTGCCGATCGGTGCAAAAAGATCATAGAAAGGGAGCCCGTTACTGTGTCCGAGCAAGAGAGCTTTCTTCCTGAAATATTTTCTGAAAACCGGCAGATATTTTTTAAGCGATCTCATCATCGCATCAAGTGTTTTCTTGTCCATACGGCTTCTTAAAAGGGTCATTTCAAGTGGCGATCTGTATCCGCGGAGTCGTGATGTTGTGATGACTTCACCTTTTATTCCGTTAATGCAGGCACATATCGATCTTTCGATCTTAGGATATGATGCAAGTTCCGCTTCGTAAGCTTTTTTTCTTATCGATTGATCGGGAGAATATGCCATGCTTCTGACTTGAGGAAGTGTTTTCTGTTCAGCAATTTTACCGTTTTCAGTGAAATCGACAAGAAGTGAGCTTGTCAGAACATTGTGCAGATTTGTCCATGCGGAAGATCCGGTAGCTTTCATATCGGAAATGATTTTTTCCTTTGAACTGTCGAGCATGTATTTTCCTTTTCTTATCATCTCTGAAAGGTGAAAAGAATGGTTTTTCAGGGACTCGCTTCCGTTTAGAAAATCGGCAGACTTATGCTTAACGATCCATTTGACGAATTTAACATCTATCACTTCGATCTGACTGAGCTTCTTTTCAAAAAGCTCCATGAATTTAACTGCTTCCTGATCGGCAGTATTGACTGAAAAGCTGAGTTCCGCAAAATCTGAAAGTCTTGAAAGAGCAAGACCCGCGGAATTTCTTTTTGCAATATATTCTTCAAGTATCTTTTCAACAGGGTCTTTCCGCTTTTTAAGCCCGTCAGCCCAGTTGTCGTATTCTTCTATCGCCGCATCTATATCAACACAGGATTCTAAGAACATTTTTGAATCAAAACCGGGGAAAAGGTCATCAAGCCGCCATCTCATTTCGTGCTGCATATTTTTCTCCTGAAACGAAAGTTATAAGATCTCAGAACGGTGAATGATACTCCGCACCCCTAATTTTTTCAAGTGTTTATAATTTTCAAGAATTTGACCTGGAAAATTTTAGTATTCTCTTGACTTGCTGAAAATATTTTAACACAATCTGATCACATATCGGGTGGAAACAAGATATTGATGAACAGTTGATCAAATGTTCAAGTAAGTGTTAGTGCTATTTGAGGTTTTATGAAGTATTTTGCAGTAATTATCTTAATTTTCTGGTCATGCACTTCCTGCAATTCAAGTGATCCGAAGAATGACAGTGACAAGATGGCTGATAGTGATACAAAGAATGATACTGACTCAGTCACCGATAATGATATAAATGATTCAACTGTTGAAAATGACACTGAAACGGATGAGGTCAGCTCAGATGCGGACATTGATGATGAATGGGAACGGGATATCGAAATTCCTGACATGAGCGGGAATCCTTACTGGGAAGAATATTCCGATTCGGATAAAAACATTGCATATTACTATTACGGCGACAAACCTGTCAAATCATCAGATCCTGAGGATGTGAAAGCTTTGTGGTCAAAAAAATGTGTTCTGGATGTATGTCTGCAATGCG
>CAZVWR010000023.1:0-44002 GCA_964630905.1 uncultured Spirochaetales bacterium | reverse complement strand
CCTGATAAAAAAGAAGAAGTAAAGGATGATAAAAAGGTAATAGTTGTAACGCAGGAGCCAAAAGAACCTGAAGACTGGGCAAAATACTATACTCAAAAAGGTATGGAAGCCCTTGAATTGAAAGATGGTAAAGCAGATTTTGATAAAGCTGTCGAATACTTTGAGCTTGCTACAACGGCATATCCTTCGGCACCGATAGTTCATTACAATCTGGGTTTGGTTTATCAAAGAAAAGGCGACGACCAGAATGCGGTAAAGCACTACAACAAAGCTCTTGAGCTGGATGCAAAATATTCCATGCCGATCATTAATAAAGCTGCAATTTATGCAAACAAGTTGGAATACAACAGAGCTATTGATGTATGTGAGAAGTTTCTTGAAGAAAACGACAAAGACAAAGGTGTTTTGTCAGCCGTGGCTGGATTTTATCTTCTTAAAGGTGATTATTCAAATGCCATTCAGTCTGTTAGAAAGATTCTCATCCAGGATCAGGCGAATGTAGATGCTTTGAAAAATTTGGGAATATTTTATTTTAAAAAGAACGATATGGGCTTGGCATCAATGGTAACAACAAACTCCTACAATTTGAAATCAGATGATCCTGGTATTGCAAATAACAGGGGTGTTTTGTATTCGACACAGCAAGACGATTCTCTTGCGATGCTTTATTTTTCGAAAGCTATTGGAAATGATCCCAAAAATAAGAGTGCAAATTTTAATGTCGGCTCTATTGCAATGAAATACGGAGATGCAGAGACGGCATATGAAAGATTTGCGACGGTCCTTGCTCAGGATCCGGACAATCTTCTGGCAAGAATCGGTCTTGCAATATCACTCAGAGGTCTTGGTCGTTTTGAAGATTCGGAGAAAGAGTATATGTCAGTTTTACAGAAAGATCCGAATAATGCACTTGCTACATTTAATTTGGCAGTTCTTCACTATGATCATATGAACAAGAAAGTTGAGGCCAAGAGAAATTTTAGAAAATATTTGTCGTTAGCTGAAAGTGTTCCTGACGATCATATTGTCCATCTGTACTTGAAGGATGCTGTGAATATAAGGCCTGTAGAAAAAACGGAAGGGCAATAGCAGTTAAAATTTGATATTTTTGCGGTTATATGTATAGAGTGTTTTGTGTTGGTTAATAAATGAGGAGGTCGCCGAAATGAAAAAAATGGTGATTATGTTTATTCTGTTGCTCACATTCGGTATTGTATGGGCACAGGAATCGGATATGGATGAACAGGGACGACTTATTAAGTACCGAGAAAAAACAGTTATAGATTTCGAAGATGTAATGCTTGAGGGTCAGATAAAAAAGCCATCAGGGCAATTTTTGATTGACAGATCCAAAACAAAGTTCAACTCTTTGATTAACTTGAAAAAGGATTTTAATAAAGAGTTGGTAAGGTCGGTTGACCTTTTAAATTGAGTGTTTATGTTTATGTTAACAATTTAATAATGAGGCCGGAGCCATGCCTGAGAAATCAAAGTTTAGAAAAAGATTGCTTTACGATCTGTCTCCTATTCCGGAAGTGCCGGTAAACAAAAATGTTGCTGGAAAACTGGAGCCGGAAATCAGAGTTGTTTATGACAAAAGAATCCTTTTAGACCTGCAGAAAATTAAAAAGAATTTCAAGGTGGGATCTGAAAATGTTGCAGACTGTGTTGTTGATGAAATCTATGTTCCTGAGCCGGCATATGATTTTGCGTCTGTTTCCGGGACACAGTTTAATGTTAATCTGAAGGAAAACCTGAAGGGCGTTATTTACAAGGGGACTGAAAAAACTGATTTGACGGAGTATGTTGCAAAAAAAGGCAATACAGTTGAAATTGATGAATCAACCCTTTTGATAGTTGAATTTGGCAAGATGAGCATCTGTGCTATGAAATCTCCACTGGAACCGTTTAAATCAGGTGGGTTTTTAAAGCAGTTTGACGCTGTACTTGGAATAATTATGCTTCTATCATTCCTGATAGGTGGCTTTATCGTAAATATGATTATAGAAACACCTCCTATCGAGGTAGATATTTTTGAACTCGACAACAGATTTGCAAAGCTTATTGTAGGTGAAGAGCAAGATGTAAAAGTTGAGGAACTTGAAGAAGAGAAAAAAGTAAAACTGGAAAAACCAAAAGAAGGGCTTGTTGAGGCAAGTCAGCAGAGAAAATCTCTGGGTGAAGAGGGCCGTGTGGGTGATAAGAAAAGTAGAGTAGCTAACGCACAGGGTTCTGCAAGAAGAGGTCTTGATGCGAAAGTGGCTCAAAGTTCAGGCATTATGGGTGCGTTGTCATCCGGTGCAGCAAACTTTGACCGAGTTTTTGGTGGAGGAGGTCTCGGTGCTGGTATGGAAAAAACGCTTGGATCAGTTACGGGTCTTGCAGGTGTTGATCAGTTCGGTTCAGGTGGTCTGGGAACAAGAGGATTTGGAACAGGTGGCGGTGGCAATGCTCTAGGTATAGGTGGTTTAGGAACGAGAGGCCGCGGGGGCGGAGGCGGCGGGAAATACGGAATGGCTGCCGGACAGATCGGAAGAAAAGGCCGTTCAGATATTACTGCAGGCGGAGGTCAGGCCGTTATTATGGGAGCTCTTGACCGTTCCGTTATTGATGCCTACATAAAGAGAAATCTTGCTAAAATAAGATGGTGTTATGAGAAAGAACTCAACAAAGATCCAAAGCTTTTTGGAAGAATTGTTATAAATTTCATTATTTCCGGCACAGGTACTGTCAGTAGTTCAAAGGTTAATAGAACAACTATGGGTAATCAGAATGTTGAAAGCTGTGTTGCAGATCAGATTAAGAAAATTCGCTTCCCTGCACCTAAAGGCGGCGGAATAGTCATTGTAAATTATCCGTTTGTGTTTAAACACTCTGAAGGGTAGGAGAAAAAAAATGAAGAAACTGTTAGTAATTGCTGCAATACTTTTACTAAGCTGTTCCATTTTTGCTGAGTCATCTGAAGATACGGGAGATGTTTCCGGAAATGATCTTAATCCAGTCATTAGGGGATTCAATTTCCAGGTTTCAGGTGGTATACTCGCATATGTTGGTAAAGCTGGTGGTGAAAACGCCGGCAGTCCACTTGGCACAGCTTTTAAATTTAATATCGGATATGACATTCCGATAAAAAACTCAGTGAACATTGGTATAGCTGCTTCAATTGGTATGTTACAATTCAATACCAATCCTAATGATGTTGGTCTTGGTACAAAGTATAATAAATCTCCGTGGGTTGAAGATTATAGTCCTCTTACCGCAGGTCTTGAGATTGAAGTTGCATGGATGATAACTCAAAGATGGGAGCTTGGGCTTCTTATCAATTTTGATTACTATGCTCTTGCTGAAACATATAAAGCTGGAAGTGCTGGCAATCAAAGCAAGATTAACGACGGCAATATAGCTGTCGGCGGCGGGCTTGTTTTTGAATACTATACATATTCCAGACATTTTTCTTTAGGTTTGTCTGCTGAATTCAATTATGTTGTAGATTTTGATGGAATGAATATCATCGTCACGCCTTTTATGAAATATTCATTTTAAATTTCTGTGAACATATCTGTTGCGAAAATAACCTCATCTTCTCCAATAGGAATTTTTGATAGCGGCGTAGGAGGTCTTACTGTATTTAAGGAGGTTAGAAAGTTTTTGCCATTAGAGGATGTTATATATCTTGGTGATACAGCAAGGGTTCCGTATGGGACAAAGTCTGTAGATGTTGTTAAAAAATATTCAAAGCAAAATGTTGAATTTCTCCTTTCGAAAGGTGTTAAAATCATCGTTGTAGCATGTAATACCGCATCTGCAGCATCAATAACATATCTCAATGATATTTTTCCAGATGTTTCTATAATCGGGGTTATAGACCCTGTTGTTGAATACATAAGAAGTAATCTGTCAATTAAAAGTTTAGGTATAATAGGTACCACAACCACAATCGAATCTGATGCATACCAGAAGGCTTTAAGAAAATACATTCCGAATGTAAAGATATTTTCTAAGGCTTGTCCGTTATTTGTGCCATTGGTGGAGGAAGGTCTTTTTGAAGACAAAATAACAGAAATGGCTGTGGATATGTACTTGTCTGCCATGAGAAACGAAAACATTGATGCCATAATTTTAGGATGCACACATTATCCCATGCTCAAAATTGTAATAGAGGACTATTTTAAAAAGCGTGCAAAAGTTCTTGACACGGCTTTGCATACTGCACTTGCTCTTAAAAACGTTTTGACTCAAAAAAATCTTCTAAATTCAAGCGGACAGGGAAGGGAAAGTTTTTATGTTACAGATTCGATCAATACTTTTAAGAAAACAGCAGAGATGTTTCTGGGTTTTAATATTGATGACATTTCACACATATAAAATTTGCTATTTATTTTTTAATTGTATATATTCTTTGCAGAATATTATGGGAGTTCAAAAATGAAAGCAGTTTGTTTTATTTCAATTCTTTTTTTGTTTGCATTTCAAAGTGTTTTTGCAGCAGAAAATGATTCGAAAAAAACCATAAATAATACTGTAAAAGAAGCAAAAGAATCAAAAGAATCAAAAGAAGACGAACCCAACAACATTATAGAAACTTCTGCAAAGGAAGATAGTGTGGAAACCGTTGAGAATACAGCGGAAAATGAACAGGGGTATAATCTTAAACTTAGAACGCTGGAAGAAAAGATAAATTCGCTCAAAGACAGAATATTCAGGTCGAAACAAAGACTTGCAGTTTTGCAGGAAACCATTTTAAGTGGAACAATTGCTGGAGCAAGAGCAACGATAACGCATAAAAATGAAGTGGGTAGTGCATTCAGATTGGTTTCTGTTATATACTATCTTGATGATGCACCTGTTTTTAGAAAGATAGATGTGCCGGAAGAATTAAAAAAACAAGAGATCGTTGTTTTTGACGGTTCTGTTGTTCCCGGTCCTCATCATATATCTGTTTTTTATGTTTTTACTGGTAAAGGTTATGGCCTTTTTTCATACATGAAAGGGTACACTTTTAAAATGAAAGCTGGCCATTCTTTCCATGTTGAAGAAGGTAACTTGGTAGAAGTTGTTATTGCACCAAAAGACAAAGGGGCTTCCTATAAGCTCGATAACAGACTTTTCACATCTTTTAATATATCAAAAAAGATGTTCGAGGAAAAAGAATCTTCGAAGGAAGAAAAAGAGCAGGAGAATTGAAGAGCGAAAAAATGTCATGAAAAAGACCATTTTGTTTGTATCCATAGTTCTTGTTTTTCTAAAGGTTAATACTGCTCAATCTAATGAAACATCTTTAAGCATCGATCAGAGACTTGATTCCATTGCAAAAGAGCTTGAAGAAATAGAAAGCGAGTGTGACGGAGCAAAGGCAAAGTATCTTAATCCACTTATGTTAAACAGGGATTATAAAGAACCAGTCTTAAATAAAATGAAAAAAGCTGATTTTTATTTTGATAAAGAAGACTATATTTCTTCCGGCAGCATATATTATTCGATTCTAATCTCACAGGAGTTGAAGGATCACATATGGGAAGATGCAGTTTACAAGCTTGCCGAATCACTCTTTAGAAATCGAAACTATATTTCATCTGCAAGATATTTTGAAATGCTCGTGACTGATGTCAAAAACAGTAAGTACAAAATAGAGAGTTTGAAAAGACTTATTTCGGCAAGTTATCATCTGGGGGACTATTCTGTAGCCAAAAAATATTATACAGAATTTGTTGATATAGGATATGACATGTCAAAAGATCAGGATTTGATATACTTCCTTGCAAAAAGCCTTTTTTATGACAATCAGATAGATGAATCTACCTCTGTTTTCTCAACAGTTAATGTCGAAGGAGCATATTATCCCCAAAGCCAGTATTTTCTCGGAGTTATAAAACTCAGGAAGGGTCTTCCTCAGGAAGCTTTGTTGTACTTTGAGAAAGTTGCTGAAATTATACAAGGGAACAAGTATTATAAATTTGAAAGGGTTTTTGACTTGTCTGTTATTGCTGCTGCAAGGACAGCATTCGAACTGGGAGATCTTGTAAAATCTGTAAAGTATTATGTCATGCTTGATAAAAGGTCGGAACATTTTGCAGAAGCATATTATGAATTGTGCTGGACATACATTAAGAAAGAAGAATATGTCAGAGCAATAGATGCTCTCAGACTTATAAAATACATTGCTCCGGACTCAATAGTTGCACCTAAAGCCGAAATACTTGAAGGGTCTCTCCTGATAAAATTAAGAAGATATGGCGAGGCAATGGTAATTTTTGACCAGGTCGTTAAAAAATATAGCACAATAAGAGATGAACTGAACACAATTGACAACAAGTTATTCCTTTTAAATGCAAAGTCAGGGAAGCTTTCCAAAACACTTTCTCCCTATTCACCTGTAGTAAGATCACTCCTTAAAGATAACAAGAAATTTAGTAGTGCGATGAAACTTAGCGACGATATTTCTGAGTTGGAAGAGGAGATTAACAGGGTAAACCAGCTTGAAAGCAAGATAGGTTCAATAGTTGATAATAAAAATGCGGCATCATTGTTCCCTCCTTTAAAAGAAGGCTCGAGTTCCGCATTGTTCCTTCAAAGCAGGATAGCATCTATAAGAAATGAACTTATTGAGTTGAGAAAAACTGCTGTCTGGAATGTTATTGACGAAAAAGACAAAAAGAAATTCAACCAGTTAGAAAAAGAAAAAAGTAATCTTACAGGTATAATTGAAAATGCTCCAATTTCTCCAAATCAGATTGAAAAGAAGGCTTCTGAATATGCAAACATGATAATAAGTATGGAAGAGGAGCTCCACAGGATAATCATACAGACCAATTCTTTATATAACCAACTTGACGGTATAAGTATTTTTTATGCTAAGACAAAAGGTTCTCTGCCTGTTGACGACAAGCTTCTTGAACGGATAAACAGAGAAAAAAGCGAAATTCAGAAATCGCTGGATTTTTTAACAGCATATAAAAAAGAAGTGGAAAGTGAAAAGAACCGTCTCGTTCTTGGAGGAGACATTATCAGCAGAGTAATTCTTGCAAGAAACAGTTTAAATAAGATTATCTCAAAACAGGATAAAATATTGTCGCGTTATGATGAAAAAGTGAGTGACATAAGCAGCAAGGTCAAAGGTCTTATTAAAAAAGCACAGACGGTTGATGCCAAACTCGAGAAATTCTATGCGGATCTTAACGATGCCGTGAAAGAAATAATCAACAAGATCAGGGTGTCTTATGAGAATGAAAGAAACAATCTAAATGAATATAAAAGTGAGCTGCTTGAGATAAAAAGAGAAATAACTGAAATGGCGGCACTTGCAATGTATTCAAATATTAACAAGGTTAAGTCATCTTTTTCTGACCTTATTTTGCAGGCCGACCTCGGAATTATAGATGTAGCTTGGGATAAAAAAGAAGAAGCAACCTCTGAAAAACTGAAATTGAAAACACAAAAAGCTTTGGAGATTAGACAGCTGTATCTTAATCTGGAAGGTGATGAATGAAAAAGAGTTCCTTTTTTATTCTCATTATTGCAAGCTGTTTGAGTATTTATGGACAAAAGATTGAAAATAAGGAAGAAACAGAAAAAGATTCAAGTCCGGAAAACCTTTCTTTTGATATAATTGTTGATAGCAGTCAATTTAATGAAGGATATTTTGAAAGGCAGATTTTGCGGTACGAAGAACTTATAAAAGAGTACCAAAATGATTTGAGATCATTGATTAAAAGGGATATTGAGGAAAAAGAGAGAACCGTAAATGAAAAATACGGACAGGTTTTAAAAAGAGAAGAAGAAAAGGAGCTGGCCAGTAGAAATGATGCAATAAAACTGTTTGAAGAGTTTATTAAGAAATATCCTGATAATCCAAAATATACTCCCAGTGCAATGTACCGGCTTGCTGAACTTTATTATGAAAGATCGGTTATTGATTATGGTGAAAAATATTCAAAATATGAAGAACTTCAGGAGCAATATGACAAAAAACTTGTAGGATCTGAGCCGGCTGAACCTGTTCTTGATTTTAACGACACAACGGAATTGTACGAATCATTAATCGAAAAATTCCCTGATTTTCAATACATAGGGTCTGTATATTATATGTTGGGTTATTGCTATGCTGAATCAGGAAATGGAGACAAAGCTGTTAAAGTCTGGCTTGATCTGATTGGAAAGAAAATTGAAACAACGCATCTTGCCGAATTATATATGCGCCTCGGGGATCATTATTTTGAAACCAATGTGCTCGACAAGGCTGAATATTACTATAAAGAGGGTATGCGGTTTACAGAAAGTGATTTTTTTGACAAACTTTTATACAAATACGCATGGACCTTTTACAGGGTAAGTCGTTTTGAAGAGGCTGTTAGCTCATTTACACAACTTCTTTTCTTTGCGGATGATATGAAAAGCAAAGGTATAAATCGCGGACAGGATCTAAGAAAAGAAGCGGTACAGTATATTGCCATAAGCTTTTCTGATGATGAGTGGGGAAGTGTTGAAAAGGCGATAGAATATTTTGATAAAATAAAAGCAGAGTCTTTTGAAAAAGAGGTTTTTGAGCAGATAGGTAAATACTATTTTGAAAACAACAATTTTGATCAGGCCGAGAAAGCATACAGATACATTCTTCACAAGCATCCTTATTATGAATCGGCACCCAGGATTCATTACCGGTTAATACAGCTGTATAATAAATCTAGAGATTTTGATAAAGTTGCAAAAGAGACGGAGATATTTGCAAAACTTTACGATGCTTCCGGAGAATGGGCCAGAATAAATAGAGGCAACGCGACTCTTGTTAAAGAGGCGACTGAATGGGCTAAAAACTCTCTTCTTGATACTGCATCTTTTCATCATAGACAGGCCCAGGCGCTTGTTGAGAAAGGCGAAGCTGATGCTGCAGTTGATGAATATCGTATTGCTGCAATTGCGTACGGTGAGTATCTAGTTAAATTTCCTTATACATCAGAAAGTTATGATATCACATACAGTTTTGCAGACGCCCTTTTCAGATCTGGCGATATAGAGATGGCCGTTGTTATATATGAAAGAATAAGAGATGATAAAAATCAGGACAGGTATAGAGATGATGCGGCTTTTCAGGCATTTGTATGTTACAATACCTTGTGGAACAGATCTTCTGAAAGATTGGTTAAAGGCGAAGAAAAACGGGACAAACCCTTTTCTATACTTGAAGAAAAACTCATAGAATCAAGTGATATATACTTTGAGAATGCAAAAGAGATTGAAGACAAACCTGCTGTGGCATATACAGTTGCAAGAATATTCTGGGATCATGGAAAGTTTGAAGAAGCTGAAAAAAGGTATTTGAAAATAATAAATGAATTTCCTGAAAGTCAGGCTGCAGTTTTTGGTGCTAGAGATATTATTTCTGCCTATAATCAGAAACAGGATTGGGTAAATGTGGCAAAATGGTCAAAGCTTCTAACTGAAAGGTTGTCAGTAAAACAGAAAGTTGACAAAGCGGTCAAAGATGAATTTGAAACAATAAGAGGAACGGCTCTTTTCTTTTATGCAGGCAAGCTTGAAGAGGAAGGAAAGTTTGTGGATGCTGCCTCAGAATATCTCAGAATAGTTGAAGAGACACCTTATTTTAAAGAAGCAGATGTAGCTCTTTATAATGCAGCTATAAATTTCTCAAAGGCTACAATGTTTGAATCTGCACTTCAAATTCACGAAAGAGTTTATAAAGAGTACCCATATTCACAGTATGCTCCTAAATCACTTTACCTGATCGCGTATAATGCGGAAATGAGTTATGATCACGAAAAAGCGGTTAATGCATATAAGCTGTTGTATGAGAAATATCCCACATACGAAAAGAAAAATGATGCAATTTATAATGCCGGGTTCCTTCTTGAAAAATTACAGAAATATAAAGAAGCATCTATTTATTACAGGCTTTATTATTCTGAAGAGAAAGGTAAATTTGAAGGGAAGGAAGCCTTATATATGGCAGGACATATGTATCAAAAAGCTGAAGACTGGAAGAATATGATAAGCAGTTACGAGAACTTTATCAGCACATTCAGGAATGATTCTGAAGTGGCTAGTCTTGTCGGGAAGGCTTATTCAGATATAGCGAATGTTTATGAGGACAAGCTGAATAATTGGAAAATGGCAAAAGAATATTACAAAAGGATGGTTGATTTTTCTGAAGAGAAAAATCTCAAATCAGATGAGGTTGTCAGGTATGTTTCTGAAGCAAAATTTAAACTTACGGAAGATGATTTTAATAGTTATCTGAAAATGAGAATTGATGGCAAAAATGAAAAACAACTTGAAGAGAATCTAAAGAAAAAGCTTGAAGCAAAGAATACTCTTGAGAATAAATATTTTGAGATAATAAGTCTTCAGATATTCGAATGGGTAACTGCAGCAATATATAGGAGAGGTTATTTATACCAGAGTTTTTCTGATGCCCTTTTTGAGGCAGAACCACCGAAAGGTCTTTCTGAAGAAGAAGAAGATATCTATATGAAAATGTTAAGGGATCAGGCTGCCCCGATAGAAGAAAAAGCAGTCGATGTTTATACACAGGGGTTGGAAAAGGCCAGGGAGATAAGATCGTTTAATAAGTGGACTCAATTAATGACAGAGCGGCTTTCTGTTATGCGCCCAGCCCTTTATAAAGTGGGAAAGACTCCAATCTTTGCAGTTGACAACAAACTCAATACAGGTTATCCGATGATGATAAGTCTTGATAATATAGAGAGAAAACAATATAAAAAAGCTGGAATAAGCGGTGCAAAGGTTGACTCCCCCGAGTCATTGGAAAAGCCCGAAAAGGGGAGCGAGGATAAAAAATGATAAAGAACTCGTTTAATTTCTTGATATTTTTCATACCCATGTTTTTTATAATAGGATGTGCCAGTACGCCAAAATCAGAAGAAATGGTAAAAAAAGAAAATAAGAGTCTTACGGAAGAGACAAAAGACACAAAAGAAGAAAAAAAAGATGATAGATCGGTTGAAATCGAAAACAAAGATAACAATAAAAATACAGATGTAACAGATGAAGACATTGAGGTGAAAGAAGGCAAAATAGATAAAAAGAGTAAAAATGCTGAAAATTACGATGGTCTTAAATACATTGGACCAGCACAGAATAAGTTCTCGGAAGGAATCGGTAAATATTTTACGGATGGTTGTGAATCGGCAGTAAAATTATGGACTGAAGCACTTGAAAAGGATAAAAACAATAATGTCGTTGCATTTAATATAGGACTGTGTTATCAAAGATTAAAAAAGTTTGAAGAGAGCAGAAAGTGGTACGAAAGATCTTACAATCTTAATCCTGAGTTCGTAAAGCCGCTTTATAATATGGTCATTATGACTGGTGAAAAGATAATGGCTGAAGAAGGATATTTCCTCCAACTTATTGAAAAAACGCAGGATGTTGTTGAAAAAAACAATTTTACTGCGTGGCTGTATCTCCAGACAGGGAAACTTAACCTAACTGAAAAGCATGCAAAAATGGTGTTGAAAGAAGATGAACAGAATTCCGAAGCTGTTATAAATCTTGCAACGGTATATTATAAAAAAAGAATGTATGAACTGGCTGAATCTGCTTTGACTACAGCAGAGAAATGGGATAGTGAGAATTTTAAACTTCACAAGCTGTATGGATTTCTTGCATACGAGACAGGTGATAAGAATAAAGCTAATATTCATCTCCAGAAAGCTCTGAAAATAAATCCCGAACTTGCCGAAGTAAGAAATGTGCTGGCGGTTCTTGCTATGGAAATAGAAGATTATGCGACAGCAAAAGATCATTTGGAATTTGCATTAAAAATAGTGCCGGAGTTTAAGTCAGCAAAAATGAATCTGGCACTTGCATTGAAGGGGTTAAATGAATTTAAAAGAGCTAAAGATATCCTTGTAGAGATGGAAAACGACAAGGATGTTAATGAAGAGATGATGAAAAGCATCCTGTTCAATATAGCAGTCCTTTATCTCGACTCAGATGTTGATGGTGATAAGAGCTTGAAAAGATTTGATATCTCAGTTGAATATTTTAATAAATATTTAAAAGCGATTGCAAAAAACAAGGATTTTAAAAATGAAAAAAAACTTGTTGACGGATATATAAAAGAAGCTGGTTCTGAAAAAAAGAAACTAGAGATGTTGCTTAAGAGGCAGGCTCAAGCTGAGAAAAGAAAGAAAGAAATTGAAGAGGAACACAAACTTTTTCTGGCCAACAAAGAAAAAGCTTTTGAAAACGCAATGAAAGAAGATAAGGTTGAGATTTGGGAGAAGTTTCTTCTTGACTATCCTGTAATTGACGAGAATGATAAGTTCGGTTTGGCTGCAAAAGCCCGTCTTTCCGAGCTTAAACCGGCTGTGGGAAATGACAAAGATGAAAAAGTCGGAGAGGAAGAAAAAGCAGATGATCAAAAACCATAATGTTTTGCGGGAAAGTAAAAAAATTGATTTATTTTTATTATATGTGTATATTCTTGCATTGTTCGTTTTGGGAGAAAGAAAGTTGTTTTTGATCTGTGCAGTTTTAATTTTTATTTTAACACCTTTTCAAACTGTTGATGCACAGAAAAAAAAGCAGCCGCTTGTTCTTGAAGAGTTGAAAATTGAGGGAACAATTCAAAAACCAGAGGTAATGACGATTCTTTCAAGAGCAAAGTTTACATATCACACCTTGGAACTTGATGTGAGTTTTATGGAGAAGGTTGAGAAAGCTCTTCATGTTGATGAGGCTTTCTGAAAATATTTATTTTATTTTGGAGGTACAAAATGCAGTTTTGGGCATCATTTTATCGTGACGGTGGAACATTTATGCACCCCATCGCACTTTGCGGTCTTTATGTTATTGGTGTGGCAATTTACAAATTTGTTTTCCTTTTTGTTAAATTCAACACCAATGGTGCGAATCTTATGAAGCAGATCCAGAAGCTTGTTATGGCTAACAATGTTGACAAGGCTATCAAGCTTTGCACAGCAGCAGGTGACGCTGCTCTTGCAAATGTTATGAAGGCAGGTCTTTCAAGAGCAAACAGAGGCGAACTTGAGATTCAGAATGCAATGGAAGAGGCAACTCTTGAAGTAACCCCGAAGATCACTAAGCTTACTGACACAATTTTCGCAATGTCAAGTACAGCAACAATGCTTGGACTTCTCGGAACAGTTTTCGGACTTATTGACGCTTTCAATGCAGTTGCACACGCTGCCCCTGAGCAGAAATCAGCGATGCTTGCAAGCGGTATTTCAATAGCCATGAACACAACGGGTTTTGGTCTTCTTGTAGCTATCCCAGGAACTCTTATTACGGTTGTTATTAAAGGCTTTGCAAACAAGATCATTGATGACATTGACCTTTATTCCGTCAAACTTGTAAATCTGCTTGTAAGCAGAGAAAAGGGAACTGCTGAATAAAAAAATGAAAATGAATTAGGAGGAGACAGCTAAATGGCTAGGAAAAAACGCGCTAGTACGGTCATGGAAGAATTAAACATGAAGCCGGCCATGAACCTGATTCTCATTCTTATTCCGTTGCTCCTTTCTTCAATGGAATCAGTTAAGATAGCAGTGGTTAATGTTGCAACACCTCAAATAGGTCCATCAAGTGTGGCAAATCCACCATCGGACACGCCCGAGGATAAGCCACTCAAGCTTACAATTGCTTTGACTGATAGAGGAATCACTGTGTTTGCAAGGGAGCAGGTCGTTGAGAATAAAGACGATCCATTGGGTCCCACAATATTGAAGAAAGACGGGGAAGAAGAGGATGCTACGGGTAAAATGGTAAATGCCAAAGTTTACGATCTTGATAAACTTGTCGAGATTGTATCTGATATAAAGGATGCCAATCCGGCCGAAGAAAACATTATTATTACTGCCGAACCCAATATCAAGTTCAAATACATTATGCAAATAATGGATGCGACTAGAGAAACGAAGGTCGGGGACAAGACAAAGAAGCTTTTCCCGAATGTGGTTCTAAGTGCAGGAATAGCATAGGAGGGGATTATGACAGAAGAAAAAAGAACATACGAGTACATCCCCGAGAATTATGAACAGGAAGTGTTGATGAAAAGAAAGAGTTCCAAGGTTAAGAAAAAATCTGGAGGCTTTGAAGATATCAACATTAATTCTTTGATGGACATTCTTACGATCATGCTTGTGTTCCTTCTTAAAAGTTACGCAACTGATCCCATAAACATTGTTCCAGGACCCGAGTTGGAAATTCCTAAATCGACCTCTCTTCTGACACCTGCTGCAACAGTTTCTGTTACGGTTTCTAAATCAGCAATAGTGGTTGACAACCAGCCAGTCCTCGTTGTTAAGGACGGCAAAGTTGAAGCATCGCAGAAAAGAGGCGGGGAAGATTCCTACTTTATAATTCCGCTAAATAAAGTTCTTGTTGAGGCAGCGGAAAAGAAAAGAAGACTGGAAGCTGTCAATCCAACGGTTAAGTTTGACGGAGTATGTACAATTGTCATGGACAAGGAAACTCCATACCGTTTGTTGACTGAAGTTATGTATACGGCTGGTCAGGCCGAGTTTGCAAACTTTAAGTTTGCAACAGTTTCATCAGCTGGTTAAAAGTGTTCTGACGGTGGCGGTTAAATTGCCGCCACCGTCAAAATTGGTAAAATATTTTTGCACTTTTTAGCATAAGAGGTTGCCGATGACCCAGGAAAAAACAGGGAAGGTACTGAGGGTTGGCGTTATTCATAACGGAAGAATCCTAGACGAACAGGTCTTCAGAAAAGCCGAAACTATTTTTATTGGTGATTCTGAGAAATCTCACTTTGTTGTTCCTTCATCATCGCTACCCAGCAAGTTCCCGATTTTTTATTTTAAATCAGGAAGATATGAACTTGTCGTTATGGAAAACATGACTGGCAAAGTGTTCCTTAAGGGCAAGGTCATAGATATTGAGGAAGTGGTCAAAAAAGGCATGTTGAAAAAAAGGGGAAATGCCTATATTCTTCCACTCTCACAAGATTCCAGAGGAAAAGTTATGGTAGGGAGTGCAATAGTACTTTTCCAATTTATTGTTCCGCCACCTAAGCCACCTAAGTTAAGGCTGCCAAAGTCAATAAGGGGTTCATGGACACAGCATCTTGATTGGCCGTTTGTTTCGATTGAAGGTGTCTTAATGGTTTTAGGTTATTTGTTTTTTGGTGTTTATTTGCCGAGTCTGCCTGAACCCGAGCCGCTTCAACTGGCAGATGTTTCAAATCGGTTTGCTAAATTGATAGCACCTGATATTGAAGAACTTAAAACGATTGAAGACAGTGATGATAAAGCAACTGAAGATGCTGACTTAAACAATATGGCAGCCTCAGCAAAAAAGGAAGAAAAGAAAGAAGATACTGGTCCGAAAAAACCTGATAAACCCAGAGATGCCGCAACAATTCAGAAAGAGGAGTCTATAAGAGTTGCTGAAATGCAGAAAAAAGTTGCAGGCAAAGGGTTGTTGAAAATGATAGGTTCTGTTGGAGAAGGAGGACAGGGCGGATTTATATCTGATGTTCTCGGTGATGGAGGAAAGGACAGAGATATTGATACAGCACTTTCAGGTGTTAAACAAATAGGAGAAGCAACAAGTTCATCCCAGAGAAGTAGAAAAGGTGATGACGGTGCTACAGAAACTGCGAAAATAGATAATTTAAATGTTAAATCGTCTGATGGAAAGATTGACATAAAAGGAAGAGCTGAAAAGGCTGTTGTGGGAAGAGCAAGTGTCGGATCTGCCGCTGAAGTGGATGGTCAGATAGATTCTGCCAGCATGAATAAGATACTTAGAGGTAGTGGCGCAGCAATAAAAAGATGTTATGATAAAGCTCTTTTAGTAAATCCTACCTTGAAAGGTAAGGTTGCTTTGAGTATAATGATAAATACTCAGGGTCGTGTTGAGGCGGCCGATGTTGTTGAAGATACTATTGGAGACAAATCAGTATCTTCTTGTATTCAGGGGGTAATAAGCAGGTTGCGTTTCCCTAAACCTGATGGTGGTCCTGTAAGTTTTGTATTCCCTGTTACATTCGCTCCTTCAAACTGATTTAAATGGAGGGTGCTATGTTAAGTTTAAAATGTGTTCTTTTTTCAGTGGTTCTAATTTTAGCTTTTTCAGGATTGTATGGAGAAAATAAGGAATCTGTTCAAGAAGCGGATAAAAAAGGCGAGATTTCTAAATCCGATATTGACTTGTTGAAAAAAGAATCGAAAGAAAAAGTTCGCAGAATATCAGAAATAGAATTGCTTCTGGCAAAGAGAGTGCAAGATGCTGTAAATGAAAAAGATATAAAGTGGAAAGTTTGTCTTGATAATTATGTGGGTGCATTGAAAGGTGTAGCCGTTAGTGCATTAAATGCAGGAGAAAAGATTCCCGAACTTATAGAAGCAGAAAAAACGGATGATGCTCAGAGTCAAATGATACTTCTTAGAGGACTCGCTGACTCTGCAGAAAAAACACTTTCAGAAGCTGAATCATGTGAAAGACAATTGACGAATGTAAATGCTGAAAGCAGCACAACAAAAGAAAGTGACAAAAAATTAACCGGTGAAACATCAAAAGATGGTGTTAATGATGCAATGGGAGTTGGGTTTACCGATGAATTTGTTACCGAAACTGACAAAAGTGTTGTTTCAGGATCCGATCTTGCAGATGCCGGCGGAATTGATTCCAACGATGTAAATTCCGAATCAAACGGTTCTTCAGGTGAAAAAAGCGACAGTCAGAAGGAAGCTATGGGCAATATTGATAAGCCTGAAGTAGTTGATGCGAGTCCCACAAAGTGAGAATAGTTAAATTTGAATATCAGTAATTAGGGATAAATGCTTAATAACCATATAAAATCAGCAAGTCTGGTTCTTGCCTCAGTCCTTGTTTTCTTTTGCACACATAGTGTTCTTGCACAGTCAAATGAAAAAGCTAAAAAAGGGTTCAAGATTACAAAAGATACAGTTTTGAATGTGGGACTTTCAATCACTCCGGAGTATGAATCCAATATTACAAAGGCATCTGAGAATTCAACGGTGACGGAAAGAGATCCTGTGACAGGAGCGATTACATTTGAAGACAATCTCAGCCCTGTTTCAGATATGGTTCTTCATTACAGTCCTAATTTGAGAATCAAACTCGATGATATGAGCAAAACTGTGGGTATGTCATTGTTTTTCGACTACAATCATTATTTGGGGCTTGAAGATAAAAGTGCTTCAAAAAAGCTTTCAGATCTTGATATAAAATCTGAGTTGCTGGGGGAATTTAATAAGAACGGATTTTTAATTTTTGATTTTAAAAATACATTTGGAAGAACAGCAACTCCCGACGGACAGGAAATATCTGGAAAGCACAAAAATATTCTGGAAAATTTTATTATGGGTCTTGGATTTAAGAATATCGAAGACACCCTGTATGGTAAGATCCAGGCCGGTGTAGATTTTAATTATCTTGAGCAATCAAAAGATAACCAGGTATACAGAGATTATAACTATGTTTCTTTTGTGGGTGATGTTTTCGGAAGATGGAAATTCCTGCCTAGAACAATGGTCTTCATGAAAGCCGCCTTCAGGTATCAGGATTTTTATGAGTCTTCTGTAAGGAATGACTCAAGGTCTATGCCGCTTAATATCTTTGCTGGTCTGATGGGGCAGATAACACCTTATATTTCCACAAAGATATCAGGCGGCTATTCTGCTAATTTCGGCAAGGAAATAAGGCACGATTACAATGCCAATGCAGAACTTATTTTCAAGTATAATGAATCCACATTTATGAATGTCGGATATTTGAAAAGCATGAGACCGTCAGCTTATTTCCAATATTATTCTACACACCGTGCCTATCTGAACTTCAAACAGAAGTTCGCAAGGGTTTTCCTTGCCGGTGTTGATTTCAGCTATTCATACATATCTTTTGGAAAGAGCATTGAGTTTAATGGAACTAAATATGCGATAGATCTTACAAATACGGACAACAGCATTGATGTTTACAATTCCGCGGATGACAGAGGTGCGGCGATAACCTCAAGAATTCCCACAGCAGACAGAAACGATCATCTTTTATTATTAAATCCTTATATTTCATACAGTATTTTAAGTTGGCTGGGTTTAAAACTTTCGTATGAAATGGAATATAGACAAACAGATTATTATAAGGAAGTGAGAGCGGTATATACAGATGCGATAGATCCAGCCAGAAGTTATGACAGGACGGTAAAAACACATTTTGACTTCATCAATCACAGAGTTCTGTTCACAATAGCTCTGGATTATTAAATTATGAAAAGTTTCTACTTTGTTTTTCTACTCATTATTTTGCAGATATTTGCTTCATCCTGTACTATCCGTGTAGGCGGCAATGATAAAAAGCAAAGTTCACAGGAAAGTGTTGTTTCAGAAAGCACCGTTCCATCTGACGCAGAAATGCTTTCCTACATCGGTCCAGGCGATATGTTGAAAATTCAGGTTTATGGTGAAAAGGAGCTTACCGGGACTTATCAGGTAAGTCCTGAGGGATCAATAATGTTCCCTTTTGTAGGAGAGGTAAAAGTCGATGGTCTGAACAATTTCTCTTTAGCTGCCAAGATCTCAGAAATGCTTAAAGATGGATATATTAACGATCCTCAGGTAACAGTTCTTGTTGAGGAATTTGTAAGCAAGAGGATTTTTGTTCTGGGTCAAGTTAAGAAGGCTGGCAGTTTCCCTATCCGTACAAGAATGAGCGTGATAGAAGCAATAAGTCTTTCAGGTGGTTTTACAGATTTTGCTGATATAAGTAATGTTGTTGTGACCAGAAAGGGAAAGGATGAAAAGGAAAAAAGATTTGTTATAGATATTAAAGAGATAGTAAACGGCACCCAAGAGAACTTTTATCTAAATGCCGGTGATATCATTTTTGTAAGGGAAAGGTTTTTCTGATGCACGAAAGAGAGATAGAGCTTAAGGAAATACTGATACTTCTCAAAAGGCATATGTATCTTTTCTCTGCAGTGATCATCGTTGTGATGACTCTTACGATCGTACATATTTATAGATCTCAGAAGATATATTCGTCAACGGCATCCATTGAAATTGAGCCCAAAGCGGCGAATGTTCTTGGTGACAGAATGGAGATCGTTTCAACCGGGTCTCAGGGTTATTACTGGTCAAATAAGGAATATTATGCGACTCAATACGAAATAATACAGAGCCGATCTGTTGCTGAAAAGGTTCTTGAACTAATTCCCGGAGAAAATATTCTCGAGTATCTTGGACTTGATATTTCAAAGATCGAAGAGGAGACGCTTAAGGATATAGATCCTGTAAATATTATTTTAGGAAAGTTGACGGTTTCACCTCAGAAGAACAGCAATATCGTTAAGATAAGTGTAGAAGATAAGGACCCAGAAAAAGCGGCTTTTCTTGCGAATTCTTTTGCGAATGCCTATATAGATTTCAATCTGGAAAAAAAGTATTTTGCCACAAAAGATGCCGCGAGATGGCTTTCCGACCAGAGTATAAATCTTAAAAAGAGTCTGGAAGATTCGGAAAAGATGCTTTTTGATTTTAAGCAGAACAACAATGTTCTGGCAACAACCTTTGAAGCCAAGCAGGCGATGCTTGCAACCAGAATAGAGAAGTTTACGAACACTTTGACCGATCAGGAGATAAGGAGAAATGCTGTAGCCGCAAAGATAGAGGAATACAGCAAGACAGATCTTAATGATCCGAACGAAAGTTTTCTTAAAGAGGCAAGCAAGGATAACCAGCTTATAAACAACCTTAAAATGAAATATATTGAAGTTGTTTCTAAACTCGATGAGAGTGAAAAATTCTACGGAGAAAAATATCCTAAAGTTCTCTCGTTAACCACAGAGAGGGATACAATACACGATTCTTTGAAAAAAGAGATATCGGGTGTCATAAAAAGTTATGATCTTGAGCTCAAGACACTTGAAAGCGAAATGGCTAAGAACCGCAAAATGTTAAGCGATTCCCAGACTGAGGCGATAATGCTTAACAAACTGGACATAGATTACAGCAAGCTTTTAAGGGAAGTTGAAACAAATAAAAAACTTTATGACATTGTCCTTGAAAGAACAAAACAGGCAGATCTGAGTGCTTTGCTGAAAAACAATAATGTCAGGATCATTGATAATGCGCTTTCCTCAAAAATTCCAGTCAAGCCGAGAAAGAATCTGATATTGCTGATAGGTTTAATTCTCTCAATGATACTCGGTTCTCTGGCAATATTTGTAGTTGAATTCTTTGATACGAGGTTCAGGACATTCAAAGAATTTGAAACGATCACGAAAAAGCCGCTTCTCGGCATAATTCCAAAATTTGAATTTATTGAAACATCTAAATTCAAAGAGATAGCTTTTGAAGAGAAAAAACAGAGCTTTGCTGTGGAATCATTCCGATCATTGAGAACCAATATAAAACTTAGCAACCCTGATCACAAAATAGCAAAACTGCTTGTTACAAGTTCAATAACCCAGGAAGGGAAAACAACAGTGTCGGCTAATATCGGTGTAGGATATTCTGTTGCAGGTAAAAGTGTTCTTATAGTTGATGCCGACATGAGAAAACCGAGAGTTCACAAGCTTTTCGGATTGAAAAATGAGAAGGGTCTTTCAACTCTTATAGTCGGTGAACACACACTGGCACAGGTTACAAACAAGGATGTTTATTCGGGACTTGATGTCATTACATGCGGACCGATCCCGCCGAATCCTGCTGAATTACTTGAAAGTGCCAGATTTTCTGATGTTCTCGCTGAAATGAGTGCCAAGTACGACCTTGTAATATTCGATTCGCCGCCACTCAGCCCTGTAAGCGATGCGGCGACCATTGCTCCAATGACAGACGGTGTTATCGTGGTTGTCAATGTAAATAAAACACCGAGGGATATTTTTAAGATGTCTGTTTCCAAGATCATGAAACCGGGCATACATTTTCTCGGCACTGTAATAAATAACTTTGATCTGAAACATGAAAAGAAGTTTAAATCTTACTATAACTATTCATATTATCACTCACCATATAAAACTGAAAAAGATGATGAACAGCAGATTTGACAAGTTCCTGATTATTTTGGGATTTTTATTGGTTTCTATTTGCTCGTGTGAATCTCCGTATATGGTTAAACACCCTGTTTCTCCGGGTGATATATACTATCTTTATGCAACATTTTACGGTGATGAATTTGAAGGCAGGCAGTCGGCAGACGGTTCAACTTTCAACAACAGCGGGATGACTTGTGCGGCAAGAGGGTTTCCTTTTGGCACGATGCTTGAAGTTCAGTCACTTGAGACAGGAAAAAGCGTTACAGTCACAGTTACTGACAGACCGGGCAAGAATGTTGTGGACCTGTCAAAAAAAGCGTTTTCTGAAATAGATAACACTGACAAGGGAAAGATCAAGGCAAAGATAAAAGTTGTGGAAAAAAGTGTTTCACATCCCGGGTCTGTTGAAAAGAGTGAAGAGGTTAAGCAGGAACCGGTCAAGAATGAAGAGAAACCGGTTGAAGCGGGCAAGTTCTATGCCATTCAGCTTGCAGCGTTCAGTGATTTTGAGAATGCAAAAAAATTTCAGGAATCTCAAAGCACTGAAACATATATCTTAAAAGTTCAGGGGACTGGTGATATTTACCGTGTAAGATACGGCAGATTCTCTTCAAGGGAGGAAGCCGAGAATTATAAAGCATCTAATTTCTCCGGTACGGAAGCGATAGTTGTTGAAGTTGTTGAATAAACTTATTTTTTTCCCAATTTTACTGATATTCTTTTCTTTGCCGGGTCAGAATATTGAAGAACTTCTTAAAAATGAAAATCCGGCTGAAGGGTTCAAGCCGTTTCTGAAAATAGGGATAAAAGTGGATGTTGATTCTTTTTCTCTTGAAGGTGATGCTGAAATCGTTAATAAAAACGGTGGTATCGCTGGTTCAATTCAGGGTAAATACACTGTAAATGTCAGTGATGGAAAAATATCAGTTTCGGGAAAGACTTTTAATTCTGAAATGATAAAGCTGACCCCGAAATTCATGTTAATAAAGATTGGTCAAAGGATGTTCAGGGGTGAGATAGAGATCTGGATTAGAAACGGAAAGCTTACTGTTATCAACGACTTGAATATAGAAGATTATGTCAGAGGAGTAATCAATAAAGAAGCGATACCTTCATGGCCTCTTGAAGCAAAGAAAACTCAGGCGGTATTAGCAAGAACTTTTGCGGTTTATCAGAAAATGTTCAATCCGAGAAATGAGCTTTTTGATCTTGCACCAAGTGTTCTAGACCAGGTTTATGACGGACTTGACAAAGAGGATGTGACTTCAAACAAAGCTGTTGACGAGACAAAGGGTGAAGTTATAACAAAAGGGCATAATGCCGTTAAGATATATTTCCATTCAACCTGCGGAGGAATGACGGCATCATCCTCAGAGGTGTGGAAAAAGAATGATCCGCACTTACAATCTGTAAAATGTCCGTATTGCACAAAATCATCTTTGTACCGGTGGAAAAGATCAGTAAGCTCAAAAATGCTTTCAGATAAACTAGGAGTTGGTAAAGTTAAATCTATTCAGGTAGTTAGAAGTGAAAAGAGAGTTGAGAGCCTAATGGTTGATAAAAACAAGATCCCTGTTAATAAATTCAGGGAGTTAGTCGGTTTTTCTGTTATCTGGTCAAATGATTTTGTTGTGAAAAAAGATGGATCTAATTTCATTTTTGAAGGAAAAGGTGCCGGTCACGGAGTTGGAGTCTGTCAATGGGGAATGGCCGGAATGGCGGCTGAGGGAAAAAAACACAGGGAGATAATTAATTTTTATCTGACCGGTGTCGAGATCAGGAAAATGTACTGATGGATACAAAGCTTTTCAATTATCATCTTCCGGAAGAACTTATTGCTGATAATCCGCTGAAAAGGGGTGAAAGCAGAATGATGGTGCTTGACAGGAGCAATACGGTCATTAAGCACTTGAAGTTTGGAGAAGTCGTTAATTTTATTGATGAAAATACAACGGTAGTCTTTAATTCGACAAAGGTCATTCCGGCAAGGATATTTGGAAAAAGGGCGACAGGCGGAGTTGTTGAGTTTCTTGTGCTTAAAGAAATGGAAAATTCTTTATGGCAGGTTATGGTAAAGTGTTCTAAAAAGATAGGTACAGGTGAAAAGGTTTTTTTCGAGCATGGTCTGACGGCGGAAATAATTTCAAAAAATGAGCAATTCGCAGATGTCAGGTTTTCTGAAGATACTTTTGACTTGATGGAATATCTTAATAATTATGGCGATATACCTCTGCCGCCTTATATATTAAAAAGGAGAAACGAAAAAAGGAGCAGACTTTCAGATAAAGAAAAATATCAGACAGTTTATGCACAAGTTCCGGGTTCAGTTGCCGCTCCGACTGCCGGGCTTCACTTTAATGAAGAAATATTAAAAAAGATTCATGAAAAGACTAGAGGTCATGTTGAAAATATTGTTCTTGATGTAGGGCTTGGAACATTTCTCCCTGTTAAAAGTGAAAAGATCGAAGAACACAGAATGCATAAGGAAAGGCTTGTAATTACTGAAGATTGTGCTCGCAGGCTCAATGATGACAAAAAATCGGGAAGAAAGATACTTGCAATAGGAACAACAACTGTAAGAGCACTTGAAAGTGCCAGTAACGAAAACGGAGTGATCCATCCATGCGACAAAGAGACAGGGATTTTCATTTATCCCGGATATGAATTTAAGTTTGTTGACCAAATTCTGACCAATTTTCATCTGCCTCAAAGCACACTTCTTATGATGATATCGGCATTTTCAGATAGAGAGTTCATCCTCAAGGCGTATGAAGAAGCGGTAAAAGAAAAATACCGTTTTTATTCGTACGGTGACTGCATGCTGATTCTGTGAGGTGAAAATGCCCCGCATAGACACTCTTTCAGGAGATTTCAAGATCTATCAGCCCGATGTCGGGCAGAGATATTCAACTGATGATATGTTGACTGCGTGGATGGCGATAATCCGCAATGAAGAGAATACGCCATGCCGTTTTCTTGATCTTGGGAGTGGCCTTTGCTCTGTTCCGATGATAGTTCTGTGGAAATTTCCTCAAATTTCGGGAGTGGGGATAGAGCTTCGTGAAAATAGAAGAGAGCTCGGACTGAAATCACTTGAAATGAATGGATTGTCAAATCGTTTTAAGCTGTTGCATGGAGATCTGAGGGAGCTTAAACTTGATGAACGGTTCCCGCTTATAACTTCAACTCCGCCGTATTACACAGATTCTGAAGGGCCATTGAGTCCTCATGACGACAAGTCTGCGGCAAGGTTTGAACTGAATGGAAACATCGAAGATTATTTTAAAACCGCAAACAGGCATCTGTCAGAAAAAGGAATGTTTATAACGGTTTATCCTTATCAGTATAGGGATAGAGTTTACACAGCCGCCTCAAAATTCAAAATGTTCATAAATAAGCGGGTTGACATGATCCCAAGAGCAGGGAAACAGCCACTAATATCAATGTATTCAGTAAGTTATGTGGAAAGCAAAGAAGAGACATCAACCATGACCGTAAGAAACGAATCAGGAAAATATACCGATGAATATGATCAGGCAAGAATTATATGCGGATTTCAGTCAGTTGACAAAGAAAAAAGCATTGATAAAATAAGATAGTTTATAATTATTTAGAAATGCTAACAATTCGAAGGGGTCATCATGAAAAGATCAGTTTTATTTTTATTAGTTTTTGTAGTTTTTCTTTTTTTTTCTAACTGTGGAGATGATACAAAATCAAATTGTCTGTCGAAAGGTTCTCTAAGATGTGTCGGCAATATTCTACAAATTTGTGCCGACGGTTCGTGGTTGAACTTGGAAGATTGCAATGAAAATGGCAATATTTGTGTAGAAAACAATGATGGCGAAACAGTCACTGCTGCTTGTGTCGAACCGGATATTGGCAATTCTGGCGACACAGGAAACTCAGGAAATACTGGAAATACAGGTAATTCGGGTGACACAGGAAACACAGGTGATACTGGTGATTCAGGAAATAGTGGAAACACAGGCGACACAGGAAACAGTGGAAATACCGGGAATTCAGGAAATACCGGGAATTCGGGAAATTCAGGAAATACCGGCAACTCAGGAAACTCAGGAAATACAGGAAACTCCGGAAATACAGGAAACACCGGAAATACTTCAGATGATGAGTATCCTGAGGAAACTAGTACATCAAAAAAGGTCGGTGATATTGCCCGCAACATTACTTTTTTTGATGAGCTCGACACAGAGCACCGTTTAGAGGAATGGTATGTGAAAAAAAATCCGGGATCAAAACTAATATGGCTGATATTTGCGGCATATGACTGTATGTACAGTTCAAAATTAAGGAACGACCTGTATTTGATTGCTGACAAAGAGATGATCGATGACGGATTGAATGTTATTCTGATAATGAATGGTTTGCTGGCAGGGCCTGCACCTGAGCAGGAGCCGGCAAAGCTGTTTAAAACTAAAGATGCAATGGTTACATTTAACCTTGAAAATTCATATTATACTTACGGCTATCTTAAGTATGACCAGCAGAACAATTTTTCCAGATACATAAATCAGGGATACCCGGCAAATATTTTCATTGATGCAAAAGACATGAAAATAGTAAAACATTTTGAAGGCTGGAACAGTGAAGAAGATTTTATAAATGAAATCAAGTATTTTGTTTCTGATTTTTTATCCGGTACATGAAATTTTCGCAGAAACTGATAGCTTAAACAGCATCCTTATAGGGTTCGCCATCATAAGTTTTTTCAGGTTCAGATACCCCGAAAATAAAAAGCTCATCAGGTGAAACATTCAGTGCTTTCGCTATCTTATCAACGATGTCAAGTGTCGGGGATGATTTGCCCGTCTCAATCTCTGAAATATAGCTCCTGTCAACACCCGATGCAAGAGACACATCATCCTGGCTCATCTTTCTGTGTTGCCTAAGCACCTTTAAACGCTGACCGAAATTCTCTCGAATACTCATGGCGGAAATGATATGGAAAACAGATAGAAAAGCTGTAGGAGATAGACAACAAAAAGATATAATCAGAAACCTTTACAAAAATCTAAAATCAGGCAGAATCGGTCATGTCGTTTTTTCATGGAGTTTAGATATGGCTAACACAAAGATCATTGCTACTTTAGGGCCTGCTTCAAAGAATGAGGGGCTGATACATGACCTTATTGTTGCGGGTGTTGATGTTTTCAGGGTGAATATGTCGCACGGTAGTTATGAACTTGTAAAAGAGATATTGGAAAATGTCAGGAAAGTTTGTGCGCATACGAAGACAAATATTCCTGTTTTCATGGACTTGCGTGGTCCGAAGATCAGAATAGGGATAATGGAAAATGATGAGGTGATGCTTGAAAAAGGGAAGATGTGTACAATAAATGCTGATCCCAAAACTCCGGGGAATGCTTCAGTTTTCGGTACTGATTACAGACACATTCTGACTGATGTGTATAAAGGGGATGCTGTTCTGCTTGATGACGGGAAGATCGTTCTTGAAGTGGAATCGGTTGATTCAAAAGGGGTTAAATGTATAGTGAAAACAGGCGGATTACTAAAATCGAGAAAGGGGTTGATGCTTCCGGGCAAAGAGATAAAACTACCTTCCTTAAGTGACAAGGACATTGCAGATGTGAAATATGGAATGGAGCTTGGATTTGATGGTTTTATGCTTAGTTTTGTTCAGAAAAGTCAGGATGTTATAGAACTTCAGGGAGTTATGAGAAGTTGCGGCGTGACAAAACCTGTGATCTCAAAAATTGAATCTGTAAAGGGTCTTGAGAATCTTTCTTCAATTGCCGAGGTGAGTGATGCACTGCTTGTTGCAAGGGGAGATCTCGGTGTTGAGCTGCCGGTCTGGGAACTTCCTTTTGCCCAGTCTCAGATTATAAAAGCTGCCCGTGAAAAAAGGAAGCCGGTCATTGTGGCAACGGAAATGCTCGAATCAATGATAACAAATTCCCGCCCGACAAGAGCTGAAGTGAGCGATGTCGCAGGAGCCGTGACTGGTGGAGCTGACCTTGTCATGCTTTCAGGAGAAACGGCTGTAGGAAAATATCCGGTTTTAGCCGTCGAATTTATGGACAGAACTTTGGAACATGCTGAAAAAATGCTTCCCAAGCCTGAAAGAACAATAGATACTCAAAGTTGTCATATTATAAGCGAAAGTGTTTCGTTTTCGGCAGTACAGCTTTCAAAGAATATAAAAGCCGCCGCAATTCTTATCTATACAAAAAAGGGATTCAGCGCCAGAATGATAAGTCATTTTGCACCATTATGTCCGATATATGTCTTTTCCGAAGACCCGGTAACTGCCAGAATGTGTAATATTTACAGAGGTGCAATACCTTTTGTGCTGTCAACTGAACCGGAAGATTTTGAGCAGTTCATGACAGATTCGGTAGAATTTCTGATCGATAAGAACCTTCTTAAAAAAGGTGATCCTGTCGTAGCCGTAAATGTCACAGGGCATAACAGCAGTGTAAATCACCCCAATTCAATAAAAGTGTTTGTCTGCTGAACACCTAAATTATCTGAAATTATTGCTTCACAGATAACAGATTCGACTTTTCTCATTGTCCCTGAATAATTTCAAAATTGACTTTGACACCTTAATTTCATATCATTTCAGGTATTCAATTTTCAGGGGTGGAAATGAAATTTCTGTCATTCAGTCTGACCGATACAGGTAAAAAGAGAAAGAATAACGAAGATGCCTTTATAGATATGCCTCAGATAGGACTTTTTGCTGTTGCAGACGGCATGGGCGGAGAACAGTGCGGAGAAGTTGCTTCCGGCATCGCAGTTGATGCAGTCAGACATTTCATTAAGGAAAATCACGCAATAATCGGTGCTTTTGAAATGAATGACAGTACTGAGAATAAATCGCAGGTGCTTAATATGCTTGCTGATTCTCTCCGTTTTGCAAACATGAAAGTTTTCCGTGAGGCTGAAAAGAGATCTCTTCAGGGTAAAATGGGAACGACTCTCACTATTTTTCTTGCGATCGATAATGCCGGTTTTATGGTACATGCCGGTGACTCAAGACTTTACATGATAAGAGGTGATGAAATAACACAGCTTTCAACAGATCACACGGTGTTAAACGACTATAAAAAACAGTATGGTGATGCAGGTGAAGGTTTTGATGAAAGATTTGCAGGAATACTTACCAAGGCAGTGGGCATACAGGAATATGTCGAACCCGAGAAACTTACTTTCACAATAGTTCCTTTTGACAGATATCTGCTTTGTTCGGACGGACTCTACAATGCATACGGCAATGACAGGGAAAATGCTGAAAAACTGCTTATGTCAAGAGAACACGATATTGAGAAAGAACATGTGTTCCTGTCAGATGCGGCAGGGCAACTGCTTGATATTAATTATGATAATGGTGCGGTTGATAACATTTCAATAGTTCTTGTCAGTGCGTTCGGTACAGACGAGGAGGAAGTTACAGGAACTAGAGAGCTCATCAAGAAGTTCGATATAGTAAGGAATATTGACCTTTTCAGAAATCTTGATTTTAAAGAACTGCTTACTGTGATGGAGCGTGTTGAGATAAGAACATATAACCGTTACGATGTCATATCAAGAATAGAAAGCCCCGACAGAGAACTTTTCATTATTCTTGAAGGAAAAGTCTCTTCACTCAGGGGATCGAAACATTTGAAAACCTTTTATGAAGGCGATCATATCGGTGAAGTGGCATTTTTAACTGAAGAAAAGCCGCAGTTCAATCTCTTTGTGGACAAACCGTCATCATTTCTTGTAATAAAAAGATCGGTCTTTATACAGATGATGAATGATAATCCCGCTCTTGGTGTAAAACTCCTCTGGCAGCTTGCAACGGTCCTTGCAAGACAGACCAACTCATCCATCGGACTGATAAAAGAAGAATGATCACATCTCAAATAATTGTAACATTTTTTTTGACTGTATCTTCTCTGCAGTTTGATTTTGAAGGCGGTGACATTGAAGACCATATTAATAAAAAAATCCTCTATTTACAGCAGTTTACAGATGACGAAAGGATGGCTTTCTGTAAGGAGAACGATGTTTTAAGCTGCAAAATACTTTTCCTGAAAGAGATAAACGGCAGAAATGCTTCTTCCGAAAGCATAGAGGGTTATCTTGACCTTTTGCCGGATGAGCACAGATATTCAGGAATTTATCTCTATATAACCGAAAAATGGAAGGATATTCCGATAGAAAAGCTCAAGATCTATATGGGGTATCTTCCTGAAGAGCTTTCAAAAAGACTTTATACCACCTATCTTAAAAAGCTGTATGCAACTGGAAATACTAAGACTTTTATGGATGATTATATTCAGGGAAGGAATGCGGAGCTCACATCATATTATATTAACGCCATGCTCAAAAAAGATCCGGGCGAGGCACTTGAATATTTAAGATCTCTCAAGGTCAGTTTTCCTGAAAGTTTTTATGATTCGATATCAAAGGATGTCGAAAAATATGCAACAAAACTGAAAGGTGACAGCTATAATGAGTTCAGGATCTGGAATCTTGAGTTCAATTACCGCAAAATCAGGTATAATCAGGCGATCGATCTTGCGTCAAAATGGTTTCCGTCGAAAAAATATAGCGACAGTTACACATGGAGAGCACATTTGTACCGTGCGATGGCTCATACAAAAAAAAGGGAGCATGAAAAGGCGAGAGCTGTTTACAGAAAACTTGAAGAGCACTGGTCAAATGAATTGCTTTCTGATGGTGACATATACAAATTTTTTCATGAATACGGTTATTCCGAAGCGGCACTTGGAGATAACGATAAATCGATAGAACTGTATCTTTCAGGGTATGAATATTTTCTGCCAAAAGATGAAGAAAGCGCCGCAGGTTTTCTTTATATGGCTGCTGATATGTCACGGCTTGCACAATACTGGGACAAAGCTGAAGAACTCTATTCACTTCATCTTAAAGATCATCATGGATCGGGCAGTCGCGATATGGTTGAATTTCTCCTTTTCTGGATAAATTACAGACAGAAGGATTTTATTACGGCAAAGACTCTTCTGAACAACATTTTAGACACTTCGCCTGTCATGAGTTACGATCACCAGAGGGCTTCATACTGGCTTGCAAGAGTTACTGCCCATCTTGGAGATACTGCCGCATCTGTTTCACTTTTCTGTTCACTCAGCGCTAAGTTCCCTGCCTCATTTTACGGTTCAATGGCCGCTTCAAGGATAAGGGAAAACGGGCTTACCTGCATGGAAAACGCAAATGAGCAGAACAGCAGTTTAGAACAGTTCAGGTTCTCAGATGAAAAAATGATGCCTGAAACCGGTTGGCTTACTGCGGCAATGGTCACAGGTGACAGTCCGGTCATAAAAAAAATGTTGAATACAGTCTCAAAAGTTATTAATGAAAAGGGCGACGAGATCGACAGACTGACGGCAAGTTATATTGCAAAAACGGTAGATGACCATGCTATGGCGGCAGGTTTTATCAGGTCGATCAGCAATTTTTCAGGAACATCGAAAGAATATTTTAAACTGCAGTACACAATAGGTTTTGAAGAGGAGATCCTGTCCCACTGTGACTTTTACGGTGTTCCCCCGATGTTCGTGTTCTCTATTGCAAGGCAGGAAAGTCTTTTCAATACCGGTGCGGTATCGTCAAGTTATGCCATAGGTCTTCTTCAGATACTTCCTGCAACGGCACAGTTGCTTGCAAACAGGGAGGATTATGGAAAGATAAATCCGGAAGTGCTTAAAAAACCGCTGACAAATGTGAGGTTCGGAATAAGGTTCCTTTCAGATCTGCTTATAAAATTCAAGGGATCTATACCTCTTGCCGCCGCATCCTATAATGCAGGTCCAGGCAGGATCATGAAGTGGATGGAAAAATCACCGGATATGGAAATAGATGAATTTATTGAAGATATCCCCATTTTTCAGACAAGGAACTATGTGAAGAAAGTGATGGGTAATTATGCGGTTTACAACTATATTTTTGAAGATAGAGTGTATGACGGACTTGAATTCAAGCTTCCGGTAGAGTAAGATGGCTTGTTTTTATTAAGGGAGATCGTTATGAAATATTCGATAATTCCTGCGGCAGGGCTTGCAACAAGGTTCCTTCCTGCGTCAAAGGCAATACCCAAGGAGCTTTTTCCGGTACTCGACAAACCGGTCATTCAGTACATTGTAGAGGAAGCTGTTTCTGCCGGTATATCTGCAATAGTTTTTGTTTCAGGAAGCGGAAAGGAGGCCATACTCGACCATTTTGACCGCCTTAATCCTAAGTTTCCTGTTTCAAAGCTCAATGATGAAATAAAAAGCAAGGTTGTTGAGCTCGATTCAATGATAGATGTGCTCTCAATAAGGCAGAAAGACCCTCTCGGATTGGGGCACGCTGTACTTAAAGGGGCATATTCGATAAAAGATGAGCCGTTCGCGGTTCTCCTTCCTGATATGCTCGTTATCCCTAAAAAAGGGGTTTCTTCAATGAAAAAAATGGTGGAACTGTATGAAAAGACTGGTCTTTCTGTCATTGCGCTTATGAAAGTGCCTGAAGAAATGAAAGGATTATACGGTGTTGCTGAAGTCAAACCGACAGACGATGAGAATATTGTTGAAATTAATAAACTTATTGAAAAACCGTCCAAAGATGAGACAGAGTCAAATCTTGCGATGGTGGGAAGATATGTGTTCAGCCCTGAAATTGTGAACATTCTGAAAAACACAAAACCGGGAAAGGGTGGAGAGATTCAGCTTACCGATGCGATCATCGAACTTCTCAAACAGCAGAAAGTTCTCGGGCTTGTTATTGATGAAGACAGCGTTGTTTTCGATACAGGAAATATGGAAGGATTTGCACTTGCTAACACCTACATGGCTGTTCAGAGACTGCCTCAGATGTCCGAAAAGATAGCTCCGCTGATTCATAAAAGTGATATAAGGCCTTGGGGTTACTGGATATCTCTTGAACAGGGAGATGGTTATCAGGTGAAGCATATTTTTGTCGCTCCAAAAGGAAAACTAAGTCTGCAGAAGCATAAACACAGGGCTGAGATATGGACAGTAGTTGACGGGAGCGGTTTTGTTACAGTCAAAGAAACGGTGCATCCTGCTGTAAAGGGAAATGTTTTCAGGATAGAGATCGGTGAAATACACAGAGCTGAAGGCGGTGATAAAGGAATGCACATAATTGAAGTTCAGCTCGGGGATTATCTTGGAGAAGATGATATTGTCAGAATTGAAGATATTTACGGGAGAAAATGATGAAGCTTGCCGCAGTAATTATGGCGGGAGGAAGCGGAAAACGGTTCTGGCCGCTGTCAAGAGAATCGAGGGCTAAACAATCACTGACCCTTTTTTCTGAAAAGACGCTGATGCTTGAAACCATTGAAAGAATTCTTCCCATATGCAGTGATATAACGGTCGTTTCATCAATAAAGCAGAAAAACTCGATAGATCCTGATGTTGAAAAACACAATGAAGTAAGTGTTATATATGAGCCGTCAGGAAGAAACACCGCTCCGTGCATTATGCTATCGCTTGAGTTCATAAGATCAAAAATAAATGAAGATTGTGCTGTTCTGGTCCTTCCAGCCGATCATCACATTGCTGACCCTGATGAGTTTCTGAAATGTGTTGAGAAAGGGATGAAACATCTTGAAAATAACAGAGATTCAATTGGAACGATAGGAATAAGACCTGCATATCCCGAAACAGGGTTCGGATACATAAGAAAAGGTGACGGGATCGCGGAAGGGGTTTGTTCGGTCAGATCTTTTGAAGAAAAACCGGACATCTCGAAGGCGGAAATGTTTGTAAATTCAGGAGAATATCTCTGGAATGCCGGGATTTTTCTTTTTACTCTTGAAGTGATGCGAGCTCAATTTAGAGAGCTTAATCCCGATATCTATGAAAGTGTAAGCAAGATCAGATCGTTTGGTAATATTGATAATCAACAGTACGGATCGATCCGTTCGATATCATTTGACTATGCCGTAATGGAAAGAACAAAGAAACCTGTTTTTACTGTGCCGGGCGATTTCGGGTGGAGTGATGTCGGAAGCTGGCTTGCATATTATGAGCTTCTTCCGAAAGATAAAGACGGAAATGCCGCAAAAGGAAAAGCTGAGTTCATCGATTCTAAAAACTCACTTGCGGTCAATCTGACAGATAAGACGATTTTTCTTTTTAACAGAGACCGCGAGCTTGTCATAGCCTTAGACGATGTCATTCTTTCTGCTTCACTTGATGATCATCAGGAGCTTAAAAAGGTGACTGAATACCTTGCTTGTTCCGGTTCAAAAGATTTCTTATAATATTTCAGGAGGTCGGAATGAAGAAGATCCTTTTTTTCTTTGTAGTCACTGCCTTTTTTCAGATCAGTGCCGATAATATGTGGATCAATCAGCGTGCATCTGAATTTGGTACGGCGAGCGGTGCATTCATCCATGTCGGAACGAAGACGAAAGGTTATGCAATGGGAACAGCTGATGATGGTCAGGGTGGGAAATCGCCATATTGTTTTGTGATGACTGACGGTTTGACCTGGAATGACTGCTCACCGAATCTTGTCGGCGGAATGAAGTTCGTAATGCCTGCAAGAGTTCTGCCAAACGGTAAACTTGTCGGCGTGATAATGGAACTTCAGGGGTTCAATACGATTTCATCTTTTATTGTAAGCGATGACATGGCAAATTTTATTCCGGTCTATTTCTTTGATTCGAAAAACAAAGACGACCAGACTTCCTCTTACGGAGAAGCGCTTTCTGTTATCGGTGAAACTGTATGGCTCGGACTCCAGAACGGAAAAATAAAGAAAAGTACAGATCTCGGCAAAAACTGGGAGAACATTGTGGTAAGCAATGACACCGACATGGAAATGACCGTTGTTAAATTTTCAGATACGATGAATGGAATTGCGGCTGGCGGAGTTGTTACAGAATCAATGGGAGATGAAGGCGGAACAGTTTATGATGTTCAGAAAAAAGGAGCAATATTTCGGACAACTGACGGTGGAAGCACATGGACTCCGATCGTGCAGAACCTTGAAATGTTCCCGGAAGATGTAATTGAAACATCAAGCGGCCGTATTTTTCTTCAGTTCTTTGATGATGATGCGATGAATGACTCTTCAAGCGGACAGAAACCGATTGTCTGGAGCGATGACAACTTTGCAACATTTACAGGGAAAAGTAACAGTTTTGACATAACTGTGCCTTCAGGAACTTTCTCGATGGAAAGTGTTATGGATATGGACGGCGGTGCGGTGGATGAGATATGGATAGCAGGTTTCTGCGGCTCCGGATTTAATTTCAAACCATGCACAGTTGATACTGTTGACGGCGGGCAGACATGGTGGGAAAGGTTGGTGATAGGTGCAGGCAAACTCGGCCCGATATCGGTTCTTGACAGCAACCATGTCTATGTGGCGGCAATGTCAAAAGCAATGTACAAATGGGGTGATCCGAACGAGGATATGACAGAGACAGAAGTTCCTGATGAAACTGTAGCTCCTGATGAATCAGTTGAAAATCCTGATGAAAATCAGACGGTTGACAACAACCAATCTGTTGATGAGAACACCACGACTGATACTGAAGCAGTAGGCGATGACGAGGAAGTTATCGACGAAGAAGAGGTCGGTTGCGGCTGTTCGTTCATAAGGTAATCTTTTGACAAGTAATAAGCCTGAAATACTTGCTCCTGCCGGTTCTCTTGCCGCCGGAATATATGCATTTGAAGGCGGTGCCGATGCCGTCTATCTTGGATTGAGCGATTTTTCCGCCCGTAAGTTTGCGACAAATTTTACTTTTGACCACTTGAGACGGCTTAAAAAACAGGCACTTCTTTTAAATAAAAAGATATTTGTCGCGGTAAATACTGTGATAAGGGAAGAGGAGCTTGATAATCTTTTTAAATATCTTTTCAAACTTTCATTCTTTGAGCCTGATGCGATAATCATTCAGGATATAGGAATGATACAGATAGTTAAGAAATATTTTCCCGACACTTCAATACATGCTTCGACCCAGATGTCGGTGCATAATACTGACGGGGTGAAATTTTTGCAGAAACTCGGTGTCAGCAGGGTTGTTCTTTCAAGGGAGCTGACTTTTAATGAACTAACGGTTATCAGAAAGAATTGTCCCGACATGGAGTTGGAAGTTTTCATTCACGGTGCACTGTGCTATTCATTTTCAGGAAAGTGTCTGGCATCCGGTTTCATTGCAAATAGAAGCGCCAACAAAGGTGAATGCATTCAGCTTTGCCGCGATTATTACACCGAAGATAACGGTTCTTCAAAATTTCATTTTTCGTGCCGCGATCTTGCAATGTATGAATCGGTTAGAAAGTACGGTAAGATCGGAATTGACAGCCTGAAGATCGAAGGACGGATGAAGCCGCCGGAATATTCTTTTTATGCTTCAAAGCTATACAGGGCTATCCTTGAAGGAGCTGATGATAATCAAATTACTCAATTAAAACAAAATCTTGCACTTATTTTTGAACGGTTTACGACTAATAGTTTTTTTGCATCCTCAAGCGGTCATGATCTTATCTGCAACAGTTACGCTTCGCACAAAGGGATTGAACTAGGTTATGTGGAAAAGACGGCAAAAGAGAGTTTTTTCATAAACCTCAGACATGATCTTTCAATTAAGGATGGATTGATGTTTTTTGAAAAAGAGGGTGATCTTGAGCCTCATAAATTCAGCGTAAGTCAGATAAAAACCGTTTCAGGCAGGGAGACAAAATGGCTTGAGGCTGGAAACAGTGCAGAGGTTTTTTCAGAAACAGTTCCAAAGGCGGGGACTTTGATATTCCAGATCAGCCACCGCAATCTTGATATGAAAAACATCAATGATCTTGCTTTACCGCAATATTTTGTAAAAACTGATGTCGAAGCGGTGATAAATGATGATTCACTTATTATTTCAGGAACGGTTAAAAACGGAATAACTGCTGCTGTTGAAGAGAAAATCGTTGTCGAAGAGGCAAAAAAGGAATCAGACATAGATGCGATCATGCAAAAGTATCTTAAAACTGCCGATGATGAGAATCTTTTTGAGATAGATTCTGTAAATGTTATCAATCAGAGCCGTTTTGATGAAAACCGGATATTTATTCCGCCATCACAGTTGAAATCGGCAAAAAGAGCTTTCGTTGCTGAATTGAAAAAGTGCTTTGATGATAAAGTTGATGGTTTTTCTGCACCTGAAATTCCTCAGAAAGAGATCAATTCTCAGCATGAAACACTTCTTTCAATAATTTCTGACCGTGAAAAGATAAACCCTGTTACTTTCATTGAAGGGAAAGAGAGCAGAGAACTTCCTTTTGCACTGAATTTTCATCTTAAAAACATTGATACACTTCACCGTTTTGAAAATTTTGTTTTTGTTCCGTTAAAGCCTGTCATAAAGGATGGTGACAGCTATATATCTGAATTTATTGAACTTGTTAGTTCAAGGACTGATATAACATTTGTTGCAGGGCTTAACAATAGTTCTCATTTTTTACTTATTAAGCACAACTTTAAAAATGTCCTTTTTTTCTGTGATTTTTTCATCTATGCGGCGAACAGGTTTGCACTTGATTTCATAAATTCATTGTCAAACGGGCATATCATATCAGTTTTTAAATGGATCGAAGACAGCTCAGTTTCGCTTTTATCATCAGAAATACCGGTTCTTGAAGTATCGCAAAATTTCAAAAGACCTCTTTTTTATGCTCTCGGCTGTTACAAAAAACACAATCTCAAAACTGACTGTGGCAACTGCACAAAAGAAGGGGTTTTTCACCTTAAAAACAGAGGAAGAAATTATAAAGTCATCGTGTATGACTGCATAACTTATATGTTTTTAGAGTAATGCGATCTTCGGAAGAGGAAAACTACAGTTGACTTATTTAAGACAGCAGGGTATTATTTCTGCGATGGTAATTATGAAAACACATAAACATCACCTAAAATCATTTAAACCATGGAGGAAATTATCATGTCAAACGACAAGTACACATCAATCGTAAACCTTGATTTCCAGTACGCACACAGGTTTATGAACTGGCCAAGAGAAGCAAAGCACCTTCACGGGCACTCAGGTCTTTTAACGATCGAGCTTGAAGACACTGTTGACCCTGTGACCGGATTTGCACACGCTTGTAAAGAGGGATTGAAAAAAGCATGGGAAGTTTGTGACCATTTCCACCACGCAACATTGTTTCAAGAAGGCGATCCGCTTCTTGAGGCGGTTATTGCTGTGTACAAAAAGGAAGGCATTAATAACGACCTGAAAAATTGTGTTCCTCTTAAAAAGATTGATCACCCACTTGCCTGGTCATTCCCTGAATACAGAATAGTTGTGACCAAAAAAGTTTCTACCTGTGAGAATCTTTGCGAGCTTTTCTATGAGCTTCTTAAAGACAAGATGCCAATCAAAAAAATTACTTTCCGCTCATCTTCCATGAACGCGGCATCAAAAGAATTCAAGTAAGAAAAAAAGGAAAATAGATCAGAAGGAAAGGATGTGGATTAAGAAATGAAGACGAAGATGGGTAGCGGGTGAGTTAAAATGAGCCTAAGATCCCATTGAGCAGCCTTCATCAACCTGACCGTCGCAGTTGTTGTCAATTTCATCACAAATTTCAGGTGCAACAACACACTCATCCGGGTCGGGGCATCCTTCATCAACGAGATCATCACAATCATTGTCGATATTATCACCGCAAATTTCATAGGTGCATTCACAGACTATTCCGTCATCAGGAATTCCGTTACAGTCGTTATCTTTTCCGTCGCAGAATTCAGGAACTGAAACACAATCAACAATGCAGGCGACTTTTGCAGTAATTCCAACTTTGGAAGGATCGCTCGATCCGGAAGCTATATTTTTCAGATCTGTACAGGATGATCCATTTAAAATAAGTGTGTTTGTTGAAGCATCATAAGTCCAGCCATTCGGAGTGCCGGGTTCTATATTTGTAAGAGTACCGTTGTTGTTAATGCTTACTTCCATTCTTGAAGGATCATCATCTCCGCCCGTCAGAGGAAGTGAAACTGTACACGGCATCATTGTGGCGGCAATAGCTTTCAGTGCATTCTGAATACTTGTTGAGTCATTTACTTCATACCAGTTTGTTGTTCCGCCGGCAACAGCAAGAGCTGTCATATTTGTACTGTTAAGCCCTGAAAATCCTATAAAATATACTGGAACTCCTGCATTCTTCAGTGTTGTGGCCGCAGTTTTGGCGGCATTTAGATCATCAGGATCCCCGTCTGTAACAACAACAACCGCTTTTCCTCTGCTTGCATCCATCGAATCCGGAGTAAATTTGTACCACTGATTGGTTCTGACAAGGTCAAGTGCCGGTCCAGTCGGTGTTCCGCCTCCGGGATATATATTGCATGGATTGAAATTATTGAAAACAGTATCGGCTTTTAGGTCTATGCATTCTTTTGCATTTGCACTATTATCAGGGAAATATGCCGCACCCACATTAAATTGAGTTGAAAGAGAAGTTGCCTGAGAATTCAGAGCGCTTAAAAGAATATTCCATCTTGATGTGCTTTTTCCGCTGCAGTTAGATGTGTTTCCGTTTATACACCAGTCCATTGATCCGGAATTGTCGAGAAGATAATATATGTTGGGTTTAATTCTTGAACCGGCGATGTCTTTAGCTTCACAAACCTCTTCCGGTGGGAGAGTTATTGCTTCACAGGCATCTCCAATACCGTTACTATTGTTATCTACCTGATTCTGATTTTTTGTGCCGGGGCAGTTATCGCAGGCATCTCCTATTCCGTCACCATCTGCATCTGCCTGATTTGGATTGGCAACATTTATACAGTTATCAAGAGCATTTTCGATTCCGTCTTTATCAATATCTGAATCGAATGGAAGCCCTTCACATTCATCTCCGATTCCGTCACCGTCACTATCTGTCTGTTCTATGTTTGCTGCAGCGGGACAGTTGTCGCAGGCATCACCTATTCCGTCACCATCTATGTCGGATTGATTCGGATTAGGAGTTCCTATGCAATTGTCAGCATAATCAAGAATCCCGTCACTGTCAGTATCAAGGGCTAAAGTATCATTTTCACAAACATCGCCTATGCCGTTTCCGTCAGTGTCGGTTTGTTTAATGTTAGCGTGGTAAGGGCAGTTATCACACACATCGCCCCGTTTATCCTTATCTGTATCCGTCTGATCTTTGTTAGGAACATCGGGGCAATTGTCAACACAATCCATTACTCCGTCACTATCAGAATCAATATCGTCAATATCGCATCCGCAGACTCCGGGTTCAGTTTTCAACGAGTTCCCGGGACAAAGATCAACAACATCTTCGTCGAAGTAAACATCGGAGTTATCATTAATGTCATCAGAAAAATTGTCGTCAGAAGAATTGTCATTAAGTGAATCATCAGAGGTGTTTGCGTTGTCTGAATATGGTTCCTCTTCATCGTTAAACGGAAGGATAATAGTGTCATCATCTTGTTTCTGATTTTCTTCCGTATCATTCCTGTCATTTTTGCTGCCGTTGTCACAGGCAATAAAAAAAACACACACAAACACTAAAATCAAATATTTTTGTTTCATTGAAAGTCTCCTGAAAAGAATTATTATACCCCAACATCAGGAAAATTTTACAGTAAAGCTGGAGAATGTCAATTGTAATTTGTTTTTAAGAAATAAAACTCTTAACCTTCCCCTTTATCTGATCTCTGATCTGAATGGTGCGGGAAAGTTTTTCTTCTTCGGTTCCTGAAAGGGATGATGGGTCTTGAAATCCCCAGTGGTGTCGCTCGCCTTGTCCGGGGAAGAATGGGCATGCTTCTGCTGCGGTTTCATCGCATACGGTGACAACAAAATCGAATTTTATGTGTCCGTCTATGAATTCATCAACTGATTTTGTGGTGTGTCCTGATATGTCAATGCCGTCAAGCGCCATCGCTTTTACTGCAACTGGATTAAGCTTTCCCGGTTCAAGTCCGGCACTCCACACATTGAATCTGTCTGATGCGAAATGTTTCAGATATGCTTCTGCCATCTGGCTTCTTGCCGAGTTGTGGATGCAGATGAATATTACATTTCTTTTCATTGTTTCTCCTCCTTGGGGAACCAGTGTTTTGTTTTATTTGCAATTTTTACGAGTGTAAGCATTACAGGAACTTCAACAAGAACTCCGACAATTGTAGCGAGTGCAACGGGTGAAGTTGGGCCGAAAAGTGCAATAGCGACAGCAACGGAAAGTTCAAAGAAATTTGATGCTCCTATCATGCCGGCAGGAGCAGCGATACTGTGACGCAGACAAAGCTTTTTAGAACTGAGATATGCAACAAAAAAGATGAAGAATGTCTGAATTGTGAGCGGAATTGCAATAAGCAGTATATGAAGCGGATTTTCAAGGATGACATGACCTTGAAAAGAAAATATTATGACAAGGGTGAGCAGTAGCCCTCCGATTGTTATGTTGTTGAATTTAGTGATGAATTTTGTGTTGAAATATTCAAGACCTTTGTTTTTTATAACTGTTTTTCTTGTCAGAATTCCACCTGCAAGCGGGATCACGACAAAGAGGACGACAGATAGAAAAAGGGTGTTCCAGGGAATTGTTATTCCGCTGATTCCAAGAAGGAGTGCAACGATCGGAGTGAAAGCGACAAGGATAATCAGATCGTTTGTTGCGACCTGAACGACGGTATATGCCGGGTTCCCTTTTGTTAGATGACTCCAGACGAATACCATCGCAGTGCAGGGAGCCGCCCCGAGAAGTATCGCGCCGGCGAGATAATCTCTTGCAAGGTCAGTCGGGATGAGCGATTTAAACACGATAAAAAAGAAAAACCACGCTATTGCATACATCGTGAACGGCTTTATCAGCCAGTTGGTAATCCATGTCACAAAAAGCCCTTTCGGATTTTTGCCCACATCTTTAACACTTGCAAAATCAACTTTCATCATCATCGGATAGATCATGAGCCAGATCAGAATAGCGATTGGAATTGAGACTTTAGCATATTCAAACTTTCCAAGGAATTGCGGTATTGCAGGAGCGAACTTTCCGATCATTACTCCGGCAACCATGCAGAGAGCCACCCACAACGAGAGATATTTTTCAAAAAAACTGATTCCGCCAACATTTTTTTCCATAGTTTTCTCCGTTATAATTTACAAACATTTGATTTTTCTTTGCTTTTCATCCACCCGTCAAGCTTTTTCTTCAACTCTATTCTGACATCGCTTCCCAGGCATTTTTTTAATGCGTCAAGGACGGCAAGCTCATTTGAACTCAGACTCTTGCTGATAGAATAATAAACCCAGATGTTTTTACGAGTATCGGTCAAAATGCCTGAATTCATTAAATATCTCAAGTGTCGCGATGCCTTTGACTGAGTCATATTGAGCGTATTTTCAATGTCGCACACACAAAGTTCCTCTTTCATCAGTAAGAGTGCAACGATCTGCAATCTCGTTTCATCCGAAAGCGCCTTAAAAAACTGAGCAAGATCTTTCATTTTTTTCTCCTTATCAGCAACAGCACGATTCTTCTTTACCTGTGATCTTTGATTTTATCATCGCATATCCGCACCCTACACCCGAACAGACTTTTATTGCCTGAAAAGGGCAGTTTTTTGCACATGCTCCACATTCTATACAGTTGTTTTTATTAATTATTTCAGCGATTCTGTCAACCTTGAACACATTGTGCGGACACACTTCAGCGCACATTCCGCAGCCGGTACATTTTGACTCGTCAAAACAAAGCGAAACTACATTATCAATATATTTCATAACAGACCTCGGAAAATATTAACAAAATACATAATTATTCCTGCCGACATCCACAGAGCAAAAGGCCATGTGTACTTTTTTATTTCGTATCTGACGCCGGATGGAGAAGTGAAAGTCGTTGAGCCGGTAAAATTGAAAGCCATGTATGCCACGACAGGTGGGATTATGAGTAGGAACTCAAGGACTGTGAATATGTCAGTAGCAATAAAAAGTGAGCAGAAACAAGCCCATACGAGTCCAAGAATTGCACCTTTCAGTGTAAATGATCTGAAAGGAAGATAGGGCAGAAGGGCAGGGAAGAGAAATATTCCGGCAATTACACTCCCGATAAGAGGTATGAAGCTCGAAATGTTAAGCAAAGAAAGAATGAGCACTCCGATAAGTATTTTCCACCCGAGCACAAGCTCAAGCGGAGCAACTTTCATCCTTTCAATAAGTGGAAACTCAACAGTTCTCATGGATTTGTCTGCAACATTGCCGTTATCAATGAATTTTTTCAGGTCTGATATTTTCACAGGTCCGTAAGTAACTGAAAAATCTGTGAGCTTTTTCACACGGTGAGCAGAAACTCCCGGTGCTCCAAGCTGAGGCACAATAAGGTTTCTATGTGACACCACAGTTGAAAGCTTTGTCATTTTCACCATTCTTGCGATCTCGCCTGTCCCGAATGTCCCTTTGCCTGCCGCACACCACACATTCACGCCGTGAGTGTTGAGGACAAGCATCCACAGGTTCATTCCTGATATTGTATTTCTTACAACATCAAAAGTGAGCTTATAGTTCGCTGTCACGATAACCGGCGAGTTTTTATCAGGATTTCCCACAGCATAAAGTCCCTGCCTAACAGTGTAATGCATTCTTCTATATCCAAGCCGCACCATGATTCCTGACAATCTGTCTTTTAAGGAAATAGTAGTGAATATTTTCGGTATCAATATGTTTCCCGAATTCACAAATCCACTGACATAAGGTTGTCTGATTGTATTTATCTGCACCGTTTTCGATCCTCCGAAACAACATAACCGCTTAAACGATTATAAAGAATCGGAAAAATGTCAAGATTTAATTATCCGGCATCTTTTTTGTTTCTTGATGCGGGAATATTTCGTCAATAATTCTGACACAAAAACTTGAGATTATGATGAAATAAGGGAAACTATATCTGCGTTAAGAGTGCAAGGAGGGCATTTATGGGAAAAGGATTAAAGAATAAAAATAATAATTCTTCAGCGTTTATTTTCTTCAAAACAGAAGATGAAAAAATATTGATAGATGTCCGTTTTGAAGAAGATACTGTCTGGCTTTCGCAGGAACAAATGGCCATGTTATTTGGCAAGGCACGCAACACAATTACCGAGCATATACAAAATGTTTTTAAAGAAGGCGAGTTAACCGAAGAAGTGGCATGTCGGAATTTCCGACTAACCACTCAACACGGTGCCATTGAAGGAAAAACACAAGAAATTTCAGTAAAATACTATAATCTTGATGTCATTATTTCAGTGGGTTATAGGGTGAAGTCTCAAAGGGGAACTCAATTCCGTATTTGGGCAACTAAACGCCTTAATGAGTACATTCGCAAAGGGTTTGCCATGGACGATGAACGGCTTAAAAACTTGGGCGGCGGCGGATATTGGAAAGAATTACTGCAACGGATAAGAGACATACGTGCATCCGAGAAGGTGTTTTATCGTCAGGTTCTTGATATATATTCGACCAGCATTGATTACGATCCAAAAGCGGATGTTTCAATAGAATTCTTTAAAAAAGTGCAAAACAAAATACATTATGCAGTACACGGAAAAACAGCCGCCGAAGTAATATATGATCGTGCCGATGCCGAAAAAGAATTTATGGGGCTGATGTCATTTCCGGGCAGTCGCCCCTATCTTAAAGATGTTGTTGTTGCAAAAAATTACTTAGACGAAAAAGAACTCCGTTCGCTTGGGCAGATTGTATCAGGGTATCTGGATTTTGCTGAACGGCAAGCTGAGCGGGAACAGGCAATGACAATGAAAGACTGGGCGGAACATCTGGATAAAATTCTGACAATGAGCGGTGAGAAATTGTTACAGGGAGCAGGATCGGTAAGTCATGAAACAGCAACAGAAAAAGCTGTCTCAGAATATAAAAAATATCAGCAGAAAACATTGAGCGAAGTCGAAAAAAACTATCTCGAAAGCCTCAAAACATTGGAAGATTTAAGCAAAAAGGGAAAT
>CAZVWR010000022.1:0-45757 GCA_964630905.1 uncultured Spirochaetales bacterium | reverse complement strand
CTTTCATATCCACTGTCACACTGTCTCCAACCATCCAGAATTCTTCCACTTCAGGAAAATCGTTCTTTATCATTGCAAACGACTGATGATGCGGTTTTTCATAACCCGTAAAAGCTGAATTGTAGATTTTCTCAAAAAAACGCCTGATTCCAAGACTGATAATCAATTTCTCCAGCTCCGGGACATGATTTGACAGAACAACCTGATAAAAGTTGCTTCCCTCAAAATGTTTAAGAACCTCTTCTGCTGAATCAATCAGATTCCATTTGACAGGATTGGTATAATATTCTCTGACAAATTCTGCTAAAACACTTTCAACTCCATTCTTTTTCAACCCATTTTCAAAAACCGGATGCATTTTTTCCCACCAATCATCTGCCGTTCTGATATGTGTATGCGGTTTCTCCCAGTTGTGCCAGAAAAAACCTTCCTGAAGAAAAGGTATGAACTTCTCCTGAGAAATTTTCACACCAGCTTTATCGAAAGCAATTTCAGACAAAGTCTGAGCCCACATTCCATTTTTTCTTTCAGCTAAAGTCTTATCAAAATCCCAAGCGATCAGTTTTTTCATTTCCGGCATTTTTCAATCCTCTCATCATCAGGAATTCTCCGTTTTCTTCTACAATTATCCTGAAATTCATTCAAATTTTACCGCCCAGACAAATAGTTCGTCGCAATCGTTATTATTTTTCTTCTCAAGAATCTTTGAATCATAAACTGAGAATCCGGCAGTCATTATTTCACCAATTATTGCTTCGGGTTTGCCAATATAGCGGGTGGCAATACCTTGAACAATAATCAGCCTGTTTTCAGCATCATTAACGGCATCGAAATCACCGCACATTGTTCCACTGATAAATAGACCGTCTTTTTTAAGTACCCGCCGTGCCTCTTTTAAAAATTTCTGTCTATCATCACCGATAATGCAGTGAAAACAATGGCTATCCAGAACAATATCAAAGTAGTTGTCAGCAAAAAGTGAAATATCAAGCACATTGCAAGTTTTAAAATCAATTTGTAAACCTGATGTTTCAGCCTTATCTTTTGCCCAGGATATCGCAGTTTCCGATATATCAATGCCAGTCAGAGAGTAGCCGAGCCGGGCAAGAGCAATGCTTATGTCTCCGGCACCGCAGCCAAGCTCCAGCACCAAGCCGGATTTAGGAACATGCGGATTGGCAAAAGCATCGAGAAAATTAGAAATATTACTGACTGTTCCATCAGAATTATCCCAGCCGGTGTATCCGGAAGCTTTGCGTTTTTTATATGCCTGATCATGACCTTCATACCAAGTTTTATAGCTGTTATTCATTCTTTAAAACCTTCATGAAAGTACTTGCTCATAATATTCTCAAATCTTGTGTTGCTGACTGGATGATGGCTTATTATCCTGCCGTTGTAGACCATGCAGAAAGTGCCGAAAGGTGATGGCGAATTCTGAGCAGTGACAGGGTCATTCACATCTATCAGCGTTGTTTTTAGATGAAATTTCTTTTTTGCGGTTTCCAGAATGCTTCTGACATTCTTTTCTGTGTAGGGACACTGATATGACCTGAGTATTGTAAGTCCTTCACCGAAAACTGATGGATCTCCAAGTTTGAACTTTGGATCAATGGATGATTCATCAAACTTTTTCACAAGCAGTTCAAAATCGGGTTTTGCAATGTCAGCGATCTGAAAACCTTTTTTCAGAAATATCGGACTGTCAGCCATGAAAGAACCTTTTCTGGTAACGACAGCGACACCGGACATTCTTTTCTCTTTCGCCTCTTTAATACATTCATCAATCAGCAAAGAAGCGTAACCTTTTCCCTTAAATTCCATTTTAAATCCGACAAAAACGCAGTGAATGAATAAATATCCTTTCGCATCAACCGGACGGTGTGCATATTCTCCCGGAACATACTCGATCATCCCCTGATATCCGCCTGTGTGCGAAAAAACGATCTTAATCCTCAACCCTTTTGGATAGTATTCGCTGAACCATTTAATTTTATTGCGCAATTCCAGATGCTTTTTCACATCCTTATATCCGCAGACACCATAATCCGCGATATTTTCCGGAGTCAGATCAATGATTTTGATGTCCGGCATTTATTTCTCCTTTTCAACTACTTCACTTTTTCCTCAACTTCCAGTTCCCAGAATGTATGTGTCTGGTACTGTTTGAATCCCATTTTTTCGTTTATGGCAAGCATTGCTTCATTCACATTGGCGTTTGATGTTCTGATGAATCTGACATTCGGTCTGCAATCAATCAGATAAAGAGCGTTGAGTGCTTTAACGAGCTTGCCAAAGCCGTTTTTGCGATACTTCGGCACAGTCAAAGTGTTGTTCTGGAAAGCAGCATATTTCTTTGTAATGTAGATAATGACATCTGATATTGCAGCGAACTCACCGCTATTTTTATCTCTAACCCATGCAATAATAATTTCATCTTTTCCATCGACAATTCCTTTTACCAGCTTCCTCATCGAATCCGGTGTCATTTCAGTTATTACATTATCCAGATCACCGTGCGGAGCATCGTTTATGCTGTTATAAGCCGCAGAATATTTCTCAAGGTGTTCTTCAGGAATTTCATTAATCCAGACTCCGGATTCATATTCCGGGCTGTTTCCATCATCCACCCACTTACGCATCAAATTCTCATCAAGATCTTTTATAAGCACTTGATTTCCTTTCTGTATTATTCCTTTTTTTGCTCCGTTTTTCATTAAAAAGTTCTCACCTGACGGGATTATGTCAACAGTGGAAAAGAAGAATGTTTTGAACTCTAAAGAAACAGCTTCTTCGCATAATTTCTTCAACAATTCACTTCCCACACCTTTTTTTCTATATTCAGGAAGCACAATTATGTTGGCAGTAACCTGAGAATCACCACTAAATTTTGTTAAAGCACCCAATCCTGCTATCTTGCCGAATTTATAGGCAAGAACAGTCAAATTGAAACAGTAGTCACTGCTCAGCCAGCCTTTTTCAGAAACCATAAAAGTATCCAGCTCCACCGGATCATCATCAGGAAACAGTTCCATGAAATATTGCTGTTTAATCTTATGATAATCACGCCATTCTTCCATTGTGGCGGTTTTAATTGAAAACACTTTAATCTCAGTCATTTATTTCTTCTCCTATCTCATCACAGCACAAATTCAAGAAAGTTTTGCGGTATAAACAAAAATATTGCCCCAATCTTGATTAATTTGGTCAATTCAATGACAAAATTTCTACAAATTCAGTCAATTTGCAAGTTTTTAAGCTGTAAATTAAATTCCCCGGCCAAAAGCAAAGGTTAATTATTGCCCGAGTACTTTTGGTTCAACTGGTTTTGCACCGGGAAGATTGAGGAGTTCGCCTAATGAAAAACCGGTGAAAGTTTCTTCAGGTACAGGTATTTTTCCTGCGGCGACCCAGAAAAAAAGATTGCCGGGATCAAAAATTATTGCGTAAATTGCTCCGTTTGTGGCAAGAGAGCTGTCATCATCAAGAGTTCCAAGAGGACTTTCGATCATTGTGTCCGGGTCAACTCTGTCCCTTAAAACATTTACCATTGCGGCTGGGTTGAGCATTCCGTGAATGGAATATTCGCCCTCTTTTGATATAAGCTGTTCAAGCCGTTTAAACCGTTTGAGCGATGAACTTCCTGCCGGTTCTGCATCGAGATCCTTAGTTGAAGGGTCAACAAAATGGTTTGAAAACCATACGGCTCCTCTGTTCATTGCCCGTTTTGCAACGGTTGATGCGGTCATTTCAAAGTTGGCACCCATCCCGGCATTTGCATCGGCAATGCCGAACTGCTCAACACTCATATGTTTTTCTTTTAAAATGAACTGGTTGGCTTCATCAAGCGTTGATGATCTTTTTAAAATCTGTCCAAGCATCTGGACATGACTTCTTCCCGTAAGACTCTGCTGATCCATGTTAAAAGGGTCAGACTCATTGGAAGCTCCTGAAATTCCTGCAATATTCATCCCTGAATAAGGACTCAGATTTCCCGGAAAACCGACATAGACATGTGGAATTCCGTCAATTGGCTGTCTGATAAAAATAACCGGATACCACAAAAGAAAATCAACTTCATCCCAGTCAAGAAGTCTTCCGTGATAAGTCCGACCGTCAGAAGTAGCTTCACCACTCACAATAAACTGTGAACATCCCGGTCTTTTCATCTTCAGAGTCATCGGAACAACGCTGTCAAGCCACTCAACGATAACATCGCCGAAATTGGCAATGAGACAAAGCTCCATCGTCCATCCAATGTCCCCAGCCGCCGCAACCATCCCTTCACACTCCTGAACTATATCAGAATAGCTGTTATTCTGTGCAATATCATCAATTTTAGCAAGTGATGCAAGACTTATCTGCCATTTAAGTTCCTTGATATATTCAGAATTTGCCAAACCGTTCTGGAGCTCGTTCTTCAAAAGAGTTCCATGCTGGAAACCCATGTCAAAAGGCGTTCCTTTAAGCCAGACAATTGTGTAAATCCCCTGCTCTTTTCTTTGCGGCTCGACCGGAACCCATTCTTTTGGCCCTTCATCAGGTTCTTCATCAACTATCTCTTCATCAATAATATCAGGCAGTTCAGTTTCATCATCAACCTCAATCTCATCATCCTGCTCTATTATGGTCTGGTCGTCAGTCTCTTCAACAACATCAGGATCGCTGTTGGCGGACTCATCGGGAAAAGGGCGGCTTGTGGAATTTTCTGAACATGCGGCAGCAAAAGTAAAAACAAGTAAAACAAAAAGCTTGCGCATCAATTGATCTCTTTAGAATTAAAAAGTATTATCGCTAACGACAGTACTATCAAAACAATGAAAAGGGCATAAAACGAAGCAAACCCGATGCTCAGATCTTCAAGTCCTCTGCCATAAACAAGGTTGTCTTTGATATTGAAATGTCTGAAATCGGGAAGAATATAGCGGAGGGTTGTTATGACCTTTGCCATCGTTTCAGAAGTCCTGCTTGTAATCGCATAAACCAGATTATATGATGTTGCACCGGTAAGATAAAAAGAAATGGTGAGCATTGCCGCAACCGCAGGTTCGGTCAAAGTTGAACAGAGAACGGCAACAGCAATTATAGTTGAAGTCTGGAGGAATATTGTATAAACTGCCGGCATATAACCGACAAATCTGTCAATTCCGCCGTAAACAAAAAGCAGTGCGGCAAAAATCAGGCACATTACCGCGATTTCAACAACGATCATGAGGATCATCCCGAAAAATTTCCCGAGAATATATTCGGCTCTTGAAATAGGTCTGGAAAGTAACGGGTGAAGAGTTTTGAGAGAAAGCTCTTTCTGAACCAGAGAAATACCTAAAAATATTGAAAGAACCGTTGAGAAAATTTCAATTGTTCCAAGCCCTATGTCACTGATAATATTGAGCTCGTCGCCTATTGTCATCTGAGTAATGGCAATACCGAGAACAAAAATGAAAAGCGCAAAAAAGAGAAGAATGTAAAGAACCTTGTTTCTCACCATCTCAAGAAAAGTATAGTATGAAACATTAAATATTCTATTCATGACCCACCTCCGCAGAACCTTTGAAAACGATCTCTTCGAGTGACGGATAAACCCCTTTTGCATCATGAACGGTGTAGCCTTTGTGAACTATTGCGGAAAGTTTTGAATTGAAATCACTAATGTTTTCACAGTCTATTACAAATCTGTCAGAGATCACCTTTATTCCCTTGAAAAGTGAGAATGCCGAATCTTTCATTGCGTCTGCACATCCGAATTCAATTGAATATTTTATGTTTTCAGGCTGGATTATCTCTCTGACTGTTCCGAAACTCTTTTTAACTCCGTTCTCAATAATGAGCACTCTGTCTGACAAGTTCTCGATATCACTAAGAATATGACTTGAAAATATTACTGTTTTCCCGTCTTTTCTCAATGTTCTTATTATCTCTTTCACTTCCCTTCTTCCTATCGGGTCAAGTCCGCTCATCGGCTCATCCATTATTACAAGTTCCGGGTCATGAATAAGTGCCTGTGCCAGACCGATCCGCTGAAGCATTCCCTTTGAATAACCGGACAATTTTCTGTTCCGGTCATTATAAATACCTACTTTTCTTAGAACTTTTTCCGCCCTGTCGATCAGATTGGAACCTTTCATCCCTGACAGTTTTCCAAAATACTTTAAGACATCCATCGCTGTAAGTTCTGAATAAAAATAAGGCCTTTCGGGAAGAAAGCCGATCTTGTACCGCACCTCTCTGTTTCCCGGCTTATGCCCGAAGATAGAAATCTCTCCTGAAGTCGGGGTAATGAACCCCATCAGCATTTTGATAGTTGTTGTTTTGCCCGCTCCATTGTGTCCTACAAACCCTACAATTTCACCGGCTTCCACAGAAAAGGAGAAATCTTTCACCGCCTCGATCATGTCCCACACTTTCATGGGATGGCGGAATGTTTTTGTAACATTTTTAATTTCAATCGGTTTAGTCATTTCAACACTCCTTTCTTGTCAATACCAATCTATTTTACATGTTTTAATTTAAGAACATACTTGAATAAGTCAATATTTAGAGCCTTAATTTGTTATTTGAAATAAACTTAATGAATTGATCCGGCTTCAATGAGATAGTGAATTACATCATAACGGCGGCACTTTTGGGCATAATCCATTGCAGTCCAGCCACGCTGATCTTTCTGATTGACATCAACATGTCCGTTTTCAACAAGGAATCTCACAACTTTCGTATTCCCCCTTACCGCTGAATGGAAAAAAAGTGGATACGGTTTGTCGTGAACTGCAGTGTCAAAGGAAAATTCACTGTGCAAAAGAGCATCAAACACATAGATCATGTCAATATCAAGCAGTCCGTTCTCGATCGCGGCTTTTAAATCTTTTTTCCAGCTTTTTTCAACCATGAATCTTGTCCTCCTTTTCGGCATGTCAAACCATTTTGTAAAACCTTCAACATTTCTTACACCTGTCTGAATAAAACCGTTCATTCACCCCTCCCAAAGATAAATTTACAGGCGAAGTATAACGGCAGAAAAAGTATTTGTCAAAAAAAATAGACTGACATGTCAGTTTAGTAAATTTCTCTAATCTTTTCAAGCATTAGATCAATCAGGACAGTCCACGATGCAAGTACTTTCTCTTTCATGAAACTGTCGGCAAGATAGGCAATATAACCCTCTCTTGCGATATCAAGGCTGAAAAGGATTTCTTCTGTAGCTTTATTATTTTCATCAAGTTTCATTATCTCTCTGAGCTTTTTTTTCACCATACCTTTATTGTTCTGAACAGTTCTGTCTATAAGTCTCATAAACTCTTCGTCTAACAATGACTCGTTACTGTAAATTGTGCCGTATCCTCTTACAAGCACTGAATTCTTCTCAAGAAAATCCGATATCCCATCCATCAGTTCGATAAGATATATACGGGGATCTGAATATTCTTTTTCCTCAATTGCCTGCGGTCTGATTATCTTGAGAAAATAGAGACTTGCCTCAACTCTTATCTCCTTCATATTTTTAAAATGATGGAAAAGATTCGCTTTTGATATTCCGACTTTTTCTGAAATTGTACTTGCCGAAAGATTCTGAATTCCTTTCATGCCGACGATCTCAAGAACTGAATGAAGAATTTTCTCCTTCATTTCTATTCCTTTTATAATCCTTCTGTCACCGGCTTTGAAGTCCCTTTTTTTCATATATTACCTTTCAAAGAATCCGATAAAGATTATCTACAAAAAGAAACATATGTAAAGTCTATTGCTTATGTACTTGATTTTGCTGGATAAAAAAAGTATGGCACAGCCGTTGCATATTACTGACCGATTGCTCGGTTTGTTTTTTAATTTATGGAGGTCGTTATGAAAAAGTCCATTAGTTTGATGATTACCGTTTTTATTTTCTTTTTAAGCTGCGGAGGTGAAACCGCACAGAAAAATGACAATGAGTCCCAAAATGATGAGGAAATTTCTGAAACTGAGAATGAGCCGGATGAAGAAGCAGATGATGAAGAATCAGAACCGCCTTCAAAACCTGATGACAGTTTTTTCAGTGATCCTTTAAATGTGCAGTATACTTTCAAGGGATATATTAACGAATATAAGGACATAAACACTGAAGATGAACAGAAAGGTTCGATGGAGCTTACCTTGAAAATGGGAGACCTTGACCTGACATTGAATGACATTCCGACATCATATACCTATACATATCCGGAAACTGCACCTGAAAATCAGCGTGGAAAAACAGTCGTGGCAGTCATTTCAGCAGGCGGGATCGCACAGGAAAGCGGATTGCAGACATATTATCTTTTTATTAATTCGTTCAATGTCGATAAGTTGAAGGAATTAAAAAAGAATAACATAAGAGAGTTCAGTTCTGCAGATGCTGAGGCAGGAGTTAATGTCAACAAATATTATGTAAAGGCCAGAGCTGACGGTTCGAGAGTATACAGAAGATGCCTTATCGGAATGTCACCGGCAGAAAACAAATCCATGTTCTTTATAAATCACAGCTCAAACAAGGATTTTGCCGCAGAAGAGACAATGCTTGCATGGGGAAATGTTGAAGTGACAACAGATCTTGACCCCGAAGTTACAAAGAATCTGACTGAATATGAAGGAAAATTCTGCTCTTTTTCTATTGACGGGGAACCATTAACAAAAGAGGAGTATGAAGCGGAAATGGTCAAAGATGTCACACAGTTCGACTGTGAAATGCCGGAAGGTTTCATGACTCCGTTTTCAGAAAAGTACGGAATAATGAAAGTTAAGGGAAAAATAAGTCCTGCACAGAGCGACACATCCACAATCGGTCAGTCCGAATTGAAACTGGGTGAAAACTCTGTTGCGCTAGACAGTCTTTTTCAGATACAGGCGGCAAATGATTCTGTACAGGATGTGATAACTATAGATTCAGCTGGTGACATTCAGCTGATTACCGGACAGACCCATTACGGTTATAAATATTTTCAGGCTATTGTACCGAAATCGCTCCTGACAGAAGCCTTGGCAGATGGCAAAGAAAGCCTTTACATTGAAGATGTTCTTTCTCATGAAAGCGCAGCAACGGTCGTCTATAATGTTGAAGAAAAGCAGATAACCGGTAAAACTCTTCAGAAAGTCTGCGTAATTGCAGCTCCTGCCAAGACGCCTGCTTCAAAGATGTTCCTGTGTTTTAAGAACAATGTCGAATTTGCACAGGGCGAAATATTTCAGGGAGCTGTAAATACGGCTCTTGATGACGATGAGGATTATCTTCTGGAATCTAACAATGTCGAGGATGTTTCCGAGCTCTGTTATTGTGCAAGCTACAATTCAACAAGCTACACACCGGCGCAGAATTGTGAAGAATTTGACAAAACCGATATGTGATGGAGGCTGTCATGGATAGTACTTTTCTGAAAATAATGATTCCTTTTCTCGCTCTTCTGCTGTTTTTAAAGGAAGCTTGTGCTGAAGAAATACCCAAGGGCCTGATAATAGCAACAACCGAAAACATCAGTTTGAATTCAGAAAAACTCGATGAATTCATTAAAGAAAAAGAAAAAAGAGGCTTTACCGTAAAAATTGCGACTGAAAAAGATTTCGGTGGTGAAGATCTGAAAGGATATGAAAAAGCACAACTGATACGGTCATGGTTGAAGGAAAACAGCTCAGGCTATTCATTTCTTCTGCTTATCGGTGATCCCAATCCCAAGATGGGTGATATCCCTATGGTTGTTACGATGCCGGGCGGCCCTGATGTTGCTGATCCGTGTGCCGACACCGGCTATCCATGCACAAAAATACCTACAGATTATTATTATTCCGACCTGAGCGGAGAATTCGATCTTAATGGTGACGGTATCGTGGGTGAAGCTCCGTTTGATCTGGAAACTGGCGGAGTTGATTTTAACGCTGAAATTTATACCGGCAGGATCCCTGTTTATTTTGGAGAAATCGAAGAACTGGATCAGACTTTGGGTCACATTATCGGTTATATGAATATGAAAGAAGCCGAAACTGCCTATAGAAAGAAAATGCTGTTCCCGATGTCTTTTGTCTGGTTTGACGGATATAAAGTGTTCCAGACAATGCACGAAAACAAGGAACTTTCCGAAACGACTGAGTGGTTCATTCACAATGTCCTTAAAAATTACAGTGAAATAAGCTATACAAGACTTTATGAAGCTGAAGGATTCTATCCGAGCCGCTATGAATTTGATAGACCTCTGAACCGCGAAAATATTGTTGATGAATGGAAAAAAGGTTATGGAATGATCTTCTGGGGCGGTCACGGCTTTCCGACAACTGTTGCAAGAACTGTCTGGCTTGAAGACAGAAACAACAACAATCTCGGTGAAAACGATGAAGTTGAAAGTTATCAAATGGTCGATCCCTCTGATGCAAAAAAAATATACAGCGGCCAACCGGGATTCGTTGTTGCGATCAGCTGTCTTGTGGGAAATGTAAATTCTCCCGGGTCGATCACACACCGCTTCCTTGCAGACGGTGCGGCAGTCGGAATAATAAGTTCAACAAGTGTCACCGATCCTTCTTCAACAAAATGGACGGATTTTTCTTCAGAAATGGACTTGTCGACAGTGAGCGAAGATACGGCTGGTGTTGTTTTCTTTGAAGGGCTGATAAACGGCGGATATGCAGGAAAGATATTCTATGATTACAAGTATGAATTCGGAAAAAATCCGGCAGGCAGAGTGCTTGATCACAAATATATGCTGAATTATTACGGAGATCCGACTCTGACCCTTTACGATACAGCAATCGATGAGACCTCTGACGAAGAAATTACTGATGAAGAAGAACATGAAGACACTGAAAACATTCCTGAAAATGATAGTGAGAATGATTCAGGATGTTCTATTTTATTTTATGAATGAAAAGTGTATGAGATAAGCTGTATATCCTACATAAGCAAAAAGAAGTAACGCCCCTTCAAATCTGTTGATCCGTCCCTGCTTTCTGTTCTTGAAATTGAATCCTATGACAAAAAGAGAAACAGTCAGAAAGATCATTACAACCATATCACGATTAAGAACTTCAGGCATTACTTTCATCGGTTTTATCAGACCTGCAATACCCACAACAATAAGTGTATTAAAAAGATTAGATCCGATTATGTTGCCAAGAGCGATTTCATGCTCGCCTTTTCTTGCCGCCATAACAGACGATGCAAGTTCAGGTAACGATGTGCCGACAGCAACAACGGTAAGACCTATTATAAGGTCGCTTACTTTGAAGAAATGAGCTATTTCAACAGCCCCCCAGACAAGCATTCTTGAGCTGATTATCAGAACGGAAAGTCCCGCAAAAAGCCAGAAGAAAGCGGTTTTCATCGGCATTTTTATCTGTTCAATATCTTTTTCATACTCTTTTGCCATTTTACTTTTTTTATGATGGAGAGCTTTTCTGACAGCCCATATCATATAAACTGTAAAAACCGCTATCAAAAGAAAAGCATCCATTCTGGTAATTTCACCGTCAATAAGCTGAAATGCGGCAAAAAAACTGACTGCGGTGAGAATCGGGAGCTCAATTTTCATGACAGAAATGTGAAAAGCGATCGGGCTCATTATTGCTGTTACACCAAGTATTAAAGCAATATTTGTTATGTTAGAACCATATGCGTTACCGAGCGCAATTCCTGATGACCCTTCTAAAGATGCAAAAGCAGAAACTATCATCTCAGGAACAGAAGTGCCAAATCCCACAATTACCATGCCTATCAGAAGTGCAGGCATTCCGAAATGCCTTGCCACAGCGGCAGAACCGTCAACAAACTTGTCTGCACTCCATACCAAAAGCGCAAGCCCCGCCACAACAGACAACATCGCCATAAACATAGAACTCTCCATCATTGAAGAACCGTTTTGACCTGATATTATTACAATTGATAATTATGTCAAAGATAACTGAAAAAGATGCCTGACAACCAAAAGAGCAAACTGCACTTGACTGAATTTACCCAAAAGCGTAAAGTGCACTTGACTGTTTTGGCAAAATATGGCGGAAAAGCCATATTAATGACGGACTGATCGCAATGGACGGAATTGAAACCGGTTACGGCAGAAAAATTCCGCTATATCTTTTCGGATTCATGTACTGAATTAATTAAAAGCCAGTCATGAACTTCGGAAAACAGGTTCAGAATTACTGAAGTCGTGTAGATATCTTCATTTTTGCTTACTGAAATATTAGGATTAGGAAACAATCCGCCGTGCCACGATCCGTCAATTTTCTGTCTTGACAAAAGCCAGGAAACGGAAACAAGAACATCTTCTTTTTCTATATCATCTGAAATGTTCCACATAGCGTAAGATGCCAATGCTGTTTTCAATTCAGCCGAGATTGAAGAACCTTCATTTAAAACATTATCATCATATTCCCCGCTTTCCTTCAAAGATGCTCTGAGATATAAAATTGATTTTTCCATACAATTCAAATGTTCTTCATCAGTCCTATCCCACACAGACAAGATCGGGTCAAATGCATAAAACGGAGTGCCGTAAAACTGCCAGTTGAATCCCCATGTGTTGTCTTCTTTTTGTTCATTACAGAAGAAATCAAATGCTTCTTTGTGGTAATTTGCTGTTTTCCCTGCCTTTTTTAACATCCTGAGTGCGAATCCTGTTACAGACGGATAATTCTGGTTTTCTGGTAAAATCTCTTCTGAATGAACATTAAATGAACCGTCATCGTTCTGCATATCTCTTAGAAAATCAATCCGTTCATCCAGATTATTTATGGGAGACAACTGATCCTGAATTATTAATAAAAGTCTTAAATATTCTGATGAAGTTTCAACACAGAAATCTCCATCATTGTTATGAGTGTGCAAAACCAGTCCCTCGAGAGACTCTGATGTTTTTAAAAATTCAATTCCGTTTTCAAAAGCGGTGTTTATTGCTTCGCTTGATATTTTTGTTTTCCACAAAGAAAAACCTAGAAGAGCATTTACTGTCTCCCAAACATCGAAAATTTCATAGTTATCATCTCTTATTGCCCCGTTAATTTTCTGTTTTCCTAATAAAAATTCGATCCCTTTTCCCGCTGATAGACTTAAGTTTTCAGCAAAATCTGCATAATATGTGTCATCGCTTATTTCATTATCAGTATCAGCTTCAAAATCAATATCCTTATATTCATTTGTTTCAGAATCCTCATCTCTTTCAAGATCTTCATCTGTTTCAGCATTTTCATCTGTTTCAGTATATTCATTCGTTTCGGCATCATCATCTGCTTCCAAATCATAATCCGTTTCTGAGTTGTCTTCTGTTTCATTTGACACATCGGCTTTAATTTGATCATCCGACTCATCCGTTAACTCGTAACTGTCACAGTCATTTTGAGATAAATCAACTGAATGATTGTTGTGTTCGGAACAGCTTATAGCTGATATTAAAATTAAAAATAAGAAACAGATCGTAAATCGGAGCATAAACCCTTTTTTTCTAAGAAATATCAAGGAATTTCACATTTTCCAATCGGTTCATTTCCCATATACCCATTCAGAACTCTCATCAATTCCGCTTTTGTGAAAGGTTTGGTGATGCTTGCAGTGAATCCGTATTTCTGAGGGTCTGCCATGACGGGGTCGTCAGCATAGCCGCTTGAAACAAAAACAGGAACAGATTTGTCGATCTCTCTGATCTTTGAAACTGCTTCAAGTCCGCCCATTCCGCCGGGAATTGTCAGATCAAAGATCATCCCTTTAATGCTTCGGTTTTTCTCAAAATATTCGACAGCCGATGCACCGTCCTCTTTAAAAACGACCGAATATCCGAGCGTTTCGAACATTTTTCCTGTTGTAATCCTTATAATTTCCTGATCATCCATTACAAGAATCGTGCCTGACCCTTTATGCTCTTTTTCAATATTTTCGTTCTCTGACGGTAACGGCCCGTTTGCAGCGGGAAGAAAAACAGTGAATGTACTCCCCTTTCCTATCTCAGATTTCACCTCGATGAAACCTCCGTGCCTCTTTACTATCGAATATGATGTTGCAAGTCCAAGTCCTGCACCTTTTGATTTTGTGGTAAAGAACGGATCGAATATTTTAGGCAGAACTTCTTTGGGAATGCCTGTTCCGCTGTCTTTTACCGTTATCTTTATATATTTTCCGGGCAGATATTTGGTGTTTCCATTATCAGGAACAGTAATGTTTTCAGCAGAGACCTCTATGACTCCGCTTTCCGACATCGCCTGCTTGGCATTGATAACCAGATTATCAATCACTTGTCCGATCTGGTTACAGTCAAATTCACACAAAGCAAGATCTTCTGCAATTTCAAATTTACACGAAACATTTGACCCGCTGAGTGCAAAATTAACTGTTTTTTCAATAAACGGTATCAGAGATCCTGTCTTTTTTACCGGAACACCCCCTTTTGCAAAAGTAAGAAGCTGTGTTGTCAGACTTCTTGCTCTGTCAATTGAACCTGATGCCTGTGAAAGATAGGCTTTAGCTTCTTCATTATCAGACAACTCGGAAGCAATAGCAATACTCCCGAAAATACCGCTGAGAAGATTGTTGAAATCGTGAGCTATCCCGCCGGCAAGAATTCCGAGTGATTCAAGCCGCTGAGCAGTCTGTAATGCATCTTCCGCCTTTTTCCGTCTTGTTATATCGACATTGAACTCCGCAAACAGCCACTTGCCGTCCGGCTCCTGAAAAGGGATTGTGTGAACTTCTACAACCCGGTCGTTTTCATTCGGCATGACCTCTTCATAGACAATGGTCTCCTTTTTCTCCATTGCCTGCGGCATTCCGCAGTTTTGACACGGGGATTGCCGTCCCATGAAATATTCGTAGCACTTTCTTCCGTTTGGATTTCCATAGACTTTCTGCCAGTTGGGATCGACATAATGTAAGTTGTAATCAGCATCTGTTATGTTTATGTTGGTATGAGTAGCTTCCATTGCGTAATTAAGAAAACTGTGCTCTCTTTCAAGTTCAGTAGTCCTTTTTTTAACAAGCTTCCTTAAAGAAATGTTAAAAACCAGAACTGTTACGACAAGCAGCAATGCAAAAATGATTAAAAAGACAAAACCGCTTTGATCCATGGAAAAAAACAATTTCCTGTTAAAATTAAACTGTTGTACCGTATATCATATTCCGTGAATTATTTCAAGGAAAAAGTCGTATTCTCAACATATTATCATTTGTAAAACAGCAAGTTATGACATATAATAATACGGTTTTATATTTCCGGGAGGACAAAATGAAAAGTATCGGTCTGATTCTTACACTGCTTGGAGCAATGGCGATAATTTATTATCTTGTTTCGATCCAGTCTGGCCCTAACATTGATAAAGACATCAAAGAATCGAGGGAAGTGGTGATCGAAAACGAAAAAGTTGATATCCGCGACCTCCACAGACTTAAAAAATCTCTTGATGATCAGGCAAAAGCTGAAGAAGAAAGAATGAAAAAAGAGATCGAAAAAGCGACAGGAGAATAATTCATGAAGAAAATTATGTTTTTACTAATGATTCCTTTTTTACTCCTTTTCATTTCGTGCAGCGGCACGGAAAAAGAGACAAATGACGAAACTGTCAATGATGTTGATGATTCTGAACCAAATGATGCCCTGAATGACGAGGCAGCTGACACTTCTGAACACGACAACAGCATTGAAACAGATGACGATTTGGCTGATGAGGAAGGATCAAACGATGACGATTATGAAACCGGTGAATTTCTTTCGGGTTTTGACTCCTCAGGGAAAGATTGTATAACGGATCTTCCTCAAGGGCGGATTATTCTTGCAACTGCAAGAAATTATTCTGATTCTGATGCTCCATGGAGAGTTTATGTCCTGATCTTGAAAGATGACGGGACTGTTGTTGACACTGAAAAATATTTTGAAACAGATCCTGATCTCAGAGGGATCGGATTCAATTCAAACGGGCGTCTTGCGGCAGTTTCTTCATGGAAAACCGGGCATGTCACCCTTTTTGCGTTAATTGACTCAACACTCTGCATTTCTGACAGCAAAATCGTTCTGCCTAACTTAAAAGTGAACGGCGAAGAAGTTGAACGGGTGATCTTTGATGAAGTTGTCCCCCACCCTGCCGACCCTTACAAAATGATCCTTGTGAGCGGAAATATCCTTGAAACAGGTGATTACAATAACTATAACGGCGGAATTTACACAATGACTGTTGACAGATTCGGGAAAGCCGTGATCAGCGAAAATCGTCCGCAGATGCATGTTCCAAGCGCTTTTACAGTTCTTCCGGGTGGAAATAAGGCAATCGTTATCGGCGGAAAAGAGTTCATAACCGAAGAAGGAAGCGGCATCGGCTCATCAGGACCTGACGATCTCGCACTTTTAGATCTCACAACCGAAACTCCGCAGGTGATAAAATGGTTTGATATCTGGGGAGCAACGGGAGTAAACGGATCAAGTCCATCAGTAAAATCGATCGGAGTTTCCGACAACGGATATATTATGATCTCCAATTCAAGCGAGTATTCAGATGACACTGGCAAAATAAAGCTTTTTCAATATGACGGAAATGAAACAATATCACATATTTCAACATTCACAGACGCAGTTCTTGACGCACCTTATTACATTGCATTGAATGATGAAGGCACAACAGCTATCATATTGAATTCATTATTCAAAGGAGCAACACTTGGAATTGACGAAGGTGTAATGTCATTTGTTAAAAAAGAGACCCATGACCTTACAGAACCAATGATAAAATTAACAGGCGAACCATTTAAAAACCATGTGCTGATCCATTCATTCAGAAGCTCAAACGATGAAAGCTCATCCATCACTGTGGCTGAGATCACAACTGAAGGTCTTAACGAACTTTCATCAACTCTAATCCCGCCTAAAGATGACTTTTCAGCCCAGAGCGTGACTGTTCAGGACTAAATATCGATTGTCTTCAATTTTCTAACAAACGCTTTCAAGTTATTAACTTATGCGATCATTATCTTAAGCACAAGTTTAATTCTGCAACACTTTATATTCGCTGACATTTCTATTTATTAACCTTCGCCAATCAATTAAAATACATATAATTTTGTGAGGAAGAGATGCGTTTATTTTTTAAAATATTTATTTCTTTAGTAATAACTTTATCCCTGTTTTCAGACACTTCGGCCCAGTTGCCTAACACTACTGTAAAGTCATTTTCCAAAGCGAAACAGTTTCTAAACAAAGCTGTCTACAACGGGAATATCGCAAGAAAGACTTTTTACTGCGGATGTCTTTATGATGAAAAGCTTAATGTCGATCCTGAAATCTGTGGATATATTTCACCAAAAAACAAGAAACGGTCAAAAAAGGTTGAATGGGAACACATCGTCCCTGCCTCAGCATTCGGAAATAACCTTTCTGAATGGAAATACGGACACGCTGATTGCATTGACAGCAAAGGAAAGAAATTCAAAGGACGCAGCTGTGCTTCAAAAATGAATAAAAAATTCCAGTTGATGCAGGCAGACATGTATAATCTTGTTCCTGCAATAGGTGAAATCAATGCCGACAGATCTGATCTCGATCACGGTATAATTTCAGGTGAAAAAAGAGATTACGGCAGATGTGATTTTGAAGTGTCCGGCAAAATCGCGGAACCTGCTGAAAACATCCGCGGGGACATCGCAAGGATTTATATGTATATGAATTCAGCGTACCCCGGTTTTGGTATAATCAACGAAAAAAACAAAAAAATGTTTGAAGCATGGAACATATCAGACCCCGTTGACACATCAGAATGCCTAAGAAACTCTGAAATCGAAAAGATCCAAGGAAATCAGAATCTTATCTTAAGCAACAGCTGTTTGACACTGCTGAAAAACAACAAAAAATGAACTGTAGTGTTCAAAAAAAAATTTTTCCGGTTGATTTTAAAAAGGATTTCCTTAAAATCATCATCGCCATGACATATTAAAGGAGGGTAAAATGGCCAAGCAGATGAGCGATCTTGTAGAGATCCTGAAAAAAGAGGGTTTTGCCGACACAGGCTGTCAGTATTACCGTGAAGTTGAATTTAACGGCAGATGGCGTCTTTATGATGTTCTTGAAAATATGCTTCTTGCGTATTCAATGATCAGAGAAACTGTTGAAATTGTTGTTGTAATTAATACTGACTGTGCAAAAGAAATAGAGAACAGAGTCACCGTTGATAGAAACCTTTCACCTGTCGGAAGCAAATTCAAGGACATTGCAGGAAGAGCAAAAATGTATGTCGTTGAAGAGTTCGAAGGGAGAAATTTTATTACAGTAAAGCTTAAACCCAATACATTTTCAGTGCTGAAACTTTCCTGACACCCCTTTTTCGACCATCCTGACGGACGCTTCAAAAAATCCTGATATAGCTTCTTCATTACCTGAACAGACAAGAAGCATATTTATTCCGCTTTCATAAAAGAGTTCCATTTTTTCAAGATAGGAATAGTTGTCAAGAGCATGCATTTCCATATCATCTGTCATAGAGATCCCTTTAAATCCTGTGTTTTTTCTAAGTATTTCGTTCCATTCCCTTGAAAGAGTAGCTGGAAGCTCGCTCACATCGGGGTGGAGAAGATGAGCAACCATGACAAAACCGGCCTTGTTTGCAAGCGCTTTATACGGCAGAAGGTCTTCTTCAAAAAGGGCGTCCAGCGGTTTATTTATCATCGGAAGGGACTTGTGCGAATCAACTGTAGTCGTTCCGTGACCGGGGAAATGCTTTAAAACAGGGTTGATCCCGTTCTTTTTCATCATTTCTATATAAATTTCTGCAAACTGTATAACCTGCAAAGGATCTTCACCGAAAGACCTGTCACCTACTATCGAAGAGTTCTCTCCGCTTCTGAGGTCAACATTGGGAGCCATGTTCATGTTTATCCCTGTCTCATTAAGTTTCCTTCCGAGAATATCTATTTTTTCTGTCGCAAAATGTTTTCCGTTCTCAGTTATTTCAAGCATCGAAGGGAGCGACCAGTCACCTGCCGGAAGACGGCGGACTCTTCCTCCTTCTTCATCAACTGCATGGTACTTAATACTTTCAACCTTGTTTGCTGATTTTATAAGATCCTGCAACGACTCACAGTTTTCAACATTTCTTTTAAAATATATCATTCCGGAAGGATTGATCTCTTTAAGCATTTTAAGTTCTGAATTTTTAAGCACTGTCGATGAAACCGACAGGAAAAAAGGGGCACCCGCTTTATGTTTCAGGCTTTTGAGTCCGGGATACAAGAGACCTCCTCAATCTTTCTTATGTTTATTGTGATGTTTATGATGATGATCTGCCGGACCTGGAACACCTGGATTCTCATCAACCACTCCGTTGCAGTTGTTATCGATCCGGTCAAAATATTCGTGAGCACCGGGATGAACAGCCGGATTGCTGTCATTGCAATCTCCTGTCATATCGGCCCTGTAAAGACCATCAGGTTTGCAAAGACATTTTGATTCATCACCTGCACCGTAACCGTCTCCGTCTGAATCGTAATAGAAAGGTCTGCATCCCTGACCCCCCTCCCCTTCGTCGATCATGCCGTTACAATTATCATCCAGATCGTTACAAATCTCTTTAACACCCGGGAAAACCCTGCTGTTTGTGTCATCACAGTCGCCTCTTTCAAGTGTTGAGAACTTCCCTTCAGATACACACAGACACTTCGATTCGTCAATTCCGTAACCGTCTCCGTCCATATCTTTGTAATAGCTGTTGCATTCGCTTGAATTTTCCGGATCTGTTATTCCGTCACAGTTGTCATCAATGCCGTTGCATCTTTCTACAACTCCGGGATTTATATATCTGTTAAGATCGTTGCAGTCCCCTTTCTTTGCAGCAAAACCGACAGGAACTTTAGCTTCGCAGTAATTTTGTGCAGTTTTCTCCTCAGTTCCGTATCCGTCCCCGTCTTTATCTGAATATAATGTGCAGACCTTAAGCTCCTGTGCACTCAGCAGAAAGGTCATAATGACAAATATTACGGCAGAACCCGATTTCATGGAATGACAAACCTCAATCAATTTTAACTTTCACAGGTGATATGCGCCAGATCTCATCGGCATATTCACTAATCGTCCTGTCTGAAGAGAACTTTCCGCTTCTTGCAGTATTAAGTATTGATTTCTTTGTCCATTCAAATCTGTCCCTGTAAACTGCTTCAACCTTGTCCTGAGTGTTGACATACGACCTGTAATCAGCAAGAAGCATATAGTTGTCGCCATAGGTAACAAGATCGTTGAAAAGGTGTGCAAAAACTCCCGGCTCTTCAGGATTGAAGTGGTTGTCTCTTATTTTATCAAGCACTTCCCTAAGCTCAGGATCGGTTTCATACACCACCCTCGGATTGTATCCTGTCATTTTCGCCTCTTTTACACCGTCTGCAGTAAGACCGAAAATGAAAATGTTGTCAGCACCGGCCTCTTCAAGCATTTCAACATTCGCCCCGTCAAGAGTTCCTATCGTAAGCGCTCCGTTGAGCATGAACTTCATGTTGCCTGTTCCGCTTGCTTCAAAACCGGCCGTTGATATCTGTTCAGAAAGTTCGCTTGCGGGAATGATTTTTTCAGCCATTGATACGGAATAATTGGGGAAGAAGAATACATTCAGATACCTATTCACTTCAGGATCATTGTTTACAACATTTGAAACTGAATTGATAAGCTTGATTATCTGCTTTGAGACATAATATCCGGGAGCCGCTTTTCCGCCGAAGATCTTCGTTCTGGGAACAAAATCACCTTTGGGGTTCTTCTTGATCCTGTTATAAAGTGTTATTGCATGAAGAACATTGAGAAGCTGTCTTTTGTATTCGTGCATCCTTTTGACCTGAACATCGAACATCGATTCCACATTAAGGTCAAAGTTCATTTCTCTTTTCACATAGTCCTGCAGCTGTTTTTTGGCAAGCCATTTCGCCTCCTGCCATATTTCCTGAAATGCATGATCGGTTGCAAGAGGTTCAAGTTTCTTCAGTTCATCTAGATTCCTTGCCCAGTCTGTCCCGATATTATCTGATATCAGAGCTGAAAGGAACGGATTTGCCTTTTTAAGCCATCTTCTCGGAGTTATACCGTTTGTCTTATTGTTGATCTTGCCCGGGAAAAGTTCATTGAAATCCCTGAACATGTCATTTTTAAGGATCTCGGTATGAAGAGCACTTACACCGTTCACCGAATGACTGCCGACAATTGCAAGGTTTGCCATTCTTACAAACTTATGCCCCGCTTCTTCAAAAATGGAGACATCCTTTATTCTCCTTGTGTCAAATCCTTTGAAATCTCTTGCTTCATTGATGAATCTTCTGTTTATTTCGTAAATTATCTGAAGCTGTCTCGGAAGAAGAGGTCCCATGATCTCGACATCCCATTTTTCAACCGCTTCGGGAAGAACTGTGTGATTAGTGTATGCAAAAGTTCTCTTTGTAAGTTCCCATGAATCATTCCAGTCTATCCCTTCTTCATCGATAAGGATCCTCATCAATTCAGGAATGGCAATACTCGGATGGGTGTCATTGAGCTGAATGCACACTTTTTCGGGAAAATCATCAAAGTCGGCACCGTGATTTTTCTTGTAGTGCTTGATTATGTCCTGCAATGTCGCAGAAACAAAGAAATACTGCTGTTTGAGACGGAGCACCTTTCCTTCATGCATGTTATCATTGGGATAAAGGACTTTTGAAATGTTCTCGCTCACATTCTTGTCATTGACTGCGGCCATGTAGTCACCGCTGTTGAAATACTGGAAATCGAATTCATTCGTACTTCTTGCCTGCCAGAGTCTCAGATTGTTTACAGTGAAGGTATCATAACCGGGCACAGGAACATCATAGGCAAGTGCAATTACATCTTCTGTGTCAACCCACTTATATTTTTCAACACCTTTGTCATCAATTACCGTGATAACCCTGCCTCCGAATTTAACCCTGTATTCAAGCTCAGGTCTGCAGATCTCCCATGGACAGCCGTATTTGAGCCAGTTGTCCGGCACTTCCACCTGATAACCGTTCTTTATCCCCTGCTTGAATATGCCGTATTCATATCTTATTCCGTACCCGTAAGCAGGAAGTTCAAGTGTCGCCATTGATTCAAGGAAACATGCCGCAAGTCTTCCCAGACCTCCGTTTCCAAGCCCCATGTCAGGTTCAAGATCTCTCAGTTCCTCAAGTTGATATCCAAGTTTCTGGACAAGTGCAGATGCTTCTTCGTAACAGTCTATATTCATCAGCATATTTCCAAGGAGACGCCCCATCAGGAATTCCATTGAAAGATAATAGACTCTCTTTGCCTTGGTAATTCTGTACTGATGCTGAGTTCGAAGCCAGTCTTTTATCAAACGGTGTCTCATTGCCGTAGATATCGCCAGATAAATATCACGCTCTTTCACCGTTGTACGGTCCTTAACCTGAAGATATTCAAGCGCCTTGAAAAAATCCCGCTCCAGTGCACTTGCTTCTTCCGAAAGCATATCCGTGAAGAATATCGAATCCTTTAGCTGTTTGCTGTTCTTTGTCATATTTCACTCCCGATAAATAAAACGGCTGATTTTAACACAGCTCCGTTTTTTTTCAATTATTTGAACTTTTTAAAACATAAAGGTCGTCACTGTCCATTTTTGAAAGGAGTTCGGTTATGTCTCTTTCCATGCTTGAAAGGGTATCTATCCCGAAATTCTTTTCAAGTCTCAAAAAAAGCTGGGCTGTAACAAATGTATCCGAAAGTGCCCTGTGCATCGAACCGAAAGTTTTCAGTCCCAGAACATTTTTTAGTGTCGACAACTTGAAATTGGATGATTTCAAATCTTTTCTTGCAGCTAAAAGTGTGCAGAAATACTGAAATTCTCTATCAATTCCAAGATGTTTCATTTCATATCTTAAAAAAGACCCGTCAAATTTAGCATTGTGCATAACAAGAATGTCGTCCTTCACAAATTCCATAAAAAGAGGAAGTGCCTGACCTATCGTCGGAGCATTTCTTACCATTTCATTTGTGATCCCGGTAATGAATGTTGCAGATTCAGGAATCAGTCTTTCCGGAAAAATCAGAGAAGTGAAAACCCCTGTCACCTTATTGCCTGACATTTTTATCGCACCGATCTCTGTTATCCTGTCACCTGAATCGGGATACAGCCCGGTAGTTTCAAAATCTACAACTGTGACATTCTTATCCATCCGCACCCCTGCTTTGTGTGTTAAAACGATCAGGCAGCCGTTAAAACTTTATAGAGGTGTTTTATTTAGTCAAACTTTTCCACTTTGACAGCTTATCCTTTTTTAACATTTATGTTGAATCCTCCCCTTTTTTAATGGAAGAACCTCTTGAATTACATGGTTTTTTTCAATTTGCACAGTTTTCTGTGCATTGCTTTTATTTCATTATTTCAACATGTTGCAATCATTTACACATTTTTTAATGTTCAAAGATGATATTAATTAACACATTTGATACATATGTTAAAAAAGTGTTTGTAAATCTCTTGCCCGGTCCCTCAAAAAAATTGTATCACTTTTTGAAATCAGGCTCGCTTTTTATACTTGGAAAAATAATTTCTCTTCAACTCAGGGTTTTCAACATAAATGTTAAAACTTTTGCTCTTTATTACAGAAAAAATCTTGAGAATCAAATACTTCCACTACTTGCACACTTTTCAGTGCACGAGTTTTACCTAATATTTCAAGCAACTTAACTCAATCTGTTGATGATTTAGTGTTGAAAGATCATATCAATGCAAATAATTTCCAATAATGTTGAAAAAATGTTAAAAAAAGAGATATTGTTCCTGTCAGTTGCAAAACTCTCTTTTTTGGAGTGCACATTGGATGATTCTTTAAGCCGTTCACAACTTGAAGCTGTTACAGCAACTGAAGGACCTGTTCTTGTTTTTGCAGGTGCCGGATCAGGAAAGACCCGCGTCATAACTCACCGTATTGCTTACCTTATTAATGAAATGAATGTCAACCCGTCATCAATTCTTGCTGTTACTTTCACAAACAAGGCGGCAAAAGAGATGAAAGAAAGAGTGATAAAACTTCTGGGCTCAGATGAAACTACATCCGGTCTGACCCTTTGCACATTTCATTCTCTGGGGCTGCGAATATTAAAAAGCGAATCGAGGAAAATCGGATATCCATCTGATTTTACTATATATTCACCATATGAGCAAAACGAGCTTATGAAAAAAGTTATGATCGAAGAGAACATTTCAAGCGACAGATTCTCCTCAAGGGGGCTCCTTGCCGCCATCTCAAAAATGAAAAACGACCCCTCGCTCATGAATGACACCTCTTTTCTTATTTCAAGTATTGTTAATTCGACAGCCAGAAAAATCATCAGCACTTATGGAAGAATGCTCAAAACATCAGGAGCAATGGATTTTGATGATCTCATCCTTATTACCGCAGAACTACTAAAGAACGACAAAGATGTTCTTCAGAAATATTCAAGTAAATACAAATACATAATGATAGATGAATATCAGGACACCAACAAAACCCAGTTTGAATTGATAAGACTTCTTTCATCGCATCACGGAAATATTTTCGTTGTTGGTGACGATGATCAGAGCATTTACAGCTGGCGCGGTGCCGATATTGAGAATATTTTGAATTTTGAGAAGGATTTTAAAAAAAGCAGGGTTATAAAACTTGAGGAAAATTACAGATCTGTAGATGAAATCGTAAATGCGGCAGGAAGGTTGATAGTAAATAACAGATCAAGAGCTCTCAAAACATGTTTCACTTCAAAAAAAGCGATCGGGGATGAGGGGATAAAAGTGGTTAATATTCTTGATGAAACCGCTGAAGCTGAATTTGCCGCAGGAGAAATAAAAAAATGGACCGCGGGAGGAGAAAAGCTAAAGAATATCGCTGTCATAATCAGAGCTAACCATCAGACAAAGTTCTTTGAAATAGCTTTCAGCCGTCATGCCATTCCATTTTCGATAATCGGAGGCCAGAAATTCTTTGAAAACAAGGAGATACGGGATATCATCGCATACATCAGAGTCGTTCTCAATCCTTTTGATGAAATAAGTTTAAGAAGAATAATCAACTATCCGGCAAGAGGAATAGGAGTTTCAACTCTTGAAAAATTCTTCGAAACAGCTTCATCATTAAAGATAAATCCCGGACTTTTTCTCAAAGAGTTTGAAAACTATGAATCATTATTTAAAAAGGAGCAGGTTTCTTCAATTAAAAAATTTGTTAATATATACAAGGCGTTAAACAGCGAAATAAATGAAATGGAGCCGGTTACTTTTGCAAAACTTCTCGTGTCGCTGTCAACCATTGAAGATGAAATAAGGAAAACATCTGAAAATGAAACTGTGGCACGGATAAAACTTGAAAATGTGCGCGCTTTTATCGATGCAGTGGCGACAGATCCCGACAGAATTAAATTTAAAACGGCAAGACCTTTCTTTTCAAATTTCATAAACTCAATAACACTTCTTCAGTCAGGCGATGAAGATATTAAGACAAATTCGGTGACAATAATAACAGCTCACAGTGCAAAAGGGCTTGAATTTGATTATGTTTTCCTTGCAGGATTTTATCAGGGAGGAATCCCCAACTACATTGCGATAGAGGAAAACAATATCGAAGAGGAAAGAAGATTGTGCTATGTCGCAATGACAAGGGCAAAAAAACTGCTCGTAATTACAATACCTTCCACTATTTCATTCAGGGGTTCAACTAAAAATGCCGAACCTTCCGTTTTCCTCAAAGAAGCGGGACTTGATGAAGAAAAGTATACAGGAAGACCCCCTGAAACCGACCCTTCCAGAATGTTTGAAGAAATTTTGAAGAAGATTCGAAACAACTGAATTTATTTAATATTCAAGAACCATATTTTCTTTTCCGGGGTATCCTTCGTTAAGTTCGCTTTTACCCCCTTCGCCCCCTTTGCCGATCAGGAAAGTGGTATGCATTATTCCGTCAAATGTACTTTCTATACTTACTATGCCGATGCTCGGACCGCCGCCGCCGCCGCCGCCTGAACCCCCTTTTCCACCTGCTCCGCCATTCCCGCCCTGACCGCCGCAACCTCCGTCACCCTGTTCGTCACTGCCGCCATATAATCCCGAAAGGGCACCGAAACCCTGGAACCCGCCTTCACCGCCGTTGCCCCCTTTACCACCTTTGCCACCGTCTGAAGTGGTTATCCTTACGCCTCTGAGAATGATGTCGGTGCATTTGTATGACCATATCCCGAAAGATCCGCCTCCGGCAGTTCCTCCCGTTCCTGCACCTCCGGCACATCCCCCTGCGCCGCCGCCGCCGCCTGAAGAACCGTAACTGTCGCAGATGCTGTCTCCACCTGCTCCGCCGCCTCCGCCGCCTCCGCCGTGACCGTGCGTCCCGTCACCTCCATCTCCACCGTGACCGGGAATATATCCGTTTTCGTCATATCCGCCGAATGATTTACCTGCAGCACCCTGTTCACCAATATTCCCTGAATTTCCGTCATTACCTTTTATGTAAGTGTCAGGACAGTTTGAAACTGAATATTTGTCAATTCCGCTGCTTCCACCCGTTCCTGTCCCACCTGCCCCGACTACTCCGGGAGATCCCGCTGATGAACCGTGCCCGGCATCACCACCTTTGCCTCCAGTCATTCCGCAAGTTGAACTTCCCCCTTCGCCTCCTTTCGGAGCATCGCATGAATCACACAGACCTCCGCTGTTTTCACATCCGGGAGTGCCGGGGTTTCCGTTCCCGCCCGGATCGCCTGCCGCTCCATTCTGACCGTCAACACCGTCACCACCGTGCCCGGATTCAATATCAACATTATTCAAATAGATCATTGAACTGTTTTTTAATAACACTGCTGTTGATGTTCCGGTTTCCTCAAAATTGTGTGCGGCACGGATAACAAGAAACGCAAGCGTAACATCTGACACACCATCTGCTATGACACACGGGTTTCCGCTTACGATCTGAACTTCGTTTTCCACTCCCCTCGCCCAGTTAGGATAACCGCTGTATGCTCCGTGGATTGAAATTCCTTCTTTAAGTTCAACCAGTTCAGAATAAGCTCCGATACCGACGAGAATGTGTTTTCTCCCTGTCTGCTCAGCAATCTCAAGTGCTTTTGTTATTGTTGCAACAGGAAGATCTTTTGTTCCGGCATTTGTGTTGTTGCCAGCAAGCTTATCTACAAATACTGAAGCAGATGCATCTCCGTCTATTCCGTCACAGTTAGTGTCGGTAAAAGCATCGTCAGGATTGTCAACCGCTGTTTCGCAACCGACTGAAACGCAGTCAGAAACTATCCATCCGCTGCATGAATCATTACATTTCGCAACTCCGCCTGAATAAGAGCCGGGATCTATTTCTGAGCAGTTCATTACTGTATCCTTTTCGCAAACTTCCCCAAAATCGACAATTTCATTTCCGCATGTTGCAATTAGAGGATCGTCAGCCGTTTCATTGTCGGGAAGTGATGTGTCCGGCACTTCATTATCCGGCAGCACCTCCGCATCAGGAAGTTGTGAATCTGAGTCGTTTTTGACAACAGAACTGTCATTGTCATTCTTAACATTTGAGTTGTCAGGATAGTCGTATATTGAATCATCTTTATCAGGAGTACATGCAAAAACAAAAAAAACAACAAGAAAAAGAATACTGATATTTTTCAAGAACCTCTCCCAAATATGAAATTTAATCTTCATAATACTGTCCCGCCATACCGTTTAATCCGACATTTCCGTTGCTCAGTCCGCCTGTACCGCCGCTTCCATAGACATATGTGGCAAAATACATTCCATCAACTGAACTTTGTATCTTTACCATTGGAAGACTCGGTCCTCCACCACCGCCGCCACCGTGACCGCCGCTTCCACCGCTTCCACCGGCTCCGCCCCAGCCGCCGCATCCTCCGTCATCCTGATCTCCGTCACCACCGTAAGGGCCGCCTGCTCCGCCGATAGCTCCGAGTCCTCCGGCCAGGCCTCTTCCCCCTTTTCCGCCTGCTCCGCCGTTTTTAGATTCAAGTCGTACAGTTTCAAAAACTATGTCAGTACACTTATAAAGCCATAATGCGAAACTTCCGCCACCACCTGTTCCTTTTGTCCCTTTCGTTCCACCGCAACCTCCTCCTCCGCCACCGCCGCCTGAAGAACCGTAACTGTTGCAATTATCAGTTCCGCCGCAACCGCCGCCGCCGCCGCCGCCGCCCTGACCGTGTTCACCGTCAGTTCCGTTGCCTCCGTCAGCAGGCACATATCCTGTTTCAGATACAGTTCCGAGCGTTCCTCCGCCAGTCCCGTTGACACCGAAAGCACCAAGCTCTCCATCGTCTCCGTGGGCTGCCAGACCTGCATAGTAAAGACACATTGGTTCCCAGCTCCCTCCAATGTCGCCTGCTCCGCCGTTATCAATCGATCCGACTCCGTTCTCTCCCGGATAGCCGCTTGAACTCCCTTTTCCCGGTGTACCGCCCTTGCCTCCATTTGCTCCGCATGGAGAAGTTCCGCCTGCTCCCCCTTCCGGAGCTGAGCAAGGGCTGTCACAGAAAAATCCGCCACTACTTTCACAACCGGGATTTCCCTGATTTCCTGCAGTTGCGTCACCCCCTTTAACTCCGTCCGCCCCGTCAGTTCCAGGGGCACCGTTCCCTGCAATTACTTTTACATTGCTGAGTATTATATTTTCGCAGTTTTTCAAAACCATGCCGAAAGAGCTCTGTCCGGCTGAAGATGCGTTTGTGCTTCTGATAGTGAGGAAAGATAGTGTGAAGTTACCTACCCATTCAGCGGTCATACCGTTCACATTGGTCTGGATTATAGTTTCAAATATGGCGTTTCTTGTCCAGTTAGGATTTCCGCTGTAACCTCCGTGAATAGAGATACCTGTTTTAAGAACAACATTTTCACTATAACTTCCACTGGAAACAAGTACATGTTTTCTTCCAGTGTTTTCAGCTATTTGTATCCCTTTTATAATTGTTGCGACCGGCAGAGACATTGTGCCTTCATTAAGATTTGATCCGAAGACGGGGTCAACGAATACTGATTCTATTATGTTGCCGTCTATTCCGTCACAGTTTGAGTCTGTGAATAAAGAGTCAGGAACATCCGGTTTTTCAGAGCACGGATACTCAACACACGAAGTCATTATCCATCCAGAACAGTCATCTTTGCAGGTTGCCCAGCCGCTCTGATATATTTCGGGATTCAACGTGTGACACTGTTTCGGGATTGAAGGTTCACATATCTCGCCTTCCTCAACAACATTGTTCTTGCATACAGGCTCAACATAAGTGTCAAAATCCGGCAATTCACTATCAGGTGTACCCTGGAAATCATCGTCAGGAAGAGTGAAATTATCATCATCGGGCAGAATATTGCTCTCATCACCCGGCAAAGAAAAATTGTCATCATCTGGAAGCGTAAAACTATCTTCATCGGGATCAGACACCGTGTCATTATCAGTTGATGTATAGCTGTCATTATCTTTTTTGACAGTATCGGCATCCTTTCTCACATAAGCATCATCTTCATCGTTTTTATTTACGGAATCGGGATAATCACCGTAAGTGAAATCGTCTCCCTTGTTTTGATCACAGGAAGTGAATATAACAACCGCAATGACAATTAAGAAAAACAGAAACTTTTTCATTTGAACCCCCGGAAAGATCAAAGCACACAACGGGGTTAATTATACATTGCAACTGGATTTAAAGCAAGATAGGATAATAAAACCTTTCCTTTTCAATTTTTGTGCTTATATATCATCCTGTTCGTTATTTCTTATAAACTTTTGGAGGGTTTTATGAAAAGATTCATTATTTTACTGATCGTTCTTATCAGTTTCTACAGTCTTATTGCGGAAGAAGAGAACATGTTTGGGGATACCAGTGAACCTGTTACAAACGAAGATCGACTCGAAGAAAACGAAGGAAAAGAAACAAATGCCGCTCCTGCAAAAAGTGAAAAATCATCAGGGGGCAACAAATTCCAGCAGTTCGTTCACAGATCACCCGATAAAAAGGCACTCGTCGGAATTAAGTTCGGACCAGAAATTTATCATATGAACTATACCAAAAACAATTCTGTCCTTAATAATTTTGTTGACTACGGTTTCCATACAGATCTTTTCTTTGAATATAATTTTATCAAGAATTTCGGTCTTCAGGCAGAATTGAATTTCGGCGGCGGTTATTTCGGTTTTTTCCGTCTTCCAATAATTGCACAATTCAATCTTCCGATAAATGATATGTTCTGGCTCAATTTCGGATTGGGGCCATATCTTGCTGCCGGTTACTGGGACGGATTTGATATAGGTATAGTAATTAAATCCGCTCTTGAAATTAATACAAAGATCGGGGTCTTTGTTGCCGACATAAGATACACATCCAGTCTTTACGGATTAAAATATGACTGGTATTTCGGTTCATTTGCTATCCTTGTCGGTTATGCCGTTCCGCTTCCTTTCTGAGATTTTTTCCTTTAACAGATAATTCATTTGCTTTTTTGATCAAATAAGTGTAATTTCATAACGGAACTTTTTAACTTTCTTTGGGGGGAATTATGAAAAAAATCCTTATGATCACAGTATTTATGCTTTTTGTTTTCAATGTGTACGGACAGGTTTATGAAAATGTTGAAAGAACTTCAAGTTTTTACCTCATTCCGGTCCTTTCTGACACAAATGAAAGAACTGACGGATACTATCTGCCTTCACTTCTTGCCGCAAACAAGAAAGGTTACGGCTACATCGACTGCAACTTCACAAAGGGCGGACTCATTGTTCCCATGCTTGGAAGAACTCTTGTTGCTGCGGCATGGTATGAGCATGGCAACACAAGAAGCATGATTGACATAAAAGAGATCATGGGAAACCTTCAGCCGGGCGGCCCGGCGATTCCCGACACAAACCACTTAATGGGATTCGCATTCGGCGCAAACATAACCGATAAGATCGCTCTCGGCCTTAACTTCAGATATCTTCTCGGCAGATACTATGAAGAGAGCAGCACAACCGGAGCGAAGAACAGCCATAAGATCGACACCGACAGAATGGAGATCAATCCGTCATTAACTTTCCGTACTGCAAAACTTTTTGCTGATGTAGGTCTTGCCATCAATTTCCAGTGGATGACTGAAAAAGCTGTCGGAACTTTCGAATACGACAGAACAACGACTTATAACGGAAATGCCGATTTTTCAATTTTCGGAAGAACCGGTTTCAAAGCTACACAGTATTCAGACATCGTTATCGGAACAGGTTTCGGAGTACTTCCGGTACATGAATATGTTCTTGACAACAATGGCGATAAGATAGCAAAAATCCAGCATGATTCATATTTCTGGAACTTCAAGGCGGCATCTGTCATTAAACCGGTAAGTTGGATGAGAATTCATCCCGCACTGATCTTTTCGCTTTACCATTTTGACAACATTCAGGAACAGGTTGATGTTACAAATCCTGAAAAAATGACTATAAAGAAAGATGAGTTCTATCTTACAATGGCTCTTGGACTTGATGTTGTTCCTGTTGAATGGTTTTCCATAAAAGCCGGTGTTATGAAAAATTTTATCCTTCTTGATGACAAAACAACCACAGCCGTTGCAGAAACAACTGACAAGGACACTGTTCTTGGCGAAACACTTGATGCATATTTCGGGCCGTCATTGACTGTCAAAGGATTCACTTTCACCTCTCTCATAAACCTTAAATTCTTCACAGACGGACCTTATATGATCACAGGCAATAATCTTTCCGACTGGGCTTATGTTGCAACTGTGGAATATCAATGGTAACAGCTCTCATCACAGGCGCTTCAAGCGGATTCGGAGTTGATTTTGCCCACATTCTTGCTTCAAAGGGATATGATCTCATAATAGTTGCAAGAAGAAAGGATAAGCTTGAGGAAGTCAGAAAGTCCGTGGAAGAAAAACACAAGGTTAAAGTCAGATTAATTGATATGGATCTAACAGGCTTTGATGCTGCCGAGAAACTCTACAATCTGACAAAAGACGAACAAATTGAAGCGCTTATCAACAATGCCGGATTCGGGATGTATGATCTTTTCATTTCTCAGGATGCCGCAAAAGTTGATAATATGCTTCAACTCAACATTTCAACACTCACTGCTCTTACAAACCTTTTTTTAAAGGATATGGTGAAGAAAGATTCAGGATATATTATGAATGTTGCATCATTTGCAGGGTTCAATCCAATGCCGAGCTACGCCGCTTACGGAGCTTCAAAAGCATATGTCATGAACTTTTCTGTGGCTCTTGCAACGGAACTGAAGGAAACCGGATCAAAAGTTAAGGTAAGTGCCTTCTGCCCCGGATATACAAACACTGAATTTGTTGCCGTTGCCGGGCAGAAACGGTCTGAATTCGTTAACCGGACCATCGGCGAAAGCTATCCTGCCGCACTTGAAGCAGTTAATGGACTTTTTAAGGGCAAAGTGATAGTCATGCCGAGATTCATCAATAAACTCGGTGCGTTAATGCTAAAGTTCATGAGTCGTAAAAAAGCTGCGGAAACGGTTTTCAAGTCCATCAGAAAATGAACTGGCTCAATCTTTTTCTATTCATATCTCTTTCTATTTCAGCAATTATCTGGATTTGGCAGAGTTATGCATTATATATGTCATCAAGATCACTTCCTGTTCTTGAAGAATTCAATTATAAATCGTCAAACCCTCTCCCGAAAGTAAGCATCATAATTACCGCCTGCAATGAGGAAAAGACAATTGAACAGGCAATGAAATCAAGGTTGAGCGACAGCTATAAAAACATTGAGTTTATCGTTGTTAATGATAGAAGCACCGATGGAACTTTGCAGATAATTCAGAAACTTGCAGAAACTGACCCCCGGATAAAAGTTGTCAATATCGAAATACTTCCTGATGGATGGCTCGGAAAGCTTCATGCGATGCAGAAAGGTGTTGAAATCGCAAACGGAGAGTGGCTTCTTTTCAGTGATGCCGATGTTTTCATTTCAACCGGTGCACTGGAACAGGTTATATTGTTTGCTGAAAACGGCTCTATTGACCATGTTGCGGTGCTTCCGGATCTTAAATCAGATCTTTTTTTAAATAACTGTGCGACTTCAACAGTTCTACGGGAGATACTTTTATTAACCAGACCATGGACGATAGGAAGACCGGGAGCAAAGCAGGCGGCCGGATCAGGAGCTTTCAACCTTGTGAGAAAAACTGTGTTTGACAGAACAAACGGATTTCACGACATGAAGATGGAGGTTGTTGATGACACCGTTCTGGCTCAGCAAATTATCGAGCAGGGAGGAAAACCTTCAGTTGTGATCGGCAGAACAAAAGTGGGGCTCACATGGTATCATTCATTTCCGGAACTTCTTGAAGGTCTTGGAAGGCTTGCCTTTGCAGGACTTGGAAGTTTTTCAGGAAAAAAACTTGCCGCAATTGCATCCATCCCGTTCTTTTTTGACATGCTCCCCTACTTTGCCTTATTTTTAAGTGATTCGATCCTGATAAAAGCCGTCTCCCTTTTTACCGTGACACTTTCATTCATCGTCATAAATCTTTTAAATATTTATCTCAAACGACCTCTGATCCCCACCATCTTTCCCCCGTTAAATCATTTACTTGCATATTTCATCTGCCTTCATTCCGCAATCACAAACGGAATCCGTGGCGGAATAATCTGGAGAGGAACATTCTATCCCTCAGAACTTCTCAAAAAAGGACAACTGTTCGATCCTATGGCGTTGAAAAGACATTAATATTGCTTAAAACTTATGAGCTTGAGGAAATAATGAAAACGATCGGCTGGAACGGCAATAACAGAACAATTATAGCTGAATTTATTGAGAAAAACAGGTGTGACAACTGCACGACAAAACCTGTTGCTGTATTTGACTGGGACAATACTGTGGTTTTTAATGATATCGGTGACTATTTCTTTTCGTGGATGCTTGAACATGATCTTTTCAAATATCCCGACTGGGAGAAAGTTTCGCCATATCTGACAGGTGAAGCTGTAACGATCATAAAAGAAAATTGTCCGGATGAATCGGGATTTATTAAAGGTAGTGATCACAAATGTTTTGAAATACTTACGGATGTTTATGTAAAAGGAACACTTCCTGACGGATCTGCCGCTTTTACGGGATTTGACCCGGATCTTTATCAGCCGGCTTACGCTTTTTTATCGCATCTGCTTGCCGGATATTCGGTAAGAAATATTCAGATCCTTTGTGAACAGGCGGTAAAAGAAGCGGTTCAGGAAGAAGAAGTTTTCATATATCCTGAAATGAAGTGGCTTATTGATGAACTTTTCAGAAACGGTTTTGATATATGGGTAATCAGTGCTTCGCCTCAGTTTCTTGTTGAACCTTTTGCAAAAAAAGCGGGAATAAATCCTGAAAATGTTATCGGGGTTAGAAATGTTGTTGAAAACGGGATTATAACGCCTCGTTTACAGGGCTGCGGCCCTTTTAAAGACGGTGAGAACAGGATGATGACCTACCGCATCGGCAAACGATGCTGGATGAATGAACTGATATTCGGAATAACTGGCGGATCTGCTCTGCTCCCTGCTGAGGATCTTTCCAAAAGGCCTCTTTTTGCCGCAGGAGACAGCGACACAGATGTGCACTTCATGATGGATGCGAAAGGACTACGGCTTCTCATCAACCGGAATAAACCCGAAATAACAAAAATGGCTATTGAGAACATAGACGGATTGTGGATAATTAATGAGCCGTTTATTGTGAAGTGAATTTATTAGAATCACCCTATATCATACTTCTTTCTGAGTTCGCTGATATCAGGTGTCGGTCGCTGAATGAAATAGCCCTGAACAAAATCACAGTCACATTCTTCACATCCGAGAAGTTCAAGTTCTGTTTCAACACCTTCTGCAATTACCTGTATTCCCATTTTGTGCGCCATGTCAACCAGTGAAGAGACAAAAAGCCGTTTTTTTGGATCGTGGAATATGTCTGTTATAAGAAATCTGTCGATTTTAATAAAATCGGGTTCAAAATTGTAAAGTGTTTTAAGTCCCGAATACCCTGCACCGTAATCATCAATTGCAACAAGAAATGATCTATTCTTGTAACTTGAAAATATGTTCTGATAGTTCTTTTTCTTTATTTCATGCCTTTCAGATATTTCAAAACAGATGTTCTCTGTCAGCAGTTCCGTTTTCTTCAGGAATTCTTCAGTTTTTCCCTGTTCATATTCCTTGTCCAGCAGGATCCTGTTGTCTATGTTGTAGAAAAAGGTCATCTCCTTATAGAAAGGGACTTTTATTATAGTCTCAAAAGCCTTCTCTCTCAAAAGAAGATCCAGTCTGTGCAGAACACCTTTTTCAAAAGCACTGTCAAAAAAATCGGGGATCGAAAATAAGTGAGAGTCATGCCTTAAAAGAAGTTCAAATCCAAATGTAACGCCCATAGTCGGTTCAACTATCGGTTGAAAAGCAAAGTAAGTTCCGGAAGCTGTTTCAAACAAATCCATTTTCCACCTCTAAAAAAACTGGAGATAAAATAAACTGCAATTGTTAGAATTGTCTTATGTTTCAATGAGTTCTCTGTTTCTGAAAATTTTTCATCAGGATGAATATTCATATTAATTTCATCATAAATTAACACTCGAATGTATTATTTTCCTGTTTTAAGTTGTTTTGTGAGGTAAAAATGAAGCGGTCAGCAATTACATTTCTTTTTTTTATCGCCGTTCTTTCATGTACCAGAGAAAACTGGAAAGAAGAGCCCGAACAGACAGTTGACGAAAGTAGTCAGACCGAAAACGACATAACTGCTGTGCCCGATGAAACTCCTGATATTGTTGAAGAAACTGAAGATGATTCAGAGTTTGTCGTTGAAGAAGATGTTGAAATCACTGACGAAGATGAAGATGAGATCGTTGACGATGAACCAGTCGATTTTTGCAAAACAGAACCTTCAACTTATGACAATGCTGTAGTTTCTGATGATATATATACCTCTATTCAACTTGATGAAGTAAATTTCACAATGACAGTTCAGGCAGGAAGCATGGAACACTACAAAGTGATTTTATGGGGACATACTGAAGACAACCTCGAAAAGACGCTTGTGATCTGGAGAGATTCTGATGAATCGGAAAAAGTTATGCTTGTTAAAGAGACAGCAATTACTCCCGTTGAGAAAACTCTGAAAATAAAAGTTGACGGTCTTGCTCCCGGAACATGGTACAGATATGGCTTTTTTGCAAAGAACGGAGAAGGTTTTGTGTCAAAGTCATTAACAGGCAGATTCAAAACAGCGATACATCCTGAATGTATGGAAACAATAACAATTACAGGAACTCACGGAACAAATTTTAAACATGAATATACTGCTTTGAAAGTTTCCGAAAAGTTCAATGCCGACTTTTTTGTCCAGCTTGGAGATTTTTCATACAATGACGGATGCAGTTCAACTGAAGATTTCAGAGATTACTGGCGCAGAACCCTTTCTGAAACTGACTACAAGTCATTTCTTCCCACAACAGGTCAATACATCGTCTGGGATGACCATGAAATAACAGACAACGGTGATTATGAACCCGATCTGAAAAAAGATCTTGCCAAAGTTCGCCGCGGACTTGATGTATGGTTTGAAATGCTGCCTGTTGAAAAAAGGGAGGATGTTGAGAATAACTGGGGTAATCCATCATATTACAGAACATTCAAATGGGGAAAAACACTCGAAATGTTCATGATAGACTGCCGGGCTGAAAGAGTCCCCGACTCAAGAAGCGGTAGTGATCCTATTTATATGAGTAAAAAACAGATGTCCTGGTTTAAACAGGCACTTCTTGACAGTACCGCCCATTTCAAAGTTATCGCCAACAGCGTTCCGATCGCTCATTACGGCGGACTCTGGGACTTTGCTTTAAACGACAGATGGGAAGGATACAAAGCTCAAAGAACTGAGACCCTCAACCACATAATTAACAACAATATCCGTAATGTTGTATGGCTGAGTGGAGATTTTCATACAGGAAGCGTTGCTCCAATCGATGATCCTGCAACACCATGGGGAAAGATGTGGGAAATAAACATGGGACCCGGAGGGAACACAAACCCTCTCGGTGACATGGGGACAGTTACAAATTTCTTGTGGAATACAGGCAAAATGAATGCAACGGTTATCGTTTTCGACCCTTTTCAGAACTCTATCTATATTAAATATCTTGATCCTGAAAAAGAAACTGTAATGTTTGAAACAACCCTTTTCCTTGAAACCGCTCCTTTAAATCCGCTCGGGGTTTATAATTTCCTGGATTGACAGCTTAATCTCCGCTTTTTTTGACAAACATCATGAATTATTATAAAATTTGATGTTTAAAAATTTACTGACCGGAGAAAAAAATGAGTATTTCTTTTACTTATTCTGATTTTGCAACCCCTGATAGAACTGAGGGGAACATATTAAGATGGGAAATAGGACATTTTGCAGACATGAAAAATCTCAAATATTTCCTTGATGTCGTCCCGAACATTATAACTGTCCTGAATGAAAACAGACAGATAGTTTTTGCCAACAAGACCTTTTCAGATGCTCTCGGGCTGAAAGATCCTTCACTTCTTTATGGAAAAAGACCGGGAGAGGCACTTGACTGCATTTATTCAGACATCAATGATGCGGGTTGCGGTACAAGCAGATTCTGCAGAAACTGTGAAGGGGTCAGATCTATTATTAGTTGTCTTGACGGAAACGCTAATACAATGGAATGCACTATTTTACGAAAAGACAGCAAGCCCCCTCTTGAACTGAGGGTAACTTCTTATCCATTTAATGTGAACAATTCAAAATATGTTGTCTTTTCCGCTGTTGATATCTGCCATGAAAAAAGACGGCGGGTTCTTGAAAGAACTTTCTTTCATGATATATCCAACTCTCTCACCGGTGTTCAGGGATATGCTGAGATTCTTGAGACTCAGGATCTCGGTCATGCGAATGAATGGGTGAAAAAGATGTCATTCTGTGTCAGGGAAGCTGTTGAAGAACTTTTTTCCCAGAAAACACTTCTTGCAGCAGAAGACAGTGAACTTGAAGTCAGAAAAACATCTGTGAATTCATTGGAAATAATTAATGCAGCTGCTTCTGTTTTCTATTCCGGGAAAAACTCTTCCAACAACCAAGAGCCGGTAATAACTGATAAAAAATCTGAAAACTTTGAATTCATAACTGATAGAACACTTCTTTCAAGAGTTCTGATAAATATGGTTAAGAACGGAATAGAGGCTTCTGAAGAAAAACCGGTAGTCATAGGTTGCTATAAAAGAGGTGATGGAAATGTTCTGTTTAGAGTATCAAACAGCGGATACATGAGCGAAGATATCCAAGCTCAAATATTCAAACGCTCTTTTTCAACAAAAGGAAAAGGCAGGGGTATAGGAACTTACAGCATGAAACTCCTTACCGAAAAATATTTGAAAGGGAAAGTCTCATTTACATCAAATAAAGAAGACGGAACAACATTCTTTGTCGATCTGCCAGCGAATCACTAGCTTTTAGAATTTATAAACTTCTTTTTTTCCTTCTTACAAATCAGTTGAACTGCCCATTTTCCAGTCTGAGCTGAAGGGGGAAGTCCGCCGCCGGGGAAAAGCCATTGTCCTGCCATATAGAAGTTATTTAATTTCGGAAGCTGCATATCGAGATTATTCATCATATTTTCTTTTGAAGGCATGAATCCTTCATACGCACCGTCTTTAACACCGGTAAAACGGACATCTGTCTTTGGAGTTGCAACATCAATAACTTCGATAAATTCTGAAATTCCGGGATATTCGGTTTCAAGAATCTTAACAGCATCTTTTTTTATCTGCTCTTTTTCAAGTCTGTAATTTTCGCCTTCAAGATTTTCCCAGAGTTTCCAGGGACTTTCAAATCTTAAAACAATTGTAGTCTTTCCTGCCGGAGCCATTGTTAAGTCGTAATGATAGTTCATCACTGAGTATCCGTAATCAAGTTTTGTCATCCCGATTTTCTGATCTTTTGCAATATTTATAATTATCGGAGTGTCAGATTCAACAACTTTTCCGACTCCGAACGAAACCTGAACAATAGGAGTAAACAACTCCCAGTTTTTATAGGCGAAATCAATTTTCTTTGAAACATGTTTTCCATCAAGCATTTTATATATTGTAGAATATCCGTCAGCAGCGCTGATAACAAAATCGGCAGAAAGCTTAGTCCCATCGGTCAGAATTACACCGCTTGCAGTATTATTTTCAGTAACGATCTTTTCAACTTTCTTTCTGTATGAAATTTTTCCACCAAGTTTCTGATATTTTTCAACCATTCTTTGCGCAAAAGGAAGAGAGCCTCCTTTAATATAGCCTGCATTTTTCTGATTAAAAAAGCCGAGCATGAAAACAAATGCAAGAGCTGAAAAGTTCCTGTCTCCGTAAAAAGAAAGCAGCGTTGACCTCAATCTTTCATTCTTGAAATTTAACTTTTCAAAGTATTCCTTGCAGGTGAGCCGTCCGAATTTTCTTACAAGATTAATAATAGGAAGCATCACAGGGATAATTTTTATATAATCAAAAAAACTTCTAAGCTCAGGCGGAAGAGCAAATGGTTCAAGAAGTGTGCTTTTTCTCATATCATTGCACATTACTTTAATAGTTTTTTGATCCTCAGGAGCAAATTCAAGCAGATATTTTTCCCAGCGGTCTATGTTGGAGTAGATGATGAATTCATTTCTCTCTTTATCAAATATCCTTGAATGGATCTCATGGTCTATCACTTCAGTTTTATCATTGAGAACATTAGTCTCAACCCATATATCGTGAAAAGCCCCTTTTGAAGTTCCGACCAGCCAGTGAAGACAGTAATCAAAGCGGTATCCAGCCCTGTCCCATGCTGTACACTGCCCTCCGGCAACTGAATGCATTTCAAGGATCTCAGTTTCAAATCCGTTCATAGCCGAATAAATTCCGGCAGATAAACCTGCTATTCCGCCACCGATAATAATTACTTTTTTTGTCATGGATCATCTCCTAAAAAGAGTTCGCAAGATTATATATTCCAAAAAGAAAAAAACAAAAATACAGATCAAATCAGAAAAATATCTTAAGACTTCCGTAAAACGCGGGTTCGCCGTCAATGACTGTGAGAGCGTCGTCAAGGTGCTCAATGTTCTGTCCGAGGAGGTTATTCGCTTTGAATGAGAGCTGATATGTTTTGTCATAAGTGACTTGAGCTCCGATCGTAAGCATCTGGTAATTTTTGAGTTCTGTTATGAATCCTGACTCATCGGTTCTGTCTGCCCCTTTTGCCGGTTTCCAGCTCCATGATTTTCTGTCAAATCCGCCAAGAAATGAGAAGAATCCGCCGATCTGCCATTTCGGTGTTATGTCTCTTTCAAAATTCAGTGAGGCGTTGACTGCGTGACCGGGCTTATATCTGAGTTCCCGGTTTGTATCCCGATCCTTATTCCCTGCATAACTGTAACCCACTTTGATCCACGACCATTCAACAGGAGTCCATTTTGATGAGAACTCTACTCCGTAAACGAATGCTTTTATCAGGTTTTCCCTTCTCCAGACATCAACTGACGGATCTTCCTCCCACGGTCCCTGATACTGGGGAGTGATAAAATTATCAATTATGCTGAAATGACCGTTTATAAAAAATTCGAGCGTTTTATGCGGAGAATATTCAGTGCTTAATGAAAATGCCGTGCTGTATTCGGGGTTAAGATCTTCATTGCCGAAACGATAGGCTGTTCCGCTATGTCCGAAACCTTCTTCATACATTTCCTGTACAGTAGGTGCGTGAAATCCTCTTGCGAACGCAAAGCGGAATTTCAGATCATCAAGCGGTTTGTACATCACTGCAAGTTTCGGTGAAAAAACAGGATTAAGACCTTCAGGAACATCAAGACGCAAAGAAAGCGAAACATGCCACTGGTCAGTGATCTTCAAAGCATCGTGCGCGAATATTCCGAATAAATATTGATCCTTAACCCCATCAATTGCAGTTCTTTCAAACCAGCTGTGGCGGTAATCAACTCCGAAATTAAGAAGATTTCTGTTGTTAAAACCTTTCCATGTTGTGTAAAGCTGAGGTATTACGAGCTTGTTGGTCTCCTCACTCGCTTCATTTCCCCAGTCCGCATATTCAATTTGACTGTTCAGCGACCACTCCTGATTGAATTTTATCTGTGCTTTTCCACTTGGCATGATCAGACGACTGTAAACCCTGTCTCCTCTTAACTGCATTCTGTTTGAAAAGAAATTTCCATTAAATTCAGCATTGAACCATTGAGCAGGATCAAGTTTGAGCGAATTAATGAGTGAAATCTTATTATATCCTTCGTTGTCAACCCTGTGTGCCGGAGCAGTTAAAGGAGTTCCGTCACTTCTTTCAACATCGGCAAAAAGCGAGAGAACTGCTTTTTCACCCAGTGGAGAAGTGAGTTTGGCGCCCGCTATCATCGTCTGATATGAACCGTATGTACCGTAAACTTTGCCTTCAGATTTTTTCACTTTTTTTGAAGTGATAATGTTTATAACTCCGCCGATCGCATCACTTCCGTACTGAGCAGATGCGGCAGATTTGATTATCTCAATTCTTTCAATACTTTCAGGCGGAATGAGATCAATGTTCTGACCTGTATGAATATGATCTGAAAGAATTCTCGCACCGTTTAAAAAAACAAGAACATAATTTGCAGGAAGACCATTGATTGAAGCGACTCCCCTTTTCGGCAGACCGACCCCAGTACCAGTCTCCATGAAAACACCTGCAACTTTTTCAAGCACCTCAGTCGTTGAATTTGCATAAAGCCGCTTTATCTCTTCAGCGGTTACAACCGTCACAATTTCAGGACTGTTCTTTAAATAGACCGGCTCACGGTCAGCAGTAACGATCATCGTCATTTTTGCGACACTTTCATCGGCACTCAGATGAAACAGGAACAAAATGGCTAAACAGAAAAGTAATTTCTTCATTTTTTCACCACACAAAACAACCATCACACAAACATCAGATCATAATAAGAATTTATTTAGAAAAATTCAGCGTATCAATATTCCCGATAACGGCTCCTGTATCTTTATTGAGCTCGACTGATTCCATATCGATATTTTTTCCGTCAATATGCACGGCAACATAATGAATTGCAGATTTGGTGACCGCAACAGTTCCTGCATTTTTCACATCATAAAGACTTGCTCCCGCCCCTGCTGTAACAATATAGTGAACACCCGCCGCATTGTCGACAATATTTCCCCCGACAAGAGGTTTGTGTCTCTGATAAAAATGATCGTGACCGTTAAATACCATTGTTACATTATACTGTTCGTAAACGGGATTCCAGAGAGATTTCAGATCACTGTTGAAGCTTCCGCCATGAGTAAGATCTGTCGTTTCACTGTATGTAGGCCTGTGGTGAGTCACAAATTTCCACGGAAGAGCTGAATTTGCTCCGAAAAGAGTGTTCATAAACTGTTTCTGGGTTTCCCCGATCGATTTATCAGCAGTCATTGTTCCGTTACATGCAATACCATATGATCCTGCCATTCCGGCTCCGCTCCAGCAATCTTCAAGATTTACAAAAACAGCGTTCCCGACAACCATTCCGTACCATCTTTCATTTCCCGGAAGTGCGTACTGAGCATAGTAGTTGACCGCATTCTTTTCGTGATTTCCTACGACAGGAAGGACAGGAATATACGGAAGAACCTCTTTACATGCTTCAAACATATCATCCCACTGTTTCTGAGAAGTTCCGTCATCAACGAAGTCTCCACCGAAACTGATGAAAAGAGGATCTTTGCTCATAGCACCTTCCATTGTCCTTGCAAGACGGTCAGGTGCTCCTCTGGAGTCCCCCATCGCAACAAAAGAAAAGCTGATATCCTCGGCGGGAAGTCTCGGGTCGGGAGCAGTTCTGAAATGATAAACCTCACTGAAATTTTCAGTACTGTCTGATCCAATACCTCCAACCTGATAATAATATTTCGTGTCGGGATCAAGTCCGCAGATCTCGGCAGTATGAACAGTTCTCCATGCACTGCTGAAAGGCAGAGTTCTTGCTGAACCGATCATGCTGCCTGAATTGTCTTTATTTATCTCAATATAATCGCTCATGTCCTCATTCTTACTTACTCTGAGCACTGTTGATTTCGTCATTTTATCAGCACTACTGTCCCTTGTTGTCCACGAAACTGTCATTGAGATGGCCGGATTTGACTGCCAGCTTAACCTTACCCACTCAGGATCAGGGCTGTCACCTAAAATGTGTTCTTCAACAAAAGATTTGAGTTCATTTCTTTCTTCATTACCTTTATTGGTTCCGCAAATCGGGTCTATTATCCCAGTCTGTGCCTTTTCACAACTTGATGTGTCCCACAGACAATCCGTCCCGCAGGTAGCCGTTCCATCCGTAAAATCACCCAGTTCCGAGCAAAGCTTTTCATTTCCGTCGCACTCTTCATCACCTTCAACTGTGTTATTTCCGCACTCTGCCTGACTTTCACAGTTTTCAGTGTTCCATCCGGTACAATCATCTTTGCAAGTTGCCGTTCCTTCACCGAGTTCAAGCTCTGAACACGGTTTTTCTCCTGTGTCACAAACTTCCGTCCCTTCAACTTTTGAATCACCGCAGACAGGTTTCTGTTCTTCAGTTTCATCAGGTTTTTCATTATCATCAACGGTCTGATTAGTATCCGGCTTGACATTATTCTCATCATCTTTTTTGTCGTCACCCCCGAGAAATTCACCGCTGTCCCTTACATCACAGGACACAGCAAATAAAAACAGAAGAACCATAAAGATCTTTTTCATTGTAATCTCCGTTAAATATTTATAAAGCAAGTTGTAACTGAAGTATCCACATATCATTCCTTAACTGAACATTTTTCAATTTTCCTTCTCCGTTACTATTAAGGTCATTCAGGTCCCTGAAACTTTCAAGTTCATCCCTGATAGAGTAGTCAAAACTTATTTTCACTTTGTTCTTCCAACCCATAAGATCAAAATATATATTGGCACCTATTGTCATTACTTTGGTTTTTCTATCCTGCGGAGTGTTTATCCCGACAGGAACGAATTCTTCAAGCATTGCTTCAGTATAAAGATTGTCACTCATCGGTCTGAAAGGATCGAATTCCTCGTATCTGAATTTAAACTCCAGATGTCTCCTGAGATCGATCTTCCAGAAAGCAAGAGGAACAAATGCCGCCGCCTGAAAATAAAAACCTTCTGTTTTCCATGAAGAATCGAACGATTCATTTTTATCGATCTTTTCTCTTTCAAAAGACTTGGGGTATGTGCTTGTAAACATTGCCCATGCTCCCGAAATACTCACGCCCTGCCAACTGATAATCCCGTCAACACCGATCATTCCTGCATCTTTTTTAGCATCCGTTATTTCAAGGTCGATACTTTTGCCCCAGTTGAAGGCAAACATCATATAGGGTTTATCTATGTCCCATGAACTTTCATTATAAGACTTTGCTCCGAAAGGGTTTGCCTCAAAACGAAGCGTGTACATTGAAGCATCTCCTCTTCCTGTCCCTTTTTTCATGTCGTATCCATTCTGATAGGCACCTAAATCGTTCGATTCTGAGTTTTTTCTGAATCCAGTCTGAGTTTCGTGTTTTATTGACAGATTTTTGTTCTGGACTGTTAAAAAAGTGGCGATTTTTTCAAGAGGAAAAGACTTTTTCTGTTGAAGTCACTGAAAATGGCTTTAAAAGGCGTGTTTAACCGGCGGCACTGAGTGTCGCAGTAATAAAAATGCTTTGTTTTTCAGATCGGGATTGCGGTTTTCTCCCAGATAAGGTCAAGCTGAAGTGAACTTTTTACGGACTTTGATACCTTCATTACTGTCTGTCCAGCGTGGCTGACAATTTTACCTGCAAAATCGAGGAATTTTCTTCTGAAGGTTGTCGGATAAGTGTCTTTGCCGATAATGTTTTCGACACAGTCCCGCTTAAACGCCTGATGCAGATTGAATGAAAGGATCATTATGTTGAAATAAGCTTCATTCATGCCGAAATCCTTACAGGGCATTTGTTCACCCGCAAAATCCTTGATGTGACGGTGGGTGAGTTCGCTGTCGCCTCTGTTGTGAGCAAGCATTATGACTCTTTCGGTTTCAGCCAGATAACCGCATCCGGCTTTCTCCATTTCTTCAGTTATGCGGTTCATTTCTCCGAGATTCGTATAAACTATATTTGTCGTTCCGGCTCCTTTTATCAGCATCTGATCACCGTCTGATCTGGCTGCGGTGAATATCGCTCTTCTCGACCTCTCCCATGTGCCCCGTCTGTCCTCAAACTCAGTGTAATACCACTCAATGCCGCTTCCTTCTTTCCTGAATATCCCGAGTTCATCTTCCGGTATCCGCATAACTCTTTCCGCAATGTCTTTATACATTTTTCCGCCGATTATGTAGCCCGCTTCAAGATCATCTTCAAAAAAAGCCATCAGTTTCTGATCAAAAAATCCGCTGTCAAATGTGACGATTACAGGAACATCTTTGCGGTAGTTCCTCCGTATCAGATCAACTGTCTCTTTCAGTATTTCTTCAACTTCTGTTCCATGATTCCCGACAACCTTGCCGGGGCGGAACCTCGATGAGACAACAAAACCATTCCATTTTATCATTATAGGCTGAAAACCCTTGACATTTTTATATGTCCAGCTCACTCCTTCACGGCATTTTGCATCGTTGTTGTCAAAGACGACCGTGTCAACATCAAGGATTATAAACGGCGGTTTTTCCGCCTTTAAACGCCAGATGAACAGCCGCTCAAACAGCTTCCTGAATCCGCGATTTCTGTTAAAACTGCACTTGCTCAACAGCCGTTTTATTGAACTCGTGCT
>CAZVWR010000021.1:0-46468 GCA_964630905.1 uncultured Spirochaetales bacterium | reverse complement strand
GATCGCTTTTTATTTCAAAGTTCAATTCAAGTGCGGACTGTTTTTCTTTCATTCTTTCCTTATATACAAACCTAAAAAACAGAATTTAAGTAGTCAGCAATCCTTTCCGAATCAAGTTCCTTGTCAACAACACCGAGGTCTATTGCCGATCTCGGCATTCCCGCAACGGCACACTCATATCTGTCCTGAGCTATAGTCACAGCTCCGTTCTTTTTCAACTCAACCATCCCTGCCGCCCCGTCAGAACCCATTCCGGTCATAAGAACTCCGATGACATTAGCCTTGTATACGATCGCTGCAGATTTAAAAAGGACATCGACCGAAGGCTGATGCCTGTTCACTTTAGGACCGTCTTTCACAAGGGCCGAAAAACCGTTCGGTGATTTCTGAACAAGGAGATGCTTTCCTCCCTGAGCTATTATTACATCTCCCGGAAGCATCAGTTTCCCGCTCTCAGCTTCATAGACATTGAAAGAAAAAATCTTGTTCAACCGGTCTGCAAAAGATTTTGAAAAGAAGGGGGGGATGTGCTGAACGATGGCGATAGGGGGCATTTTCCTGTGGTCAAGCTTTGAAAGCACTTTTTCTATTACCATCGTTCCACCTGTCGAAGCACCCATTACGATCAGAGAGATCTCAGGATTCATCTTGGGGGAATCATCAATCGGGACAAGCTTTATGGTCCTTCTTGAAAAAGCACTCAGCGACTCATCTTTTTTTCTGTATTTATGAAGGTTCAGCCAGCTTTTGGGCACCATTGATGCGGCTGTAAGTTTTTCGTGAATTGTCTCGGCAACATCCTTTAACGATTCGTCGCCGCCCGGTTTCAGGATGTAATCAACGGCACCCAATTCAAGGGCTTTAAGTGTAATGGATGCGTTTTCGGTTGTGAGAGAACTTATCATTACTACAGGAAGAGGCGCTCCTCTCATAATTTTGTCAAGGAAAGTAAGCCCGTCCATTTTAGGCATTTCAATGTCCAGAGTCATGATGTCAGGCATCTCTTTTTTCATAAAATCATGTGCCTCGAAAGGGTCCGCCGCCTTGCCGGCCACTTCAAATTCGTCAAATCCGTTAATAATTTCAGCAAGAACTTCTCTTGCCGTTCTTGAATCATCAACGATAAGAACCCTTTTTTTTGCTGTCATTTGATATCTTCCTGGTGATCTTTAAGAAATATGGTCACTCCGCCGCTTATATCGTCCTGTTTTTTGTTAAGCACTTTCGCCTTGTATTTATTTTCAACATCGATCGCATTTTCAGGGCTTTTCATCAGTTTTTTCACAAGAACACGCCCCCCTTCGGCCGGCAGAAAAATTATTTTTCTTCCGACATCACCCCCCAGATCGCTTGCAACAACCGGGATCTCTTCAAATTCGAGGTAACTTTTTACAAAATTAATGTTCGCCTGGGGAATGTTTCCGTCAGATTTTCTAAAATTCAGAACATGGCCGCCGCCGAATACCTTTGCAACAAGTTTTTCTCTCCTCGCCCCCCTTTTCATCATTTCGTTAATGAGGCTTTCCATCGCAAACATTCCGTAACGGCTGCTTTTTGAAGCAAAAACCTCGTCATTGCGGAAGTCGCCGGGCAGCATGAAATGGTTCATGCCTCCGATACGCTTATCTGCATCAATAAGACATACCGCGACACACGATCCCAGAACTGTTGCGATCCCTTCAGAAGATCTGTCAACCACAAAATATTCTCCGGGCTGTATCACTATGATGTCTTTTTGAAGTTTTTTGTTAAACGATTTATACATTTACCGCCCTATTTATCCATAACTCTTTTCTGATATATCGTGTTCTTTAAATAAACAAGTCCGTCTATCATATTAAAAAGTGTTTCTGAGTGACCCATCATTATATATCCGCCTTCATTAAGATATCTGAAAAGCTTGCTTACAACCATTTTCTTTGTTTCGGGACTGAAATATATTATAACATTTCTGCAGAAAATAATGTCAAAAGTTGAAGTTATCGGATATTCAGAAGCTATGAAATTGAGCTGTTTGAATGTTACCATGCTTCTGATCTCGTCCTTTATTTTATACAGTCCGAAACTGTCACCCTTCCCTCTGAGAAAATACTTTTTCAGATATTTTTCAGGAACCTGACCGATCGCGTGGGAGTCATAGACACCTCTTGCCGCAGTTTTAAGAACATTGGTATCTATGTCGGTTCCAAGTATTTTGACCGGGATCCCGTATGGCTCTACAAGATATTTTGCCATCACCATGGCGATCGTATAAGGCTCTTCTCCGGTTGAACAGGCCGCAGACCATATTCTTACGACCGGCCTGGAGGATGCGACTACCTGAGGAATGAATGTTGAAACAATAAAATCAAAATGATGTGCCTCTCTGAAAAAATCTGTTTTGTTTGTAGTTATCGAATTTATGAAATTCTGTACTTCGGAAAACCCGCTTGGAGAAATAATAAGGTCATAATATTCACCGAAGCTGTTGAGCTTGAGCTCTTTAAGTCTTTTTGAGAATCTTGATATAACAAGTTCCTTTTTCGTGTTTGCAAGACTGATGCCGGAAATTTTATAGACAAGGTCCCTGAGTTTATCAAACTCAGTGTCACTTAATGATATTTTCTTTATTTCAAATTTGTTACTGTTCATTTTCCAGCATTTTCTCTACATCAATTACTATTAAAAATCTTTCTGTTTTCGGGTCTTTGGCAATAAACTTCACAAAATCAGTTTTTATTTTTCTGCTTAATGCCGGGGCTGTCTGAGTGTTCTCGGGTTCAAGAAAAACGACATCATCAATTGAATCTACGACACATCCTTTTATTTTGTTCTCTATTTTTACCATCAGAAAAACTGTAAATTCATCATATTTGACATTTTTGATGCCGAAAACTTTTCTTAGATCTATTACAGGTATGACATTACCTCTCAGATTTGCAACACCCAGATATGTTCCGGGCTGATTCGGTATTCTTGAACAAGGGAGCATCTCTTTCATGTCATATACAAATTCTATCGGAACAGCATAGTGTTCATCACCTATTTTAAAGGAAACATATTTGTTGCTGGCAGAATCTTCCTGCTCATCATCATCATCATCGTTTGCAGGAACAATTATTTTAACATTTTCTTCTTTCCGGACTTCAACTTTTAAAGGTTCAGGATCTTTTTTTCTGGTTTCTGTTTCAGGCGGTAATTCTTCTTTTTTTGTTTCCAGACCGGCAACTATAGATCTGCCGTCGATCCTGTTCACCGATCCTGCAGGAAGAAAATTCAGAAGTTTTTTCAACTTATTTAAAGACAGAGTGCTCATATAAAGGATTTTTATAGGGATAGAGTCCTCTCCAACCAAGTCTATTTGAATAGCCGAGTCAATAATGTCCCCTTCCCCGGCAAGTATTGTGATCATTTGAAAAAGAGAAAGATCGTCTTCAACAAGATCGTTTGCCGCATCAAATTTCAAAATATAGAGATTTTGTGACTTGAGCTTTTCAGATATATCCGGATCATTAATTGAAAAAGTAACCGTCTCCCCTTCAAATTCCACAGTTATTTCACGGTTAAATTTTTCAGGGACTGAATTACCTGAAGAAGAGAAAATTGTCCTTTCAACTTCTTTTTCGATCTTCGACCAGTCCCGTTTTTTAATCTTTCCATTGCTTTTAAGACCCTCTTCAAGAATATTCAGAGTCTTTTCAATTATTTCCGCTGTGTTTTCATCAGGTGCTATCTTCCCTGAAATAGAAAGATATATCATTTTCTCAAGCTTTGAAGATATTTTTTCTATCTCAGTCAAACCGGAAAAAGAACTTCCTCCGTTTATTGAATGGACAGCCCTTAAAAGACGGGAATTTTCTTCATAAGAAGGGGGGGTCCCTTTTTTAAGACTTTTAATAAATGACGGAAAATGTCTTTTTATTTCAGCAAGTTGCGCATCTGACTCACTTATAAACTCTGCAATGAGATTAAAAAAATCGCTCATAATCACCTTTAAAGAGTATCCATCACGTTAAGTTCATAATCTGAAAGGATCTTCGCCATATCCAGCACTATTGTAAAATCGTCTTTCCCTTTTTTTATCATTCCCCTTATAAAGCTTGTCTTTACTCCTGTTGAAAATCTGGGCGGCGGCTGTATGTCAGTTGCTTTAACTTTTATAATATCCTTCATTCTGTCAACAACTACACCTGTAACTCTGCCGCTTACATCAACGATCATGATAATTGTAAATTTTGTGTTTGCCGGATCCTGAATGCTGAATTTTTCTCTGAGGTCAATAACCGGCACAATTATGTCTTTTATACTCAAAACACCTTTTACAAAAGGGGGCATTGAGGGCACTTTTGTAAGTTTTTTATAACTTGTTATCTCATAAACTTTTAAAATATCGGTTGCATACTCCTCTTCACCTACCATGAAAGAGACGAACTGAAGAAGTTTTTCCTCTTTTGTTTCGTTTTCTTTTTTTAAATTTTCTGTAAACCCGGATCTGTTCATATTTTCTCCTTTTCCCCGAAAGCCAGCTTTTCAAGCCCGTAAACATCCAGAATAAGTGAAATTTTACCATCCCCGAGTACTGTTGCTCCACTTATACCCGGTATCTGGCGGTGGTTTTTCTCAAGGCTTTTTATTACAACCTGCTGCTGACCTATTATGTCGTCAACCATTAAAGCTATTTTTCTGTTGTGTCCGTCAAGTATGAGAATAAATCCGTTCAGAGCATCAGTTATCTCTGTTGGAAAATCGAAAACCTCATACAGCCTGATAAGAGGAATAAATCCGCCCCTGAACTCTATAAGCTCCCCTTTTCCTTCAATGGTCTTTACTATGTTGCTTTCAGGTCTCACTGCTTCAATTATCGAGAAAAGAGGAACTGTTATCACTTCTTTGCCTACAGAAACCTGCATCCCTTCTATTATTGCCAGCGTGAGCGGAAGCTTTATCCTGAAAAGAGTCCCCTTCCCTTTTTCGGAAAAAACCTCAACGCTGCCTCTTAAGTTCTCAATGTTCTTTCTTACAACATCAAGACCCACACCCCTGCCGCTGAATTCAGTAACAAGCTTTGCTGTCGTAAATCCCGGCGTGAAAAGAAAGTTGTAAATTTCTTTGTCTGAAAGATCTCCCCCCTTATAAACTCCTCTTTCTGAAGCTTTTTTAAGCACTTCCTTTTTATCTATTCCTTTTCCGTCATCTTCTACCTCGATAATTATCTTCCCTTCCTGCTGATAAGCCCTCATCCAGATCGAACCCTCAACAGGTTTGCCGGAACTCAATCTCTCTTCCGGAGAACCTATCCCGTGATCTATGGAGTTCCTGATAAGATGCTTCAGAGGAGCATCGATCTGTTCGATCAGTGTTTTATCAAGTTCTGTTTCTGAGCCGGCAAGAAAAAGCTTGATCTTTTTATTCAGCTCTCCCGCCATATCTCTGACAACTCTCTGAAAATTTCTGAAAGTCCCTTCTATCGGGATCATTCTGGTTTTCATTACCTGGTCCTGAATGTAACGGCTTATCCTTTCGAGGTGCTCGGAAGCATCGGTAAGCTCGCGGTTCTTATAATGATTTTCCGTAACAATCTGGTTTACTCTGGCAATTCCTATAACGAGTTCACCCACAAGATTGACAAGTCTGTCGAGTTTGTAGGCATCGACCCTTATTGTCTGGCTTACCTGAAAATCACGGCTTTTCTGCTGGCTTTTCAAAACCCTGTTTACAACGCTGGTATCCAGATTTTTGTTTTCAACCAGCATTTCGCCGACTTTCTTCTGACTTTCAACAATTTTTTTAAGGTCGCTTTCGGTTACATACCCTTCTTCTTCAAGAATTTCGCCGAGCATTTTATCGGCATACCTTATGTCAATTCCTTCTACAAACTTTGAGCTTATATCCTCGACCTCAACAGTGTTGTTCTCTTTGACGAAAACAAAGACATTTTCAACCGAAGAAACAGGAGCTTCCGTTTTCAACACAAGGTCCCAGCTCAAATAGAGTGACTCATACTTGAAACTGTCCAGCCCCGGAACGGTTTCGGGATTACATTTTATTCTTACAAATTCCCCCATCTGGGAAAGTTCTTTTAAAAGCATCAGCGGATCGGTCCCTGAAACAAAGATGTCGGGTCTGAATTTCATTGTTATCTGAATATGTTTTTCAGAAAAATTCTCTCCTGAAAAAGACGGCGTTTTCTGCTCAAAAGATTCAGAGTCCTGTTGCATGCCCCTGAATTTTTTCAAGTTTTCAACAGCTACTCTGACATCATGCCCCAGCTCTCTTTCAGAATTTTTCGGATCTACCGACACCAGCTGCTTTAACACATCTGTCGAGTTAAGGAATACAGTTATAAGATTGCCTGTTATTTTCAACTCTCCGGATCTGACACGGGAAAGGACATTTTCAAATTCATGGGCAAGAGATGTAAAAAGAGCATATTCCACCATTCCGGAACTTCCCTTCAGCGTGTGAACAGCCCTGAATATCTGGTCGATAAGCTGTCGGTCTGACATGTTCGACTCAAGAACGATAAGATCAGTCTCGAGTCCTGAAACCAACTCAGCGGCTTCTTCTAAAAAAATTGTGTAAAGCGAATTTTTCTTGCTCATTTTCTATCTTACAAATTTTTTTACAACCCAGACCAGCTGCTCCGGCTTAAACGGCTTCACCAGCCAGCCCGATGCTCCGGCAGCCTTCCCTTCCATTTTCTTAGAGTTTTCAGATTCTGTAGTAAGTATAAGAATGGGGATAAATCTGAATTCACCCTTTTTCACCTCTTTTATGAAAGTAATCCCGTCCATGACCGGCATATTGATATCTGAAATTATCATATCCACTTTTTCACCGGTCCTTTTATTCTCAAGAAGTTTTGCAAGCCCTTCTTCACCGTTTTTTGCCTGAATTACATTGTATCCTGCATCTGTGAGAACAAAATTCACTGAAGCCCGGAGTGTTGCTGAGTCATCAACTATCAGTATGGTCCTGTTCATTTTTGAACTCCTTTAAAAAGAGTTGAAAGTCCTGTTATTTTAAGATCTTTTGACATTTCTTCAGGAATATTTTTCCATTTTACAGACATTTTCGTTGACTTTATCCACGAAATAAAGGTTTGAAAAGATGATGTGTCCCAAGATTCAACCCTTTTCATATCCACAGTCACTTCTTCTTTGAAAAAAGGCATTCCCCTTAGAAAATTATACAGGCTTTCCCCTTCGCTTATAGAAATATCGCCCGATATGTAGACTGTATTCCCGTCTATCTTAAAATTAGCCATTTTATCTCTTTATGTCGATAAGTTTATCAAGTCTTATTGCCTTGAAAAGTGTAAAAATATCGTCACTTATCCCCTGAATAGATGTCTCCCTTCCCAGATTTTTTGATTTTTTATAAAATATCAGAAGCTTTCCGATCCCTGAGCTGTTAATAAACTCAAGCTGGTTGAAATTAAGCACAACAGACTTTGAATCTTTTTCCAAAAGAGCGCTCAGTGCATCCTGAAAACCCTGAATACCCTCATTGTCGATCCTTCCTGTTACCGTTAAAGTTGAGATTTTGTCATTGTGATCAATGTTAAAATTAATCATCGCTCCCCTCCTGAAAATATTATTTTAAAAAAATTCCAGACTGCCGGTACTTGAGTAGCTCTTGCCTGTGGGAAAAAGTCCGTTAAGTATTTCAATGTGTTCCCGCACTCTTATCTTTTGGTGTAATCTTTCTGAAAGGACCTCTTCTTTTTCAGGATCAACTGATGAAAACATATCGTCCAGAGAAAAAAGGCCCATTCCTCTTGTTTTCACAACAGCGGTCTGCACCGATCTTTCCATTTCAGAAACAGTGCTGTTTATAGCTTTTAAGCATTTTCGGGTCTGGTCGCTCTCTTCCATTGCACTAAGCACTTGCGCGGCTTTGATCAGATCTTCCTTTAAATTAAAAAGAGTTCTGCCTGTAAGGGCAAAAGTATTTGTAGAAACCGCTCCGACAAGTTTTGAAAATCTTTCAGCCTGGGAAAAGCTCAGTTTCCGTTCAATTTTTTCAAGACGGGTAATTTCATCAAAAATAACATCAAAACTTTCAAAGCTTTGAGCTATTATGTCCCCGAACTGAAGAAGGACAGTAAGTCTTGCCACGCTTTCCCTCAATCCGTTGACAGGGGCGGCACCCTGTTCATATAAATTTAAAATAGACTTACATTCTGTACATGTATTCTCGGCATGGCAGAATATGGTCGAAAGCATGTCGTTTAAAATAGTTATATAATTTTTTAAATATTCCAAGAGTCTTCACCTCGTAAATCTCGCACATAATATAACCTTAAATTTTTTAGCGGTCAATTTTAGATAGGATCCATTTGAATAAATTTGTGTTTGACCGATATTTGCTGTAATATTCTCTGATGTTTTTTGGAATGGGAAAATGACAAAAAAAACACTTCTTCTGCTCACATTAATACTTATTATGGCATGTCTGGCTGTATCTTGTTCAAAAAAGGATACCGGAGTTATTGACACATCAATTTCACAGGAAGATGTCGACCTTCTTATAAAACATAAAAGAAACATAGACCGTATAACAGGAAAATACGACGCTGAAATACAGAAAGCGAAACAGCACGAAAAACCGGCAATCATCCAGAAAGGAAAAGACGAAATAGATAATTATCTCAAATCCAACAATCTCTCCCCTGTTGTTTTTATGAGAAAATCAAAAAAAATATTAAAGGGTTATCTTGCTTTTCAGGAAATAAGCGAAGAATCACTTCAAAAAAAGATGGATATGTTGAATAAAGAAGAGCTTGATGAAGAAGAAATAAAACAGAAAGCCGCTTTATATAAAAAGGCAGGCGAAAACGCTTTTAAGGAATTAACTTCAGAGCTTTCAGATTATGAAATACAGCTTGTAAAAGCAAACCTGAAAAATCTTTCTGCTATTGTAAAATAAGAGGATCAGTCTTCAAAAGTGTTGTTAGATTCACTCCATCTTGAGTGAAAAAGTTCCGCCATTTTTTCAGCGATGAATCTTAAAAATTCAAGATCGTCTTCGTTATAACGGTAACTGTTCTTCTTGTTAATAAGCTCAAGAACTCCGAAAGTTATATTCGTTTCCAGAGATTTAACAGGAGCACATGCAATAGAGGTGGTCTCATATCCTATTTTCTCGCTTATCTCTTTAAAAAACCGGGGGTCTTTGTGAACATCGCCCACAGCAATAAAACAGCTGTGCTTTGCAGAAAAACCGACCAGACCCTGACCTACCTTTATCTTTATTCCGCAGACATCGTCCCCTTTTGGACCTCTGCATGCAACAAACTCCATATCTGTTGAGCTGAGATCTGATTTTGCAAAAGAACCGCTTTCAGAAGGAATATATTTGAGTGCCAAATCAAGGAAAAAACCGGGGATCTCCTTATCGGTCAAGTCCCAGGCATCCATTACGCCTGTAAAAAGATCGGCAAGCATTTCATCCTTTCTTGTTACCTTGGGTTCTTCTTTTTTGGGCTCTTCCTGAACTTTCTGGATGTTTTTTGTAAGATCGAGCTCTCTTACAAGAAATTTTCTTCCGGAGGCTGTGTCGGTAACATGAATAGCTCCGTCTTCCTTGACATCGCATATTACATTTTTCATGCTGTCGGCCATTCCAAGACCGGAGAGAGCAGATTCCAGAGCACAGAACCAGTTAGGTCCCTCTTCTCTTACAACTACTTCTTTTCCTCCCTCAGCCAAAGGAACAAGAACTTCAAATTTCGTCATTTTTTCACCTCGCGGAAAGATAATATCAGCACAATGATATATTTTCTCTTTTTTTTTTCAATAAATTTCGGGAAATATTTTTATTCCTTTTCCGGTTTTATTCTGACTTTGCCGTCTTCATAAACAACGCTGAATTTAAAACGGTCTCCAAATTTCTTTCTTACCTCGTCGATCTTTTTTTCAAGCATAGATGTTACAGCTTCGCGGGCGAATGTCTTTCCGGTATATTTTTGAGACATTTTTATATATTTTTCTGCCGCTTCATCAATTTCTGCACTCATTCTGAAAGCATCAGAATCCTTTTTTGCCAATTCATCGGCAGATCTTTTGATGTCATCCATCGGGGATCTTCCTATGCCAAGACCTCCAAAGAAATGAAGTCCCGGTTTTGCCCGCCCTTCTTCAATGTCCCTGACCCCTTTCTCCCATTTCATTCTGTATGTTGTGAAACGGTTGACAATCTGCATTGCAAGGAACCGTTCTGCGCTGTTTTTGAGATCCTGTGAAACTTTCACAAGCTCATCCACTTCGATTTTTAATCTGTTGAGCTTGTCCAGCGGAGGTTTTTTTTCCTGAGCAGTAAAATAAAAATTGAAAGAATGTTCAAGCCGTTCAATTTTTTCAGCAAGTTGGAAAATTCTTTGATGAAATTTCATTTATTGAAATTTATTTTTTCGGAAGATTAAGGTCTTCTATTTTTATAAGTTCGGCTGGTGTTGCAACTTTAACAGCGCTCACTTCCCACTGGAGTTTTCCTGTCCAGTTGCCCTCAATGTCACCCGCATCATATCCGGGAATAATTATGTTCTTTTCTTCGCCGGGGGCAAGAGGATAGATCTCTTCGATCTGTCTTGTATAAATGAGAAAAAATGTTTTCTCGAAAAGAACTTTTTCGTTTGCATCGTCCATGAATTTTACAAGAACGCCTACATAGCTTAAATGCTTGTCTGAGTTGTTTTTTACTGTTGCGTCCATCATGTACTGGCTGAGACCGTTTCCAAATTCAACTTCGCCGTTACGGACATTTGTAACTTCGATCTTATCTTTATAAAGTTTTGCTGTCTCAATGAGCTCAGGGTCGATCGGAATTTCAATGGAGTCTCTTTTCATTTCCTCTTTTATCTTGTCTACCCTTTCCTTGAGATTGAGCTGCCATTTTTCTTCATTTTTGTTGACATAAAAAGTGATCTTTGCTTCAGGAAGGTTGTTCATTGCAACTTTCTGACCGGTGTATTCGGTCTCAATTATTGCCTGCGTCCCTTCGGCATTCAGTTTTACCGGCTTGAATTTCAGGAACATTGCGTTGTTTCCGATGTTCTGAGCATCTTCAAGGAATTTTTCCTTCCCGACAATATCCTGAGATTCCTTGTCAATCATCTCCCATGCCATTGCAAAATTTTTCTTTTTTACAAGGTCCATAAAAGAATCAACTGTTTTTTCCGCCTCTCCCTTGCTTGTTGAACAGGCCGGACAAAGAAGCATAACAAAACAGAAAACAGTAAAAGTAAAAAGTGAAAATCTTTTCATAATAATCCTCATCATCAGTTAAAAACACCAACATTCCGGAAAGTATAAAAAGAGCTGATATTTATGTCAATAAAAACTGTTTTTTCAATTCCTTGTATTTTTCAATTCTGAGCTGATTAAGCATCGCGGCACTTTTTTCACCCTGGTTATGCCATTTTTCAGGAAGTTTGACTTCAAGGGCTGGAAGAACCTGCTGAATGAAGGTCATCAGGTGATCTGAGGGTTTCCCCGAATCTGCTTCCACACATTTAAGAAATCCTTCTATGGAGTACGGGAATTTTTCCATTTCCTGAATAAGTTTAAGTGCTTTTGATGGCGTCATTTCAAAAATTCTGCTTATTTTCATGTGGTTTTTTGTAAAGATCACCGCCGCTTCTTCAAATTTTTTCGGAACTTTCAGCCGTTTTGAGAAAGTTTTGATCAGTTCAACTCCTGACTTATCGTGCCCGTGATGATGAGGATAATCATCCGGATTTGTTAAAACTTTTCCAAAGTCATGACATATAACGGAAAATGAAAGTAACGGATCTATCCCGCTTTGAATGTCCGACACTCTTTCAAGAGCACTAATGGTGTGATGAAAAGTATCAATATCTTCCGGATGATATTCAACCGGACCGGCAGGAACATTTTTCAAATTGAAAAGTTCCGGAAAATGAACATCAAGAACTCCCGCTTCATCAAGAACCGTAAAAAATCTTGAAGGTTTTTTTGATGAGATCGCTTTCACACACTCACCCCAAACCCTTTCAACAGAAAGTGTGTTCAGTTCATTCTTCAATGAATTCATTAACTTGATCGTAGTTTTGTCAATTGAGAAATCATAGAAACGCGATGCAAATCTCGCAACTCTGTAAACGCGGAGCGGATCTTCTGCGAAAGCATCTGTCACATGAACGATCCTTTTGTTCTCAAGATCCTTTATCCCGCCGAAAGGATCAATAATTTCACCGGTCTCAACGTCTTTTGCCATTGCATTTATTGTGAGATCCCTTCTTTTCAGGTCTTCTATCAGTGTAACTTCAGGATGTGACTCTATTTCAAACCCGTGATAGCCGGGACCGCTTTTTTTCTCGATCCTTGCAAAAGCATACTCCGAACCGTCAACAAGAAAAACAGGAAATGATGATCCGATCTTTTTTGCATTCGGGAATTTTTTTAAGAACTCTTCTACAGTCGCCCCGACAACAACAAAATCTCTGTCAGAAGACTTTTCCTTGAGAATTTCATCCCTTACCGATCCACCGACAGAATAGATCTTCATTTATCTGATCTCGACATCACCTTTGAGCTGAAAAGATTCCTGCTGCTGAACTTTGATCTCACGCTGAATGTAGTTAATGTTTTTAAAAAAAGTGGTGAAAAATGAAAAAACATTTTCAAAATATCTTATTATACCCGGAGAATCATCTTCAGAACCCGTGAGCATTTCCCAGAACTTATCCGGCTCGGGATATTTTGATATCATTATGTCAGCTTCACACGATGATTTTGTCTTAATATATTCCAGAGCATCCATGAATCCGCCGATCTCATCGACAAGCCCCTTCTCTTTTGCCTGAGCACCTGTCCAGACCCTTCCCTTTGCATGCTTTTCGAGTTCGGTGGCTTCCATTTTTCTATTTTCAGCGGCACGAGTCACAAAAGAGTTGTAGATGTCGTCAAGTGATCTTTCCAGATAATCGGACTGATCTTTTTCAAGCCGTGTAAGCGGAGAGAAAATGTCAGTGTTTCTGCCAGTTTTTACTGTGTCAAAAGTTATCCCCATCCAATTGAAAAACTCTCTTGTATACATCTTTCCAAGAACCACACCTATGGAGCCGGTAATTGTGTTGTGATCTGCAAAAATCTTCTCCGCAGGCATCGAAACATAGTATCCGCCTGAAGCGGCAACAGTTCCCATTGAAACAACGACCGGCTTTTTGTTTTCCTTAACCATGATCCCGATCTGGTTCCATATCGATTCAGACGCGATGACAGAACCACCGGGAGAGTTCACCCTTATCAGCACGCCTTTGACATTGTCATCTTTCCATGCTTTCTTTAAAAGCGAGACGGCCGTTATCGATCCGGTTGACTGAAGATTGCCGGAAGGGCCCATGTCGCTTATCCCTCTGTGAATGGAACCGGGAAGTTCAATGACCGCGATCTTTGATTTTGCAGATATTTCAAACTCTGAATGACTTATCTTGTAATAATTGCTTACTGATATCGTTTTTTCATATTTGATAAAATTTTTGAACTCTTCAACCGCGTCGTCTTTGTATTTTATTCCGTCAACAAGACCGGCTTTGAGCGCATCGCCTGATGTAAGTGTAAAGGAATCCGATATTTCCGTTATCTTTTCAACAGGAAGGTCTCTTGAAGCGGAAATGTCAGCTTTGATCTTAGAAAATATTGAATTTATAAGAGATTCCGCCGACTCTTTGTGCTCTTTAGTAAATTTTTCTTCAGCGAACATGTTCCAGTATGTTTTATATTCCTTCCTTTTTGATCCTATCGGTTCTATTTTCAGCTTGTTAAGCATATTTTTGAAAAACATACTTTCAGAACTTAATCCGTTCAGACCGAGCATTCCGGAAGACTGGATATAGATCTTATCAAAAACAGAAGCCAGATAATAGCTTTTTGTTCCGTTTGATATTTCTCCGAAAGTATCGCTCCAGACATAAACCGGTTTTCCTGATTTTTTAAATAAGATCAATTCATTGCGAAGCTCTTCAACCTGTGCATAGCTCAATGGAACTTCAGAAAGATCGGCAAAAAGCCCCGTTATTTTGGGATCCGCAGCCGCTTTTCTGATAACGATCAGTGTGTCAACAAGTGAAACCTTGTTACCAAAAAAAGAATCAAAATAGAAAAAACTGCTTTCTGTCGAAACATCTCCCATGATCGAAGATGTATTCAGAAAAAGAACACTGTTGTCCGCCACTTCCTTTTTCATGTCTGCAAGAGACTTAACTATGATGACGGCACAGACAATGATTATAAAGGTCAAAACACCGAGCATTACAAAAAACCTTGTTAAAATGCTTTTAATAAATCCCATTTTTACACCCGCTTAAATGTTGTTATGAACCGTGGGAAGGAACGATATCACATTAATTTTATTAATTTATCTGCAATTCTCAAGATTTATGTGGACTATTTCATCGTGACCGGAATTTTTTTCAACAGAACTGGTCATTATCACCTGATTTTTCATTTCTGCGATCATTTTATAGAGCAGCTTCTTTTTTTCGTGATCAAGAAATACAAAAATGTCATCTATAAAAAAAACAGGATAACTGTTTTTTTCTTCATATATCGCGATCTCAGAAAGTTTTAAAATGAAAGAGAGCAGATATGTTTCTCCCATTGAGAGGCTGTTTTTCAAGCTTCCTGTCTCAATATGGATGTTGAGCGGATCAAGATGCGGACCGTAAAGGGAAAATCCCTTATCCATCTCTTTTTCAAGCTTTAAAGAGAGCTTTTCTGCTGTATTCTCCTCCGTGTAAGAATTCAGAACTATACTGCAGCCGGGGAAAAAATGTTCTGACAGAAACACTATCTTTCTGTTTATTCTACGACACCCTTCTTTTCTTTTTTCCCTTATTTTTTCAATTAGTTCTACAGCGGCATGATTTAAATATTCAACTGCTTTTACCGAACCTTTTTTAAGAGCGGCATTTTTCTGTTTTATAAACCTGTAATATTCAACCAGCTGATCAAAATAGCTACTGTCATCCATGAAACAGATCCTGTCAATAAAATCCCGCCTCCCTTTGGGTCCTCCGCTTATAAGTTCCATATCGTCAGGAGCGTGCATAACTGGAAAAACAATGTTCATCAGTTCTTTTCTTGAAGAGCTGATTCCGTCAATAAGGATCTTTCTTAATCCTTCATTGCTGTAACCTACCGATATATCTCTGGAAAAAAAGTTAAAATCTTCGGCGTCACATTTTATAAAAAAGTTATCTTCCCCTTTTTTTATGCATTCTTTCATTTCATGTGTTTTAAATGATTTTCCGCTTAAAAGAATGTAACTTGCTTCAATAATTGATGTTTTACCTGCACCACTAATGCCGTTGATCATTAATTTATCAGGAAATTTCAACCCGAGTTTTTTAATATTTCTGAAATTTATTAGAGATATTTCCGAGATCTTCATTAATGGAAAACTAAATTCTTAACGGCATAACAAGGTGAATATACTGATAATTATCTGTGTTTTCCTTGATAGTGAGTGCCTTAAGGCCATCTTCAACTATCATATTCACTTCCTGTTTATCAAGAATTGAAAGGACATCCAGAAGATATCTTGCGTTTATTCCGACACTTTTATCAGATGTGAACGGTTTATCAACAAGTATCTCGTCAACAGAATTTCCACCGAAACTTGAATTTGCTGTCATATTAAGAACAGATCCTTTAAAGTTGAATTTTGTAGCCCATATCTTTTCTTCCGAGCTCAAAGCTATTACTCTTTTAACCCCTTCAACAAGTTCCTTTCTGTTTATAAGTGCTGCTTCCTTTGAGTCAATAACCGAATAATTTCCTATGACAGCTCTATAATTCGGAAATTCATTTTTTAATAATCTGGAAATAAAAAGGACATTTTCACTGCTTATGAATATTTTATCATCATCAATAGATATTTTAGCTGTTTCACAATCGGCAAATATTTTTGAAATCTCAAAAAAATTCTTACCTGGAATTACAAGACCGCTTTCAAGTCCATCTATTTCAGCTGAAAAGTTCTTTATACTGAGAACTGAAAGACGGTGAATGTCTGTGGTAACCATCTCAACAAAATTTCCGTTTGAATCATTGATTTTCGTTATAAGAACACCTGAATAAGCCTTGTTAACATTGTGTTCTGTCATTGAAAACTGAAGTTTTTTATAATATGAAATCAGCTTATTAATTTCTATGTCGGTAAATTTTTTGTCAGTTTCAGGAATTGCAGGAAAATCACCTGAATCTGAGCATGGAACAGTATATTTTGTTTTTTCTATGGTGATATCAAGAATGTTGTTTGCAGTATCATATTTGAAAAGAATATTATCTCCTCTTGCAACTTTACAGATATCATGGATATATTTTGCCGGTACTGCTATTTTCCCTTGATCAATATTTTCTGAGATAGGAACTTTTACTACAACCGTTGTTTCAAGGTTAGTTGCATTTAAAGTACATTCTTTATCTTTAAACTTGAACAGAATGTGGGAAAGTATAGGCATGGTGTTTTTTTTCTCAATGGACGAACTGCAGTAATCAAGTGCTTTAAGCAGCTCTTCTTTTTTGAAAGATAATTTAATCATTAATTTCTCCTTTTAAATAAATACATTATTAATAGTTGAACAGAAATGTTTTAAGTCACAAATAAAGCAATAAAAACAATTATATATATATGTTTGAAAATGTTTATATTCATGTTGAGTAAATGTTTTTAAAACAACTGACATTTTTATAACACACCTTTTTTCAACATTTGTTAAAAACCACCTTTTGACTCTTCAATTTCCCTCTCAAGTTTATCAACTATTTTTTTTATGTTCATGTCTTCAAGTATCATCTGTTCAATTTTTGAAATTGAAGAAAGAACTGTTGCATGGTTTCTTCCACCAAAGCTGTCACCTATCTCCTTTAATGTTTTTGATGTATATTTTTTTACAAGATACATACTTATCTGACGGCTTAATGATATAAGTTTACTTCTTTTTGAAGAAATTATATCTAAAGGTTTTATATGTAGACAAGTTGAAGTAAGTTTTATTATTTCATCAATTCCTAAGTCACCCTTCTTTTTTAACATATCTTTTAAAATATCTTCTGCAAAAGATCTATATATTTTGTTAATTCCCATTAATTCAGATGATATTTGAAGAGTTCTTAAAGCACCTTCAATTTCTCTGACATTATTTTTTAAGTTTGAAGCTATAAGATGGGCAGTTTCTTCATCAATATTTATCTTATAAAGTTCAGATTTTTTTTTAACTATTGCAAGTCTTGTTTCATATTCAGGAGGTTTTATTTCAAGAATTACACCCATTACAAACCGGCTTCTTAAACGGTCATCAATATCCTTTATTTCTGAAATATATCTATCTGAAGTAAGAACTATCTGTTTTCCGGCATCATAGAATGAGTTGAATATATTGAAAAATTCTATTTGTGTTCCCATTTTTTTTGATAAAAACTGTATATCGTCAATAAGAAGAACATCATGTTCCAGAATATTAGATCTGAATTTTGCTACAGTATTTGAAGAAAGCGCCGCAACATATTCTATCATAAGCTGATTGAATGTTGTATAATATACCAATTTATTTTTATTTTTTTGTATATAATTTCCTATAGCCTGAATAATATGTGTTTTACCGAGACCAGAGTCTCCATATATAAAAAACGGGTTGTAATGAACTCCTGGATTTTTTGCAATTCCCTGTGCGGCAGCAAAAGCTGTCTGATTTGAAGGACCTGAAACAAAATTATCAAAAGTGAAATCAACGGATAGGGAAATATCTTTTCTTGTATCTTTGTCAGCTGTTGTTTGTTCTTTAATGAAAGGAAGAGATGGCTGAATATTGCTGTCAATATCAGCAGATCTGATCACAAATGTAATAGCTGTTTCATTGAAAAGATGTGTCACCAGATCTCTTATCTGATCAACCCAACCGTTTTTTTCAAGCACATGAAGGATCTGTTCGCTTGGACAGCCGATTATTATTTCTTCACGACTTTCTTTTATTACAAAAAGGGGGCTTATGAAGGTGTTGATGATCCCTTCGCTGTTTGTATTTTTGAGCTCAGTAACTATTTTTTTCCACATCTGGCAAAACCCGCTAAGAAATATAACTAGAACTTTTAAAGTCTATTGACCATATTGTCTTAATCATTAATAAGTTTTCAAGAAAAAAATTTTATTTCTGCCGTTCTTTATTCTCATACATTATCTCCATTCCGGTTTCTGAATAATTTCCTTTATTATCTCGGATAGTTATCATCTCTGTTAAAGAGTTTCCCGGCTCACCCTTATAAACTAGATGGGCACAGAAGGATACGGGGATTGAATCAGGATTTTCCCTGAAAAGAAAGAGATGCTTAAGAACAAAGTCGTTTTTATAGGCACCACCCAGAGCAAAAAAGATCTTTGCAAGAGGATAAATGAAAGCGAAATGTCCTCCCGGCCTTAATATGTTTCCTGAACATAATATAAAATCTGATAAAGATCCGAAAAACTCATGTTTTGACACAGCTTTTTCGTTATCGGTATTTATTTTTCCGGTATCATTTCCAAAATAAGGAGGGTTTGTGTAGATCAGATCAAATTTTTTAGTGTTGTTTTTTGTAAACTCCCTGAAATCAGCGTTACTTGGCGCAAGAAAGTCTTCGAGTCCATTAACGGAGATGTTTCTTTTTAAAAGTTCAAAAAGGTCTGTCTGTATTTCTATGCATTCTGTTTTTGCGGGAAAACCCCGTTTGTTGAGTATTATCGGAATAACACCCGTTCCAGAGCCTATCTCAACGGAATGCTTGATCTTTTTGGATCCCAGAATGCGGTGTATAAACCACGAAAGGATTACAGAGTCTGAATTAAATCTGTATCCGTGTTTTTTCTGACAGATTTCAATTTCTTTGCTGTATATTTTGTCTACAGTAAAGGATTCATTTTCGATATTTTCAGAGTATTTTTTTAATGATATCATCTCTTTTTATAGCACCCTCTCTTATGATCTCAAAATTATGCTGATCCACCTTCACTATTGTTGAAGGAACATTAAAAACAATGTTTTTTTGTTCAAATGATATTGAATCATCACAGATCAAAACGCCATCTATAAGGTTATTAAAATAAGAAAATACATCCATATAGTTCAATGCCGGTTTTTCCCCGGTAGGGTTAGCGCTGGTACTTACAACAGGATGTCCGACAAGATCAATAAAGGAATTTACAAAAGCAAAAGGCGAGCACCTTATACCCACAAACCCGGTGTTGCCTGTAATAAAAGAGGGAAGATCTGATCTGCATTCGTGTAGAATGGTAAGCGGCCCCGGCCAGAAAAATTTTGCAAGACGCTGTGCGACAGGGAGAACGGAATCAATCAGCTCATATATCATATCCGGTTTGTTATTTGAAATCAGAACAGAAAGAGGTTTATTTTCAGGTATGTTTTTTATCTGCTTTATTCGCATAACCGGTTCTTTTTCAAAAATAATTGACCCTAGACCGTAAACAGTTTCAGTAGGATAGGCAACAACAAGCCCGTTCCTTACTTTCCAGGCCGCTTCTTCTATTGACAATATTTCCATGTTATATCTCCTTTACAAGTGTTTGGAGTTTTTCATCTTTTCTGTTTACTTCATCAACCATAGCCTTTCTGGATTTAACAAGTTTTTCCCTGATATCAGGATCGCTTACAGAAATAATCTGCAAAGCAAAAAGACCGGCATTTTTAGCACCGTCAATTGCCATGCCTGCGACAGGGATGCCTGACGGCATCTGAACGGTTGAATACAGAGCATCTTCTCCATTAAGAGGAGTTGCATTGATGGGGACTCCTATTACCGGTTTTACAGTATGCGCAGCAACAACGCCGGCAAGGTGAGCCGCTGCACCGGCACCTATGATAAAGCATGCACCATCAAATTTTTCTACAAGATATATCGTTTTTGCAGGTGTTCTGTGTGCTGAACTTACATGCACCTCAAACTCAACACCGAACTCTTTTAAAACTTCTGCGGCTTTTTTCATGATAGACCAGTCAGAGTCACTACCCATAAGAATCATAACTTTTTTCATAAACACCTCTTTTATTTTGAAAGTTGTTGCTGTGAAGGAGACGGAGTGTCAGTTTTTTTTGTCTTGACAGAAGAAAGCTTATTGTAGTCTTCGCTGAGTTTTTCTACAAGCTTGGCAGACTCATCAATACATTCCCGTACTTTTGACAGATTATCATAACTTTGAAGACCTGAGTATTTTTTAACATTTTTTGAACAGGCAAGAAGATAATCAATGCTTTTAAATATTTCAAGGTTGAAGGCATCCGGAGAGTCGTTGTTGACAGAAACTATTTTCTTGCAATTGACTATAGTGGAATCCACATTATCAAGAAGACTGGTGATGTATTCGGGATCAACCGCTTTGGCAATGGCGAGGCTGGTGCTTAAAGCTACAAGCCGGTAGGCAAGAGATATCTGACCAACCGCAATTGCCTGATATTTAAGCGTAAGAACATCTTTGCTGTTCTGATCAGCAAACCCGTAAAAAGAGAAAAAGAGAGTAAAAATAATAATAAAAATATTTTTCATGACAGCCTCCATAAAAAGCTTCTACATTATATAAAAAAAGATGATATTGTCAAAAATGATAATATGCCACAATCCTTTTTCTGCCTCCGAGGTCATACTCAGAAACATGGTAAACAAAAGAGCTTTCAAAGGGTGTCTGACTGCCTGAATAAAAAACAATCAGCCATCCTTCTTTTTTTAATCTGCTTCTGCACAGATCAAACATTTTTTTATCTATTTTAACCGCACGCGAAGTTATTATGTCAAAATCAGACATTTTAAGATCTTCAATTCTGGAGTTGACAGGAAAAACATTCTTTAATCCGAGATTTGCCGAGGCAAAAGAAAGAAAAGATGTTTTTTTTCTGCATTTGTCGAGAAGATAGAAATCACAGTGTTCAAATATCATTGAAAGGGGTATTCCCGGAAAACCGCCTCCGGTACCCAGATCAAGAACCCTTTTCCCCTTTATAAAAATATCTTTTTCAGAGGCCGGAAAAAGAGAGTCGGCAAAATGAACGAACACGGCTTCGTGAAGATCGCTGAGAGATGAAAGGTTGTGAGAATTGTTCCAGGATGTAAAATAATTCCAGAAGGAAACCATTTTCTCAGAGGTAAGGATATCAACAAAAACAGAATAAGGATTTAAAACAGTATTGATGTTTTTATGGAATGTTTCACATGAAACACTGTTTTTTGAAATATCAGCCATTATTTTTCTCTCTTTAGACGCATAATAAGAATTGATATGGCGGCGGGGGTAATTCCGGGAATGGTTGATGCCTGTGCAAGGTCTTTCGGTCTTCTTGCGGAAAGCTTCTGTCTGATCTCGTTTGTGATTCCGCTTATGGAATTAAAATTAAAGTCTTCCGGTATAAGTATAAGGCCGAGTTCTTCAAACTTTTGTATCTCGGCTTTCTCCCTTTCTACAAAAGAACTGTATTTTATTTCTGTTTCCGCCCTTTCCCATATGTCATCATCTGCATCAGAAGAATATCCGGAAACAAGAAGGAGATTCTCTCTTCCCATAGACGGTCTTTTCAAAACTGTGGCAAGAGAAACCGGTTTGTTCAAGGGGGTTTCAGAAAGCTCTTCAAAGCGGCTGTTGGTTTCTTTGTCAGGATAAATTATCCTGGTGTTAAGAAGCGAAACAAGCTCAAGTACACGCTCACACTTTCTTTTTTCGTTCATGAATGTTTTTTCGGGGATCAGATTGTTTTTATATGAAAGATCAAGAAGTCTTTCTGCTACATTATTGTCGCGAATGGAAAGTCTGTATTCGGCTCTTGAGGTAAACATTCTGTAGGGCTCATCAACACCTTTTGATGTGATGTCGCTTATCATTACTCCGATGTATGAACGGACTCTGCCTGGAATAAACTGTCTCTCTTTTCCAAGTGCAAAATATGCCGCATTTACTCCGGCGACAAGTCCCTGTCCGGCAGCTTCTTCATAACCGCTGGTTCCGTTTACCTGTCCTGCAAGAAAAAGTCCCGGGACAAAGCGGCTCATCAGTGTCAGATCAAGGTCCGTCGGGTCAAAAGAATCATATTCAATAGCATATGCCGGTCGTGTTATCACAGCATTTTCAAGTCCTGGTATTGTTTTAAGGAATTCCTTCTGAACATTAAAAGGAAGAGATGTGCTTATTCCGTTCGGATAGTATTCATGTTTGTCCCAGCCTTCGGGTTCAATAAAGATCTGATGGCTCTCCTTTAAAGGAAATTTAACAAATTTATCTTCGATTGAAGGGCAGTATCTCGGACCGATACCGTTAATCGATTTTGCAGTTCCGTACATCGGGGAGAACTGGAGATTGTCTAAAATAATCTTTCTTGTCTCATCCGTCGTTCTTGTCAGATAACATGGGATCTGTTTTTTTGTGACGGGTCCTGAAAATATTGAAAAAGGAAGAAGGTCTGCTTCTCCTTCCTGAATTTCCATTTTTGAAAAATCAATAGAACTGCCAAGAATTCTGACCGGTGTTCCTGTCTTAAGTCGTATTTTTTTGTGTCCGAAACCTGAAATGTGTTCTGAAAGACCGGTTGATGCCGGCTCTCCGAGTCTTCCGCTTGAAAAACTTTTCTGACCGATATGTACAGTTCCGTTTAAAAATGTTCCGGCAGTGACAATTACTGATCCTGATTCAAAAACAGTGCCGCCTGAAGTTGTAATTATAAAATTTTTTTTTGTGTCATATTCGAGAGAAAAAGCTTCACCTTGAAAAATTCTCAACCGGGGGGTTTTAAAAAGAAAATTTCTGACAAAATCCTTGTAGAGATTTTTATCGCACTGTGCCCTCAATGCTTGAACAGCAACACCCTTTCTCCTGTTCAATATTCTGTACTGTATTGCTGAATAATCAGCCGCTCTCCCCATTAAACCGCCGAAAATATCAATTTCCCGGACTACCTGACCTTTTGCCTGGCCGCCGATCGAAGGGTTGCAGGACATTTCGCCTATCTTTTCTATGGAAGTTGTAATAAGGAGAGTTGAGGCACCGGTTTTTGAAGAAACATGCGCCGCCTCAATTCCTGCGTGTCCGCCACCTATGACTGTTACATCAAAATAATCCATTCAATACCTAAAAAAAAGAGCTTCTAAAATCGCTCACAACAAAAAAACAGAGCGAAACCGTGGTTCCTGTATGGCTGATACCATATTTTGCGTTAAAAGTAAAATGCGGACGTTTAAACGGGTTTGCCCGGAGTCAGCAAAAAAATCACTTTCCAAGACAGAATCCTGAAAAAATCCTGTCATAGACAGAGTGAGAAGAAACCGTCCCGGTCAGGTCTTTTAAATTGTCAAAGATTTTCTTGATCAGAACATTAATAATTTCTATCTGATCGCTGGAAATATAAGTTTTTAATTCTAAGAGATGTTGTCTGGTTTCAGAAGAAAGATCTTTCTGCCAGTTTGAAAAGAAAAGATCTTTGTCGCTGTCGGGAACCAGTTTCTGTATTTGTTGATGCACCGCTTCAATGATATCGCCTATCCCCTGTTCTTTAAGACAGCTTATTTTAATGGCGTTTTTAAATTCTTCAGGAAGTGGATCCGAAAGATAGCCACCGTCTGTTTTATTAATGATCAGAATCCTTGGATAAACCGAGGTTTCAGATAAAAGATCATAGTCTTCTTCTTCAAAAGAGGAAGAGCCGTCAAAAACAAGAAGAAGAAGGTCTGCATGACTTAAAAGCCTCCGGCTCTTAGTTATACCCTGTCTTTCTATTTCTGAAAGACCTTTTCTAAGTCCGGCAGAATCGATGATCCTTACATTTATTCCTTTTATGCTGAACGAATCGGTAATATAGTCTCTTGTGGTTCCGGCATCATCGGATACAATCGCACGGTCTTTGTTTATGAGGATGTTAAAGAGCGATGACTTTCCTACATTGGGCTTGCCTGCTATCAGAATTGAAAAAGAACAGATCTTTTCAAGAAGAGCCGAATTTTGAAGTGTTTCAGAAAGATAGGTTACGGTTTTTTCGATAATTTCTGACAGCCTGTCTGCGGGAAGTTCATTTTCAACCTGATCAGGAAAATCTACAATAGCTGTGGTAAGAACAAAAAAATGTTCCCATTCGTCAAGAAGTGAAACTAATTTCCCGTAACATCTGTCTTCAAAAGCCGCTTTTCTTGAAAGCTCGACAGAAACAGGGTTTGATGAAGTTATGAGTGTGTTCAGCGCAAGAGCCTGAGACAGCTCCATTTTTGAGTTGATGACAGCTCTGAACGAGAATTCACCTTTTAATGCGGGGACAGCTCCTTTTTCGATAAGAATGTGTTCTATGTCGAGATAATTTCCGGCACAGCCGTGAATGTGAAGCTCTATAACATCTTCCCCTGTGAAGCTTCCGGGACCCTTAAAGGGAAGAAGGAGACATTTTTCCAGCATTTTTCCCTGATGCTGTATTTTTACTAAACAGGCCTTCATGTGTTCAAAAGACTTTTTAGTGCATATCGAAGCGGCAATTTTAAATGAGTCAGCCCCACTGATCCTTATAATACCGATGGTACTTCCGGCAGATGTTGCAGGAGCAAATATTGTTTTGTTAATGCGGTCAAAATACATGAAAAGTTATTTTTCGCAAACCGGGTATTTAAGAATTTCTGCAGGGACTTCAGGATTTTCCTCATCAAGCCCCGGGAATTCGGAAGGGTGAAAGAAGTCAACATTATTGGCGACAACTTCAATTATGCCTCCGTCGAAAAGATCGGCGTTGTCAGGGACAATGTTGTTTATATAAACAGTGCCGGAATAGCCTATTCCCGCTATACATTCAACTCCATCCTTTTTTTCTATAAGCCTGTATCTGACAAGTTTTAAGAGATTGTCTACAAGGTCAAATACCGTCACGGCATTAATTCTATATTCAGATCCTTTGGAAATTGTCCCCGGAGAAAATTCAAGTTCGTGTCTGGGATACCCTATGCCGCCAACAACAGGATTCTGTTTGATAGTCAACTGCCTTTTATTGCCGCCGAGCGTTCCTTTATAGTTGCTGGTTACGGCAAAAGACACATTTTCTCCGATAATTGGAAATATTGTTACGGTGTCTCCGTAAACACCATTGAATGCCGCATAGGGAAGAGCTCCTTTGCTGAAATATGAATAATCTCCGATCTTTGCTTCGTCAAGGATGAAGTTTGAAAGAAATCTCAAATTGAGCAAACCCCATGATTTATCGGATCTGCCGCAGCTTTGCATGTCATATCCCTGACAGTTGTTCATGCAGTAAGTGACTCCATTCATATTGGGGTTAAGACTTGAGCAGGTGAGGGGAACAGTACTGTCACACCTTTCTTCATATTCAACTTTTTCATTGCCGCATCCCTGAATAGTGCCACCGTCATCAGTCGTTTCCTCCTGATCGGTCTGATTGGTGTTCTCATCAGGCTGTTCAACAATGGTGTTGTCCGTTGTTTCGTTCGAATAATCTGAGCCATTTTCATCATCAGTTATTTGTACAATGTCCATGTCCGGAAGAGGGGAATTGTCTTCAGGAAGACTGTCTGAGGTGCAGGAAAAGACAAAAACCAACATAAAAGAATTAACAACAAGGACCTTTTTCATTTTAATTTCCTCCAAGAAACATAACATTCTGCGGAATGTTTAGTGCCTTATTCTATCAAAAAATATTAAAGAATTCAACAGACTGATTGAAATTTTAAAGAGTTTCCCCTTTTTTAAAATAAAGATCTACAAGTTTTTCAGCAGTTCCGGTATAGTTTGACGGTTTCAGTCTCTTCATTGCCATTTTTATTTCCGGCGGGACTTTTTCAAGTGAATCTATGAACTTATGCAGCGATTCCGCATCTATTTTTCTTCCTCTTGTGAGCTGTTTGAGCTTTTCATAAGGATTTTCCTCTTCGTAAACTCTCATAACGGTTTGAACAGGTTCTGCAAGAAGTTCCAGGTTGTCGTCAAGGTCTTCCAAAATCCTTTTTTCATTAATTTCTATTTTTGACAGACCTTTAATTGAGTTTCTTATGCTGATGAGAAGATGTCCGAAAACAGTTCCGGTGTTTCTGAGGGCTGTTGAGTCTGTAAGGTCTCTCTGCATTCTTGAGACAAGAAGTTTTGTAGAAAGATGCTCCATGAGAGAAATTGCAATACCTGCATTTCCTTCGCTGTTTTCAAAGTCTATGGGGTTTACTTTGTGCGGCATTGTTGAAGATCCTATCTCTCCTTCCCTGGTTTTCTGTTTGAAATATCCAAGAGAAATATAGCTCCACATGTCTCTGTCAAGATCTGTAATTGTCGAGGCTGTTCTTATAAGCACTTGGAATGTTTCTGAAATATAGTGATAATTGTTTATCTGGGTAGTCCAGAGAAGCGGTTTTACCCCAAGGTGTTCCGTTATGAATCTTTCGGAAGCCTCTATCCAGTTGATCTCAGGCTTTGAGAAGTGGTGGGCATTGAAGTTGCCTGTGGCACCGTTGAATTTGCACTCAACTTCAACTTTTTTAAGAATATCGAGCTCTCTAAAGATCCTTGATGCAAAATTTATGAATTCCTTGCCTACGGTTGTGGGTGATGCGGGCTGACCGTGGGTTCGTGACATCATCGGAACAGATTTGTATTTCAGACCGAGTGCCTCAATTGATCTTAGAAGTTCATTGATCGCGCCTGATATTATTGATGTTCCTTCTTTTATCATCAGTGCGTATGAACAGTTATTAATGTCTTCAGATGTGCAGCAGAAGTGGGTCCATTCCTTAATTGACCCGAGGTTTCTGTTATCAAGCTGTTCCTTTATATAATATTCCACCGCTTTGACATCGTGATTTGTGGTGCTTTCTATCTTTTTTATCATCAAAGCACTTTCTCTGTTAAAACCCGAATAAATGCTGTCAACAGAAGCAGTCTGATCGGGGGAGAGCGGATGAAATCCCAGGTCGTTCAAAATGAATTTAAGCCACTCAAGTTCTACAAAGACCCTGTGTCTGATCAATCCGTATTCTGAAAAAACATCTCGGAGCTCTGATACATGGCCGCTGTATCTTCCGTCAATTGCTGAAATATTGTTTATTTCCATTTTCTGCTCCCTGTTAAAACAGTTAAAAACAATAAATAATACAAAGTTTAAATTGAAAATCTACAAAGTTGTGTAAAAATTTGTTTTTCATCCTGTATCTAAGTATCATTCTCTGTCAAAAAATTTGAGAAACTTTGAAGGGGTTCCCGAGGATGGTTCTTATAAACAGGATAATGAAGGAAATAACACTCAAGATTGTTTATTACGGGCCGGGGCTTTCGGGAAAAACTACAAATATAGAGCATATTTATAAGAACATTGCCGCCTCAAACAGGGGAAAGATGGTTTCTGTCAAGACTGAAACAGAAAGAACGCTGTTTTTTGATTTTCTTCCTGTTGACATTGGCAGAGTAAAGGGGATGAATCTCAGAACTCATCTGTATTCTGTTGCAGGACAGGTTTTTTATGATGCATCAAGAAGACTTATTCTGAAGGGGTGTGATGGAATAATATTTGTTATTGACGGCCAGGTTGAGCGTCTTGACGCCAATATAGAAAGCCTTGAGAATCTTAAAAAGAATATGCTCATGAACTCTCTGATCTTTGATAAAGTTCCCCTTGTCATGCAGTATAACAAGACTGATCTGCCTAACTCTATGAAAATAGAAGAACTCCAGAAGATATTCAACCCTGACGGCAGATATCAGGAATTTAATGCGAACGCACTCACCGGAAGAAATGTTTTTGAAACGTTTAAGACAATAGTGCGGCTGATAATAAAAGACTTGAAGATCTGATCAGCTCACTCCTCTTCGCCCGGAAATATTTCGTCCTTGTTGTCAAGATCGAGACCGAGTGCTTCGATGATCTTTCTTTTCGTGGAAAGACGGCAGTCAAACCCTTTTTCGATGCGGTCCAGAGTAACCAGTGATATTTCAGCGGTCCTTGCAAGTTCTGTTTTGCTTATAAGATGCTGTTCTCTGTAATCTTTAAGTTTGTTGGTCTTTGTTTTTTCAACCATGTCAAATCCTCATTCAATAACGGAGTGATTCTAATTGTTATTAAACATAAGTCAAGAGTTTTACCCGTTTAACCGATCTGAAAATGAGAACTGATCATTTTTTCAAGAGTTTCCAGCGGTCTTGCATAAACGGTCTTTGATCCGCTCAGAACAATTTCCCCCGCTTTCGGCCTTCCGTTGTAGTTTGAGCTCATTGTATAGCCGTATGCTCCGCAATCTCTGAATATGAGGATGTCTCCGGTTTTCATTTCAGGAAGCCGCACTCCTCTTGCAAAAATATCTGAGTTTTCACATATCCTTCCGCACACATCTGTCTTTTTTGTGTCAGATCCGTTATCAACAAGGGGCTCGATCCTGTGGAACGCATCGTAAAGTGCTGGCCTCAAAAGGGTGTTCATCCCTGCGTCAATCCCCACATAATTTCTGTAACTGCTTTTGTGTCCAGTTATTTTTGTAATGAGCATTCCGGCATTTCCGGTGATATATCTTCCCGGCTCCAGTCTGAGAACAGGGGTTCCGAATCCGTATTTTTTACAGTTTTCAATGAATCTTTCGGTCACAAGCTTTGCAACGGTATCCATATCTATTTCCAGTTCATCATTTTTATAAGGGATTCCGAAGCCGCCGCCGATGTCAATATATTCTGGTTTGACCTTGAGTTCACCGAACACTGTTCCGGCAATGTGCATTAGTTTGTCAGTTATTTCAGCAAAATAAAATGGTTCCAGGTTGTTTGATCCCGTCATCATGTGTATGCCGAATCTTTTTATTCCGCTTTCATGTGCCTTTTTGTATGCCGGCAAAGCTTTTTCATAAGGAATTCCAAACTTTGCATCTACTCCACCCGTAACAACCCCTTCAAATCCCCCTTTACCTATGCCGGGGTTTATTCTGAATGAAATGATCTGCGGGAGACCGATATTTTCGAGTCTGTCAAAAGAGGTGATGTCATCAAGGTTTATGAGTCCGGCAGAATTAAGAGCATGTTCAAGGTCTTCAGTGCTTTCGTAATTTCCTGTATACATGATATCGTTTTTTGGAAATCCGGTTTTTTGGGCAACAGCAAGCTCAAAGGGGCTTGAACAATCGACTTTGAGACCAGATTCTTTAATAATATCAAGCACTCCAGGGCAATTGTTGGCTTTTACCGCATAATGTATCTCTGTTGACGGATAATATTTTCTGAAAGCTGTCGTGATCCTGCGGCAGTTCTCTTTTATTTTTGTTCCGTCGTAAAGATAAAAAGGGGTTTCATAAGTTTCAAGCAGCTTTAAAATTTGTTGCCTTGTGATCATTTTTCCCTCTATTTTTCAAAAAATTCCCTGTGAAGCAGAGCCACACATCTCTCCATGTCAGCCTGGTCAACGATTATACTGATGTTAGCTTCTGAGGCACCCATGCTGACCATGAGAACATTTACATCCTTTAAAGAACCGAAACATCTCCCGGCAACCCCTGATGTAAATTTAATGCCGTCGCCCACAAGGCTGATAATACTGACATTTTCAGTTGTTGATACAGACGAGAACTCTGAAAGCTCCCTGATGATGTCTGAAACAGACCCGTTTGAATCCACCGTAACACTGATGTTTATTTCCGATGTTGTTATCATGTCAACCGGTGTTCTGTATTTAGTGAAAATATCAAAAACTCTGCTTAAAAACCCGTATGTTCCAAGCATTTTCTCAGAGCAGATGTTTATTATTGTTATGTTTTTGTGGAAAGCGATCGCTTTGACTTTTCTGGTAACGGGCGATGTTCTGTTGATCGTCGTCCCTTTAAAACGGGGGTCGCTGGTTTTTTTAACGATAACAGGAATATCTGCCATGACGGCGGCACGGATAGTTTTGGGGTGAAGCACTTTTGCACCGAAAAATGCAAGTTCGGAAGCTTCTGTATATGAAAGGGATTCGACAGGAATCGCGTTTTTCACGATCCTGGGGTCTGTTGTCATTATACCGTCCACCTCTTTCCATATTTCAAGAATTTCCGCCTTCAGACACACAGCAAAAACAGATGCCGAATAGTCGCTTCCGCCTCTCCCGAGTGTCGTTGTTGCACCGGTTGGATCCGACCCGATGAACCCGGCTGTGATAACTATTTGATTATGTTCAAAAAGAGGGATCATTCTGTCCGTCACGGCTTTAGCGGTTTTTTCAAGGTCTACCGTTGCTTTTGTGTGGGAGCTGTCTGTTATTACAACCGATGATGCATCTATAAATCCTGTTTTTATCCCTTCTGAATTAAGATAGTCGGCAAGAACAAAGCTGCTGATCTTTTCTCCGACAGACATGAACATGTCAACCGACCGGTCTGTTATTTCACCAAGAAGAGCAAGAGCCGGAATAAGTGTCTTTATTTCGCAGAACTTTTCTGTGATGAACCTTTCTGAAACTTTGCATGACCGGAGCTCTTTAGCAATGTTCAGGCAGATCTCCTCAACCTTTTCGGCTGTTTCTGATGCTGTGTCGTATTTTTTTGTTTTGAGTTGATCCACAAGTTCGGAAAGAAGGTCTGTAACTCCGAAAAAAGCGGATACGACCACGAGTTTTTTTGAATCATCGAGCAGAAGGATCTCTTTTAATTTTCTGATCGCCGGGGCATCTTTGACCGAAATGCCCCCGAATTTAAGAACTTTCATTTGATGCTGTTCTCCTGAACGGAAAAATTTGAGTTTTTTACGATAGATTTTGCAAGAACAAGAAGCATTGCCGCTTCTCTGTTATTTATTGTCGGAACCGAAGAAACCCAGTAAAGTCTGACTACTATGTTCTTTTCAGCGGCTATGTCGAAAAAATGGACGCTGTCAGGTTTTCCCTCAAAAACAAGTCTTTGTCCATTACAGTCGAGCACTTCAAAACCGGCAATTGGCAGGGATTCAAACATTTCCTTGTAATTCTTAATGCTTATCTTTTCAACAAGATAGTTTTCAAGATGATTTTCAAGCCGGTCCTCCTTTCTTGTTTTGAAACGGCTGTAGAACATTTCTGTGTAGCCGAGCTTACTTACGATGACAAAAATGACAATGGAGAAAACCACAATTACAAGAAATGCCTCAATATCTTTCTGAAATATGAGAAGCATTGCAAGTGCTGTGAAAACGACCGAAATTCCGTAAAGCATAAACACAACTTTTCTCTGATTAAGTCCTTTTGAAAGAAGTATGTGGTGAATATGCTGTTTGTCAGCTGAAAAAATGGACTGATTCCTTAAAAATCTCCTTAAAAATGCAAGAGTTGTATCAAGTATAGGAAGACCCATGGCAATTATCGGGACGAGCATTGAAACTATTGTATGGCCTTTGGACTGATTTTTAAGAGAAAGGACTGCAAGAACATATCCGATAAACATCGATCCGGCATCACCCATGAAGATTTTTGCAGGATTGAAATTATAAACGAGGAACCCGACAACGGCACCGGCAAGTGCGGCTGAAACAAGAGCGACGAACATATATCCGTTAACGATGGAAAGTGACATTATGGTTATGCAGGCAAAAAATGAAACGCCTGAAGAAAGTCCGTCCATTCCGTCTATCAGGTTGAATGCATTAATTATGCCGACGATCCAGAGAACGGTGATAACATGCCCGACCCATCCAAGCTGGATAACGCCCCATGGCGTTGACATTGCGTTTATTGAAAATCCGCAGTAAATTGCGATAATTGCGAGTGCTATCTGAAACAGGAACTTGAATTTTGCAGGGAGCCCTTTTATATCATCGAAAAGCCCCATGATGCTTATCGAAAGTCCGCCGAAAATTATTACGACTACATTTTCAATGGACCCGAAAAGAGCTCTCGAAACAAAATTGTTGTAAAAATAGAGCAGAAAAAGGGGGAAAAGTGTGCCGACAGATATTCCGATTCCGCCGATTCTGGGGATAACGCCCTGATGGATCTTCCTCTGGTCAACCTTGTCAACAAAACCGTGTTTTATCCCCATCTTTATTAGAAAAGGGGTCACTGCAAGAACAAAAAGGAATGAAACGATGAAAGATGTTAAATAAGTCCGCATAAAAAATACCTTCAAAAATTCGGAAACAATGTTATATCAAATGATCCCGAAATCAATAAAAAACAAAACAGGCACCCTATACAATAATAAAATTGACCGCTTGGTGTTTGTAGATAAAATATATGAAAGCTTATTTAGGAGGAAAAAATGAGCGGTGGAGGCAAAAGAACCGAACGGCTTGATCTTGTCGGTGCTTTCGAGCAGGGATGGATCCAGTACAGGGCAAATTTTTTAAAGATAGTCCCCTATGGTTTTCTTGCGACGGTGCCTTCAATATTTTTTCTTTGGAACATTGCAGCGGGAGTTATCGCCGCACTTCTTCTTCAGGGTGTTTTTTTCATAATGCTTGCAAATGTTGTATTCTGTTCAGTGAACGGGACAAAAAACGACATATATTCGGTCTCTCATCTCTGGAACATGTTAAAGAACGGAATAGTTCTTTCGATTTTTCTTTTTCCTCTTCTTGCAGTAAGCTTTGTTCTCCTTATTGTTCCGTCGGTCATAATTTTCAGTCTTTTCATTTTTTCCTTTTTCATCGTGGCGGCAAAAGAGAAATTTGCTGTTGATGCATTGATGGACAGTTTGAGAACCGGGTTTGGTTACCGGCTTCACCTATTTCTTTTCTCCCTTATTTTTTACAGTTCTGTCATAATCAGCGCAATTGTTTCAAGTTATATCCCATTTATTTTCATTCTTATAAACGGACTGACCCTGCCTTATTTTTTTGCTGTAATAAATGAACTTTATGAACAACTGGAGAAAAAATGATGGAAATGTCGATAGATATAGTCGCATACCAACTGCTTTGTGCGTATAAGTCAAAGAAAATATTAGATTTTTCTGCCACACCTCTTTTTGGAGATGCTTCAGGGCGGCAGTATTTCAGAATTGTTTTCGGAAAAGAGTCCGCAGTTCTGATGAAGGTTGCCGACATAAAGCCCGGTGAATTCGGAAGAGGTGATTCATTCAATGATTTCATTGCTATAAGAACTCTTTTTGACATTTCCGGAATAAAAGTTCCGGGGATATATTCATCAATTCCGGAACAGAAGGCACTTCTTCTTGAAGATCTGGGGGACACAACACTTTTCAAGCTGATCGAAGGGGACAGAAAGAACAGGCTTAAACATGTTCGGAGCGCTGTAGATCTTCTTGTGAAGACACAGCATCATCTTTACAACAGAAATTATTTTGATTCACCGGCTGATAAAAGGAGCTTTGACACAAAACTTTTCATGGATGAGTTTTATCATTTTTACGAATATATGATCGCAAAAAGGGTTTACGACAGACCTTTTAAGAATGTCTGGCCGAAGCTTGAGAAAAAATTCAAACAGATATCACACGAGCTTTCAACCCTGCCTTATCTTCTTTCCCACAGGGATTTCCAGTCAAAGAACATCATGGTTAAAAACGGTGTAAGTTATCTGATTGATTTTCAGGATGCACTGATGGCGCCTGCCGTTTACGATCTTGTTTCACTTCTTCGCGATTCATATGTCGTGCTTTCAGACAGTGAAGTTGACATGATGCTGAAGTACTACTGGAAGACAAGCCGCACTGCAAATGAGGTGTTTTCCTGTTACGAAGATTTTGAAAGGGCGTTCTATCTTCAGACTGTTCAGCGCAAGATGAAAGATGCGGGAAGATTCATTTATCTTAACCAGGTCAAAGGGAAGGAGTGGTTCCTTCCTTATGTAGTGCCGACCTTGGGATATGTAAAAAACACACTGATAAAGCTTGAAATGGAACCTGTAATTGATATTCTCCGTCCTTTTATTCCTGAATTCAACAAGGGGGAAAAAATTTGAAAGCACTTATACTTTCTGCCGGTTTCGGAACAAGGATGTCGCCGCTTACCGATTTTATTCCAAAGCCCGTAATACCTGTACTTAACAGACCGGTAATAGAGTACAACATTAATTTTCTTAAGCATTTCGGCATTAAGGAGCTTTATATCAATCTTCATTACGGTGCTGATAAAATATCCGATGCTCTCGGAAGCGGCAAAAAGTTCGGCGTAAAGATAAAATATCTCAAAGAATCGGAGATACTCGGAACAGGCGGAGCTATCGCCAGCATGGGGCCTTTTGTCAAAGAGACATTTATTGTAATTAATTCCGACACAATATTTGATTTTGATCTTGATGAGATACTTAACAGCCACTTCAGATCGGGCAGCAAAGTCACCCTCGGCGTTATTCCTGCAACATCTAAAGACCCAAGAGCGGTGATAAGGGTTGATGAGAATTTCAAGGTCATAAGAATGCTCGACGCATCTTTTGAAAAGCAAATTCCTGAAGGAAATGCAGTCTTTACCGGTCTGCATGTGATCAATCCGGTACTTCTTGAATATATTCCTGACAACATCTTTACATCGATCACAAATTATGTCTACAGGAGAATGGTTGAGCAGAAAGAGCATATTAATGCTTTTTTCATAAACGGAAAATGGTGGGATATGGGAACACCTGATGATTATCTGGAATGCACATTCGATCTTATTAAAAATCTCCCCCTTTCATACTTTGATCCTTTTGAAAAATATTCTTTGAAACCTGAAAAGATCAATCCGGAAACACTTGTTGTAATGGGAAAGAACATAAAAGTTCCCGCCGTTCCGCTAAGACCTCCCCTGATTATTGGAAACGGTGTTGACATGGAAAAAGTGACCTCCGCAGGTCCGAATCTTGTAATAGGGGAGAAGGTGAAGCTTTTAAAAGACTCGGATGTGTCAAATGCCGTATACCTCAACGGGTCTGACGGGAGCCGGGTACTGTTTGGGAAAAAGGGGAAGATATTTTACTGATCTTTCAGGGAGGCGGTCTCATGAAATGTGAAAAAAAACACACAGAAACCGACTTTGAAAAACTGAGTGACTCAAAGATCATCATGATGGTTGTTGATGAAACTCTTTCAAGGAATAAAAGTTATGAGTTCTTTAAAACAAAAAGAGGTCAGGAACTTTTCAAAAAAGCTAGAATTGTCAAAGGTTTCCTGCAGGATCTCAAGAACGGAGCTAAAATTGTTTCTGTTGATAACGAAAAGGAAAATGTGCTCGTTACTTTGGAAAACATGGATGAAAAGTATAAAAGAACTGTATTTATGGATAAAAATATGTATTCTGTATTCAGCTTGAGAAAATAGCTGTTTAACAATATGAATCAAACCGTAGGAGAGTAAAATGGTGGAAACCAAAAAAGAAATGCTTGAAAATGTTATTAAAGCTGTAGAAAAACAGTACGGAAAAGGATCAATAATGATACTGGGGGACGAGAACACGGTAGATATTCCCGTCATTCCATCAGGAGCCTTAAGTCTTGACATTGCGATGGGAGTAGGTGGTTATCCCAGAGGAAGGATCGTTGAGATATATGGTCCGGAATCTTCCGGAAAAACAACGCTTGCTTTACACGCAATTGCCGAAGCACAGAAAAAAGGGGGTGCGGCCGCTTTCATTGACGCCGAGCACGCTTTTGATATTAACTATGCGAAAAAACTCGGCATTCAGGTTGATTCACTGGTTGTTTCGCAGCCCGATTATGCTGAACAGGCACTTGAAATAGCGGAAACTCTTGTCAGAAGCAATGCAGTTGACATCGTTGTCGTTGACTCTGTTGCGGCCCTTGTTCCCAGAAGCGAAATAGAAGGGGAGATGGGAGACAGTCACATGGGTGTTCAGGCAAGACTTATGTCGCAGGCACTCCGTAAACTTACCGCCGCAGTAAGCAAATCCAAGACTTGTCTTATTTTTATTAACCAGCTCAGAAGCAAGATCGGTGTCATGTTCGGAAATCCTGAAACCACAACAGGTGGAAATGCTTTAAAGTTTTATGCATCAATGAGAATTGATATCAGAAAAATAGCAAGCATAAAGGAAAAAGAGGATGTTATAGGAAATCAGGTAAGGGTAAAGATTCAGAAAAATAAAATGTTTCCTCCGTTCAGAGAATCTGTTTTTGATATTATTTACGGAAAAGGGATTGACCGCCTCGCAGATATGGTGACTGTTGCCGAAGTTGACGGGTTCATTAACAAAAGCGGAAGCTGGTACAGCTATAACGATGAAAAACTGGGACAGGGACTTAGCAATACAGTTAAAACTCTCAAGGAAAATCCAGAGATGATAAAAGAGATCGTTGCAAAGATTAAGGAAAAACACAATCTTATAAAAGACGAAGAGCCTGTGGAAAAAAAATCTGCAGAAGGTGAAGAGAAATCAAAAAAGAAAAGTTCCGGGAGTAAATGATGAGTGAACATGTCGAAAAACTGAATGAACTTCTCCAGTTGGCATCAAAAGTCGGTGCAAGCGATGTTCATCTTAAAACCTATACCGCTCCGGTTTTGCGGATAAATGGTGTTTTGAACAAACTCGATGAGTTCGGAGTGCTTAAACCCGAAAGGCTCAATCCGATGATAGCAGGTATTCTGAATGATGAGCAGAGAAAAAGCCTCAAGGACAACAATGAGCTGGATCTTTCATACAGTGTTTCCGGTGTTGGCAGGTTCAGGGTGAATGTTTTCCGTCAGAGAAGTTCGCTCGGTGTTGTTTTCAGGACAATTCCTTTTGCGGTTAAATCGATCGATGAGCTTGTGCTTCCCCCGATCATAAAAAAGATAGCAAATTACAGAAGAGGTCTTGTTCTTGTTACCGGAACGACAGGAAGCGGAAAATCGACAACAATGGCTTCAATGATAGATTACATAAACAATTCAAGGGCTTGCAATGTTATTACTATCGAGGACCCGATAGAGTTTCTTATCCGTGACAAGAAAAGCATCATCAGCCAGAGGGAAGTCGGAATAGACACAAAATCGTTCTCTACGGCACTCAGAGGTTCGTTGAGGCAGGATCCCGATGTCATCATGGTGGGAGAGATGAGAGATCTCGAAACAATTGAGATAGCTCTTACTGCGGCGGAAACAGGTCATCTTGTGATAAGCACTCTTCACACACTTAACGCTGCCGAGACAATTAACCGTATTATTTCAGTTTTTCCGTCACATAACCAGTCCCAGATCCGTCAGCAGCTCGGCAGTGTTTTTGCCGCCGCGATAAGTCAGAGATTGATAAAAAGAAAAGATGAAAGATCGCGGGTTCCCGCAATTGAGGTTCTTGTGGCATCAGAACTTGTAAAAGAGATAATTCTTGATGAAAGCAGGTTCAAAGAGCTCCACGATGTAATTGAGAAGGGGCACGAAACATACGGAATGCAGACTTTTGATCAGTCGATCTTCCAGCTTTTCCATGACGGGTTCATCACAGAAAAAGAGGCACTTGAAAATGCAACAAGCCCGGATGATCTCATACTCAGGATGCAGGGAGTAAGCATTTCAGGTGACGGCGACTGGAAATCATTCGACAAAGAGGGTTCAGGAAGCCAGTATCAGCCCACAGATTTTGATTACGACCCTGATGGAAACAACTGATACTTTACAACTCATAAAATATGCTCTGAAATTACTTTCACAGAGAGATCATTTCAAATCTGAGATCATATCAAAATTAAAAGCAAAGAAAGCGACGGGCATTCAGGTCGAGGAAGTGATTGAATATCTAAATAAATTTAAATACTTAAATGATTTGAAAACTTTGAGTAAATTTGCTGAGGAAATCTCATCATCAGGAAGGGGGGTGAACTATTTCAAAAAAAAGCTTTATGACAAAGGGGCGCTTGAGCTTTTTTCAAGAGATGTTTTCTCTGTTGAGACTGAAATTGCCTCCGCAGAAGTTTTCATTAAAAAACTGAAAACTTCAGACGGGAAAGAAATTTTAAGAAAACTTCTCTCAAGAGGTTTTTCAAATGAAGCGGTATTTTTAATTTTAAAGAAACTTAAAAAAGGAGAAGTGCTTGAAAATAGAAGTGATTTTTGAAGACAACCATCTTCTTGCAGTTGTAAAGCCAGTTGGAATTCCGGTCCAGAAAGATAACTCTGAAAAAGAAGATCTTCAGACGATCTTAAAAGAATATCTCAAAAAGAAGTATGGAAAACCGGGAGAAGCATATCTTGGAATAGTCCATCGTCTCGATCAGCCGGTCGGAGGGGTGATAGTTTTTGCAAAAACATCAAAAGCTGCCGCCCGCCTTAGTGAACAGATAAGAAAGAACGAGTGGAGAAAGGAATATCTGGCAGTTGTTGAAGGGTCTCCAAAATCAAAAAAAGAATATATTGAAGATTATCTTTTAAAAGACCCCGAAAGTAACACCGTGACTGTTGTAAAAAAGGATGTCAAAGGGGCGAAGCTCGCTAAATTAAGTTATGAAGTGATTGAAAGAACTGAAAAAAGATCATTGCTTAAAATTTATCTTGAAACAGGAAGATCTCACCAGATAAGGGTGCAGCTCGCATCCCGCGGATTTCCAATTGTGAACGACAACAAATACAGCAACAGCCGGTATGCAAAAACCAGAGGAAACATAGCGCTCTGGGCGGCATCGCTGACGATAATCCACCCGGTAAAAGGGGATGAGATTACCTTTTTTAAGGAGCTTCCGGAAGAGTTCAGGATTCTTTAGGTTTTTTTGCGATAACCACATTGCCGCGATTCTTTTTCCGGTCTGCATCTTTCTGTTTGCTTTCACATTCTTTGCACCAGATGAGACCTTTTTCCTGTTTCGGGGTGTATGATGCCCTTCTCAGGTTTCCGCAAATGTCACAGACAAACTCAAACTGATCTTTTTTCAGTTTATCATTGAAAACCTTTTTAATTTTCCCTTTCTTTCTGTCAAGATGCATCTGTTTGAGACATTCATCGCAGTAATATTTTCTGTGACCGTCTGCTACAAAATCGACATAATGTTCTTTTCCGCATTTGGCACATAAGACTTTTGTTGATGTGATCCTTATTTTCGATTTTTCCAAATTAACCTCAATCAGCGTTAGGGCAGTATTTGAGAACCGGTTTTCTTGCCGCAATCGTTTCATCCGGCCTGCTTATCGCGGTGTTAAGCGGCGCTTTGAGAATATTGTCAGGATTGGTTTTGGCAGTTTCAAATATGTCGATCATTGCCTCGATGAAAGAATCAAGAGTCTCCTTGCTTTCTGTTTCTGTGGGCTCGATCATTATTGCACCGTGAACGATAAGAGGGAAATAGACTGTCGGTGGATGATAACCTCTGTCAATTAGAGCTTTTGCAATATCCATGGTTGTAACATGATTGGGCATCTCAGAATCATCAAAAACAACTTCGTGAAGCGTGTCTGATTTATATTTGAGATGGTAGTAGTCTTTAAGGGACGCTTTGATATAGTTCGCGTTGAGAACCGCATTTTTTGCAATGTCGGCGATATAGTCTTTGCCATATTCAAGGATATATACATAAGCCCTTAAAGTTATTGCCATATTTCCATAAAACGACCTGACCATTCCCATTGAGCTGGTTGCATTTGCAAACGAATATCTGCCATCTTTAAGAACAACATGCGGGTCCGGAAGGAATTCAGCAAGCTTTTCACATACACCTACCGGGCCTGATCCGGGACCGCCGCCACCGTGAGGGGTTGAGAAAGTCTTATGAAGGTTATAGTGAAGAACATCTATTCCCATGTCGCCCGGCCTTGCAATTCCGAGTATTGCGTTCATGTTGGCTCCGTCACCGTAAACCAGTCCGCCAGCATCATGCACGACTTTGGTTATCTCCATGATATCACTTTCAAAAACGCCAAGAGTGTTCGGATTGGTCAGCATTATTCCTGCAACTTCGTCATTAAGCATTCCCTTGAGACAGTCAACACAGACTTTTCCCGATTCATTGCTTTCAAGGACTACTACATCAAAACCGTTAAGGGTGCAGCTTGCCGGATTTGTTCCGTGTGCACTGTCGGGAATTATTATCTTCTTTCTTTTTGTATCCCCTTTTTTCTTGAAATAACTTCTGATTATGCCAAGACCGACATATTCTCCGTGAGCTCCCGCTGAAGGATTAAGCGTTGTTGCGGTGAAACCGCCGATCTCACTGAGCATTTCCTGCATTTCATACATCAGCTTGAGTGTTCCCTGCGAATATTCGACAGGTGTTTCCGGGTGAAGATTTGCGAAAGCGGGAATGCGGGCCATTTTTTCATTTATCTTGGGATTATATTTCATTGTACAGCTTCCAAGCGGATAAAAACCAAGATCAATGCTGAAATTATAAGTTGAAAGACGGGTGTAATGTCTTGCTATGTCAACTTCGCTGAGTTCAGGCAGATCAAGCTCTTTTCTCAGTAATTCCTGAGGTATGAAAGAAGAGGCATCGGCAAGTTTCTCTTTGGGGAGAGAATATCCGCATCTTCCCTGACGGCTTCTTTCAAAAAGGGTCTCCTCTTTAAGTTTGAGATCTCTCATTCCTGGGTAACTCATGATCTACCTCCTGTAACTTTTTTCAGAGCCGACACAAATCTGTCAAGTTCCTCATAAGAGTGAATTTCTGTTGTGTTAACAATGATCGCATTTTCAAGCTCGGGATGGTATTTCGCAACAGGAATTCCTCCAAGTATGCCGAAAGATTCTAGTTTTTTGAGTGTTTCCGCCCCTGTTCCGGGAACGAGTATGGTAAATTCGTTGTAGGTGTGTCCTGAAAAAGCTATTTTGCAATTTGTTTCTTCAGCAACCTTTTTCTTTAAATATTCGCAACGGTTAAGGTTCATTAATGCAATTTCCTTAAGTCCGTTCTTTCCCATCGTTGCAAGGTACATTGCGGCCGCAGTAGCCATAAGCCCCTGATTGGAGCAGATGTTCGAAGTAGCCTTTTCCCTTTTTATGTGCTGTTCTCTTGCCGCAAGGGTGAGAACATAACATTTGTTGCCGTTCCTGTCGACTGTCTGACCGACAAGTCTTCCGGGCATTTTTCTTACATGTTTTTCCTTAACGGTGAAAAGTCCGACACCGGGTCCGCCGAAATTCAAAGGAATTCCGAGTGCCTGTCCTTCTCCGACTGCAATGTCGGCATCAAGGTCGCCGGGGGTTGCAAGAATTCCAAGAGATGTAGCTTCAGCAACGACCGGAATAAGGAGCGTTCCTGTTTCCTTCGTTTTTGCCGCGATCTTGTTAAGATCTTCTATGACCCCGAAATAATTGGGATACTGGAACAGAACACAAATTGTTTCCGCATCTATTTTTTCAAGTTCTTTTTCATCGATACGGCCTGTTGAAGCGTTCATCTGGAGCATATCGACTTTTTCAACCAGAAACTCAATATATGTTTTTACAGTCTGGATGTAATGAGGATGCATTGTCGAAGCGATCAGCACTTTTGTCCCTTTTTTAGAGATCTTTGAAGCCATCATGACAGCTTCTGCGGCGGCTGTTGCACCGTCATACATCGAAGCGTTTGCGGCATCCATTTTAAAAAGGTTGGAAACCATTGTCTGAAATTCAAAAATAACCTGAAGCGTTCCCTGGCTCACTTCAGGCTGATATGGGGTATAAGCTGTGTAAAATTCGCTTCTTAGCAAAAGCTGGTCAATGATCGAAGGAGAGTAGTGACGATAACATCCGCCACCCAGAAAAGAGAGCATTCCAGACCCCTTGTTCATTGTTCCAAGTTCGGTCATATGTTTTTCTATTTCCATTTCGCTTTTTGCGGCGGGGAGATCGAGAGTTTTGTTAAGAAGAACATTTTTTGGAAGAGGTGAAAAAAGATCGGCAACACTTTTTGCCCCGATCCTGTCGAGCATCTCTTTCCTTTCTTTATCGGTAATGGGAAGGTATCTCATTTTTACCTCCGGAAAAGTTCATAAAAAAAGGGGAACGACTGGTCGCTCCCCGTATTCATAAAAAAAGATTCTGACAATATCAGTTTTCCTGCTCTGAAAGAAATTTTTCATATTCTTCAGCTGTCATAAGTGAAGTGAAATCATCATCACCGTCAGATTTAATGTCATAAAGCCAGCCGTCACCGTAACAGTCGGAATTAATTATTTCCGGTGTTTCCTGCAGTGAATCATTAACTGCGGCGACATGACCCGGGATCTGATTGAAAATGTCTTCGGAACTTTTTACTGTTTCGATGGTACAGTCAACAGATTCCTTGTCAACTTCTGAACCCACTTCAGGAAGTTCAACATAAGTTACATCGCCTATATGCTGAGCCGCATAATCAGTAATGCCGGTGCGGTATCTGTTTCCGCCCATGTCTCTTACCCATTCGTGATTTTCAGAATACCTGAGTTCGCTCGGTACATTGTAATTAGCCATTTTTTCCTCCATACTTAAGTAAAAGTTGTTATAACACTGATGACATTTTCTTTCTGCTTGTTCCTTTAACCATTGGATTTTCTTTAACAAATGCTTTAAATGCCTGTCCTTTCGGGTTTACGACCGATATTTCTGTATCAATTCCGAGCTCTTTGTTTACGCGGATGAATCCGGCCGGTTTCATGCCCATAGTAACTGCAAGGATCTCGCTTGTGACATCTCCGATCTCTGTTCCGTTGAGAACGACTTTGGAATGATGTCCCGGTTTTCTTCTCCCTTCTATCTCTATTGCATATACGAAAAATTTTCCTTTATTTGCTTCCAGAGCCGCCTTTCCGATGAACTCGTGATCGTATGAAATTGCAAATTCCCACGGTGTTCCCACTGCCGGAACATCAGGTCCGACTTCACTGCCGGAAAGGGGAAGGCCTGCTTCAAGTCTGAGAGTGTCTCTTGCTCCCAGCCCTGCCGGCGTGATTCCGTATTTTGCCCCTTTTTCCATCAAAATGTCCCAGAGTTTTGCTGTTTCGTTTATATCGCAGTAAAGCTCAAAACCTATCTCACCGGTATATCCTGTTCTGCTGACAAGGACTTTAACTCCTCCGATCATGACATTGTCGGCAAAACGGAAAAATTTAAGCTCTTCAACGGATTCCTTTCCTGCAAGTTCGGCAATGAGTTTCGGAGCGGTCGGACCCTGAAGATCAAGTTTTCCGGTGTTATCGCTGATGTTTTCAATTTTTACATCACCCTTTGCGTTATTTTTCAGCCACTCATAATCGCCAAGCTGTGTGCCTGCGTTTACAACAAGCATCCATTTTTCTTCATTGAAGCGGTAAACGATACAGTCATCGATCACACCGCCCGATTCATTGAGCATGAAGTTATACTGTGCCTGTCCGTCAACGATGTTTGCGACATTGTTTGTTAGCACTTTCTGCCAGAAAGCGAACGAATCTTTTCCTGTCACAATGAATTCGCCCATGTGGCAGATATCAAAAAGACCGCAGTTTTCTCTTGTCGCCTTGTGTTCAGCTATCTGACCGGTTTTGTACCAGAGCGGCATGTTCCATCCGCCGAAATCACCCATTGTGGCATTGAGTGCCACATGCTTTTCAAATAACGGTGTTTTATTCATTTTTTTGTCTCCCGGAACTAAAACATATAAAATTAACAACCTGCGCCGCGAAAGTTTATAGTAAAAAAAATGTTCAATGCAAGGAAAAACATGTCTGAAAAAATGTATTCTTTATTTTCCGCAGTAGAGCGAATAAGCCGGAATGATTTTAACGGAATCCATCTCGAGAAATTCTTCCCCCAGATAAAACAGATATCCCTTTGCGTTTTTATGGTATTTTATGAATTCTGAAATGTTTGAAATGTCTTTTAATGACGGCGATTTAACTGCTTTAATTTCAATAGCGTAAATAGTGTTTTCAGATTCAAATACGAGGTCGATCTCTTTTCCCGCCGCACTTTTATAGTAATAGAACTGTTCGCAATTTATATGTCCGAGCTTTCTTCTTTTTTCAAGCTCTGAAATGACAAAATTTTCAAATAGTTGCCCCATACTTGCTTTGCTGTTAAACGATTCAATGATGCCGTTATCTGCAAAGTATGTTTTTGCAGCTTTGATGTATCTTTTTGCCGGTCCGTACTGATATCCGTAAAGTTTGAAAGCAAGTTCTGACTGGTAAAGCGTATTAAGATATTTTTTTGTGGTGGGAACGCTCAGAGCGGATTCTCTTGCAAAGTTGCTGACTTCAAGATGAGAGCCGATGGAGCGGCACACATTGAGAAATATTGCGTTAAGACCTTCAAGATTTTCAAGATTAGACATTTGCAGGATATCTTTTGTAAAATAAGTGTTTTTGTAATTAATCAGCAGCTCTTTTTTCTTATCTGCTCCGTTTGTGGTTACAACTTCGGGAAAAAGTCCGAAAGTCAGCACCTCATCAAATGAACGGATGCCGTTTTTAAAGGTTATTTCATCGGGTTTTCCTGAAAATATTGAATGAGCCGGACCTGATGAATTTTCCCCCCAGCAGGCGGTTGTCATGTTGTAAATGTTGATTCTTCCGGCAAGCGTGTCGGCAGACGAATCCATCAGTCCGATCGAGCTTGACCCGGTCATTATTATGTGAGCATTTTCGTTGTCTATCGCATATTTTACAGCGACCGTAAGCTTTGGAACTCTTTGAATTTCATCAATAATACAGGTTTTTCCAAGACGCTGGACAAACCCTTTCGGATCTTTATTCGCCCAGTCATAATAATCAAAATCATCAAGTGTTGCATATTTATAATCAGGGAATCTGTTTTTAAGATAAGTGGTTTTTCCGCTTCGCCTCGGACCGATTATAAGAGCACTTTTTGTTCTATCTATCTCCAGCCATCTTTTAAACATTTTCACCTCCCTTAACAATTGCCACTTTCATTTTAGCGTGGATAAACTGAAAGTCAACTTTCATTTTAGCGTGGATAAAGTGAAAAAGACAGTCAATGAGTTTTTATTTCCATTCTGATATTTTTTCCGATATAATTTTTAGAAAACAGGATTCGGAGAACGAAAAATGACTTATCATCAAAAAAAGGTTTCGTTTATTGCTTTATGGTTAATGCTTCCTTGTACTTTGTGTGCAAATATCGTGTGGCCCGCTCTTTATACGGAATCCAAAGTGTCGTCTGTTCCGATAATACTGTTAAGTCTGATCATTGAGTTTTTCTTCTTTAAATGGTTGTTTAAACTCAATGTCAGAAAAGCTGTATATTATACGGTGGTTGCAAATACTGTATCAGGAATATTCGGGCTCTTTTTGCGCCCGCTTTCCGGTATAGTGTGGGAAGTTTCTCTGGGAATGGCTATGATGTGGCTGTTTGACTGGGGAACTTTTAATCCGGTCACCTGGTTTTCTGTCCCAATTCTTGGCGGTGTAGTAAATGCTTTTCTGGAATTACTGACAATAAGGATCGTGTGGAAACAGAAAATTAATAAAAGAAATTATTTTTTAACATGGGGTATCAACCTTATTACCGTGGCAATCGCGACAGTCTGGGTTGTTTTATATCCGCCCGCAATGTAAGAATTTCCTTTCAAAATTTTATCTTCTTTTCAAAGCAATAGATGTAAATGCGAAATATTTTTTACCCTCAGGGGGATATTGACAAATTATACCTTTTGGGGTATATTGCTGTGTTATACCTTGTGGGGGAAAATATGGATTATTTAATTTTTACCGATTTTCAGCTTGCCAAATCATTAAAAAACAGGCGGATTGAACTGAAATTGACTCAGAAAGCCGTGGCAGAAAAAGTCGGTCTTCTTCCAAAGACAGTGTCGGCGCTTGAAAACAATCCTGAGAAGTGTTCTGTTGAAAGCTTGATGAAGTATTTGTCCGCACTGGATTTGCACATTGTTTTAAAAACAAAAGATTTCGATGTGACAGAGGGTTGGTAAAATGGTAAAAACGAGAAAGATCCGGGACTTGAATGTCTGGATGAACGGAGAGCTTGTCGGTCGGTGGTCTAATTTTTCAAAAGGGATTCATGAGTTCAGATATTATGATTCCTGGCTTGAATCAGTAAATGCAAGACCTCTTTCTCTTTCTCTGCCGCTTGTGTCTGAAAATATTTTATACAAAGGTGCGGTTGTTGAAAACTATTTTAACAACCTTCTCCCTGATAGTCTTGAGATTAGAAGAAGAATTCAAAGCAGGTTTTCAGCAGATTCGATGGAACCTTTTGATCTTCTTGCACAAATTGGTCGTGATTGTGTCGGTGCTGTTCAGCTTCTGCCTGTCGGAACAGAGCCGGAAGAGATAATGAAAATTGTTTCAGAGCCGATGGATGAAGAGCAAGTGAGCAATGCTTTAAAATCTGTGACTTCTGCACATTTTTCCGGTATGAGGGAGAGCAAAAATTTCAGGATTTCAGTTGCAGGAGCACAGGAAAAAACAGCATTTCTTTTAAATAACGGTAAGTGGTCAATTCCATTGGGTTCTACTCCCACAACTCACATCTTCAAGCTCCCTATCGGCAAAATAATGGGTGCCGATCTGAGCACTTCGATTGAAAACGAATGGCTGTGCTCAAAGATTACAAAAGCTTTCGGCATAGAGTCGGCAGAAAGCGAAATCGGAATTTTCAAGGAGCAGAAAGTTCTGATCGTCACACGATTTGACAGGGCCTTTTCGTCGGACAGCCAGTGGATAATCCGGCTTCCGGTTGAAGATATGGGTCAGGTAACAGCTAC
>CAZVWR010000020.1:0-48417 GCA_964630905.1 uncultured Spirochaetales bacterium | reverse complement strand
CCGCAGGGGCAATCAAACATTTTGACATAAGTGACGGGAAAGTGGGACTTTTTTTAAATAATGTTGTTCTTGACTACAAAAAATACCGTACTTATGCCAAAACAATGGAATATGATCCTGAAACAAGGAAATACAGAGCTCTTTCACCAATTGTTCAGGAAGCTGGCTCATACAATAAAGGATGTATGTTGCATCTTGTGAACAATTTTCACTTCTATGAAACTGTAAATAATACAACAAGGTATCTTGCCTATTCATGCAGTAACGGAACAAGGAGTGTTGTATATCCCGAAACAATCAGATTTGTTTCTTATACTCCTGCGTTAAGTGAAAAATGGGCAATGGCAAACATAGAAGTAAAAGACGGTGAAGGGAGTTCAGCCATGTATGCAAAAGTGGGGACATGGAAATGGACAAAACTGATGGAAGGATTGTCTCTTTTTCCGCAGATTGTGAATGACAAAGTTGTTTTTCATGATATTGACGGGATGGCATATTATTGTGATCTGTCAAAAACTCCCAAGAGTGTTGATGACTGCGTAAAGATAAACCGTGAAGGCGAAACAATAAGATTTGCTGTAATAAACGAGAATGACGAAACAGAGACAGCATATGAATCAAGATTGAATTCAGAAGTTACAATAACGAAAATAACTGTTTCAAAAGAAGGGAAGAAAACATATTCAGTGATTGAAAACACATTCTCGGAAACTGATCCTTACTGGGTGAAATATGGTTATACACCGGAAAATTACAAAGACGGATTTATATTTTACACAGAATCTTATATTACCAATGAAAACGGAGATTGGAACGGGAATCACTGCTTTTACAATCTGGCAAAGAAGAAAAGAACATGTATGAAAAAACTTGCCGATCATCCATTTAAAACAAACCCCAATCTCGGATTTGGAGAATGGGAAGGAAAATGGATAGTTTATCAGTTTCTTCAGGGATCGACACAGGCAGTTCGAGACCTCGACTGCTATTGCGAAAAAGAAGGGGTGTGTCCGTTTGAGGAATAATGTTTAACTTTATGATTCCAATCTTATAATAACAAACCTTTCAGAAAATTAAAATTGACTGAAATCTCCAAATTTTTAAAATTCACGAAGATTGATTTTCTTGCATAAGAGGAAACACAAGATGGCAAAATTGTATTTCAGATATGGGGCGATGGGGGCGAGCAAGACTTCAAACGCATTAATGGTCGAATACAACTATCGTGAAAGGGGCCAGAATGCGGTCATTTTAAAACCTTCCATTGATACAAGAGATGGTGTCAGCGTGATCAAAAGCCGTCTGGGAATCGGGAAAGAGGCGATTCTTGTTTTTCCTGAAACCGATGTTTTTAAATTGATCGAGACAATGGATTCAAGCGGTAAGATCCATTGTGTTATCATTGATGAAGCACAGTTTCTTTCGGGCAGTCAGGTTTCTGAGCTCTGCAGGATAGTTGATGAACTTAACATTCCTGTGATAGCATACGGGCTGAGGGCCGATTTTGCCGGCAATCTTTTTCCCGGAAGTGAACGGCTTCTTGCTCTTGCCGATACGATCGAGGAGATAAAAACAGTCTGCTGGTGTTCAAAAAAAGCCATTATGAACGCCAGAATTGTCAACGGAACGGTTGTAAAAGTCGGAGAACAGATAGTGATAGGCGGAAATGAAAGTTACATAGCGCTTTGCAGAAAACACTGGGCTGAAGGGAAACTTAGATAAAAAGGGGGAATTATGAAAAAAGATCTTCAATGGTGTGTTCCAGATCAGTTTAAAAATCCGGATACTCTTAAAACCTATCTCAACACAAACAGAGAGCTTCGGTTCATAAGTCTCGTCGGAATAGATTTTCTTGGCAACGACACTGATGAAAGGATCCCTGTCGAATATTTCATTAAAAACATGTCCGACATTTTTTCAGGCGGAATACAGACCGACGGATCTTCTGTCAACCTGCCCGGAATAGCAACAATGAACGATGCAAAAATTGATTTCATCATTGATACGAACGCAAAATGGTTTATTGACCACAATTTTGACGAACTTACTCCGGAAGGTAAACCGGTTGCGACAATAAGGATTCCTATATTTTTTAAACACCACACTAAACTCGTATGCAGCAGGTCGGTTTTAAGGAACACTGTCCAGTTCATAAAAAAAGAGATGATCTCGCTTTTTGAAAAACACGGTGACCTTCTTCCGGCAGGGGTGGCGGCATCCGACATTAAAGACATTGAATTTACTCTCGGAACAGAGCTTGAATTCTGGGTCAGATCGGCTCTTGACAATGTTCCGGCAAGAGATCTTGAAGTGAGTCAGATGCTCAAAGAGTCATACTGGAAAAGAACAAAAGGACAGATAAGAACATGCCTTGAAGAATCTCTTGAAATGCTGACATATTACGGTTTTGAACCTGAAATGGGGCATAAAGAGGTGGGTGGAGTAAAAGGAAAGATCTCTTCAAACGGCCGACTTTTTGATGTAATGGAACAGCTTGAGATAAACTGGAAATACAAAGATCCGATGACTGCGTGTGACAACGAACTCTGGGCAAGAATAGTTGTCAAAGAGGTTTTCAGAAGAGCAGGTCTTGAGGTGACTGTTATTGCAAAACCTGTCGAAGGTGTTGCCGGAAGCGGTGAACACATGCACACCGGAGCGGTCGTTCATCTTAAGAACGGCAGTAAATTCAATTTGTTCGCTCCGCCTGATGACGCAGTTTTCCTTTCAAGTGCCGGATATGGTGCTTTAATGGGGATCCTCAGGAACTGGGAAGTTGTAAATCCTTTTGTATCACACTCCAATTCAGCTCTTAAAAGGCTTAAGCCCGGTTTTGAGGCCCCAGTCTCCATCGCCGCGTCTTTGGGAATGTCTCCGACAAGTCCGTCGCGGAACAGATCTGTTCTTGCCTGTCTGGTAAGAGGAGCAAACCCCATGTCTGTCCGTTTTGAAATAAGGGCTCCCAACCCCCATACGAATTCATATCTTGCAATGAGTGCATTCCTCATCGCTTTTGTGGACGGAATGAAATATGCTGGAGGTAAAAGCGCAGCGGACCTTGATAAAGAGATTCATAAAAGATCAGGAGAATCAAACAGTTATCTTGCAATAGACAGGGAGTATATATGTGAACACGATCTTTTTGAAAAATACAATGCTTCAGAAAGGGAACAGCTTTTTGGAAAAACTCCTGCAACAGTTTTTGAAGTTATAAGTTCAATAGAGAACACTCCTGAGCTTTATAAGCAGACACCGTTGTCACCGCTGATAGTAAGGTCTTTTTATCTAAGTGCGTTAAGGAAATGGGAAGTCGAACTGCTCCAGAGAGAAATTCCAAATATAATCAAAGAATTAAGGTCAGTAAAAAGATTTATTGAACACGAAAACGATCTTGATCAGAAGACATGGGAGAGCATAGAAAGTTTAAGAAATCTTATAGCTAAGGATGGACTCGGCAACAAATCGCTTGTATCAAGACTTAAAGAGTCATTTTCAAAACAGGATTATGCAAAGGCAGGTTCCACATTTCTTGAAATACAGAGAGTTTTTGCAGAATTTAAAGAAGTTACCAATCTTTACAGAAACAACATCATATCAATGTAATAAGTAAGGGCGAAAGATTTTTCGCCCCTACCGTAAATTATTGAAAAATCTTAAAGAATTGTATTTTCAGAAAGTTTTTTGAGTCTTTCCCATCTTTGCTTGAGGTCTGCTTTCAGGAGGGCCTGAAGTTTTACCGCTTCATCAGGGAACTGTTTGTCGAGAGCTTTGAAACGGACTTCGTTATTTATGATTTCCTGAGGATCTTTTGTCGGTTCCTTGCAGTCAAGCTGGAACGGGTTCTTCCCTTCTTCTCTCAAAGCCGGATTGAACCTGTAGAGAGGCCAGTAACCTGTTTCAACGGCAAGCTTCATTTCATCCTGGCTCTTACCCATGTCGATTCCGTGATTGATGCAGGGAGAGTAAGCTATGATTATTGAAGGACCGTCGTATGCCTCAGCTTCAAGCATTGCTTTCAAAACCTGATTGTGGTCTGCACCCATTGCAACTGAAGCTACATATATATAGCCGTAAGTCATTGAAATAAGACCGAGATCTTTCTTTTTCATTTTCTTTCCGCTTGCTGCGAATTTTGCGATCTGGCCGAACTGGGATGCCTTTGAAGCCTGTCCGCCTGTATTGGAATAAACTTCGGTATCAAGCACGAGCACATTAATGTTTTCACCGCTTGCAAGAACATGGTCAAGTCCGCCGTAACCGATGTCATAAGCCCATCCGTCTCCGCCGAGTACCCAGACAGATTTTTTAACAAAATATTCGCTGAGTTCAAATATCTGGTCAAGTGTTTTGCATTCGACCGGTTCATTTGAAAGGGCGGAAATAAGTTTGGGAGAGACCTCCTTTGACTTGTCCGTGTCATTTTTATTGGCGATCCATTCTTTAAAAAGTGATTTGAGCTCATTGCTTACATTTTTTCCGCAGTCGCATTTTGAATCGAGTATCTCGTTCATGAGCATTTCGATCCTGCCTCTTTTCTGGCGGACAGCAAGAGCCATGCCGTAACCGTATTCAGCGTTGTCTTCAAAAAGGGAGTTCGCCCATGTGGGTCCGTATCCGTCCTTGTTTTTGCAGTAAGGAGTTGTCGGAGCGGTTCCGCCGTAGATCGATGAACAGCCGGTAGCATTGGAAACATACATTCTGTCTCCGAAAAGCTGGGTCAGAAGTTTGACATAAGGAGTTTCACCGCAACCGGCACATGCTCCTGAGAACTCGAAAAGGGGCTGCTGGAACTGACTTCCTTTTACTGTATTCTTCGGCATCAGATCGTCACGGACAGGAATATGAATAGAGAAATCATTGTTATGAGCTTCAACTTCAACTATCTCATTGAAGAACTTCATTTCAAGTGCTTTTCCTTTGGGAGCAGGGCAAATATCTGCACAGTTTCCGCAACCCTGACAGTCCATCGGATAGATCTGCATTCTGTATTCAAGGTTCTCAAGTCCTTTGCCGACAGCTTTGATCGTTTTGAATGTTTCAGGAGCTTCTTCAAGCTCTTCTTTTGTGACAAGTACAGGTCTTATCGAAGCATGAGGGCATACATATGAACATTTGTTGCACTGAATACAGTTTTCAGCTATCCAGTCGGGAAGTTTGATAGCGACACCGCGCTTTTCAAATCTTGTCGTAGCTGTCGGGAAAGAGCCGTCAGGACCGGGAAGCATTCCTCTTTCTTCATATGCAAATGCACTTACAGGAAGGTCGTCGCCGTTGAGTCTTGCGATCGGGTTGATAATTTCTTCAACCATCATCTTTTCAGCTTCGTCAACAAACTGTTCGTGAACTTTCTTGATGTCGATCTCTTTAAATTCAGCGTGGAGCCATTTTTCGCAGTCGTATTTGAGTTCTTTAAGTTCTGATGATGCGGCATCTATGGAGGCGTTGTTCATATCAACAACTTCCTTGCCTTTCTTTCCGTAAGATTTTTCATTTGCCTTTTTAAGGTCTTTTACGGCATCTTCAAAAGGAATTACATTGGCAAGTTTGAAGAAAACGGTAAGCATTATCATGTTTATACGCTGTCCAAGACCCAGTCTGTCAGCGATCTTCACAGCATCAATTATATAAACTTTACCGTTCTTTCTTGCGATATCCTTTTTAAGTGAAGCAGGAAGGTTCTCTTCTGTCTCTTTTTCGTTCCATACAGTGTTCAGAACGAACACACCGTCCTTTTTAAGTGTTTTAGCAAGGTCGTACTGGAAGACATAAGCCTGATTGTGACATGCAACATAATCAGCATCTGTAATGAGATAAGGAGACTGGATCCTTTCTTTGCCGAATCTCAGGTGGCTGACTGTTATGCCGCCCGATTTCTTTGAGTCGTATGAGAAGTAACCCTGTGCGTACATATCAGTTTCTTCACCGATGATCTTGATGGCATTCTTTGATGCACCGACCGTTCCGTCTGAACCGAGTCCGTAAAGTTTGCACTGAACTGTCCCTTTAACAACGGTGTCAAGAGCTTCATATTTAAGTGATGTGAAAGTGACATCATCTTCAATTCCGACTGTGAAGAAGTTTTTCGGTGCACGCGATTTAAGGTTGTCAAAAACAGCTTTGACCATGCCGGGAGTAAACTCTTTTGATGAAAGACCGTATCTTCCGCCGACAACTTTGATGCTCTCGTTTCTTTCATAAAGCAGGGTTGAAACATCTTTGTAAAGAGGTTCGCCTTCGCTTCCCGGTTCCTTTGTCCTGTCAAGAACAGCAATGGATTTTGTCGTTGCGGGAAGTGCTCTGAGAAAATGCGCCGCACTGAAAGGTCTGTAAAGTCTCACTTTCACAAGCCCGACCTTTTCACCTTTTTCAATAAGATAGTTGATCGTCTCTTCTATTGTTTCGCAGCCGCTGCCCATTGCTATGATGACCCTTTCAGCTTCGGGGTGACCGTAATAATCAAAAAGGTTGTATTTTCTGCCGGTTATGCTGAACACTCTGTCAAATGCTTCCTGTACTATCATCGGAGCTTTGTCATAATAGGTGTTTGCCGCCTCTTTGGCCTGAAAGAAAATATCAGGGTTCTGTGCAGTTCCCTTAAGTACCGGCCTGTCAGGGCGCATCGCGATCTCTTTGAAAGCTGCGATTTCTTCGTAGGGGGCTATTTTCTTAATATCTTCATAATCGATCATTTCAACTTTTGAAATTTCATGACTTGTTCTAAAACCGTCAAAGAAATGAATGAACGGAAGACTTGAGCGTATTGCGGCAATGTGTGTAGCAAGACCGAGGTCCATTGATTCCTGAACCGAGTTACTTGAAATAAGGCCGACACCTGTCTGGCGGCATGCCATTACATCGCTGTGGTCGCCGAAAATTGAAAGGGCGTGTGCCGCAACAGCTCTTGCACTGACATGAAGAACACCCGGAAGAAGCTCTCCCGCCATTTTGTAAAGGTTCGGGATCATCAGAAGAAGTCCCTGTGAAGCAGTGTATGTCGTCGTGAGTGCGCCTGCACTGAGAGAACCGTGAACGGCACCGCTTGCTCCGCCTTCAGACTGAAGTTCGGTGACAATAACTTTTTCACCGAAAATATTTTTAAGACCGTAGGCACTCCATTCATCGGCATTTTCGCCCATGTTGGAGCTTGGGGTGATAGGATAGATAGCCGCAACTTCGGTTAAAGCATAACTCGAATGGGTTGCCGCATGGTTTCCGTCGATACATTTCATAACAGCTTTCTTCTTTGCCATGTTTGTTCCTCCATATGGAAAAAGATCAGTTGATATATGTTTTCCCGCTGAATGCTTCAAGGACAGTCTTTCTGTCAAGCACATCCGGAGCGCATCCTGCCGGAAGTCCTCTTGCAATACGGGACAATCTTACATTAAGTCCAAACAGTTCGTCTTTTATATAAAGTGCGGTCGCATCACCCTCTATTGAGAAAGGAAGTGCAAGAAGTATTTCAACACTCTGATTTTGTTCGACTCTTTTTTTAAGCTGATCAATAAGCAGGTCTTCGGGCAGAGTGTTTTCAAGAGGTGCTATCAGCCCGCCGAGAATATGATAGGAGCCGGAAAAACAGCCCGTTCTTTCGATCGCGCTCATATCGGAATATGTTGCCACGACACATATTTCGGAACTTTTACCTGAACAGTTCACACAACTTGAACCATCAGTCCTGAAGTATCCGCAGTCATGGCACACTTCTATCTTTTCCGAAAGCTTCACAATGTTTTCCAGTGTTTTTTTAAGAGCGGCTTCATTTAAAACAGAATATGCGAGCTTGTGTGCAAGTTTAAGCGATATTCCGGGGAGTTTTTTGAACTCTTCGATCAGCTGTTTTACTTCAGGAATTACCATTTCACCTCAGAAAAGACCAGGCATTCCGCCCATTTTACCGACAACTTTTGAAAGTCTGGATTCCTTTTCCTTTTTTACGGTATCAATGCTCTGATTAACTGCGGCTGTAAAAAGATCGGCAATCATTTCAGCATCTTGCGATTTTATGATTTCGTCTGATATTTTTACTTCGATAATTTTCATATCACCGTTCATTGTTATTGTGACAGCGCCGCCACCGGTTTCAGTCTTGAATATCTCGTTTTTGAACTCAGCATCAAGAGAAGCCATTTTCTTCTGCATCTTCTGTGCCTGCTGCATAAGATTCTGAATGTTCATTTCCGCCTCATTTCAGAAATTATATAAAAACCAACAACGACAATAACATATTAAGAGGAAACAAAAATGCAAGGATATTCGCCTCAATAAAATTGAAAAAACTCCGATTATTGTTATCATACACTGTATTTTTTAAGGGGAGATCGAATGCTCAGGTGTCCGGTTTGTGCGAAAGTTGACATGGCTGTGCTTGAACTTAACGATGTTGAGATCGACTACTGTTTTGACTGCGGCGGAATATGGCTTGATGCCGGAGAACTTGAGCTTTTGATGGGCTCTTTAGAGAAAAAGAACGAAATTCTTTCGTCTTTTCAGGATGTTGACAAAACAAGTAAAGAAAAGAAAAGACCGTGTCCGATATGCAGGAAGGCGATGAAAAAAGTGATCGTTAAGACAGAGAACGGCGAAGTTCTCATTGATGAATGTATTGAAAAGCACGGTATCTGGTTTGATAAGGGGGAACTTTATCAGATAATAAGCTGTTCTTCGGAAGAGACCGGCAGCCCGGTCCTTTCGTTTTTAAGGGATATTTTCTGTTCAAAACAGGTAAATTAAGGAGGATAACAAATGGCAGCCGCACTTATTTTCTTAGGAGCACTTTTTGTGCTGGTCTTTATTGCTGTGATCATTTTTGTCGGCATCTACAATGCTCTGGTCGTACTTCGCAACAGGGTTAAGAACTCATGGAGCCAGATCGATGTTCAGCTTAAAAGAAGGCACGATCTCATCCCGAACCTTGTTGAAACAGCAAAAGGATACATGAAACACGAAAATGAAACATTCGTGAAAGTTACCGAAGCAAGGTCTAAAGCGATGAATGCCGGAAGCGGCGGTTCAGTGAAAGACATCGGTGCGGCTGAAGCGGATCTTAGCGGTTCACTTGCAAAACTGCTTCTTACTGTTGAGAACTACCCGGAATTAAAGGCGAATCAGAACTTTCTCGCTTTGCAGGAAGAGCTTACTTCTACTGAAAATAAGATCGCTTTTTCAAGACAGGCATACAACGACGATGTTATGATGTTTAATAATAAGATCGAAATGTTCCCGTCAAGCATAGTTGCCGGAATGTTCAATTTTGTAAGATCGGAATTCTTCGAGATTGAGGACAAACAAGAGAAACTGGCTCCCAAAGTAAGTTTCAACTGATTGAATTAACTGGTGTTTTAGATGTGGGAGCTGATCGAACAGAACAGAAGGAAGTCTAAGATCGTATTCATTGCGATGTTCTTCCTGCTTGAAGCGCTTTCAATTTCGATCGGCGGTGCTATCTATTATCCTGACGGTTTATACTGGGGAGCTCTTGCCGGATTTGCAATATGGGCGGTGCAGTCCGCTGTTGCATATTATTTCGGTGATGCAATCGTTCTCAGTGTGAGCAAAGCGACAAAAGTGACAAAAGAATCGTATCCCCAGCTTTACAACATTGTGGAAGAGATGAAAATCGCAGGAAGCCAGACATTCATGCCGGAGATCTATGTGATAAATGATTCGGCTATGAATGCATTCGCAACCGGAATAAGGCCTGAAAAATCGGCAGTCTGCGTTACGGCAGGGCTTCTTGAGACACTCAACAGGGATGAGCTTCAGGGTGTTATTGCACACGAAATGAGCCACATCATTAACCGTGATGTCCTTTTCATGACTTTTGCCGGAGTGATGCTCGGAAGCATAAATCTTATTGCCAGAGGGTTTATCACAGGGTCGAGAGGTTCAATAAATTCCAGAAGGAGCCGTCTCGGATCAAACGCCTCAAATGTTCATCCTGCGGTCATGCTCATTGCAATAGCTTTTGCGATAATAGCTCCACTGTTAGCCCAGCTTTTCTATTTTGCTATCTCAAGGAAGAGGGAATATCTTGCCGATGCAACGGCCGTGAGACTCACAAGATATCCTGAAGGTCTTGCCTCCGCACTTGAAAAAATATCGGGTTCAGCGGCGAATCTTGTTTTCTACAACAGAATAACTGCCCCGATGTTCATAATCAACCCGATGGCTCTTGCTGACGAGGGCTCTCTTTTTTCAACATCAACCCATCCTCCGACACACCAGAGAATTGCAATTCTCAGGGCTTTACATAACGGAGGAAAAGTATCGTTTAGGGATTATCAGCAGGTGTTCACAAAAACGGCAAATGAAAGGAAACTTCTGCCTGAATCGGCTCTTAAAGATAAGGGCGAAGTCAGCATAAGAGACGGTCTTTCGGGAGTGGAGGCAGTTGCTGCATCGTCTGTCGCTTCACCTAGAAATATCAGTGACCTTATAATGGCTACAAGCGGGTTTCTGTTCATGCCGTGTGCCTGCGGACTGAAAATAAAAGTGCCTCCGACAATTGGAAAATCTCAGATACAGTGCCCAAGATGCGGAAGATATCTCACGGTTCCGTCGGTAACTTCAGGTATAAACCATTCTGAAGAAAAAACGAAGCCGGTTGACGGAGCATTATCGGTTTTTAAAAGAATTAATCCCGATTCGTGGGAGACCTGTCTGTGCTCATGCGGTCACACTATTCAGCTTTCGCCGATATTTCGCGGAAGACAGGTTATATGCAAAAAGTGCAAAAATAAGATTCAGATTGATTATCCTGAGTAAAGTTTGGAGAGAAAAATGTCAGTTTACAATGAATTGAGAGATCGCGGTTTTATTTCAAATGTGACAGATCCTGAAATTGAAAAATATCTTAATGAAAATAAGGTTACAGTCTATTGCGGTTTTGATCCGACTGCTGAAAGTCTCCATGTCGGCAATCTTGTTCCATTGATGGGTCTTGCACATTTTCAGCGTTACGGACACAAAGTTCTCCCCCTTATCGGCGGCGCAACAGGAATGATCGGCGATCCGAGTGGAAAGTCTGAGGAGAGAAATCTCCAGTCAATTACACAGGTTATGCATAATGCTGATTCAATAAAAGGGCAAATGGAGAAGGTGATCCGCTTTAAAGGTGAAAATTCGGCTTTCATGGTGAACAACTATGACTGGACTCACGGAATGTCCATAATCGACTGGCTTAGAGATATAGGAAAGCATTTTACCCTCAGCTACATGCTGGCGAAGGATTCTGTTAAAAGCCGTCTTGCTTCAGAAAACGGAATATCTTATACGGAATTCAGTTATATGACGCTTCAGTCGTATGATTTCCTCTATCTTTTCAGGAACTTCGGATGCACTATGCAGTTTGGCGGCAACGATCAGTGGGGAAATATTACGGCAGGAATAGAACTTGTCAGAAGGGCTGACGCAGGAAAGGTTTTCGGAATGACATTTCCTCTGATGACCACATCAACCGGTGAAAAATTCGGCAAAAGTGCAGGAAATGCGGTGTGGCTCGACCCTGAAAAAACAAGTCCTTACCAGTATTACCAGTACTGGATAAATACGACGGATGAAGATGTTGAAAAAATGATGAAACTGTTTACATTCATTGATGTTTCTGAAATAGATAAAGTTTGCAGTGAGCATAAGTCACAGCCCCATTTGAGAAAAGCCCAGACACTTCTGGCACAGGAAGCGACAAAAATTCTTCACGGTGAAGAGGGTCTTAAAAGTGCACAAGCTGCAAGTGCGGCACTTTTCGGAGGTGATCTCAAGGGCTTAAGCGAAAAAGAACTCAAAAGTATTTTCAACGATGTTCCTTCAACCGTCGTTCCCAGAGAGGAAATTAAAAACGGCATAAATATAGCCGATCTTCTTGTCAACACCAATATGCAGCCATCTAAAGGAAAAGCGAGAAATCTTATCCAGCAGGGGGGCTGCTACATAAACAATGAAAAAGCGGAAGACCCTGAATTTATTGTCAATACATCTTCCCTGATGCACAAATCAATGATAATAATCCGCTGCGGGAAAAAGAACTATCATCTTGTCAATGTGAAATAAGAACGACTAACCCATTGATTTTTTTTGAGTTTAAAATACAATTAGAGCGTAATTGCGATTTTTAGATAAACGGGTGAGCGGGGGATCAATGAACATCAGGTTTTTTTCAACTGTTTTAATTGCGTCACTATTTTTATTTTTATCTGTTTCATGTTCAGTTGAGGATTCTGACGATCTGTCAGATGAGATCAATTCAGGAACTGATTCTGACGGGAACGGAACGCTTCCCGATAATTCGACGGGGGATGAGCAGATTCTTCCCGGAGATGAAAATGAGCTTCCTGACAATGAGGATACTGATGCAGACAATGTGATCCCCGGCGTTGACAGTGACGGTGACGGAATCCCTGATGATGTTGAAAAACCGAACGGAGTAGCAGTTGATACAGATGAGGATGGCACTCCCGATTATCTTGACACTGATTCTGACGGTGACGGAATTCCTGATTCAATTGAGGGTGTTATCGATACGGATGGTGACGGAACTTCTGATTACCGCGACACCGATAGCGATGGAGATAATATCGAAGACAGTGTTGAATGTCCAAGTCAGCCGTGCATTGATACGGATAGCGACGGAACCCCCGATTTTCTTGATGAAGACAGTGATGGTGACGGAATATCAGACCTTGTTGAAGGGACAAAGGACCCTGATGAAGACGGTATTCCCAACTATCTTGATGATGATTCTGACGGTGACGGCATTCCTGACAGTATTGAAGGGAACAAAGATTCAGATGAAGACGGTTTTCCCGATTATCTTGATCTCGACAGTGATAACGATGGTTTGAGTGATTCCAAGGAGTTAGAGCTTGGAACCGACCCGACGAAAGCAGATACCGACGGAGACGGTTTTGATGACAATACAGAAATTGCGGCAGGCAGTGACCCTTTAAAGAAAGATCCGGAATTCTATGAAGGTCAGTTCTATGTTGTTCTCCCGTATATGGACCCTGAAAAGAACGATCTTCTTGAATTTGATACAAAAATAAAGAAAGCGGACATACTTTTTCATTTTGACCTTACCGGTTCAATGGCAAGTGCAATTGACACAGTAAAACAGGATATCAGCAGCATAATAATTCCTGGGATACAGGCGGTTCTCGATGATCCCGCTTTTGCCATTGCATCTTACAAGCACATTGAATCAACTCCCCATGTCATGAATCAGCCGGTAACAACTGATGTTGCAAAGCTTCAGGCGGCACTTAACAATATGACAGCTCCGGGAAGCGGATCGATCGATTCTCAGTACGAAACTTTATTTCAGGGAGCGAGCGGTCACGGGTTTGACGGAGAGCTTCTTAAATTTGATGAAGGCGACTGTTTTGACAACGTATTATTGTGTTTGTATAACTACGATCAGGGCAATATGGATGTCTATTATGACCCTTATCACACCGTAACACTTGCTTCTCAAAATTGTACCGGTCAGATCGGGCATATAGGCGGCGGCTGTTTCAGGGATGCCGCTCTTCCGATACAGATACTGATGACAGATGAAGCACTTTATGATGTCAATGAGGATATATTGAGTGACAAGGGGATAACTGCTTATAATTACAAGTGGAATTCTTCAAAACCCGATCAGGGGCATTACCGCGAGGAAGTTAAGAACGCAATGAATGCCGTCAACTCGAAGTTCATAGGGATAATGGGAACTTCATTAACAAGTGAACTTCTTGATATCATTCAGGAAAGAATGACTGAAATTGCCGATGACACAGATTCAAAGACTGCCGAGGGAGATCATTTCATTTTCCAGGTCGGCTACACAGGAGGCGGATTGAGCAATGAAATGGTGACAGCGATCAACGATCTGCTTTTAAACATCAAAAGAGACATAACCACACAGAAAACGAGCATCGCTAACAGTTTCAGTATAGACACCACACAGTTCATAAAGAAAATAAAGCCCGATTCATCAATTCCGCCCAATAATTATGACAGCTTGGACAATGAATGGTTTTACAATGTCCGTCCCAATACAAATATTCTTTTTGATATAACATTTGAAAACACAATATTTGAACCGACCACGACTGAAAACACACTTTTCAGAGCGAGAATACATGTTTACGGTGAAGGGGCGATCCTTGACACTCGTGATGTTTTCATCATTGTTCCGGGCATTAAAGACGATGGCGGCATTCAGAGTTAATGAATAAATTCAAAGATTTATCTAATCTCATAGACAATTTTGGATCTCAAGTGGAATTCTGGAAAAGAGAAAACTCCGGTCTTTTAGAAAAAATACATTGTGTAAATGTGGAATCGTGTAAGGGCGGAAATGGATACAGGATAGATAATGCGATCGTTTTCAACAGGAATTTAAGGAAGTTGTCTGAAACAGGTCCGAAATATATCATTGTTGCCGATAATCCCGGAATGGATGAGCAGAAAGAGGAAAATTCCTGTTACCTCATTGGAAAAGCAGGGCAGATGACACGCAATTTTTTTATAAATAACGGGCTTGTAACCAATTTTGATAAAGAAGTTGCAGTCCTGAACAAAACCTGCATCCATACAAAAAGCACCGTTGATCTTAAAAAGCTCAAGAGTTTTAAGCACTTAATTGATGAAACTCAGATTTTCATGGCAGACATTGCAGTTGACATGCAAAAGATCTTTGACTCAAAACTGTGGGTTATAGGATGCAGTGAACTTAAGGAAAAAGGGATATTTGCAGCATATCTGAAAAGGTTGAAAGAGCGATATGAAAATGATGCGGAAGATCACAGGGACCAGCTGTTTTTCTATCCCCATTTCTCATACGGCAATTTTCAGAAAAATCTCAACGCAGTGCTGTCACAACATCCTGAATTAACTGTTGAAAAAGCACTTGTTCAAGCAGGGATCAAAATAAATTACTGAGAGGTGAAAAAATGAGAAAACTTGCAACAATCAGAAAAGTTGATGCCATTAAGCCGATAGAAGGTGCTGATGCAATTGAACTTGCAGTTTTTGGCGGTTGGCAGGTTGTCGTGAAAAAAGCGACTGAAATAAAAGCAGGAATGCTTGTTGTATACTGCGAAATTGATTCTGTTTTTCCTGAAAAACCGGAATATGAATTCTTAAGGCAGGACAAGTTCCGACTCAGAACAAAAAAATTCAGAGGAGCACTTTCGCAAGGTCTTGTTTTCAAAGTTGAAGAGGTTTTAAAGGACGGAGATTTCAAAGAAGGTGACGATGTGTCGCAACTCCTTGGAATAACTCTTTATGAACCGCCTATCCCGGCCGCAATATCAGGTGAAGTCGCAGGAGCATATCCGAGCTCAGTTCCTAAAACTGATGAAGAGAGAGTTCAGAATATTGATGTTGCAGAGTTTTATGACATCGATTTTTTTGTAACTGAAAAGCTTGACGGAACATCGTGTTCTTTCATTTTAGATAATAACGGTTTTCATGTCTGCGGCAGGAACTGGGAATATCTTGAAGCACCGGAACAGACTTTCTGGAAGCTTGCAAAACTCTATGAAATTGAAGATAAATTGAAGAAACATCAACAGAATTCAGGCAGTTATCTTGCACTCCAAGGTGAAGTGATCGGCAACGGCATACAATCAAATGTATATAATCTCAAAGGGCAGGACATTTTTGTTTTCAACATTTTTGATATCACAAAACAGCGTTATCTCTCATCAGCTGAATATAGAAAAGTGTGCGAAGAATTCGGATTGAAACCAGTTCCTGTTGTTGAAGAGAAAATGTCTATCAAAGGGAAAAATCACGATGATTTTCTTAAATTTGCAGAAGGGAAGTCACTGCTAAATCCTCAAGCCGAAAGAGAAGGGGTCGTTTTCCGATCATTTGAACAGACTGAAAGAAATCAGGGAAAAATCTCATTCAAAGCGATATCTAACAAATATCTCCTTAAACACGGTGGATGATCTCTAATCGTAAAATTGATTTGAAATATTAAGAAAAACTATTTTCCCATCAGCGTCATGACAAGGATGATGAATACTCCGGCAAGACTTTCTCCGGCGATTATTCCTGATGCGGCGGGGACCACATATTCAGTGAGTGCCGCCCTTTTCTTTTCAATGAAGAGGACAATGAGAGCTCCGATGAACATTGAAAGGGAGTTCCAGAAAGGGATTACAAATGCAAGTCCGATACCCATTGAAGACGGGATATATTTTGAAGCTTTGGGAAAAAGTTTATCTATCACCGGAATTATTATGCCGACAAGAACTCCCACTATCATTGCAATTTTAGCTGTATAATGAAGAGAAGCTATTCCCTGAGCGAGGAGTTTTGCAACTCCTGACCAGACCTGTGCGGCAGGAGCAGGGAAATAGTCGCTTCCGAGCACATCAGGTGTCGGAACAATAAGATAAAAAGCGGGAACAACAACTGCGGTTCCTGCAAAGATCCCGATGAACTGCGCAAGGAACATCTTTCTTGAATTTGCTCCTAAAAGATATCCGGTTTTAAGATCTGTCAGAAGGTCTGCTGAAGAGCCGGCTATACCTGAAGTTACTGAAGCTGTCATCAAAGTTGTCACCATACTGCCGGGAGCGACCATACCGTAAAATGCCTGAGTTACCTGGCCGAGTGCTCCGACCGGAGTGGTGTCGGTCTCACCAGTGGCACGGCAGGCGACTATTGCAAGGAAGAATGAAAGAATTATGGCAAGGATACTCATCCAGATCGAAATTCCGAATGAATACCACATGATGAAAGCGATTCCGGCACCGCCTGTGATAATTCCCCAGAAAAACCAGCTCATCGGCACTTCAACTTTTTCAATTGCAGTAAGTTCCCGTTTCTCTTTTGAAAAAATGTCTTTTACCCCTGAAAATGCCTTCATTGCGGTCTTCCACTGCATGAAAAACGAGGTGAATCCGGCCGAAACCATGACAGAAGCACCGAACCACAGGCTCCAGCTGTTGATCCCTCTATATCCAAGCTCTTTAATTGCACCCATATCAAACATTATCGGAGCAAGAATAAGATAGTTGAGTATCGCACCGAAAAGAATGCTCCAGGCTGTTCTCCAGCCCATTATTCCTCCAGCTGCGACCATTATCAGGCTTGTCTCCATCGAAACAGTGTATTGCGCAAGACGATCACCGAAGACTGCATAGGTGTATTTTATCCATTCAAAAAGGTCGCGGACGACAGTAAGAGCCATTCCTATCAGCGCAAATCCGAGCAGACTGTTTGTCTGTTTTCTGCTCTCTTCACCTGCATAGAGACTTTTCAGAGTTTCAGCTGTTGCAGTTCCGGAAGGGAAAGGGAGCTTTTCCATGTTTATCATCTGCTTTTTCATCGGTATCGCCATGACTACACCTGCAATGCCGAGAAATATCGTCCATCCGGTAAGCACCCAGAAATCGAGATGATTGCCGGTGATGAGAATGTATGCCGAGATGGCGCTCACCATTGTTCCACCGGTTGTATATCCGGCTGATGAAGCTGTTGATTTCATTGAATTATTTTCAAGAAGCGTCATGTCGGTCTTTACAAACCACGGGAAAAGTTTTCTAAGCACTTTCCAGATGCTGAACGAAAGAACACATGCAGTAATTGTCACGCCGAGTCCCCAGCCGGTCTTTAAGCCGATATAGAGATTAGTAAGGCTCATGAACCCACCGATTATGGCACCCATGATTATGGCTCTGAGTGTAAGCTGTTTCACATCACCCTGATAAACATTTTCAAGCCACAGCCTGTCATCTTCTTCGTGTTGATTGATAACCACTTGATTTTTAATCTGATCTTCCATCGTTGACTCCCTATAACGAATTTTTCACTTAAAGCTAACTTTTATAGCGGTTTAGTCAATAAAAAATTTTTTGCCTTAATCGGGGAATAAAATCGTTACTTATCTTGTTAATTATAACGGTTGATCACTGCCGTTCGGCAAGTTCAGAAACTTTCTACGCCAAAAATCCACACACGCTTAATCCCCGCCCAGGGGATTTCCTTTGATTTAAAACACTTCATCAAAAAAGATCTGTCTGCACTTTTTTATCCGTTCTTTACGGCGAGGTTTTTCGGGGTTTGGATGGGTGCAGTTGGTCAGGAGCGCGGCAACGGTTTTCTTTTCAGGGTCGATGAGAACTGCTGTTCCTGTAAATCCGAGGTGACCGATAAATGAGTTTTCGGATTTTTTTCCGTAATTGGAGTCATTTCCCTCGGGGCGGTCAAATCCGGCAAAATCAAACAATTTAGCAGTGTTTATAAACCAGTCTAAATTCAATAACTTATGAAAATATTCCACAACAGATGCAGAATTTGCAAAAAGCCCCGCGTGTCCGCAAATCCCCCCTAAAAACCAGCAGTTTTCATCTTCAACAGTCATTGCCGGAAATGAGTTCCTTAAATTTGAAAAAGCGGTGAGAGGGGTTAATTCGTCAGGAGAAAAGGTTATGTTGAAAATTAAATTGTTATCTGTTTTAAATTTTCCAAAAACGGTGTCAAGTGTGCTCCCCGTTATTTTTTCAATTATAAAACCAAGAAGAATATAGTTCAGGTCGCTGTAACATTTTGATCTGTCATTTGTTCGACTTGCGGAAATGATCTTTATGACCTCTTTTTTCCTTTCTTCAAGCGACAAATTCTTTTCAACCATTTCATAAATTGGGAGCCATGCAGGAAACCCAGAAGTGTGAGATAAAAGTTCAATTATGGTGATGTCGTCATTCAAGTTGCTGAAAAAACCGGATATTTTGTCGTCAGAATTGAGAATTTTCTTATATATAAATTCATAAACAACAGGAACAGTGAATACAATTTTTGTTACAGAAGCAAGATCAAAACAGGTTCTGTCAGAAATTTCATCATGACTGTTAAAATCATAAGTGCCTGAAGATCCGCAGGAAAAATTCGAGTTTTTTATAAAGCTCCACTGCCATGCTGAAAAAAGTCCGGCATCTTTTTCATTTCTAAAATGGTCGGAAAAAGAGAGCAAATTCATTTTAACACCCAAAACAGATTCGGGCTATACTACTGATATTTTTTAATTTTTTAAAGTTTTTCACTTCAATATTTGACAACACATAATTCATGAGTATATTTCCCCGAGTTTTTTGAGGTGTTTGACAGTAAGGAGTGAGCTATGAAAAGCACATACAATCCAAGTAAGATTTCAAGAAAGAGAACCCACGGTTTCAGAAAGAGAATGAAAACTGCTGACGGAAGAAAGGTCATCAAGGCACGCAGAAAGAAAGGAAGAAAGATCCTCTCTGTCGCAATTTACAAAAAGTAGTCAAACAAGATCTTTGGACTTCTCATTTACAAAGTCTGATAAAATAAGGAAAAGCAGGGACTACTCATTATTAAAAGAAACTGGTAGTGTTTTCAAAACAAAGCTTATGGTCTTCAATTATTCTGTGTCTGAAAGAACAAAGCTCGGAATAATTGTTACAAAAAAAGTGGGAAATTCCGTTTTCAGGAACAGAGTAAAAAGATGGATAAGAGAAGTTTTCAGAACTGAGAGAGCGAGATTCGTGAAACCGGTCGATCTTGTCATTATCCCCAGACAGAGCAATCTGTCATTTGAAGAGATCAAAAGAGATTTTTTATATTTTGCGGTAAAATTAAATGGGAAAAGTTCTGATCGCACTAATTAGATTTTACAGGGCGGCTCTTTCCCCTTTTCTCGGCAAGACCTGCAGATTTTATCCGTCCTGTTCGGCATATATGATAGAAGCAATTGAAAAAAAAGGGGCTTTTAAGGGGTTTTTTCTTGGAATATGGAGAATATTAAGGTGTAATCCATGGAACAGGAACTGTGGTTACGACCCGGTAAAATAGGAGATAATAGTTATGGAAAACAAAAATTTTATTATAGCGGTAGTTCTTTCGGTCGCTGTGATGTTCATCTGGTCGTCTTTTTTTGCACCTCAGCCGGAACCGGTTCCGGAAATTAGTGAGGAACAAAAGAGTGACAGTGTTAAAGACAAAGATTCCGCAGTAGAACAGAAAGTTGAACAGAAAGAGGAAAAAGCTGTTGATATTCAGGCTGTTGTTCCTGCTACAGACATTCGGCACCCTGAAAAGACAGGTGTGATAAAAAATGATTCGCTTGAACTTGGTTACAGTTCCGTGTCAGGAAAAATAACAAGATCGCTGATAATAAAGGAAAAATATCTTTCAAAAAATGTGGACCTTTCCCATGCTATGGCGACAGGGTCTTTTTTCCCTGAAATGAGCTCAGTGTTCGGTAAAGAACCTGAATATGAATTGATGGGATCAGACAGTTCTTCGGTCTCTTTTAAATATGAAAACGGCGGCGTTACTGAAATAAAAAACATAAAACTTCTTGAGGATTTTAAGATAGTTGTTGAAAAAACTGTAATAAATAATACAACCGGAACTATTTCCTGGAACCCCGCTCTTTCTTTCAATTCACAGCATGAAAACAAAGAGATACTCTCAGCTTACAACAGAACATTCAATGTTATCGCTCATAAGCAGAGCAGTGGTTTTGAAGAGATGGAAGACAAAGAAGATATTGAAAAATTCTTTTCAACCGGAAGTGAAGTTGATTGGATAGGTATTAATTATGGTTATTTTATTTTTACCGTTATTTCTCCCGACAGGAAATTCAGTGCATCTGCTGATATTGACTCATCGAAAAATAGCTCTTACTTTAAAGCTGAAGCCGCTTTAAAAGTTCTTCAGCCTGGTGAAAGCCACACGGAAAAGTTCACCGTTTTTTACGGAACAAAAGAAATGGATCTTCTTAAAGAGGAAGGTGTAGGGCTTGAAAAAAGTGTAACTTTCGGATGGACCGGGTTTTTAGCAGAGCCGCTTCTTATTGCACTTAATTTCTTCAACGGCTTTATTGGAAATTACGGACTTGCCATAATTTTTCTCACAATTGTTGTGAAACTTCTGATGTTCCCTCTTTCAAATGCAAGTTACAAATCAATGAGCAAAATGAGAGTTCTTCAGCCGAAAATCAAAGAACTGCAGGAAAAATATAAAAAAGACAAGGAGACGCTGAACAAGGAAACAATGCTTCTATATCAGAAAGAAGGGGTCAATCCGCTTGGCGGTTGTCTTCCGATGTTCATTCAAATGCCTGTATATATTGCACTTTACTATATGATACAGAATGCGGTAGAGCTTTATAATGCCCCGTTCCTTCCTTTCTGGCTCACAGACCTTTCGGAAAAGGATCCTTTCTATATAATTCCGGTTTCGCTAGGTCTTTTGATGTTCCTTCAGACAAAGCTCACTCCGCAGACAATGGACAATGCACAGGCAAAAATAATGATGTACACCATGCCTGTTGTATTCACATGGATATCACTTGTCCTTCCAAGCGGAATGACCTTATACTGGTTTGTCAACACATTGCTCGGAATTGCACAACAGCTCTATGTAAATAAGAAATATTCCTAAAAAGAATCTTTAAGAAATAAAAAAATCCCGTTCATATCCGGAAAAAAATTTCCAAATTGAACGGGAAAAATCTTTTAAGCAGATACCGACTATTATTCGGCTGCTTCTTCAGCAGGAGCTTCTTCTTCAGCAGGAGCTTCAGCAGGAGCTTCAGCAGGAGCTTCAGCAGGAGCTGCTTCAGCAGGAGCTTCTACAGCGGCAGGAGCTGTTTCAGCAGGAGCCGGATCAGCTTTCTTTTCAGCGCTTCCGCAGGATACAGCAAAAAGCAGTGATACGATTACGATTGCAAGAAACTTCATGTTTTCCTCCAAAAAAAATTCAACAAAAGTCAAACACGTAATAAAGCCAAAAACTTCATACAATTCGAGAAGATATAGCACATTTTTTTTAAAAGTCCAGAAAACCGCGATTTTTTTTCTTTCTTGACGGATACTCCCTTAAGTGTTAAATGGTTCAGGTCACTTTTTGGGGTAGAGCATGTATATTTTAACTCTTTCTTTCTGCGGCAGGAACTATCACGGATGGCAGTTCCAGGAAAATGCGGTTTCAGTTCAAGGTGTTTTGAAAAATATATTGTCTGAGATCTTTAGAAAAGAATGCCCGTATCCTTCAGGGTGCAGCAGAACGGATGCAGGTGTTCACGCTCTTGAGTTCATTGCAACGGTTCCTGCACTTCAGAACATTCCCGCTGAATCTTTAAAAAAAGGACTTAATTCTCTTCTCCCCGATGATATCAGGGTTCTGCATGTTGAAAGACGGAATTCTTTTCAGGACGGCAGGGAATTTGTTTTCGGAAAACACTACCGTTATCTGATCTGTACCAAACCGGCACATTCCCCTTTTTCGTCCGATCTTTCATGGCATAGTGCATATGAACTTGACATTCCGAAAATGGAACAGGCACTTCAATACTTTACAGGCACTCACGATTTTGCAAGCTTTATGGCTTCAGGAAGTGATGTGAAAACAACGGTGAGAACAATAAGAAAAACCCGCATTTTTAAAACAGACGGATATGTTTTTATCGATTTTGCCGGAGATGGATTTTTGAAGCATCAGGTCAGGATCATGTCGGGAACTCTTGTAGGTGTCGGAAAAGGGAAAATAGATCCCGATTCGATCCCTTCGCTTATAAACGCAAAAGACAGAAATGTTGTTCCTCACACACTTCCTGGCAAAGGACTTTATCTTTACAAACTTTTCAAATCGACTGATGAAATGCTCAGTTATGATTTTCCGGAAACTTTTCAGGATATGATCTGGTAGATCATTTTCTGCTGTATATTTTTAAAAGATCTTTTCCAAGGAACATTTCGCCCTTTAATTGAAAGTCGTTTCCGAAAACATGAAGTGATTCAGTATCGAAAAGTTTAACTCCTTGAACGAGTTCTTTTGGTGAAGTGTCTATCTGGAACTCATCAACAGCTTTTTCCATGATAAAAGACTTTATGAGAGAAGCTCCGCCTTCAACCATTATCGAATTGAGACAGTATTTTTTAAAAAGGGAGGACAGAGCATCACATACAGAAAAACCATTTTCTAAAGTTTCCACAACTGCTCCCGATCTTTCAAGCTGATCCCTAATTTCTGTATCTGAAGATGACGTTATTATCACAGGACTGTTCTTTATCACTTTTGCATTAAGGTTCAAAGAGAGGTTTCTGCTGAAAATTACCGGGCGGGGGCTTAACCCTTCAGCAAATCTTACTGTAAGAAGAGGATTATCTGAATTAACTGTTTTTGCGCCTACTGCTATGGCCATATGTTCCGCTCTTAACCGGTGAACATAAATTTCAGATTTCTCTCCGGTTATTTTTGTCCGAACTCCATCTTTTTCCGTTATAAATCCGTCATAAGAAACAGCAACTTTGACTGTTATCCATGGAAGTCCGGTTCTGATATTTTTGAAAAAGAATCTATTTATCTCTTCCACATCTGCGGAAAACTCGTCCATGAATTCAATCTCAACGCCATTCTCCGCAAGAAAACATGCTCCATTGCATGCTTTCCCGTTCTCTTCATGTTTTGCAATGAAAACTTTTCTGATCCCTGCTTTAAGTATTGCCTGACTGCATGGAGGTGTCTTGCCAAAATGATTGCATGGTTCGAGAGTAACGGCCATGTTGAGACCTGCGGCATTAAAATCAATTTTTTTAAGAGCATCGATTTCTGCATGGTTTCCGCCGTAACATGATGTGAACCCTTCTGCGATGATAACTCCTTCGTCATTGAAAATTACAGCTCCGACTTTCGGATTGGGATAAGTTGAAGCAGTACATTTTTTAGAAAGTGCAACGGCATGCGCCATCATTTTTGTTTGAAGATTGTTTGTCATCATTTTATTTCACTATATAAAAAGACGGTATCTGTTTTTGAAGAACCGCAAGTATTTTTGTCAATTCTTCTGAAGTCAGTTTTTTCTGTTTCACAGTAAGAATGAATTCGCTCTTTCCTGCTGAATTTAAAGCAGAAATGGAATAGTTCTTTTCTGATATGCTTACAGATATTTTTGAATTTATAGCAGAATGAGTTATGCGGATGACATAGGTTCCGTGATAACCTTCGTCGGAATTCACTGGAACAAGTCTGGGTATTCTCACCCCTTTGATCTTTTTTCCGCTTATAAAATAATTGCTTGGGACAGGAGTTTCAATATTAATGGCGGATGCTTTCAAGCCGGTTGTCTCTATGAGTTTTTCCGGTTCGTATGAAACAGGGGATTCTGTTATCATATTTATCTGAAAGGATCTGTCGTCGTTGATCGACAGGTCGAACATTTCTCTTAAAGGATAAACTGTTTTCCAGTCACCTGATTCATAAATAAATTGAGGGTGTTCCGGCTTTCCCATCTGGTCTGTATATGTTTCGTTCCCGCTTTTTCTGAGCTTTCTTCCTGAAGGATCGGCACTTTCTTCAAACGATGCTCCGGAGTTATAGAACAGAAGCGTTTCACCGTTGTTAATAGTCTTCCATTGACTGGAAAGAGATAAAACTTGTCCCGATTCATTTATTGTAAAAACTTTTCTTGAAGGAAAGAACATCACCGATCTGGAACACAAAACTCCCTCCTTGGAAAAAAAGACATCTGAACCAGGTCGTTTCAATGGTTTATCACAATCAAGTATCTCAAGAACCGGAACATTCTTTATTTCAATCAGGTTTATTCCTGTTTTTTGGAAACAATGTCCGAACTTTTCAAGATATTTTCTTTTTACTTTAAAATCGCTTGAGGAAAGAAGGATCTCTTTGTAAAGACTTTCTTCAACAGCAGATTCCCTGTTTTGACAGATCGAAGTATCTTCTTTTGAAAGAATGCTCAGTAATAGCGCGAAAAAAAGCGGTAACACTACCAGACGTTCTTGGGTTTGATCCTTGCCGCATTTCCTTTGCGGAGACGCTGATAATAAAGCTTTCCTCTTCTTACGAGACCTCTGTTGACAAGTTCTATCTTTTCAAGCATCGGTGAATGGAGAGGAATTATTTTCTCTACGCCGAATCCGCCGGAGAATTTTCTTACAGTTATTGTTGTCCTGTTATTGTTTCTGCCGTTTTTAATTGCAACGACATCACCTTTGAAAACCTGGATACGGGTCTTTTCACCTTCGATGATCCTTGTGTGAACTTCGATCTTGTCTCCCGGTTTTACATAATAATGATCAATTCTTTTCTGCTGTTCTTCAAGTTTCTGAACTAATTGCTTTACCATATCTCACTCCATCAAAAATACGGACGCTGATATTATTCAGCCGCATACAGTCTGTCAATAAAAATTGAAACGGCACTCCTCACACTTAAATGATTATAGCCACTTCCGGCATCAATTGGCTCAAGTATAAAATCTAGTGAATCCAAATAGTTATCTTCGATTCCACCGGCCGTCCCGAACAGTATCAGAACAGGTGTGTTTTTCTTCTTTTTAAGGTCTGATATTGTAATTGAATTTTTCTTTTTTCTTGCAGTAGTGCCTGCAATGACAGGAGTACAGTTTGCAACGGACTTTATATTTTCGACAACTTCATCAAGCGAACTGACGATTTTTAATATTTTCATTGCTTCATAACGGTCGGGGTTATACTTTTTCCCAGCCCCTTCGGTCCAGTGTCCTGCGAGTCTCGAAGCTATATTCCTCATTTTTTCATCAGGATGGACGATGAAATAACCTCCCAGCCCGTAAGTTGAACACACTCTTGAAATATCGTGGATATCAAGATTGGTGACAGATGATGTTATAACCGATCCGTCTCTTATGACGGGGTGATGTATCAGAGCCACATAGAAATTCTTCACTTCAGGTTCTCCCAGAATGAAGGGTGAAGTGAACTGATAAGGTCAGGTCTCCTTTTTGAAGTTATGGCAAGTGAATTCCTGATCCTCCACGATTCTATTTTCGCATGATCACCTGTTGTCAGAACTTTCGGTATTTTCAATCCTCTGAAAACTCTCGGCATTGTATACTGGTCATGCTCAAGAAGGGGGATGGAAAATGATTCGTTCTTTGAAGATTCCTCATTACCGAGAACTCCCGGAAGAAGTCTTGCTACTGCATCAATAACGGATAGAGCGGCTGTTTCGCCACCTGTCAGAACATAATCACCGACAGAAATTTCGACAGCTTCTGAAATATCAATGAAGCGCTGATCGATCCCTTCGTAATGTCCGCACACTATTATTAAATGGTCGCAATTCAAAGAAAGATCCGCTGCCATTTTCTGGTTGAACACTTTTCCTCTGGGTGACATCAGTATCGTAAGTGTTTCCGCTGTTTTCGGTATCGATTCCCATGCATCGGTTATAACTTCGGGTTTCATTACAAGACCTGCCCCACCACCGTAAGGAGAATCGTCAACCTGTCTTCTTTTGCCTATACCGAAATCTCTTATCTGGTGCATCCGGATGGATACCGCACCGTTCTCGATCCCTCTTTTCATCATGCTTACTGAAAGAGGGGACTGAAAAAATTCAGGGAAAAGCGTTAAGACATCAATTTTCAAATTAAATCTCCTTTTTAATTCTGATCCTGTCATTTTCTAAAGATATGAATTCATCTGTGAATGGAACAAAAAAAGTCTCACCGTCGTTTCCGGCAATTTCAAAAAGAATATAGGACGGTGTTTTTGAAAAGGAGATTATCCTGCCGGTCTGTACCGAGTCTTTTGAATATACAGATTCGCCTATCAGAAGATCGAGAGAGCGACCCTTTATCCTGTTTTCGGGAACGGAGAAATTTTCCCCCGAAAAAAATTCGGCGGTTGCAATTTCATCCACCCCTTTCAGTTTAATGTGGAATCCTTTTGCAATCTGCTGTATCGAAGATATATCCCATCTTGTCGCAAAGGTTTCATGATAAAGATGTTTCAGACCCGAAATGAATTCTGAGTCTACAAATGACGGCTTGAAAAGCAGAGTTCCATCCTTTTTTACAGGCTTGATGAATTTTCCGACAACTATCAGTCTGTTGCCGTCAATCAATCCTCTACTATTTCCAGAACGCACTTTTTCTGCTCGCGGGAAGTTGATGCGCTCAGAAGTACTCTGATGGCTTTTGCTATCCTTCCTTCTCTTCCTATGACCTTGCCGAGATCTTCTTTTGCTACTCTAAGTTCGATCACAGTCGTTCTTTCACCGTCAACTTCGGTAACAGAGACTTTGTCAGGATTGTCCACTAATTGTTTTACGATAGTTTCGACAAATTCTTTCATAACTCCCTCCAAAACAGACAGAACGGTCAGCCCTTTTTAATTTTTCTTACAAGCGATGCAACTGTGTCTGAACACTGTGCACCCTTTGAGATCCAACTGTCAAGCTTTTCCGTATCAACAACAATTTCAGCAGGGTTTACGCACGGATTGTAATGTCCGATCCTGTCAAGATAATCTCCATCCCTTTTCTTTCTGCTGTCAAGAACAACGATACGGTAAGAGGGTTTCTTTTTTGATCCGCCTCTTGTCAGTCTGATGCTAACGCTCATTAAAAATCCTCCAAAAAACTGGTTATCCTATTCCCTTGAATTTCTTCATTAATCCGCCCAGTCCAAACCGGTTCAGATTACTCATCATTTTCTTCATTTCAAGGTATTGTTTCATAAACTGGTTTATATCCTGAACCCTTGTTCCGCTTCCGTTTGCTATCCTTCTTCTCCTTGAAGCGTTAAGGATCTCGGGTTTTCTTCTTTCTTCTTTTGTCATTGAAAAGATGATAGCTTCAATTCTTGAAAGTTCTTTTTCAAAATTCACTTTCCCCTGTATCTTTTTAACCTCTTTTCCGATCCCCGGTATCATTCCGAGCATATCTTCCATCGGCCCCATCCCTTTTATCATTTTCATCTGGGAAAGAAAATCTTCAAGATCAAAGCTGTTCTTTACCATTTTTTTCTGAAGGCGCATGGCTTCTTCAGCGTTTATTTTTTCACCGGCTTTTTCAACAAGTGAAAGAATATCTCCCATTCCCACTATTCTTCCTGCTATCCTTTCGGGGTGGAAAAGTTCAAACTGATCAATCTTTTCACCAACTCCGACGAATTTGACAGGTGCACCGGTGACAGCATTGATAGAAAGGGCGGCTCCGCCTCTTGCATCACCATCCATTTTTGTAAGGACGACACCTGTTATTGTAAGCCGTCTGTGGAATTCCGCAGCGACATTAACTGCATCCTGACCCGTCATGGCGTCTGCAACAAAAAGTATTTCTGATGGTTCTACCGCATTTTTTATGTTTGTGATCTCGTCCATCATATCGACATCTATCTGCATTCTTCCGGCGGTATCGATGATTATGACATCGGCAACGATATTCTTCCCGAACTCTATAGATCTCTTAGCAATATCAACGGGATCCATTCCTGTTTCAGAAGGATACACATCAACTCCGATCTGACTTCCAAGCTTTTTGAGCTGATCGATCGCGGCAGGTCTGTAGACATCGGCGGGAACGAGAACCACCCGTTTTTTCTGCTTGTTTTTAAGCATTGATGCGAGCTTTGCCGCAGTTGTCGTCTTTCCGCTTCCCTGAAGTCCGGCCATGAGAATGACAGCAGGAGGACGGACATTTATATTTAGTGAATGATCCCCTTCACCCAGAGCGCTTACAAGTTCCTCATGGAATATCTTTATGAACATCTGTCCCGGAGTGATGCTTTTCATAACATCGCTTCCGAGAGCCCTTTCCTTAACTTTTTCAATGAGTTCCTTGACAACCTTAAAGTTTACATCCGCTTCAAGAAGAGAAAGTTTCAGCTCTCTCACTCCTTCCATGATGTTCTCTTCGGTAAGTTTGCCAACCCCTCTGAGCTTTTTAAATGTGCTTTCCAGCTTTTCAGTAAGCTGATCGAACATACAGTTCTCCTAAACAAAAAAGCCAAAAGATTATAGTGGAGAGCACCTGTTAGTCAAGAAATTAAACAGATTTGAAGATAAATCTGAATAAAAACAGGCAATTGTGTTTTGTGTCAAATGCCGTTTTCAATTTCGTCTCTCACAATACGCTCGGCGATCTGCCAGCAAGTTGAAGCCGGCTATTCCCTTATTCTATAGAGAGTGAAAACCGATCCTTTGGCGATTTTATCAATCTTTTCAACAACTTTTTTCATTTGCTCAATATCACATTTTTCTCTTTCGACAGGCCATTTATTGCAGAAAAGGACTGCAAAGAATTCGTCATCGGATAGAAAATAGTCATTTTGAAGGATGCATCTGTCTTCTTTTTTCCGGCAGTTTTCAGGGTCGTATCCGCTGAAAAAATCAAGGGGGATAATTTTTACATCAAGTTTGTGCTTTTCTTTTATATAAACTGCCATGTGGGGAGTGGGAGTACCGATTGTCGCCCCCGGGTTTTCATTTGCAACAAGTGTAATGAAATCTAGAGTTTCATCATAGTAATTTCTGATGAATGATCTCCATTTCAAACCGTTGTAGCTTCCAAAAACAGCAAATAGCGCTATCAGCATAAAAATCTCTTTTTTTTCTTTTAACAATACCGCAAAGGTAAAAACTGAAAAAAGAAGCACAGGAAGAAGATAATATTCGAATTTTTTCGGGAAAATTATGAAGAACGGAATGAATACAAGATTGGAGACAATTGAAAATCTAACAATGAAAGAGCCGGAATTTCTCTTGTACGCTACTGCTGAACTGATAAAAACAAACACAACTGTCAGCATAACAAAGATTGTCATCAACAATTTATCTACAGAAAAAAGACCGCTTAAAACCGCAATGTTTTCAAATGGTTTGACAAAAGAGATCATTCCCCAGTTTATGAGATCGTTATTCAGCTCAAAGAACAGATCATATTCATTCGGAATGAACGATTGAATTAAAAGGGGAAGACAGAATGTAAAAGCGGAAAATCCCCAGATAATTAATTTTCTTATCTCTTTATCAATCAGCAGAATAACCGCAAAAACAAGTGAAAATCCAAGAGAAGTCTCTTTTATCCATACTGCGGCAGAAAAACAAAGCGCTGAAATTATTATGTTTCTGACAATTCTTTTTTCAGGCTGAATGAAATATGCACTTAATAAAATGAAAAAAAGAAATGCCGTTTCAACCTGACCGGCAACACTATAATAAATTGAACCGGGGAAAACAGTCCACAAAAAAGATGCAAAAAAGGATCTCATTTTTGAAAAACAGTTGTCAGTCATCAGAAGATATATCAACACCGGGATTCCTGATGACAGAAGCATGGAAACAGTTCTTACAGCCAGTATCTGTTCAAGGCCGGACAAAACTAATATTGCACTTAACCAGTTGAAAAGAGGCGGAAAAAAGAACAGATCCGGTGAATTATAAATGTTCAGCCAGCTACTGTTTTGAACAATGTTCTGTGCAGTGACAGAATAAGCGACCTCGTCATAAGAAAGAGGAATGAAATTATATAGAACGAGTTTAAAAAACAGTGCTGAAAAATAAATAATGAGTGGAGTAAGATTTTGATATTGCTTTGAAATATTGTCAGAAAAGAATTTCAATCCTGCTTTCTTCCTTCTTTTTACCAAGCCAGTTCTGGAAAGCTTTTTCCATGTTCTGCTGGTAATAAACATTTAAAAGGCGGCCTCGCATCTCATTATAGGGCGGAGGATCTTTTTTCTCAACTTTTGAAAGCTTTATTATGTGCCAGCCGAAACGAGTCTTGAAAGGTTTGCTGATCTCCCCTTCCTTCATTGCAACGAGTTTTTCAGAAAATTCGGGAACCATCTGACCTGCGGCAAATGTACCCAGAACACCACCGGAAGAAGCTGAGCCGTCCTGAGAGTGTTTTATTGCGGCATCTTCAAAAGAGACACTGCCTGAAATTATTTTCTGATGAATGTCAGTAATGTTTTTAAATACAGAAGAGTCACCCGAGGAATCTTTCGCTGAAAGAAGAATTATATGGGAAGCAGTATAATAATCTTCTTTTTTGAACTGGTTGTCATACATCGATTTCAATATCGATTCATCAATATCCACAGTCGTAACAGTAATATGCCGTTTAAGATTGAGCAGTTCAAGCTGTTTTCTTAAAATGGTGTTTTTGTAAACTTCCCAGCTCAAACCCTGATTTTTTATCTCCTCTTTCAGCTGATCCATTGTGATATTGTTTTGCGTTGCAACATTTTCAGCGGCCCTTTCTATCTCTTCATTTCCGATATCCATTTTCAGGGTTTCAAGTTCCTGCCTGACAATTTCATCATTTGTAACTCTTTCAATAAGCTGGATTTTTCTGTCAACAACGGACTGATATGTTACAGAATCGGGATTGTCCGGATTCAGAGATCTCTTCAAATCAAACAGAGTGATTGCCTTACCGTTGACCTTTAACACCATCCGGTTGAGCATCTGCTCTTCCCCTGTTATCATCAAAGGAAAAATTATAAGAACGGAATAGATCAGAAGTTTAAAATTCATCTGTAATTACTGCTTCTTTACGCCTTCGGGGGCCGCTTCATTCTTTGCTTCCGGAGCTTTTTTTATCATTTTCTGAAGCTGTTCGATCTTTTTCGGGTCGATCTGCTGTTTGGGGGCCTGTCTCTGGTCAAACTTATCTGAACTCTGCTGAACATCTGTAGGAACTTCAAGATCTATTGCCGCTGCGGCTTCCTTGTTGAATTTATAGCCCATGTCTGTCTTGATCTTTGCGATCATATCTTCAAAACTTGTTTTTCTCTTTTCTGTTTTAAGTGTATTCTCAATGTTCTTTTTGACATCTTCAAAGCTCTTCTCGACCTTTTCCTTCTTTCCTGTGAGCTTGATTATGTGAAAACCGAATTCAGACTCAACGAGGTCGCTTATATCACCAACTTCTTTAAGAGCAAAGGCACCGTCACTGAAAGGTTTCACCATTTTTCCACCTTCCTCTGTCCTTTCAAAATATCCAAGATCTCCGCCTCTTCTTTTTGAACCTTCGTCATCACTGTATTTTTTTACAAGTTCTGTGAAACTTTTAGGATCTTTAAGTCCTGCTTTAGCCTCTTTAAGAACTTTATCAGCAATTTTTTTTGCTTCTTCTTTTGTTCTCTTTTCGTCAATTTTTACAAGGATATGGCTTGCTTTGATTTTTTCGGGCTGATTGAAACTTGCTTTGTTCTCTTCAAAATGTTTTTTCATGTCATCTTCAGAAACTACAAGCATTTTTTCAACTTCATCTTTCATTTTTGTGCTGCTGTAATGTCTTGCAATAGTTGATTTGACTTTTGAAAGAAGAGACGGATCTTTCAAAGAACCTTCATTGATCGCTTTTCTTGCGATGATCTCTCCTTCAATGATCTTGGTTATAAGCTCTTCCTTTTTTTCGGGTGAGTTGTACCGGCTCTTCAGATAAGGATTCATTTCGTCAATGTATGTCTTGAGATATTTGTCAGTTATTTTGATACCGTCAAATTCAGCAATGACCTTTCCGTCATCCTGCGGAAAAAGATTTGTACTTGATTTTCCTGCCGGCTGGCAAGATACAAAAGCAACTAAAACAGCAATTAAAACAACCATCATCTTTTTCATCACTCAACCTCCTGAAATATTTAGCTAAAAAAAACAAAAACTGTCAACCAGTAATAAACAATCCAAGGGGTGTATTTAATCCAATTATTTTAATATGTCAAGGATAGGGAGATTTTCTGTTTTTCCTTCCAAAAAATAAAAATCCATGTTAAAAGTCACTATATCGGCTGAATGTTTGATTTTGGGAGCTTTTGAGTGCAGATTCTGGTGAAAACGGCTTTTACTTTTCTTGTCGTTATGATTTGTTTTTTCAATTTATTCGCTGAAGATGATGATAAAGATTCTTTGCTTAGTACAAAAATGAACACCTCTGCAGAAAAAACTGAAATTTTTGATAAAGAAGAGTGTTATCCGCTGGAAGAATCATATAAAAGATTCGTTTTTGAGGCCAGATATTTAATTACCAGAGGAAGAGAAAATTATGCGGCAAGTAGATACAAAAAGCACCTTCTCTGCTGGGATGATAAAGAAATTTATATTGAACTCGGTGAACTTTACGAATCTCAGGAAAAATATTTCCTTGCCGGAATCGCATATAAAAAAGGAAACGCAAAAGAAAGATTGACTCAGATAATTGAAAAACAAGCTCAGTTTACGAAAGCTAATGAAAATAGTGATTTTATGATTTTATCATCGCAGACTTCTGCCAAATATTTAAAAAAGCACGAAAAACAAATATTTTTCAGGAATGCTTTTTTTGTTGTAGGCCCGATTGCTTTGGCAACTGGACTTGGTCTGTTTATTCATGACAAAGCCGGCGGTGAAAATTCGCTTACAGCACAATATACATTAATGCTTGGAGGAATGTCATTGATAAGTGGCGGAATTTTTCTAAATGCTTTTTCAAAAAATTCACTGAGAATTTCTCAAGCATATGGAGGGTTTTCTCAAAGTTTCAAGGGAGATGGAGAAACAATTCCTGATGAGTTCTTCATTAATTCAGGAATTGATGCAAAAACCAAAAAAGCTTTGGCAGGATCGTATCGTAAAAATGGCGTTGGACTTATGCTCATGTCCATTCCAATGTTTGCTTTAGCAATATATGGCTTTTTCGACAGCTATAATTATCACAAGGAAAATACTGATGAAGACTGTTCAAGTGGGCTTTGCGATTTTGAGATGTTGGGTCATATCTTTCAGATATTTTCTCTTGCTCCTGCAATCCTTTCTCTGACTGGAGGAATTATTCTGATTGCAAAAGCCTCAAAATACGAAAAGCTCAGCACCGAACCTTCCATTTTAACGTTAAACAGCATTGCCCCGATAATTGATCCTGTTTCAAAGACTTACGGACTTGCGCTGGGATTTTCGTTTTAATCACTCAAGCATTTTACTTGAACAATTGAACAAATGTTCATTTATCAACGGGTGTCGTTTTTTAAGTTTCATTTTTTTCAGGTAAACATCCTTTCTTTTTCAATCTATTGTTTTTCTCTCAGATTTTTTTGGGAAACTTCAACGATGGGGATTTTCTATTCATTTCATAATTTTTGAATATACTTTTTTTGCGATTTTGAGGAGAAATTGATGGGCGAGATAAAAATAGTTTCAAAAAACAAAAAGATATCAAGAGCTTATGAGATCATTGACAAACTTGAGGCAGGTATCGTTCTTCAGGGGACAGAGATAAAATCTATCCGTGACGGCAATGTTTCATTCAGGGACAGTTTCGTTGACATTGTGAACGACGAGGCGTGGCTTATCGGATTTTACATCGCACCATATTCGGCCGGAAATATCTGGAATCACGCCGAAGACAGAAAAAGAAAACTGCTTCTGAACAAGCGGGAAATAAGAAAATGGGATGCAAAAGTGAGAGAAAGGGGTTTTACTGTCATCCCTGTTGACATATATCTCAAAGAAGGAAAAGCGAAAATGACGATCGGACTTGCAAGAGGAAAAACCTCTTACGACAGAAAAAGCGATCTCAAGGAAAAGGATATTAAAAGAGATACTGAGAGATTTACGGAAAAATACAAATGAATACAAGGCAGTACGGCGCTGAAGCCGAACTATTTACTTCAAACTGGCTTGAAAAAAAGGGTTACAAAATTCTCGACCGCAATTTTTTTATGCGGGGTGGAGAGATTGATATTGTCGCACAGATCGATGACACAATAGCTTTTGTCGAAGTGAGAAGCTGGGATAGAATATTCTGGGACGGAGGTACCCCTCTTGAAACGATCAACAAAATGAAGATCGGACACATAATAAAAACAGCACTTTACTACATTCAGAAAAAAAGGATCTGCCTTCAGAGTTACAACATTAGATTCGATGTTGCCGGACTGATAAAGAATGATGCCGGAGTATTTGAGATCGATTACATTGAAGGTGCTTTTGATGCTGACGGATATTAAAGAGGCGCAATGAGCGGAAATCTTTTTGTCATCGCAACACCGATCGGGAACATGGGTGACATCACTCAAAGAGCGGTGAATATTCTTTCAACCTGCGATTACATTCTTGCCGAAGATTCCCGCGTAACTTTGGGTCTTTTACAGAAACTTGGAATAAATTCAAAGGTTTATTCTTATCACAAATTCACAGAGAAAAAATTTCTCCTCAAACATATTGATGAAATGAAAATGGGAAAAAACATTGGTCTGGTAAGCGATGCGGGAACTCCGGCAGTAAGCGATCCCGGCAAATATCTTGTAAATGCCGCATTGAATGAGAACATAAAAGTTGTTCCGGTTCCGGGTCCAAGTGCCGCCGCCGCCGCTTTCTCATGCAGCGGATCAATGAGCGATTCATTTGTTTTTGCAGGATTTCTTCCGTCAAAAGGAGCAGAAAGGATAAAAGAACTTGAAAAATTTCTCTCATTTGGACAACCCGTAATCTTTTATGAAGCGCCGACAAGGATAAAAGATCTTGTTGAAAAACTGGTTTCAATGAACGCAAGGATCGTCATTTTCAGGGAACTGACCAAAATGTATGAGGAAATTTTTGTTTATGACGGACGGGAAATAAAAGAGAAAGGTGAATTCACCGTTGTTGCGGAATTAATGGAAAACACTAACGAAACTAAAGAGATAGACTCTCAACTTCTTGAAATTCTTAAAAAAAGCGAACTTTCAAATAAAGATGCCGCTGAACTTGTTGCAAGAATATATCCCAAACTCGGAAAAAATGAGATCAAGAAGATCTTTATTGAATCAAAACAGAAATGAATTCAGCTCCTTAAATTCTAACCACCGTACAGCCGGCTTTTTCTTCTTCAACCGATCCATCCGGGACATTCTGCTCATCGTCGCTTTTTTCATCCGGAACATTTTCAGTTTCGCTGTTCTCTTTGCTTCCGTTATCAGGAACAGTGAGTGCATCAGCATCATTGTTTTCATTGTTTCCGTTATCTTCATCAGGGAAAGAAGTGTCATCAGTGATTTCAGTATTTTCATCTGGTTGATTATTTGAGTCGTTTTCAGTTTCAACATCCGGATCTGTGTTGTAGTCAGGGAGTTCTTCATCTGGATATTCGGCTCCTTCAAAGTTCCAGCAGTCTTCTTTTGTGCATGGCGATGATTCATCTATGTCGTCTTTTAGCCCAGCTGTAATTGTTCCCCCGCCAAGAATCCATGCCGCGGCAACTGCTCTCAAAGCATTGATTCTGCCGAAACCGTATTTATTACTGTGTCCGTTTGAATCATAATTTGCGTCCATTGGAGACACTTTGTCGGCGGTGTTTATAAGTATCTCTTTGATTTCTTTTGCGGTAAGTGTTTGATTTGCTTCAAGTAAAAGTGCAGCAACACCTGCAACAAGGGGTGCTGCCGAACTTGTGTGCGAAAAACGGTATGAATATTTTCCCCACCAGCCGTCGCCTCCTGCCATCGGGTGATTCGGAGTCCATCCCGCCTGATCGCTGCAACCGCTTGACGGTGTTTTGCCATCAGTGAGGCATGCCGGTCTTAAAAAATTGTCAGTTGTCCATATTCTGTCAAAATATTTAGTCGTTCCCGATTTTTCTCCACCAGCGGTAGGCGCCATTATATCAAGCATTGTTCCATAGTTAGAGAAATCATATCTTGATCCGGTGCTGTCGGTTGCTCCTACAGAAAGCGTGTCAGGATGGGTTGCAAAAGGGTTCCATGAAAAATCTTCACCGCTGTTTCCCGATGCAAAAACTATCAGAGTTCCGAGTCCGCCGCGACCGTTATCGGCAAAATATGTGAACAGTTCACCAAAATATTCTGCATTGATGTCAGCATCAGGTCCCCATGAACAGTTAATAATTTCAGCTCCTTCCTCATAAACCCAGTTAAATATCGAGTCAAAATATTCTTCTGCGGTAAGTTCAGGATCAACGGTAGGATCAGCATCCATTCGAGCTGCGATTACTGAACATGCCGGACACGCACCGGTAAGTCCGGCAGAATTGTTTCCTCTTGCCGCCGCAACTCCTGCAACCATTGTTCCATGAAAATTTGCAACAGATCCGGCTGTTTCGCTGAACATATTTTCCGGCTCAACGGGGCCTGAAAAATTCTTCCAGCTTATAAAATTGTCTTTGAGGTCTTCGTGCAGAATGTCAAATCCGTCGTCTATTATCCCGATTTTCCTATCTTTTCCGATCTCGCTGTTTGTCACGACACCAAGCGTTTTGAGTAGCTGCCACGCTTCCAGAATATGGGCATGATCGTTTCCTTTCACTGAAAGTTTTCCATCAGCTGAAGTGACATTTCCGGTATTATGAAAATTCCATTGTTCATGGGCGTAAGTGTCGTTCAGATAGAGAGGATCTATTGAATAAAGCTCTGTTTTTACGAATCTTTCCGGTCTTGAAATCAAACCTTTCTTCACAAATTCTTCTGATCTTTTTACCGGATCGCCTGAACATTTTGCAAGTGCCCAGTTTTTAAGTGTTAATTTTCCGGCATCGACACACCCTAGACTTTTTAGACACGATTCTCTTCCTGAATTCAGGCACTTACTGTCAAGTTTAATAAACATACGGCCTGTCAGACGGGGTTGGATCTCCGCACTTTCAATTGCAAAAAAAAGGAAGAACAATGTTAAGCAGGCAATGATCTTTTTCATAATTATCTCCACAAATTAACAATAAGTCAGGTAATATTTAAAGAGTTTGAGATAATTTTCGACCTCATTCGCAAAGGAATTCTTAAAAAAAGTCCAGATGCGTAAATTTCCATTAAAAAATGATATTTGCTTTTAACTTTGTTTAATAATATATTTTTTTGTTTCTGATCTTGCAGGAGATTATGATGTCAACCGGATTTACAATAATTTTTCTCATCGGTGCTGTTCAGAGTGCACTTCTTGGAATCGGACTTGCATTCAGAAAGGAAAATTCTGTCGCCAACAGATATCTTATTGTAATACTTGGGCTTTTTGCTTTCAATTTTATTAAACTGATTGTTGATGAGTCTGGCTTTTACCGGCAGTTCTCTGTTTTGATATATGGCGATGCCTCTATTGCTCTTTTATATGGACCTCTTTTTTATTTTTATGTAAGGGTTCTTACAACAAAAAGATCTTTTGTAAAGCAGGATCTGCTTCATTTTATCCCTTTTCTAGTTCACCTTGCCATAATTTTTCCGGCTTATCTCCTTGATCATGATGCAAAAGTGAAAGCTTACGAGACTTTTCTGACTAACGGGTTTACAAGAAGCTATCAGCCCCTTTTGACTTATGGAATGAAAATTATCCAGTATTTATCATATCTTATCCTATGCATCTTCATGATAAAAAAATATAAGAATGAGATAAAGGATCATCTTTCAAATACCTATAGAACTGACCTTTCGTGGCTGATGAACCTTTTTTTTGTAAATGCCGGGTTCCTTTTAATGCTTTTCACGGCACTTATACTTCATGCTACAGGTTTTTTCACCATGAACCACCATTTTACAAGGGTGAGTTATCTTTGGGACATGGTTCTCATTTTTACCTTTTCCATCATGGCGCTCCGCCAGAGCCCTGTTTTCCAAGTTCCTGAAAACATTGTTGAAAACTCAAACAAACCACAAAGTGATGAAACAGACAAATACGGCTCGGCACGGCTTGAAAAAAAAACTGTTGATTCAGTTTTAAAAGAACTCGTGGAATATGTTGAAAAAGAAAAACCGTATCTTGACCCTGATCTCACAGTCTCAACTCTCGGAGAGAAAATATCACTTCCCAGACATATAATCTCACAGGTGATAAACAGCGGACTTAAAATGAACTTCTATTCGTTCATCAACGGTTACAGAATAGAAGAGGCAAAAAAGATGTTTGAAGACCCCAAATACAAAGATAAAAATATTATTGAAATTGCCTATCTGGCTGGATTTACAAGCAAATCTCATTTCAACCTGAGCTTTAAAAAGGCAACAGGACTAACCCCCAAGGAATTCAGAAAAACGAAAGGATAAAAAAATGTACAAGCTTATGATGATGGTCATAACCATTCTTTCTGCAAATCTTGCTTCGGGCTTCATTTCAAGAGAAATTCTCAGTTATAACAGAACCAATTTTTCACCAAAAATTGCCACACTTATCGGAATGTGCCTCACACTAATTGTTCTTTATCCCCTTTTCAGATATCTCAACGGATGGACAACATCTCTTTCAAAAAGTCTTGTAAAAGCGGGTAAAAAATTCTTAGGGAGAAAGATCGGTGCCTTCATCGTGTTTTTCGTTCTCCTTACCGCGCTCTATTTTGGCTACATGAAGTTGTGGTTTTCCGTATGAGGACTTTTTCACACTTTTTCATCCGGACATAATTTCTCAACAATTTCAATATATTTTAGAAATACGGACATGTATTATTTAAAAAAAAGTCCATATTTCATTTAAAGACGAATTAATTTTAAAAATATAGATTCTTTTACTGTTGGTCATTAATTTTTTTGGAGGCGGTCATGCGTTTTTTCCGGTTTTTACTTATTTCACTCTCTATTCCGTTCTTTGTTTTGAGTTGTGTTACAGACGAAAATGATATTCTCGCTGATGATGAAAATATCGTTTCCGACAATGAAGAAAACAAAAATGATGAAGAAAATCAGCTCTTGTGCGGCAACAAAACAGTTGACAACGGTGAGATTTGTGACGGCGGAGCGATGGAGTGTTTCGAAATTGATCCTCAATATTCAGGCGGAATAGCTACATGCAATTCGACCTGCGACGGCTGGATCGTTGCTGACTGTAAGCAGGATACAGGAAATACAGGAAATTCGGGAGATTCGGGAGACTCAGGCAACACAGGGAATACCGGTGATTCAGTAGGTGACAGTTTTGATAAAAACGCTCCCGGCATCTGGGTGGATCCCGACACTTTTCTGATATGGGAAAACCCGATGGGGAACAAAGGCGCAGGCGGTCTTGGACCATCACACGCAAATGCCTTGAAATATTGCGACGGACTCATTCTTGCCGGAGCAACTGACTGGCGGCTTCCCACCATCAGCGAGCTGCGAACTATTGCAAGGGGGGTGAGCACTGTCATGACCGGCGGAAAATGCCCCACGACAGACACCTGCACAGATCAGGATACCTGCAATAAAGACAAGGAAAACACTCAGGGTTTCGGCAATTCGTGTCTTGGATGTTATGCTCTTGATGAAACAAAATACGACCCGGCTTTTGCATATTTAACTGCTGATGACTGCAAGCTTACAGATAGACAGCTCGACAATGAAGAATGTTACATCGTGCCGATACTCCACGGACCATGCAACGGAACATGGTCAAATACCCCTAACACCAGCGCAACTGGAACAATGGCAAAAGCTTACTGGTATCTCAATTTCAAAGGGGGGCTTATCAACAGTGATGCCGATTCATTAAGCGGCGCGAACTGGGTGAGATGTGTCAGAGCAGGAACTACCGATGATGTTCCCGATACAGACTATGTGCCTGAAAATCCATATGGAAACTGCTATTTTGACAGCGAATGTGAAGAGGGAAAATGGTGTGAGAACAACAATTGCGTACTTATTCCGGCGGCTACTTTTGTTGACACGACAGGGTTTGAATGGCAGGCAGGAAAAGTGGAAACAAACACATGGCAGGGAGCATTGGATTATTGCGAAGCTCTTGATCATGCAGGGTTTTCAGACTGGAGACTTCCAAATATCGACGAACTCAAATCACTCGTGAAAGGATGCACTAAAACTGCGGCATGCACTGTAACTTCTGACTGTACAGGATACACTGCCTGCAACGGCGGAAGCGGTGACTGCAAAACAGCTTGTGCAAGCGGAAATTATCTGCCTCCGGAAGTCGGCCAGCAGAATTCAATGTACTGGACAAGTGACGAAGAAGCACAGGCGACAACAAATGCATGGCTTGTAAGTTTTTCGACCGGATCGGTAAGCTACATGAAAAAAACATGGGACAATCAGCTTGCAAGATGCGTCAGAGGGACAAAAAACTGATTCATTATATTCATTAATTTATTTGCAAAAATAAATGCCTTGTGATAAGTTTTTCAATCTGTTGGTGATTAGGATTGAAATGAAAGACAAGATTGAGTCGATGATTAGAAAGAATAATGGTGCCGTTGAGGTGATAAACGCACTTTCAAAAGATGCATCATTCAGGGTTGTAATGGAAAACGGAAAAGATATCGTTATTTCAAGAGAGGGCGGTTCTTTTACGGTATTAAATTTCAAGCCGGAGCACAAACCTGACTTCACTGTTTTTTCAACACTTGAAATTACAGAAAAGATCTTTAATTCATGCGGAGAATGCAGTGATGTAAAAGAGTTTCTGATAAATTCCACCAAAATCTTAATGGACAAAGAAAATAGAAAACATGTCTCTCTTTCAGTACACAAAGGTTTTCTGACCCTTACCATGCACGGATATCTCAAACTTCTTGCAATGGGAGGAACACAGTTCATTAAAACACTCGCAGATCACGGGATCGATTCTGTAAACACCATAAGAAAAAAACTAACAAGTCTTACAAATAGATTAAATTAGAGGCCGTTATGAGCAGAAACCTACTTGTCTATGAAGCTGATGTTGCAATGTCAGAGGCGTTGAACAAACTTTTTTCATCCTACAACTTTCATGTTTTTGAAACGAGCTCTGAGGGAAGGGTTCAGGAAGCGCTTGGAAAAGCTAAAATGGACCTTTTCATCATCCGTGCAGAAAATCCCGGAATGAAGGGGTTCATGCTCTGTAAAAAGATACGGGCGATGGAAGAATATGCGAATGTTCCTATCCTGCTTATCTCAAGCGATGCAAAAGAGGAAGTTTTTGAAAGACACAGACAGTTTGAATACAGGGCGGATTTCTATCTCAAGATCCCTGTTGACAACGAAACAATGCTTGCAACAACTCATGCTATTTTCCCTTTCCTTGAGGGGATGGCCGATGTTCAGGTCGATTCAGGCGGCAGCGGAAAACAGATCGCCGAACTGAAAAGCAGGATATCCCAGCTTGAAACAATGCTTGAGTCAGCAAATCAATCATCAGGTGGAAGTGAGTTGAGTGAAGAAGTTGAAACGCTTGTTCAGGCCAATCAGGAACTGATAGCAAAAAATGAGGAGCTTCAGGCGGCACTTTCAAAACTTGAAGACGAATCAGGTGAGCTCAAAGATGCCATCGCTCAGAAAGGGTTCCAGATAAAAGGACTTGAAGAAAAAATTTCTGATCTTCAAAATGCAACTCAGGCTGCATCAGTATCAGAAAAAGAACTCAAAAAGATCTCCAAGGAACTTGAAAAGGCGGAAAGTGAAAAAGAGGAAATTTCCTTGCAGATAGAAAAGCTCGAAGGGACTATCTCACTTCTTAGCGAAGAGCTTGAAGAGGTCAAAAAAGAGAATGGCGAACTTCAAAATTCAGTAAAAACTTTGAAAGAGACCGCTGAAGCAAAAAAAGAAGGGGAAAGCCAGGAAATAGCTGATCTGAAGAAAAAACTTGCAGAGCAGAAAGATCAGAACGATGTTCTTTCAGTATACAACAAGGAAATGAAAGACCGCGTCAAAAAAATAGAAAAGGAAACTGCTGATGCGCTGAAGGAAAAAGAGACCGCTCTTAAACAAATGGAAACTCTTAAAACTGATTTTGAACAGAAAATGGCTGTTAATGAAAAAGAGATGAGCGAGCTTAAAGAAACTGTTGCAAACCTTGCTGAAGTAGCGGAAGAACTTGAAAAGACAAGGTCCGAAAAATCAGATCTTGAAAAAAATATCGCTGATCTTAAGCAGGAAATTGAAGAGCTTACCGATGCTGTTTCAAAGAGCGGAGAGATGGCAGAACAGTTTGAAGCGGTCATGAAAGAAAAACTCGAATTTGAAGAAAAGCTTAATGAAAGAAGAGACCGGATCAAGGAACTTAACGATGAACTCGACAAGATGTCTGAAAAGACTGAAGGAATGGAGCTGGTCGTTGCTGAAAATGAAGATCTGAAGAAAAAAGTTTCACAGACAGATACAGAGCTTGAAGAAAAGACTAAACAGCTTGAAGAGCTTACAGCGAGAACTTCTCAGCTTGAAAAAGATAATATAAAGCTCAGCGGACTGATGACTAACCTCAAGGAACTTGTTTCACAGATTGAAGATTAATAAATTCCGGAGAATCAATGAAAATTGAACTTTCTCTTTCTCTGCTCCTTGAAATGCTTGAAGAATATTCGGTAATAAACAAAAGTCAGAAGGAATTAATCTCTGCCCGAAAAGATTACTACCAGTCGATGTTCGAGAACACTTTTAAAAGAGCCCCTTTTGTTACTGAACTCCTTGTGTTCACTTGTGAAAAAGAATCTATCAAGCTTTCCGAGGAACAGCTTCTCCGCCTTATTGCTGCAAGGGCCGGCTGTGAATATATAGTGATAGATCCGCTTAAGATAGATAATCAGCTTACTGTAAAAACAATAAGCGCCGCATACGGAAAAATGAACCGGGTCATTCCGTTATACAAAAACGGTGACGACATTGTCCTTGCTATGGCCGATCCTTTCAGGATGGACATCATCGACCAGCTTTCAACTTCCACTTCATCAGGAATAATTCCGGTGGTGGCATCCGCAAAAGATATAGAGAGAATCCTTTCAGATCTTTTCGGTTTCAAGAAATCTATCAAGGCGGCGGCAGATGATCTCACCCGTGAAGGATTTAATAATCTTGAAAATCTTACCGATCTTGGCAAAGCGAAAAATATGGACGACAAACATATAATCAATGCGGTTGATTATATGCTCAAATATGCCATAGATCAGGAAGCAAGTGATATTCACATCGAACCCAAACGGGACGAAACTCACATCAGGTTCAGGCTTGACGGCATCCTTCATACTATTTATTCATTTCCTTTTGAAGCACATCTTCCCTTTGTAAGCAGACTTAAAATGCTCGCAAAAATGGATATCGCCGAAAAAAGAAGACCTCAGGACGGCAGAATAAAAGTTGTGACCGAAACAGGTCTCGAAGTCGAGCTCAGGGCAAGCACCATTCCAGTCGTAACTGGCGAAAAAATGGTTCTAAGAGTACTTGAATCATCTACTTTTGTGAAAGATATAAGCAACATAGGTTTTTCAGACGAACAGAAGAACCTTTATGACATTTCTCTTAAAAAAGGATACGGCATGGTTCTTGTGACCGGTCCTACCGGAAGCGGAAAATCAACAACTCTTTACTCAACACTGAAAAGCCTTGCGAGTCCTGAAATAAATGTCGTTTCAGTTGAAGATCCCATTGAGATAATAATTGATGAAATTAACCAGATGGGTGTCAATGTCAAGGCGGGAATAACCTTTTCGGGTGCATTGAGACATATTTTAAGGCAGGATCCTGACATTGTAATGATAGGAGAGATAAGAGACAAGGAAACTGCTACAAACGCTGTGCAGGCGGCTCTTACAGGGCATCTTGTTCTTTCTACACTTCATACAAACGATACTGCAACAACAATAGAAAGAATAGGTGATCTGGGGATAGAACCTTATATGATCGCAAGTGTTTTAAATGCAATTGTTGCCCAGAGACTTGTAAGAAAGGTGTGCCCGTTCTGCTCTTTCACAAGGGAAATGAGCGAAGAGGAGAAGATAACGCTTCATCTGCCACTTGAAAGCACTTACAAGATAAGAGATGCGGAAGGTTGTGTAAAGTGCCGTTATACAGGCTACAAAGGAAGAACCGCGATCATAGAATTCATGAACATGACTCCTAAAATGAGAGCCATCATTTCGCAGGGTGCTACCGCTGATGAAATAAGGAACAACGCTATAATGGACGGCATGCTTACGCTTAAAGAATCTGCTATAAGAAAACTGGCTGACGGAGTCACAACTTTCGACGAAATCGTAAAAGCTCTTTATTATGAGTAATATTAACTACATACGAGGGAACAAAATGGGAACTAAACTATCGGTTGTCTTTGCGTTTGCAATCACAGTCTTCCTTTTTTCAGGATGTGAAAACGAACTTGGGGGTTTTAGTCTTGACGAACAGACGATCTCTTTTGAAACATTCAATGTACGGCTTGGAGAAGAACTTCCTCTTTTAAATGAAAGGACTGAAAAACTCCAAAAGATTCTTAAGACTTCAGATTCAGACATACTTTGTCTTCAGGAGATCTATGATAAAAACGAGATCATGAAAATAAGTCAATTCCTTAAAGACGAAAAGAACGGTCTGGGATATATTTCCACTGTATATGTCAACACAAAGAATGAGGATTTTGATCCGATTCCCCCGTCATGCACTCAGGAAGAAGTGGCTCCTGTTGTTATGTGTGTTGCCATGGAATGCGGCGGCACCGACATTGCCTGTATTGCTCAAAACTGCCTTGGTGACATTCTCGCTCTTCCTCCGGTTTGCCAGCAGTGTCTCATCGGAGACAACATCGGCTCTATAGCAGGCGGTGATTTTCAGGCAATACTTCAAGAATGTATGGTTGAAAAAGAGGTTGTTTATAAAAACAATGGAAACAACGGGATTCTTCTTGCATCAAAATATCCCCTTAAAAATAAAGGGACTCTTGCATTGACATCATATGGTAACCACAGAATGGCCGTTTATGCTACGCTTGGAAGAATAGAAAAAGATGGGGAAATATACGACTACAAACCGGCCATAGGAGATACTCAGATCATCTGTACAGCACTTTCTGCAATAATTGATGAGGAATATGACGGTATTGCCGGGAGCTGGCAGCAGGAACAGTTGACACAGATCAACGAGATACTTTCAATTCCTGACAACGAAAATATTGCCCAGAGAGTAATAATGGGTGATTTCAACAGCAATATAGCTGGCGGAGAAAACATCATTGAATCAAACCCAGCACCGGTTGCAGCACTCATTTCTGCCGGATGGTACGACCCTTATTTTGATGTTGAAGAAGAAGATGTTATCCAGTGCACGGTGTGTCCTGAAAATCCATTCATCAGCAAAAATAACAGTGAAGCTGTTCACGATCACATCTTTTTCAGAAACAAAAAGGGATTTGTTTTCATGTCGGAAAGAGTGTTCCACAACGAATTTCTCCTTTTCAATGAAAAAGAGAAGACCAAAACAAGATATTCCGTTTCAGACCACTACGGCGTAAGAACCGTAATGATGGTTGATCCTAATTTCTAGCTTAAGTTTTTTACCAATCTGAAGTTTCTTCATCAGTAAGGCATCTGGTTTCCACATTTATTTTGTAGTCAATTTCATAACTTTCAAAATTTCAGTTTGTGAGAAAAAAGTTCTTTGTTAGCAGTCAGTTACAATTTCAAAATGATCAACAAAATTTACGATGTCAGCTTTATCAACACTTATAAGATAGGTCGGATAATAGATCATTGAATCAACCGGGCAATCTTCACGATAATAAAGCACTGTAGTTTCTACTGTGATTACAGAACTGTGAACATCTTCGGGATTGTCAAAAACGAACTTCTTAACTCCGTCAAGACGGTATGCCGGTCTCAGATCATTCCATTTTCCATTAAAAAGAACAATCACCATTTTATTATCAAAATCAACAGAAGGCGGCTCCATCTCATCAACATTTATCTGTGTAAAGAACTGTTCAAATGTTGTTTTATCACGGAAAATCTCATATCTTTTATTATCTGTCGTAAGATTTCCTAATTCTGCAATCTCTGAATATTCTGTGGCCACCATGTGGTAACCCGATCCGCTGTTTGCATCAGAATCGGAATATTCTGAATCATTAACAGCTTCTTCAGCTTTGTCATAATCTTTGGTAGAGATCTCATCCGAGACAGCATTTTCATCAATCAAAGAATCTTCATTGTCGGTCTGTGTTGCTTTGTCTCCACACGAAACCATCATCAAAAGCAACAAAACCCCTATTATGTAACGAAACATAATCCCCTCCATTTTAATTGTCTTTATTTATCCAGAGACCCAAACGGATATTACAGCTTGTATCTCTGTTATATGCACGACTTATAGATACTCGATAGTTTCCGGTAACAGTGGGGTCGAATCTCAGTGACTCCCACGGATTGAGTCTGCTTGCTGAACTTCCAACAACATTACCATTCGGATCATAAACAGTAACATCAAGATCCATTCCAAGAGGATATGTGTCATCTTGATGTGCATATGTATAGTCCCCACGGGTAAGCCACCATATTGCAACATGAACTTGTGCAAAAGAAGAATTAATTGAAACAACCTTGTCTATTTTGCCATTCCCGGGATAAGGATCATTATTGTCAAAAGTAGACCAGCTTCCATTTGAACCTTCCCAGCTTTGAGCATGCCCATCAAAAAAACCGTCTCTGAAATCTATCCCGCCAACACCAATTCTCCACCAGCTACCGGAAATAACATCATTAGAGGTAGCGAGAGTAAGAGCGTTCAGGTAGTGAGGTTTTAGCTTGAGCCATGTATAATACCCTGCAAAGTCTGCCCCTATTGCTGCAGCATGGGGAGTTGAAAGGCTAGTACCGCTCGCATTTCCGTGTCCGCCAGAAGAAATATTTACTCCAGGAGCGGATATATCAGGTTTTTCATTTCCCACAGTTGAATTTACACCGGAAGAAAAAGTTGCAATAGTATCATTTGCATCATTGTAGGCACCCACAGCAACAACATTAAGACCTTCTGCTGGATAATTAACATAATTTTCTCCAGCAGGCTCTTCCGCATCATTTCCTGCCGCTGCAAAAACTGCAACTGCGTCACCATAAACATGGTTATCAAAATCTCTCGAACGTGTGTTGTATCCAGCAGATGTTCTGCCACCGCCACAGGATAAGTTTACGATATGTATGGGTGGGTTTCCATTGTATCCATTTAAATCAGTAGAAGTAGGAACGGCACAGCCGTTTCTACAATAAACAAAAGCCAGAGGTGAAGCTTCACGAAGAACACCTGCGACTCTTTCAGCATGTGTTTTGTGACTCTGAACAACACAATTTCCCGCAATTTTATAATAGTCAGAAATAAACCCTGGATCAGAACAACAGTTTTCACTCTGATAAATTCCTACACCATCACCTTGTCTGCTTGAGTAATTAAGAACATACGGATCGACATTTGTATCCAGCATGGCCGAAGCCATAGAATTGTCTGTGTAGTTTTGCGATTCAATACCAAGAAAAAGATCAGTATTATTATTAATGACTTCCTGCAACTGAGACACATTAAATTCAGCGATAACGCCAGCAGCTTCGGGATCGTGCTGTATTTCCAGTTCTGACCATTTTAAAGACATCCTGTGAATGAATTCTTCGGCTGCATATTTACGCCAGTCAATTCTGTCAGATCTTTCTTTTACAATTTTTGCAAGCTTCTTTTCTGCCATAATATCTATTTCATTGTCAGTAACCAGCTCACCATTTACAAAACTAATACTGTTTCCATCTGTTATGTCCGCTTCGTGTACAAAAATCTCTGTATCTTCCTTATATATTTCTCTGATTGGAAGAACCACCTTCATTCTTGTTTCTTTTTTTCCGTTATTTAAATTAATAAAACTCTGAACATCTTTCGATACTCTAAAATTAAGGTCGCCGGAATTCTCTACTGGAAATTTTTCTTCTATTCTGCAATCTGTGCTCAATGCCGCAAGAATATTTGAAAAGAAAACTGCTAAAAATATTATCATAAAC